>CAVSSV010000013.1:0-11816 GCA_963730695.1 uncultured Pseudomonadota bacterium
AAGGCCGGCGCTCTTTTGTCGCCGAGCGCTTTCGGCCCGAGACATTGTCCCGAACCGCGCCGGACGAGCGCCACGCCGACCCGAGCTCGTTCGGGCTCGCTCCGGCTTCGAACGTATCGGCTAGGCCAAGCGTACCCTTTTGATCCTGTTTCGCTATTTGCAACCTTAAGGTGATCGCCGCTTGCATTCCGTTGCGAAACGTCAGTGGCAAAATTGAGACATACATCAATGAATTAGGGCGAATAAGGTGAAAATACGGTTGAACTTGCGCGAGGCTTGCGTATTTTGCCGGGGCCGAGTTGTTCAACCTACGGTGGCATGCCTTTGTGAATGGGGGGACCCAGAAACTCACAGCGGCAGGTCGGGCATGGGGCGGAGAGGCAATCAGCCTCAAAGCCAGCTTCGAGCCCCTTGATCATGTATTGGAGATCAAAATGACGCTCATGAAGAGCTTACTGCTAGGATCTGCCGCCGGCGTCGTTGCCGTCGCCAGTGCGCAAGCCGCCGATCTTCCCACTCGGAAGGCCGCTCCCGTCGCCGAATACGTCAAAGTCTGCAACAGCCCGGCTTTCGGCGCTGGCTTCGTGCTCCCGGGTTCGGACACCTGCTTGAAGATTTCGGGCGGTTTCGGCGTTGAAGCCATCGTCGTTCAGCGTTCCAACGCCGACGTCCCGTATTGGGCGCCTGTGGCCGGAGCCATCGTCAACGGCGCGGCCACCGGAAATTCGCTGAAGATTGTCAGGCCGATCGTCCAGGTTCCCGTCGTCAACAACCTCGAGCGTTATGGCCTGGATGGCCGCGCTTGGGTCGTGTTCGACGCCGCCAACAACACCCCGATGGGCTGGATCACCTCGGAAGCGCAGATTAACGCCAACACCGGCAACTCCGGCACCGGCGGCAACGGCGCGAGCTTGCCGGGCAACTACGGCGGCACGGGCGCTGGTCTTGACCATGCTTGGGCGAAGTGGGCTGGCCTCGAAATTCACGGCGCTGACGGTTCGCTCTTCAACATCGGCACCAACCAGACGTTCATCACCGACGGCTTTGGCGCGGCCGACATCGGCGGCACCGCCTGGATCGGTTATGTCGGTCACTTCGGCGGCGGCTTCCTGGCGGGCGTGGCGATCGAAGACGCCAACGGCCATATCCAGAACAACGGCACGGCCTTGGGCAACACCTACCACTACTCGAACTTCCCCGATCTGACGGCCAAGTTGGGCGTCGAGCAGGGCTGGGGTTCGGCCTATGTGACCGGCATCCTCCACAACACCGATGTCAGCAACGGCTTCTGGGGCGCGGGTGAGTTGACCAACACGACGGGTTGGGGCGTTGCGGGCGCTGTGAAATTCAACGCCACCCCGGCGCTGACCATCAACGCCAGCGGCCTGTACACCTACGGCATCGCCAAGGTGTTCGCGCAGGGCCTCGGCGGCGCCTCGCAGTCGCCGACGAACCTCGGCGGCACGAGCCTCGGCGTCGGCGTCTATGGCAACGGCGGCTTGTTCCTCGCTCAGGACGCGATCGCGACCCCGACGGGTTACGGCATTGCGCAAACCTGGGGCGTGAACCTCGGCGCGGCCTACCAGGTCAACCCGGCGACCTCGCTGGCGCTGGAAGGCACCTACGGTTCGCTGACCTACTCGAAGGATCCGGGCGTTGTAGCCAAGGACATCACCGCGTGGTCGATCGGCGGCGACGCCAACTGGAAGCCGATCGCCAACCTGACGTTCGACCTCGACATCATGTACACGTCGGCGACCTCGTCGAGGCCGACCTACGCCTACTCGCCTGCAGGCTGGAACCGCGACTCGAACGGCTGGCTCGGCCGCCTGCAGATTTCGCGCACGTTCTAATCTTCCGCAGGATTGAGCAAAAATCGGGCTCCGGAACGAAAGTTCCGGAGCCTTTTTTTATGGGGCGAGCTGCGAGAGGGAGGGCGGGCCTTAAGCCGCCGGCAGCGCCTTCATGGCGCCTTTGTGCACAGCCAGCGCGTTGGCGACGCCGGCCTTCACCGCCGCTTGCACTTTCTCGAAGGCGCGCACCTCAATTTGCCGCACGCGCTCGCGCGAAACGCCAAACTCTTCCGAGAGCTCTTCAAGCGTAATCGGATCGTCAGCCAGCCGCCGCGCTTCAAAAATGCGCTTCTCGCGGTCGTTCAGAACGCGCATGGCGGACCGCAGAGCGGCAAGTCGCGAATTGCTCTCCTCGCGGTCGGCGAGCGCGGTTTCCTGGTCGTCGTGCTCGTCGACCAGCCAATCCTGCCATTCGCCTTCGCCGTCCTCGCGCAACGGCGAATTCAACGAGGCGTCGCCGCCCAGGCGCCGGTTCATATCGACGACTTCCTGCTTGTTCACGCCCAAGCGGGTGGCGATCAGCTGCACATGCTCATCGCGCAAATCGCCTTCTTCGAAGGCCGAGATACGGCTCTTGGCCTTGCGCAGATTGAAGAACAGCTTCTTCTGGCTCGCGGTGGTGCCCATTTTCACGAGCGACCACGAGCGTAGGATGTACTCTTGAATCGAGGCGCGGATCCACCACATCGCGTAGGTCGCGAGCTTGAAGCCCCGTTCCGGATCGAAGCGTTTCACGGCCTGCATCAGGCCGATGTTGCCTTCGGAAATCACCTCGCCGATCGGCAGGCCATAGCCGCGATAACCCATCGCGATCTTGGCCACGAGGCGCAGATGCGAGGTCACCAGCCGGTGCGCGGCGACGCGGTCCTCATGCTCTCGCCAACGCTTGGCGAGCATATACTCCTCCTGCGGCTCTAGCATCGGGAACCGCTTGATTTCACTCAAGTAACGCGAAAGACCAGCGTCGGAGGAAATGACGGGAAGCGAAGAAGCCAAAGGCTCCTCCTTTCATAAATGTGGATCCGGCGCACCCTGCCGGACCTCGCTATATAGCGCGCCGGACCGTGGCCGAAAGAGGGCGCTCGAAATGAGCGCTTTCACGGGGTTATTCGCGCCGAGATGCGGGTTGTTACATCAGGCCGATCGACGTGGCGTAACGGTAGAGCGGACGCGAACAACCCCTCTCCCTCCGGGAGAGGGAGGACGTCAGCAGAAATGGCGCAGGGTGGACCCGCCGGGCAGGGGTTTTGCGACACGCAGGACGATTACGTCCCCCGTCCCAATCAAGCGCCAGCCCCGCCCGAAAGCGCCCGCTTCAACGCCTGTAAGTCCGCCGGCAAATCGCTCTCAAACCTCAAAACCTCCCCGGTCCGCGGGTGTTCGAAGCCGAGCACGGCGGCATGCAAGGCTTGGCGGTCAAGCGCTTCCAGCGCCACGCGCGCCTCGGCGTTCAATTGGCTGGCCTTGGTTTTGAACCCCGCGCCATAGGCGGAATCGCCCAAAAGCGGGTGGCCGATGTGGGCCATATGAACGCGGATTTGGTGCGTGCGGCCGGTCTCCAGGCGGCACGAAACCAGCGTCGCGGCGCCGTAGGCCTCCAGCCGCCGCCAATGCGTCACCGCCTCGCGGCCGTTCTTGCGCACGGCGATTTTCTCCCGAAACGTCGCGTGGCGCGCCAGCGGCGCGTCGATCGTGCCCGCGGTCGCCGGCAGCGCCCTCCAAACAAAAGCGCGATACTCGCGAAGCAGCGGCCCGGAGCGGCCATGATCGGCGAATTGTTCGGCAAGACCTTGGTGCGCCGCGTCGTTCTTGGCGACAACCAGCAGCCCAGAGGTGTCCTTGTCGAGCCGGTGCACGATGCCTGGCCGCCTGACGCCGCCGACCCCGGAAAGGCTGTCGCCGCAATGAGCGATCAGCGCCTGCACCAGCGTGCCCGTGGCATGGCCGGGCGCGGGGTGAACGACCAGACCCGCCGGCTTATCCAGCACCAGCAGATCGTCGTCTTCGTAGCGGATATCCAAGACCCGGGATTCGCCGATCAGCTCGCTCGGCTCCGCCTCCGGCAGCGTCACGCTGATCGCCGCACCGGGGCCTACCTTAAACGCCGGGTCGGTCACGACGCGCCGGTCGCAGGCAACCGCGCCCTCGCCGATCAGCGCCTTGAGCCGCGTGCGCGACAGACGGTTTTCGCCGGCGAAGGCGCTTGCCGCCAGGGCTTGATCGAGCCGGCGCGTCGGCTCGTCCGCGCCAAGGCTCCAGGCGCTCGGCGCCGCGATGTTCACGCTGTCCGTCGGCACGATCAAAACCCTTGGCGTTTCCTGGAACGGCGGCGTATCAAGGCCGCCCGTCCTAAGCTATTTTGAACGCCAATGAATCGCATCGATCGTTTTTCCTCGTCTCAGAACGAAGCCAAGCTCCAATATATGGACGGCGAGTTTCGTGTTTTAAAGCCTGGAGCCTTCGTGCGGTGCGCAGTGACCGGCGTGCCGATTCCGGTCGAAGACCTGCGCTATTGGAGCGTCGAGATGCAAGAGGCGTATCTCAATCCGGACGCCGTCAAGCAGCGGCTTGAGGCAAAAAACTGATTTTTCCGCGGGATCCGTCGAAGCTTTGATGCTGTAAATCACTATTCCAAGTTTTTCTTTTCATTTTACAGAATTCGTGATAGGCGAGCTTTCCGGGTCGGCCTCGCGGTGAATGTAGCCGTCCCTTGGGGCGGGAAATCAGCGCTGCGGAGGCCGAAAACCAAATCTTTCGATATGTAAGTCTTTGAAATCATTTGATGTAGGCGTGCCACACAAATTTTCGGATCGGAGTAAGTCCTTGAAATCACTCAAACGGCCGTGCGGCCGCCCGATCGTTTGATTTCAAGGGCTTGGCTGCTCATTCGCTTGGAACCGAGCGCTTTTTCGGTACGATTTGGCGCAAGCTTGCGAAACCGACCGAATTAGTTTATGTGTAAACTAACCCAGTTAAGACCTGCGGAGCCGTGATGCCCAGCTACAGCGCTCCAGTCGCCGACACCCTTTTCCTCCTTCAGGACGTCTTCGACTACGCCCGCTACTCCAACCTCCCGCGCTTTTCCGAAGCGCCCCTGGATGTCGTCGAGGCAATTCTCAGCGAAGGTGCTAAATTCGCCGAACAGACTCTGCAGCCCCTCAATCGCGTCGGCGACCTCGAGGGCTGCAAACGCAACCCGGACGGCAGCGTCACCACGCCTAAAGGCTTCAAGGAAGCCTATAAAGCCTATGTCGACGGCGGCTGGGTCGGCATCACAGGCGATCCGGCCTATGGCGGCCAGGGCCTGCCCCAGGCCATTGGGGCGCTGCTGAGTGAATACGCCATCTCCGCCAACGCCTCCTTCGAAATGTATCCCGGCCTGACGCGCGGCGCGATCGCCGCGATCCAGACCCATGCCAGCGACGCCTTGAAGAGCGCCTATCTCCCGGCGCTGACCTCAGGGCGCTGGACCGGCACGATGAACCTCACGGAACCGCACTGCGGCACCGATCTCGGGCTGCTCAAGACCAAAGCGGTCAAGCAGGCCGACGGCTCCTTTGCGATCTCAGGGCAAAAAATATTCATCTCCGCCGGCGAGCACGACCTCAGCGAAAACATCATCCATCTCGTGCTGGCGCGCATCGAAGGCGCGCCGATGGGCACGAAGGGCATTTCGCTGTTCGTCGTGCCTAAGTTGCTGCCCAACGCCGACGGCTCGCTCGGCGCCCGCAATGGCGTCTCCTGCGGCTCGATCGAGCACAAGATGGGCATCCACGGCAACGCCACCTGTGTGCTCAACTACGACGGCGCCAAGGGCTGGCTGGTCGGCGAGGAAAATCGCGGTCTCAACGCCATGTTCGTGATGATGAATGGCGCGCGCCTCGGCGTCGCCATCCAGGGCCTCAGCCTGTCGGAGGTCGCCTATCAAAACGCCGCCGCCTACGCCAAAGACCGCCTGCAGGGGCGATCGCTGACGGGCGCGAAGGAGCCGAACAAACCCGCCGATCCGCTACTCGTTCATCCCGACGTCAGGCGCATGCTGCTCGAAATCCGCGCTTTCAACGAAGCCGCGCGCGCGCTCACTGTCTGGGTGGCCTTAAGCGAAGACGAGGCGCAATCCTCCCCCGACGCCGCGGTGCGGCAGGCGGCCGAAGACCGGCTCGGCCTGATGACGCCTGTCATCAAGTCGATGTTCACCGAGTTCGGCTTCGCCAACACCGTCAAGGCGCAGCAGGTGCTCGGCGGCCACGGCTACATCGCCGAATCCGGCATGGAGCAATTCGTGCGCGACGCTCGCATCACCATGATCTACGAGGGCGCCAACGGCGTGCAGGCGCTCGATCTGGTCGGACGCAAGCTCGCCAAGGATGGCGGCCGCGCGCTGTCCTCGCACTTCAAGGCGATCAACGACTTCCTCGCCGCCAACAAGGACGACGCGGCGCTCGCGCCCTATCTCGCGCCGGTGAAGACCGCGCTCGGCCAAGTGCAGCAGGCGACGATGTGGCTGATGGCGAATGGCCCGAAAAACCCTGACAACGCCGGCGCGGCGTCCGCCGACTATTTGAACCTGCTCGGCCTGACGACGCTGTCGTTCATGTGGGCGCGCATCGTCAAAGCCGTGCTCGCGCGCAAGGCGGCGGGCGATATCGAGGACGCCTTGGCCTCCAAGCTCGTGCTGGCGCGCTTCTTCAATGAGCGCGTGCTGCCCGAGACCGCGGCGCAGCTCGCCCGGCTGACAAGCGGCGCCGCGACCATGATGGAATTGCCGGCGGCGGCGTTCTAGACTTGAGGCGAAAAGGGAGACGCGATTGACCGGCGAGATCGCCAAGGCTGGATTGACCGGCGGCTGCCAGTGCGGCGCCGTGCGCTACCGCCTTGATGCGCCGCCGACCGACGCCAATCTCTGCCATTGCCGGATGTGCCAAAAGGCGGCCGGCGCGCCGGTGGTCGCATTCGCCAATCTGCCCGCCGACAAGTTCGTGCTTACCGCGGGAACGCTCGGCGCCTTCGTCAGCTCCGCGATCGCCGAACGCGGGTTTTGCGCCGCCTGCGGCACGCCGCTGACTTATCGAGGTCTCGGCAGCGCGCGGATCAGCGTCACCACCGGTTCGCTTGACGACCCGAACGCCGTTCCCCCGGAAATGCAGCTTGGCGTCGAAAGCCGCGTGCCTTGGCTGGAGGCCGCGCTGGCGACGCCGGAGATGCGCACCGAAGAGTGGCTCGCCAGCAAGAAGCTCACCGACGCCGGCTCGCGTCAGCATCCCGATCGGGAGACCTAGCGCCATGACCGCGCTTGTGACCCTCGCCGGGCAAACCCATTTGAGCAGGACGGCCCCCGCTTACGCTTTTGCAAGGACCCGCCGATGACCGACGCATTCATCTTCGATCATGTGCGCACGCCGCGCGGGCGCGGCAAACCGGACGGCGCGCTGCACACCGCCACGACGCTGCATCTGGCCACGACCGCGCTGCAGGCGATCAAGGGCCGCAACCATCTCAAGGTCGACGAAGTCGACGACGTCGTCATGGGGTGCGTCGATCCCGTTGGCGAGGCGGGCGGCGATATCGCGCGCATGGGCGCATTGGCTGCGGGTTTGGGGCACGGCGTGCCCGGCGTGCAGATCAACCGCTTCTGCGCGTCGGGGCTCGACTCCGTGAACTTCGCCGCGGCTCAGGTGATGAGCGGGCAGCACGATCTCACCATCGGCGGCGGCGTCGAATCCATGAGCAGGGTCGGCATCGGCGCTTCGGGCGGCGCCTGGCCGGCCGATCCGTCCATCGCCATTCAAGCCTATTTTATGCCGCAGGGCGTTTCCGCCGATCTGATCGCCACCAAATACGGCTTCTCGCGCGACGACGTCGACGCCTACGCCGTGCAATCGCAAGCCCGCGCGGCGGCCGCCTGGGACGCCGGCCGCTTCAAGGGCGCGATCGCGCCCGTTCTTGACGTCAACGGCCTGCCGCTGCTCGAGCGCGACGAGCACATGCGCGCAACCGATATGCAATCGCTGGGCAGCCTGAAGCCGTCGTTCGTCATGATGGGCGAGCAGGGCGGCTTCGATGCGGTGGCGATCCAGGCGTATCCCGAAATCGAGCGCATCAACCACGTCCATCACGCCGGAAATTCTTCCGGCATCGTCGACGGCGCCGCCGCGGTGCTGATCGGTTCAAAGGAGGCCGGCGCGGCGCATGGCTTCAAGCCGCGCGCCAGAATCCGCGCCTTCGCCAACATCGGCTCGGAGCCGGCGATCATGCTCACCGGCCCGGTCGACGTGACGAAAAAGGTGCTCAAGCGCGCCGGCATGACCATCGCCGGACATCGATCTGTTCGAGGTCAACGAAGCCTTCGCCTCCGTGGTGCTGCGGTTCATGCAGGCGTTCGCTGTCGGCGCCGACAAGATCAACGTGAACGGCGGCGCGATCGCCATGGGCCATCCGCTCGGCGCGACCGGCGCGATGATTCTCGGCACGGCGATCGACGAGCTCGAGCGCAGCGGCAAGTCCACGGCGCTCGTCACGCTGTGCATCGGCGGCGGCATGGGCACCGCGACGATCATCGAGCGCGTGTGATGTTGGCCGTTTCGCCACTGTACGCGCCGCGCATCCCCCTCCCCCTTGCGGGGGAGGGCAGGGGTGGGGGGTCGCACTGCGCTCACCGCTTCGGCTTCGCGCAAGCAAAACGGATAGTTCAGCGAGATCCCCCTCCCTAACGCTCCCCCGCAAGGGGGGAGGGGGATGGAGAGCGGCATGCCTAAGATCGACATCGCGAACGTGCCGGTCGATGCACGCGCTCGCTACCCCGCGCCCTACGACAAAGTCGTCGCCGGCCTGTCGCGCAAGCGGTTGGGCAATGCGCTCAAGTTCGACCAGTTCGGCGTCAACCTGACGACGCTTAAGCCGGGCGCCGCCTCGACGCTTCGCCATTGGCACGAGTTGGAAGACGAATTCGTCTACGTGCTTTCCGGCGAAGTCGTGCTAATCGAGAACGCCGGCGAGACGGTGCTAAGCGCAGGCGACGCCGCCGGCTTCAAGGCCGGCGTTCCCGACGGCCATTGCCTCGTCAATCGCTCTGACGCCGACGCGGTTGTGCTCGAAGTCGGCTCGCGCAAGCCGGGCGAACTCGCTCACTACCCGGACGTCGATCTCGCCATCCACAAGACCGACGCCGGTTACCGTTACACGCGCAAGGACGGCTCGCCCGTCTGAACTCGCTCGCCGTTCTGGAGACGCTCCATGGCCAACTTCCGTTTTGAAACCGACGCCGACGGCATCGTCCTGCTCACCTGGGACATGGCGGGACGCTCGATGAACGTCATCACGCCCGAAGTGATGAAAGAGTTGAGCGAATCCATCGAAAAGATCGCCGCCGAACCCGCGATCAAGGGCGCGGTGATCACGTCGGGCAAGGACAGCTTTTCCGGCGGCGCGGACCTGGCGATGCTGCAAGGCATGGGCGCCACGTTCGCGCGCATCGCCAAAGCCGAAGGCGAACAGGCGGCGCTGAAAGCCTTCCTCGCTGGATCGCGCGAGTTGTCGCATATCTATCGCCGCCTCGAGACCTGCGGAAAGCCGTTCGCCGCCGCCATCAACGGCGTGTGCCTCGGCGGCGCGTTCGAATTGACGCTCGCCTGCCATTATCGCGTGCTCGCCAACACCGACAAAGCGCGCGTCGGTCTGCCCGAGGTAAAAGTCGGGCTGTTCCCCGGCGCCGGCGGCACGCAGCGCGTGGCGCGCCTGATGCAGACCGGCGACGCGTTGCAGATGCTGTTCAAGGGCGAGCAAATCCGCCCCGTCGCGGCCAAGGGCATGGGCCTCGTTCACGAGGTCGCGCCGGTCGAGGAAATCGTCGCCAAGGCTAAGGCCTGGGTGAAGGCGAACCCGCAGGCGAAGGCGCCGTGGGACGATCCGAAGTTCAAGCAGCCGTCGAACAAGGTGTTCTCGCCGCAGGGCTTCATGATCTGGCCGCCGGCGAAATATAAGATTGTGTAGGTGGAAATGTAAAAAAATAATAAAAATAATAAATAATAAAAATAAAGAGGGTTGCATTTTATTTTTGCTCAATGCACTAGCAATGACATTCGTTAAACATTCTTGAATCATGAAGGGATCAATACATTCAAACATCTTTAGTATGACAATTTCTAAAATGACATACTAGAATGTTTTGCAGAGTCATGCCACGCTATCATTGATGTATAGCAACCTGGCTATACATTCAAACTATGTCATAGTGAAAAAAAAAAATTAACTTTATGTTAAAAATATTTTTGTATCAATCATTAAACGTCCATTGTGATAATTGTGAGTGACACCAATTATTTTCCCCCCTCGGCTAACTCCATCTCAGAAAGAACTTGATGCCCCAACTACCCATCTCCAAGAAAACTCATGGCTCCTCTTGGGGCAGGCTTAAATAAAGTGTCTATTCGACCCATCTTTGATCCGATGCCCATATGACAAAGGATTAGTGGTTAGGACTACTTATCCACCTCCATTGCACTATCCAACCATTCGTGAGTTTGAAAGTGTGTCCACAAGATAGGTTTGGAGGTGAAGTCTGAGCCGGGCAATGGGACGCCAAATAAAGCATAAAATTGACATTAGAGTTATCCTTAAAGTCACCTTGTGTTTGAATAAGATACCGCGAATTTTGCATTAATGTACTTTTATTTGTTCACCCCAAATAGTTAAAAGGTAGGGAAGAGCTTAGTGGTCTCTCATTATTAGGTGTAAGAGCTTGGTGGTCTTCAAACTCATGGAAAACTAGTTAGGCCGTTGCTTCTTGGCAAGCATGGGTTAGGCTTTGAGTTTCAGAGACCACCAAGCTCTTACGCACCTAACAATGATAGACCACAAAGCTTTTCCATATTTTTTAACTATTTTTGAGATAAAGATAAGAATACATTAAAGCAAAATTCACGGTATCTTATTTAAACACAAGGTGACTTTAAGGATAACTCTATTGTATGGGGTGTATTTTTATTTTAAAGGTGTCCCTCTACCAGGCCCTCTACACAACCCCAATATTATTATTAATAATAATAATAATAATGATAATAATAATAAGAATAATAAAAAAAATGAAAATAAAAAATAAAAAATAAAAAAATGTTCCTTGGGACACTATAAAATTTTAAAGGATGTCTTTTTTACATTAAAAAAAACAGGGATAGCAATCACCCAGGTATTGCCTAAGTAGCCCTAGGTATCACATGCGTATTACCCTATATTATATTATATTTTATAATATAATTTTATATATATATATATATATATATATATATATATATATATAAATGAATATGAAAGAGCATCCAAGGAGTGTCGATTGCTCTTGAAGCCATGGAAAAGTACCAAAAATGCTAAACTGTCACCTCTCAAAAAAAAAAACAACACTGCGAGTTCTGAGTGCAACAATTTTGACTTGGTTCTGTGGAAATTGGGCAGGCGTTTCAGCAGTCTGCATCGGGGACCCCTGATGCAACTGCGGAAGATCCTGTGCAAGAGGGACAAGCAGAAAAGTGAGCATGAATGTCAATCGATCCATGCAGGAGCTCTACGTTGAGGAAATTCTATGGCAGGAGACGACCTTTTCTTCCTGCAAAACCAGCAGCTGCCACTAACTCACAGGTCAAGCCAGCCTCCACCATTGCATTAGCATGTGCAGCCACTGACTAACTTACACAATTAAGCTAAACTCAAAAAACCACTGCGTTGTGAGCCCCTGACTCCACATTAGAGCCTGATTACCACACGTTCCAAACGCTGAAGCCGGCGCCATCACAACCATGGACCGTCAGTTAATTAGTCAATACTTTGCGTCAGGTCCCCAACATTATTAATGATTAATGGGCAGTAATTAAAAATATCTCCCTTCCTCTGTATCAGAAGACGCATATGATTCCAATCCAACAAAGTTGTAAAGCAATACGTAATCTAGTCGAGCAAATGATACATAACATA
>CAVSSV010000014.1:0-48828 GCA_963730695.1 uncultured Pseudomonadota bacterium
GGTCAAAAGAGCAAAAGTTCGGTGGTTATGGTGAACGCGGGAGTCAGCGTCGCCGGCCGTTGTTATCAGAGCGGTTGCTGCGAGCCAGTGCGCCCATGAGCACGGCCTTTCGACTCACTTTTATTTACATTCTCCATCGCGCCGAGCAAAACTGGACTCCATTATTTCGCCGGCGCGGCTTTGACGTGAATTATGATTTCGTTGCCGGATCGCATCTCGATCGATGCACGCGCGACGACGACCTCGAAAGCCGCCTCAGCGGTCACGTAACTTGCGCCACGTTCGCCGTTGCGGGTGAAGGACCACAGCTCCGACTCCCGCGCGATTTCACAAATGATTTTCTCCACGGTGGATCTCCGTCTCTCGTACTTTTAGACTCGCCCGCTCCGTAATTAGGTGAGCACGAACAGGGCAAATTTCAGCGCTTCGCGGGTGAACCTAAAGGATCAATCTGGGTCCCCATTTGGGCGAAAATCCTATAGGGAGATCGAATGTTTGCCCGGGTTCGCCCACCCGTGACAGCCGCAGCGGCGTTCTATTTATGGCCGGGAAAGACGGAGGCAAGGACCTGTTTCGTCGTTTCCCTCACCACGCTGCCCAGTTCTGGTTCGCTTACCGTCATCGCCATGAAATTTTTGGCATCCTTCAGCGAGATATGCGGCGGTAACGGCGGGACGTTTGGATCGGTGTAGCATTCGAGGATGACCGGCCGGTCCGCCGCCAACGCTTCGTCCCATGCCGCTCCAATTCGCTCGGGATCGTCGACATAGATGCCTTTCAATCCGATGAGCTCGGCGTATCGATGATAGGGAAAATCTGGAATGCTTTGCGTCAATTCCGTCTTTCCCTCGCCGAGCTGAATGCGTTCTTCCCAAGTGACTTGGTTGAGGTCTCGATTGTTGAGCACCATCACGATCAATCGCGGGTCGGCCCATTCCCGCCAGTATTTCGAGATCGTGATCATCTCGTTGAGGCCGTTCATCTGCATCGCGCCATCGCCGATGAAGGCGATGACGGCCCGCTCTGGATGGGCCATCTTTGCCGCAATTGCATAGGGCGTCGCGGCGCCGAGCGAGGCTAGACCGCCAGACAGCGAACCCATCATGCCACGGCGCATCCGGATAGCGCGTGCGTACCAATTCGCGACAGAGCCGGAATCGCCGGTCATGATGCAATTCTCGGGAAGGCGCTTTGATAGTTCCCAGAACACGCGCTGCGGATTGATCGGATCCGCGGTTTTCATCGCCTGCGCTTCAAGCGTTTTCCACCACTTCGCGACGCCAGATTCGATGCCGTCTCGCCAGCCTGTTCGCTCCTTCTGCTTAAGCAGCGGTAGCAACGCCGCCAAGGTTGCGGCGCTATCCCCGGCGAGGTTCACCTCCATGGGGTAGCGCAGGCTAAGCCTGGTGCCGTCGATATCGAGTCTGCACGCCGCGGGCGTCGCCTGGATCGGGGAGGAACTCACTGTAGGGAAACGCCGACCCGATCATAAAAAGCGTATCGCACCCTTTCATCAGGTCCCAGGAAGGCCTTGTGCCAAGCAAGCCGAGCGAGCCAGTCACCCAGGGCAGGTCGTCTGGCAACGCGGCCTTCCCCAACAACGCCTTAGCCGCGCCGGCTTGCAGCCGTTCGGCGACCTCGATGACTTGATCTGTGGCCGCCAGCGCCCCGGCGCCAACAAGGAGCGCGACTTTCTGTCCAGCGTTCAGCACATCGGCCGCCGCTTGCAGAAGATCGGTCGGAGGCGTCATCGCCGCACCTACATATCCCAGGCCTGTATGAGTGAAACCATGTTTCACCGGCGGGTCTTCGTACGCCATTTCCTGGAGGTCGTTCGGGATGATCACGCATGTCACAGTCCGCCTTGTCGAGGCGATCCGAACGGCTCGATCGATGAGATGCCGAACTTGGCCCGGTACAATCGCCATCGCCACATAGTCCGACGCCACGTCCTTGAAGAGCGACTGCAGGTCGACTTCTTGCTGATAGCTTGCGCCAATCGCGGTGCGTGGCTGCTGGCCGACGATCGCTACAACGGGCATATGGTCCATCTTGGCGTCATAAAGCCCGTTTAGGAGGTGGATAGCGCCAGGCCCAGAGGTTGCGTAACAAAGTCCGACTTGGCCCGTGAATTTGGCGTGCGCCGACGCCATGAATGCGGCCATTTCCTCGTGACGGGCTTGAACGAACTTAAACGTATCTTTGGCCTTCTCTAGCGCCACGTCGAGACCGCCGACGCCGTCGCCGGGATAGCCGTAGACGCGGTTGAGACCCCATTGCTGAAGGCGCTTCCAAACGAACTCGCTTACGTTTATGGCCATGGAGAATCCCCATCGCTGACGATTGCCATCGAAACGCAACTTAGGCGCGGCGGGTTCCAGTTCCGCCCTTTTGTCGTTGACAGTGCCAACGCTCTTGGCCTCAATGCGCCGGAGTCTGTCATCCAACGCAAAAACGCCGCTTCGACTGGGGGCGACCCTGCCTGCTTGTTACGCGGAAGCTTTAAGGCCTGAGAACTCATAGATCTCGCGATCACAGTCCCAGACTTCGAAACCGTCAAACTCGGCCTCGCGTTCTTCGAACAAAAGACGCGCCATTTCGATAGCGACGCATTCGGTCACGTCTGGCAATTCCTCGACGCCGGCAACATGACCGCCTTTGATGAAAAAGCAGCGCATGGCGTGAAACCTCCCCGTGTTTAGCCATGATTATGCATGGCGGAAGATTCCGCTGAGACGTTACGATTTCAAGACGGGTCGGCGTAAAATTTCCAGGAGGCAAGCAGGACAAAAAACGCCCCCCGACATGTGGGGGGTTGTCGCTGGCTGTGCGCCGTGACCAGACCGACAGTACAACTTGCGTACAAAACTGATGACTTTGAGCCGCGGGACCCGACAATGAATATCCGCTCACCGCTGAGCCTGGCGAACCTTCGCTCCGCCGGTTTTGGCGCATGCCTGCTCTGCGGCACGGAGCCGTGGGCGCGTTCGCTCAGGCTCAGGCGCCCCTTCCGCCCGTCCGACCGCCCGAGCTCTCCTCGCCGCCAAATTCCGACGAAGCCCCGCCCTCGGCGCCCGCCCGGTGCCCGGCCGCGCCTTGAGTCCCGCCTCAGGCCGCTGCCGAAGCTTGCCTTCAGGAACTAAAGGGGATCCACGTCGAGGCTGAAACGGCCCCCTAGCTGAGCGCTTCATCGAATGATTGCAGTATCTTCGCGCCGGTCCGAATCTCGTCGGTCGGCCTTACCGGCGGCGTCAAGCTCGACCTACCGGCCCATCCATTGCTCGACTGCTCTTTCGCCGTCGTCTGCACTGGATTTCTGCGAGACCTCGTGGCGCCGCTCGGCGAGGCCATGCTAGGCGCGTCGGTCGTCGCGCTCGACACTGGTCCTGGTTACTATTGTCGCAGCGTCGACCGGGTTGAATGGGCGAAGGTCAGCCCCCACGGCAAAGGCATCGCGATCAACGTCTCCGCGTTCCTACTCGTCGATCGCCGGCGCATTGCTGTCGGGCATGAGGCGAGTCCTCAGGAGGCATTGTTCATGCGCACGGTGCGGCGCGCGGGCTGCGGATGGTTCACGACTATATTGGGGCCCGGCGACGAAGATCACGCCGAGTATTTCCACTTCGATCTCCTACGCCACGGCGCGAGCGACAATTATCGCATTTGCGAGTAGCGCGGCACCGCTGTTCCTCCGGCGTCATTCCGGGTAGCGGAAGTGATCGGCCGAAAGCGGAAGGGAAGGTTCTGGACGACGAGAAGGTCCAACCGGACGTTCAAACGGACGAACCGAGCGCAAAGCGGCCGAAGCGGAGGTTTGTGTTGACTTGGTTCTCAACCTCAATCGGCGATGTACCGCGCGTTCGCTGGTCACGCGCCCGTGGGCATTCGCAGAGTAAAGGTCGTCTTTCCCTCTTCCGAAAGCACGCTCATCGCTCCGCCATGCGCCTTGGCGATCTCGGAACAGATGTAGAGGCCTAGACCGAGGCCTTCGCGGTTGCCGCGGGCCCTGCCGCGGAAAAACGGCTCGAACAGGCGGTTAAGGTCAGTCAAATCAATCGGCTCTCCAGGATTAGTTACGGAAAGCTCAAGCTGGCCGCCGGCTGCCCGAGCACGCACCTGTATTGAGGCTGTCGGCGCCCCGTGGATGAACGCATTGCCGAGCAGGTTGGAGAGAAGCTGCCCGATGCGCTGGCGATCGCAGTTGATCGGTTCGCGCAGGTCGACATCGATTTCGACGTCGCGCTCCGGGTGCACACCCTTGAGTTCGTCGATGACGTGCAGGAGAACGGGTTCCAGCGGTTCTTTGCTGTCACGCGTGATCGCGAACCCGCCTCCTAGACGACCCCTTGCAAGGTCCAGAATGTTGTCGATCAGGTCCGACATGCGCAAAACGCTGCGCTCGACCTGCGCGGTGAGTTCGGCCGCTCTTTCTGGTCGACGGCCCAAAAGCCGTGTTGCAGCGGCAACGGACGCCAGCGGGTTTTTAAGATCATGCCCGAGAACCGCAATGAACTGATCCCGCAGCTCTGTCTCCTCCTGCAGACGGGCCAGGCTCTCCTCTTGCGCCCGCTTTCGTTCAGTGATGTCGATAGCCGTGCCAATTGTCCGTTTGCACTTGCCAGTCCCGTCGAACACACCCCGGCCCTTCGCAGCAACCCAACGGAGCACTCCATCTTCTTTACCGATCGTGCGGTATTCTACGTCGTAGAGTTCACGGCGGGATGCATCGACCGCGCCGGCGTAGGCGGCGGCAACACGGCGTCGATCGTCAGGATGCAGGCCGTTATAGAAATCGTCCATCGTAACCGGGGCGTCGGCGGAAATACCAAACATCGCTTTGACCCGAGGCGGCCAGGATAATCGGCCATTGCCCTCCTCGACATCCCACCATCCAATGTCAGCGACCTCCGTCGCCAACCGGAGTCGTTCCTCCATCGCTGCAATCTCGCCGGCGAGCAGCGCGCCGCGCCGTCGGTCGGTGATGTCGCGCGCGATCATTGAGGCTGCGACGACTTCACCGGCAGCGTTGCGGATGTGGGACACGGTCAAAGAAATGTCGACGAAGCTTCCATCCTTGCGTCGACGAACGGTCTCGTAGGGGTCGATCCGTTCCCCGCGGCGGAGTCGGGCTGAAATTCCTGCCTCCTCGCCCTGGCGACTAGGCGGAATGAGAACGCTCACCAACTGGCCAATCATCTCTTCACTCGAGTAGCCATAGATGCGCTGTGCCCCGCCGTTCCAACTGGTGATCACGCCACTGAGGTCGTTGCTGACAATGGCGTCATCCGAGGATTCGACGATCGATGCAAGGCGAGACAACTCTCGAATTAGAAATTGCGTGTGCTGCTCCGCCGCTTTCTTCTCGGTGACGTCGGTGACGACGTTGATCATGCGCAGCGGTCGCCCGTCGGCGTCGCGATCGACGACTCGCCCGTAACCAGACATCCAACGGGTCTGTCCGTCCGGCCTCAGGATCCTGTATTCGGCCGGATAGGAGTCCCGCTCTTTTTCGATGTCGAGATAAGCGTCATAGAGATGACGATCCTCGGGGTGCAGGGCGGACAGGAACTCGTCTGTTTCCCCGCCGACCGTCCCGGTCCCATCGCGGAGGTCGAGCCCGAACAGCGCGAGCCCTTCGGGCGTCCATAGTCTCTGGCCGGTCACATAATTGGTCTCCCAGCTTGCGATACGGCCCAAGGTCATGGCGGAGCGATAGCGCGCCTCGCTATCGCGAAGCGCTTCTTCGACGTTTCGCCGCGCGGTGATGTCGGAGGCCGCACAGATGACGCCGACGATGAGACCCGAACGATCTCGCCGAGGCTCGACAGAAAGGTCGTAATATTGCGTCGGTCTGCCAGGCGCTGCGACCGCGACTTCTCGACGTAAGGGGGTCCCGGTCGAGATAACCTGGCGCTTCAGCGCTTCGGTAGCGGACGCACTTGCTTCGTCCATCAAGGCCGCATCCGTCTTGCCAAGGACCGATTCAGCGGAGTGACCGAGTCTCGCGTTATGGATCCAGGTGTAGCGAAGATCGAGGTCCTGCTCGAAAACAACGGTGGGGGAATTGCCGATAGCTAAGGCGAAGCGCTCCATGTTGCGCAGCAGCTCGATCTCCGCATTCTTCCGTTGCGTAATATCCTGCACAAGGCCGACAAGACGCCGCTGAGCGCCTACAACGTGCAGTTCGGCTTGAGATAACAGCCATCGAATTGAACCGTCGGTTTGTCGGGCGCGCAGTTCCTGACGGAAGGGCGCTTTTGTGGCGATAGTGGTCCGCAGGGCTTCCTCGACCTTTGATCGATCGTCATCAAGAACGGCATCAAGCGCCCTTCGGCTCGTGATCGGCGTCCCCGGAGGCAACCCGTGCAGCGAGAGGGCGCGATCGGAGGCGATGAACTCGTCCCTGTCGATGGCATATTCCCAGGAGCCGGCCGATGCAGACGCCATCGCTAGCTGCAGGCGAGCTTCGGTCTCCAATGTGCGACGGAGAATGTCGTGATTTTCCGTGACGTCTGTGTCGACGCCCACCGCGCGAACGGCTTTGCCCGCGTTGTCTCTCACGACGATCGCGCGAACGGCACACCGCCGCACCGACCCGTCGCCGCGAATCATGCGAAACTCCGCATCGTAGTCGTGCGGCCCCTGTAGCGCCGCCTCTACCCGCCTCGAAACGAACGCAACGTCGTCCGGATGGACAAGCCTTCGCAACAACTCGAGATCGCCAGGAGCGCGCGCGATCAGGGTCGCTATTTC
This sequence comes from uncultured Pseudomonadota bacterium, assembly GCA_963730695.1. GTDB lineage: Bacteria > Pseudomonadota > Alphaproteobacteria > Rhizobiales > Beijerinckiaceae > Roseiarcus. The sequence continues at coordinate 6,754 of CAVSSV010000014.1, forward strand.
GTATGCACCAGTGACGCATTCCGTAGCAGCCGTGTCCGATAAGTCAGCCATGTCGCCACCCCCGGAAAGGCGATCCCTCCTCGATCGCGCTGCAACAAAAACACATTTTCGCTTTCTTGCCTAGATGATGGATATTTCGACAACGAAGTCATGACTACGAAATCTAAGGTGATCAGCCGTCAAGGACTACGCTCCTTCGTAAAGATGAGCCCCTTTTCACCGCTCGATGGCAGAGCTTGACGGAATGGGTTACCCTCTCGTTCCGACTGCCCGCTTAGAGTAGACGATCGGCAAGCCCTCCAAAGCCTTGGTCAAGCCGTCGAAAGCGCGAAGTGGACGGCGAGCGAGTTGAGGTGGAACTTCCGGATCTATGCAATCGGGAAGGCCGCTGGCGCTTCGTTGATCGGAGGGAATGCGAGCATGGCGATCGACATCGCACGACGCCCGCTCCAGATTGAGGATGACTTTGCGCTGCTAAATCTATTGATTGAAAAGGATTTCGGCAACGCGTGAAGCGAGCGCAAAACTCTTCGGGAAACGGCGAGGCGATGCGAATATTGATCGCCGACACGCCGGGGCAGTGCGTCAAGAACGCAGGCATCGATGCAGCGCCGTCCCGCAGCACCTTCATAATGGCGGCCTCGCGTTCTTCCCTGATCATTATTGACCGCATTTGCGATCATTTCTTCGCTTTCACGGCGTGGCCAGTCAACGCTATTCGCACGAACCCGCAAAGTTTCTCGGCGAGGTGATCAGAAACGATCATTCACCGCTGTCGCTCCATGTTTCGCTCAATGAAAAGAGGATTGGGCGCGGACTTTCTGGCGCCGTGGCCTGTCGCCAAGAACGGCCTTCGATCGCAGGGCAATTCTGGCCGCGTGCCCCTGCCAGCCTCTTGAATCCCTACCAACGCACGTTGCCAGACCCTAGGGCGCGGCGATAAACTCCGAGGTGTAGGTCGCCGCGAGGTCGATGGCCTTGTCGCGCAGCAGGGGTGAAAACGTCGACAGCACTTTCAACACCGTCTCGGGGCCGCCTTCGGGCATCCGGCCGTCGGCGGTGAACATCTCCAGCTCGCCTGCGAGGCCTTTGACGTACATGTCTTTGTCGCCGACGTAGTATTCCGGCGGCATTTGATCGGCGATCGTTTCGGCCGTGTTCGCGCCAATGAACTTGAGACTCCTGAGGAAAGCATTGACCAGCCGTTGCACGGTGTCGCGATGGGCTTCGATGTACGATCGTTCCATGTAGAGGCTGGCGGCGGGATACGCGCCACCGACTGTGGTGAAGGTCTCCGCGCGCGTGCGCATGTCGATGAGAGGCGTGGCAAGCTTCAACTTGACGAGGCTTGAAATGGTCGGCTCCGTCGTCATTCCGGCAAAGATGTCGTCCTGCCGCATGGCGTCGATGAAGCTTTTGTCGGCGCCGACGGGGACGTTCGTGACGTCGCCGACGCGAAGGCCGGCTTTCACTTCGAGGTAGCGGGTAAGAAAGTCGGTCGACGACCCCAACCCCGTGACGCCAACGTTGTGGCCTTTGAAATCGGCGACCGAATGCAGGTCTGGGTGCCTTGCGCTGACCATTTCGACTTCGCCGGGAGTTCTGGCCCAGCACGACCACGGCGACGACAAACTTCCCCTTGCTCTGGAGGTCGATGCAATGGTCATAGAAACCAACGACCCCTTGCACGGCGCCGGCAAGGAGTTCGTCCTCCGCCTCAACCCCCGCCGGCTCGTTCAGCAATTCGACGTCAAGGCCTTCGTCGCGGAAATAGCCGAGACGCTCGGCGAGCTTGGCGGGGAGATAGATCTGCTTCTCCAGCCCGCCGACCATCAAAGAAACCTTCTCAGCGCGCGCCGGGGCGGCGGCGGTCAGGCATAGCGCTAAGCCAAGCGCCGCTGCGACGCGGGCACAGTTCATCGCTCGACCTCCCTGGCCTCACGGACGCAAGCCCGGCGCTGGGAGGCTAACGCCAAGCGCAAAGCCAGGGCAAGGGCGGCGTCAGAGCGGTGGAAACGTAACCTCCACCCGCAAGCCCCGGCCGCCCGTCCCCTCCTTCAACGCGATTGTCGCGCGGTGCGCTTCGGCGATCTGCTTGGCGATCGCCAAGCCCAATCCCGAGCCCTGCGTCGCGGCGCCGGCGACGCGATAGAAACGGTCGAACACCCGCGCGCGCTCGGCGCCCGGGATGCCTGGGCCATCGTCTTCGACGACGAGCTGCGGCCGGCTTTCTTCGTTCGTGACGGTAATGGCGACGCGGCCCTTGGGGCCGACATAAGCGACCGCGTTGTCGACGAGATTGGCGATGAGCTCCGCCAGCCAAAGCGCGTCTCCGGCGACGACGGCGCCGCGATCGTCGAAACTGAGATCGACGCCATTATCCAACGCCGGAAGCGCCCGCGGATCGAGCACCGCCCGCGCCGTCGCGCCCAGATCGACCTCGGCGGCGCGCATCGGCGCGGCGTCGCTTTCGCTGCGGGCGAGCGCGATCAATTGGCTGGCGAGGCGCGCGAGGCTGTCGGCCGAGGCGTCGAGCGCGACCAACGCCTCGTCCTTCGCCGCGGCGCTCGGCGCGTGCAGCCCGACATTCGCCTGCGTCTTCATCAGCGCCAGCGGCGTGCGCAATTGATGGGCGGCGTCGTCGATGAAACGCCGCCGCCCCTCGACCTCGGCCTTGAGGCGGAGCGTCGCTTCGTTGAACGCTTCGACCAGAGGCTTGAGTTCGTTCTGCACGTTTTGCGGATCGAGCAGGGAAAAGTCGGCGGCGGATCGCGCGTCGAGTTGCGTGCGCAGGCTCAGCAGCGGCTTGAGGCCAAGATTGAGGCCGAATAGCGCGAGCGCGCCGGCGACCAGCACCAGGCCGGCTAGTTCAAGCACGTCTTTCTGAGAGAGATCATTGACCAGCCGCGCCTGCTCGCGCAGCGTTTCGCCGACGATGACGGTCGCCAGTTTGGCCCTCTCTTTCGTCACCACCGGAGCCGCCATCGCCACCTGCCGGACCGCCTCGTCCTGGAAACGCGCGGCGTAAAACACCGGCTCGTCCAACGCCGGCGGCTTGGGCGGCGGCGCTACGTCGGGGTAGCCGGCGATCAGCGCGCCATTGGGGTCGCGCACCTGATAAAGCGCGCGGTCGCGCCCCGCGGCGACGAAGATGCCCAGCGCCGATGGCGGAATTGAAACGTCGTATCGGCCATCGTTCTCAACGATCTGCTCGGCGATTTCATTCGCCGCAGTCTTCAGCAGGCGGTCGGTGACGAGCGTGGCGATGTCGTCGGCGTTCTCGTATTCGATCCAGCCGTCGAAAGCGGCGAGCGCCGCCAGCGGCGCGACCAGCCAGAGCAGCAACTGCCAGCGCAGGCTTCGCGCCGTGCGGCGGAGCCGCCCGAGAAAACGCCTCATCATTCACGCGCCGCCAGCGCCCTTGGCCAAGCGCAAGGCATAGCCGAGGCCGCGCAGGGTCGCGATCAAGACGCCGGAACCCTCGATCTTCTTGCGCACGCGGTGCACATAGATCTCCACAGCGTTCGGATTGGCTTCGTCGTCGAAGCCGAACACGCTGTCGGCGAGCGCGGATTTCGACGTCACGCGGCCGTAGTCGCGCATCAGGCGCTCCAATACCGCATGCTCGCGCGGCGTCAGCGCGAGCGGCGCGCCGGCGAGAGTGAAGTCTCTCGCCTCGCAATGAAGCGCCAGCGGGCCGCATTCGAGGGTGCGCTGCACGATGGGCGCCGAGCGGCGGAGCTGCGCGCGAATGCGCGCCTCGAGCTCGGCGACGTCGAACGGTTTGACCATGTAGTCGTCGGCGCCGCTGTCGAGCCCGGCGACGCGATCGCCCACGGCGTCGCGCGCGGTCAGCACGATCACCGGCGTCGACTGCCCGCGCGCGCGAAGATTGCGCAGCACCGTCAGCCCGTCGCGTTGCGGCAAGCCGAGATCGAGAATTGCCAGCGCATAGTCTTGCGTCTCCAGCGCCTCGTCAGCGTCGACGCCATTGTCGACGGCGTCGATGACAAAGCGATCGCGCCGCAACAGTTGGCCCAGCCATTGGGCCAGTTCGGCATTGTCCTCCGCAAGCAGGATGCGCATGGCGATCGATCCTCTCTCCGCAATCTAAGGGCCCCTCGGTCGCGCCGTCCAATCGCTCAGCGACTGAAAGCTGACTGAAAGCTTGGCGCCGTATGCTGGCTTCAGCGCCGGGCAACGGGCGCGACAGGCTTCGAGGGAACGTCGAGGATGGCGCAGGCGCCCGCAAGCGGCACCGATGCGGCCAGGGCGGCATTGAGTTTTCCGGCGTGACGAAGCGTTTCGTGTCGCCGACAGGCGCGGCCATGACCGCGATCCACGACGTCGACCTCGTGGTCGAGCCGGGCGAGTTCTGCGCCATCGTCGGCCCGACCGGCTGCGGCAAGTCGACGACGCTGACGCTCGCCGCGGGCCTCGAGCGGCCAGCGCCGGCACGGTGCAAGGTCTCGGGCAAGCCGGTCGACGGCATCACCAAAGGCGCGAGCTTCGTCTTCCAGAGCGACGCGCTGCTGCCGTGGAAGACCGTGAGGCCAACGTCGCGCTGGGCCCGATGTTCCGCGGCGTGCCCAAGACGCGACAGCGCACAGCATGGCGCGCGACTGGCTGCGACGTCGTCGGCCTGGCCGGCTTCGAGCAGCACTATCCGCACCAGCTCTCGGGCGGCATGCGCAAGCGCGTCAGCGCTCGCCGCGGCGCTGATCAACGAGCCGTCGATCCTGCTGATGGACGAGCCGTTCTCCGCGCTCGACGTGCAGACCGCGCGATCATGTCCAACGAGCTGCTGACGCTGTGGGAGAAGACCCGGCCGTCGGTGATGTTCGTCACGCACGACCTCGAGGAGGCGATCGCGCTCGCCGACAAGGTGGTGGTGATCACGGCCGGGCCCGGCACGGTCAAGGCGGTGTTCGACGTCGACCTGCCGCGGCCGCGCGGCGCCGTGCAGGAGATCCGCTTCGACGCCGCGCTTCCTCGAGCTCTACCAGCAGATCTGGGAGGCGCTGCGCGAGGAGGTCGAGCGCGCCTATTCCCGCACCTCCGACGCGAACAGCTCGCCGAGGTGCCGCATGACGCCTGCAATCGACCGCTCCGGCACCGCTGCGCCGACGCCGCGCACCGACGAACGACGATCGCCGCCGCGCGCGCAAGACGCGCTGCGCGGCGCCGGACGCTGGGTGCTGGTCGCGCAGATCGCGCGTCGCCGTCGTCGTGCTCGGCGCCTGGCAGCTGCGGCGCGACCATCGGCATGATCGACCCGTTCTTCTTCGGCTCGCCGCTCGGCATCGTGCAGCGCGCTCGTCGACTGGTTCGCGAACGGCACCGGCGTACCGGGCTCGTTCTGGCTGCAGATCTGGATCACGCTGGAGGAGGCGTTGCTCGGCTTCGTCGTTCGGCGTCGTCAGCGGCATCGTGATCGGCGTGCTGCTGGGCGAGGTGCCGTTCCTGGCCGACGTGTTCGGGCCCTACATCAAGATCGTCAACGCGCTGCCGCGCATCGTGCTGGGCTCGATCTTCGTGATGTGGCTCGGCCTCGGCCTGCCGTCGAAGGTGCTGCTGGCGGCCGTGCTGGTGTTCTTCGTCGTGTTCTTCAACGCCTTCCAGGGCGTGCGAGCGTCGACCGCAATTTCGTCGCCAATGCCCGCATCCTTGGCGCCTCGCGCTGGCAGGTGGTGCAGCACGTGGTCGTTCCCCTCGGCGATGACCTGGATCATCGCCAGCCTGCATGTGGCGCTCGGCTTCGCGATCATCGGCGCCATCGTCGGCGAGTACCTCGGCGCGCAGCACGGCCTCGGGCTGGTGATCGCCGATCGCGCAGAACAACTTCAACGCCAACGGCGTGTTCGCCGCCATGCTGGTCATCGGCCTGCTGGCGTCGGTGGCCGAATGGGCGATGTCGCTGATCGAAAAGCGCCTGCTGGCGTGGCGGCCGCCGTCGGCATCGGAAGGCACGGTCAAGGGCATCTAGCGCCCGCGCCGAGGCGACAGATCGGAGGAAGAACAATGATGACAAAGCATTACTCTACGTGCCGCTCTGTCGGGCCGGCGCTCGCCGCGCTCGCGTCGGCAATGCCGGCGTGCGGCGACGACCATGCCGACCGTCCGCATGATGGTCGGCGGCATCGATAAGCAGATTTACCTGGCCTACCAGCTCGCCGAAAGCCTCGGCTTGTACAAGAAGTACGGCATCAACATGGAGCTCTCGACCGAACAGGACGGCGGCGTCGGCGCGGAGGACGCCATGGTTTCCGGGCAGGTTGAAATGTCGGGCGCCTGGTATGTCCACGCCATCGACTTCCAGCCGCAGGGCAAGAACGTCATCGGCATCGTCCAGCTCGGCAACGCGCCAGGCGAGCGCATCATGTGCGCGAACGGCTCGACCATCAAATAGCCGAAGGACTGGAAGGGCAAGACGGTCGGCGTCACCGATATCGGTTCGGGCACCGACGACCTCGTCTGCTACGTGTCGGCCCGCGCCGGCATGAAGCCGACCGAATATTCGCAAGGTCGCCGCGCAGCGCCGGCCAGACGATGATCGCCGCGCTGCAATTCAGCAAGATCGTCTGCGGCATCACCACGCAGCCGACGGTGAACGCCATCGAAAAGCTCGGCGTCGGCTATTCCGCCATCGACCTCTCGACCGGCGACGGCGTCAAGAAATGGCTCGGCGGCTTCTGGCCGACGGCGTCGATCCTGGCGCGGGGCGACTGGGTCGAGAAGAACAAGGACACCACGCAGAAGGTCGTCAACGCCATCGTCGAGACGATGCACTGGATGGACACCCACAGCGCCGCCGACATCGCCGACAAGCTGCCGCAAGGACTTCGTCGTCAACAAGCTGACGACCAAGGAGGAGTACATCAAGGCGCTCGACCAAGACAAAGGCCAGTTCATCGCCGACGCAATGATGCCGGACGACGGGCCAGCCACCGTCGCCGCCGTCGAGAAGGCCGCCGGCAAGTTGAAAGTCGACGTGGATTTGAAGAAAACCTACACCAACGAATTCGTCATAAATGCGAACAAGGCGCTCGGCTTCGTGAAGTAGACGGGGCCTCGCTTGATCGTGCCGCCGGCTGGGGCCGTCAGACCGGCCGGCCGCAGCGGATGTCGTCGACGATCGCCTCGTATTCGGCGATCGCGCGCGTCAGGCGCTCAAGGGCGGGGGGCGGGGCGTTGTTGCTGGGCTCGCCGCCCCAGCTCGCGACGAACTGTTCCAGGTCCTTGCGCAATTCCGGCAGACGGACGCCTTCGATAAAGTCGGCGTGCTGAATCAACGCGTTCATGTCCTCCCCCCGGTCTCGACGCCTACGTAAAAAGTGGAGCCCTTGACGCGACACATCGCAGGAGCTCGCCCTCGGTTTCTCGACGTTAGCGAACAATCGCGAGTTTACGGTGAATAGAATTCGTAAGAATGATGCGAATTGACCGAAGTGGGCGGCGAGGTTTCGCGGCGGCGCGCGGGCCAGCGAGCGTCCTCGCGGATGATTAAAATGCTACAGAACCGGAAGCGCTCCTAGCGCGACAGCCGCTGGCCGCCATTTGCAAACACGTGGCATTTTTCGCGGCAGACGCCCAGGCGCAGGCTCTGCGGGCCGAGCGGCGCGGGGCCGGCGACGCGGATCGTCAGCGCCCCGGCGGGATGGCTGGTTTCCCGCAGCAACGTCGCGCCGCCGACATATTCGGCCGACTCGACGTGCATTTCGAGCGCCGCGTCGCCCCCGGGCCCGGCCAGAAAATCGTCCGGCCGCAGGCCGACAGCGACCGCGTCGCCGACGCTCGCGCTCGCGCCTTGGGCGAGCGGCAGCGTGATGCGAGGCGGGTCAAGCCGCGGAATTTCAATCTCGACCGCGCCGGGCGGCGTCGCCGTCACTTTGCCCGCAAGGAAATTCATCCGCGGCGTGCCGATGAAATTGGCGACGAAGCGATTGGCCGGCCGCTCGTAAAGCTCCTGCGGCGGCCCCACCTGCTCGACGACGCCGCCGCGCATGACCACGATGCGGTCCGCGAGCGTCATCGCTTCGATTTGGTCATGGGTGACGTAGATCATCGACGTCTTCAGCCGCTTGTGCAGGTCGCCGAGCTCGAACCGCATGTCGACGCGAAGTTCGGCGTCCAGATTAGATAGCGGCTCGTCGAACAGAAAGAGCGAGGGCTCGCGCACGATGGCGCGGCCGATCGCCACGCGCTGCCGCTGTCCGCCCGACAATTGCTTCGGCAGGCGCTGCAACAAGTCGACAATCTGCAACGTTTGCGCGGCCTTGAGGACGGCGCGTGCGCGCTCCGCCTTCGACACGCCCGCCATGCGCAGCGCAAAGCCCATGTTGTCGGCGACGCTCATGTGCGGATAGAGCGCGTAAGATTGAAACACCATCGCCAGCTTGCGGCCCGTCGGCGGCACGCCGCGCACGTCTTTTCCGTCGAACAGGATCTGGCCTTCGCTCGGCAACTCCAGGCCGCAAATGAGCCTCAGCAGGGTGGACTTGCCGCAGCCGGACGGCCCGACGAACACCACGAACTCCCCCTCTTCGACAGTGAGCGAGACGTCGCGCAGCGCCGCGACGTCGTTGAAGCGCTTCGTCACGCCTTTCAATTCGACGCGCGACATTATCGGCTCCCTGGCATGGTTGCGGCGCCGATCATTGCAGCCTCACTGTCACGCTGTCGATCCCTGTGACGCCGTCGCGGTCTTGCGCGTAATAGACGACGACAAGGTCGCCGTTCGCGCGTTGCGCCATGGCGGGGTATCCGAGATCCTTGTTCGGCAAATCGTCGACCAGCGCCAGAGGTGGCGCGTCCCAGCGCTCGCCGTCGGCCGAGACATGCAGACAGATTCCAAACGGCGGCCGCCGCTGTCCGACCACCGCGGCGATCCGCCCGTCGGCGAGCGCGAGCATTTGCGCGGGGTAGCCTAAGAGGCCCGTCGCACGCGGCGGCGACCAGATGTCGCCGCCATCGTCAGAGACGACGCTATGAAGAACGCGCGTCACGTTATCGCGGAGCAGCATCACGATCCGGCCCGAGCGCAAGACCAGTGTCGCCGGCTCTTCGAATTCGTGGCCCTCGCCCGTCGCCGCCAGCGTCGGCGCGCTCCAGGTCTCGCCGTCGTCGCGCGAATGCACGACAAACACTTGTCGATAGTGCGGCACGTCCGAAAGCGGCAGGAGAATGTCGCCGTTGGCGAGCTCGACGCCGCCGCGCGTGCCATAGCCGCCGCTGAAGGGGCTGACGTCGATGAGATGCGTTTGCGTAAAACTTGCGCCGTCGTCATCGGACAGGTGAACCGCGGTCACGCCGCCCGCACGCGCCCACGGGAAGGCCTTCGCCGGAGCACTCGCAACGGAGGCGCCAAAGCTGGCGAGCTCGGGCGAAACGGCAAGTCCTGCGAACAGCCGGTCAGGGCGAACGGCCCGCCGGCCCGATGCCTCGGCCAAAGGCAAGGGCAGCCAGTCAAAGCGCCACTGGTTCAGCAGCACCCTGCCGCTTTTGAGCGGCGTGAGCCCTGCGCATTCCACCCCGCTCCAGTCGTAGTTCGGGACCACAGCGGCGGCGCTCCACGTTCGGCCCTCGTCGTCCGAGCGCATCAGCACGTTGCGAAATTCCGGGTCCTGCGGCGGGTGCAGAATTGCCTCGCGCCGCGGCGCCCGATTGAAGACCAGCAGCCACGCGCCGGAGGCCGTGACCGCCAGATGCGGGTGGGCGCAATAGGCGAAGCGCTCGCGATGCAGAGCTTTCCTCTCAACGATCGTCGCGCCTGCAATAGCCGCCCACCCATTCATCGACGTTACGCCTCCTAGACGCGGAAGCGCGTGCAGAGCACGTACTGCAGCGGCTTCGCATCGTCGCTCCACTCGTGATAGGCGGCGACGATCGTGCCGTCCGGCGTCTGCGACACGCTAGGATAGCCGATGTGCTGGTAGACGCCGGGATGGTTCCAGTCGATGCCGCCGCCCGCGACCTTGCCCGACGCCGGAGACATCCGGCTGGAGCCGGGCGTATCGGTCGCCGTCTCGCCGGGCACGCCGCCCTCGCGGATGACGAACTCGTTCTTGATGTCCCAGGTGAGGCCGTCCTCGGAAATGATGCCGCGGACGCCATAGGGCGGCCGGCGATAGCCGTAGACCATCAGATAGCGTCCGTCTTGCAGCGTGATCATGCTCGGCGGGATAGCCCCAGATGTTGCGTCCATTTCGGCGGCGTCCAGGAGAAGCCGTCGTCGTCCGACACGGTCATCACCATGTTGCTTGGCGTCGCTGCTCGGATTGACGTGTGCGTGCGCATGAAGCAGACCAGGCGGCCGTCCTTCAGGCGCAGCAGGGCCGGCTCTTCATAGTCGATGATGCTGGCGGGATCGTAGGCGAGCGTCGAGAAATATTCCCAGTTGTCGCCGCCGTCGTCCGAGCGCATCAGCGCCGAGCGGGTCGACTTCGCCTTCGCCCTCCTCTTCGTAGCCGTGGATGCGGCCGTAAAGGCCCATCAGGATCGAACCGTTCGGCAATTGCCAGCAGCCGAGCCGGCAGCCGCCATGCTTGAGCGGGCGCACGTTGACCGGGATCGGCTTGGTCCAGCGTCTCGCCGCCGTCCTTCGACTTGACGACATAGGTGCCGAGCCAGCCTTGCATCTTGTAGGTCCAGGTCCAGTCGCCCCATTCGGCGGTGTCGCGGGTGCGCCGATCCACGACGGCTGCGTCGGCGTGACGCCGCGCTTGAAGAAGCCGGTGATCGTGAGATTGACCAGCAGCGTGCCGTCGTCGAGTTCGCAGATGCCGCAGTCCCAGTTGCCTTCGACCTCGCTCCAGGGCAGCACGACGCTCGGCTTGCCCCAGGTTTTGCCGCCATCCTTCGAGCGGACCATCAGCGTCTGGCCGCTGTCGTGATGGAACGGGAAACGCTCTTCGTTGAACACGGCGAGGATGTCGCCGTTCTTCAGCGTCCGCATCGCGATCTGGTTCACGCAATGCTCGGGGTGGCGGAAGATGTCGTGATATTCGATGTCTTTGATCAGGGTCATGCTGTCCTCGTTGGTCCTCTTGCTGGCGTCGCCCGCTAGATGCGGATGCCGACATTCTTGATTTGCAGATAGTTCATGATGCCCGGCAGGCCGCGCTCGCGCCCCAGGCCGCTGTCCTTCACGCCGCCCGTCGGCGCCTGTTGGCCGCCGATGAACCAGCCGTTGACCCAGACCGAGCCCGCTTCGACATCCTGCGCGAAACGAAGCGCGCGCGAGATGTCGCGGGTATAGATGCCGGCGACCAGGCCATAGCCGAGCCCGTTGGCCAGAGCCGTGGCTTCCTCGATGGTGTCGAACGTCAAGGCCACCGCGACCGGGCCGAAGATTTCCTCGCGCGCGACGCGGTGGGACGGCTCGACGCGATCGATGATGGTCGGCTCGACGAAGTAGCCGCGCGGCAGATCTTTCGGCCGCCCGCCGCCGTGGCGAATGCGCACGCCTTCCGCTTTGCCCGATGCGATATAGGCGACGACTTTCTCGTGCTGCTCGGCCGACACCAGCGGGCCGAGATCGCGGTCGGCGAGCCCGGGGCCGACGCCAAGCCGCCCCGCCCCTTGGCCCAGACGATCGAGAAACTCGTCCTGCACCGAGCGGTGCACGATCAGCCGCGACGACGAGGAGCAGACCTGGCCCGAATTGCCGAAGGCGCCGTCGAGAATGTCGACGACCGCACGCTCGAGATCGGCGTCGGCCATGATGATGAGCGGATTCTTGCCGCCAAGCTCCAGCACGGCCGGCTTCAAGCCGCGCGCGGCGTTCTGGTAGACCAGCCGGCCGGTCTCCACCGAACCGGTGAAGGTCACGCCGCGCACGCCCTCATGGGCGACCAGCGCCGCGCCGGCCTCTTCACCGAACCCCGTCACGACATTGACGACGCCCTTCGGGATGCCGACCTCCTTGCAAATGCGCGCAAATAACAGCGCGCTCAACGGCGACTGCTCCGCCGGCTTGATCACGGTCGTGCACCCCGCGGCCAACGCCGGCGCGACCGAGCGCGCGAGCATGCCGAGCGGATAGTTCCAGGGCACGATATGCGCGGTGACGCCGACCGGCTCCAGCAGGGTGAAATCGACCGTCGAGCGCCCCAGCGGGATGGTGGCTCCCTCGAGCTTGTCGGCGGCTCCGGCGTTGTAGCGGAAGGTTGAAACGACGCCGTCGACGTCGCCGCGCGATTCCTTCAGCGGCTTGCCGACATCGAGCGTCTCGACTTCGGCGATCTCCTCCTTATGCGCGAGAATCGCGTCGGCGAGGCGGAACAACAGCCGGCCGCGCTCCGCTGGCGAAATGTCCCGCCACGCGCCTTTGGTCGCGCGCTTGGCCGCTTGCACCGCGGCGTCGACATCGGCGGCGCGCCCGCGCGCGGCCGGCCCCAAAACTTGCTCGGTGCTTGGATCGATCGTGTCGAAAGTCTCGCCCGCGGCCGCGGCCTGGAACACATCGTCGACGAAAATCGTGCGCGGCAGATCGAGCCGCCGCGCTAGGTCATGGAAGGAGGAAGTCACTGTTTGAGGCTGCCTTGCGAAATGCCTTGGATGAAGTAGCGCTGCAGAAAGAAGAACAGCAGCAGGCTCGGCAGGCTGAGAAGCGTGACTGCCGGCCATCGCCGTGCTGAAGCCTTCAAGCTGCGTGTGCGTGCCGTTCACCGGCGTGAAAGCGGCGATGCCGACCGGCAGCGTCTTCATCGAGTCGTCGAAGGTGACGAGCAGCGGCCACAGAAAATTGTTCCAATTCAGCGTGAACAAGATGACAGCCGCGGCGATCGCCGGCGCGCGCGCGAGCGGCAGCGCGATCAGGAAAAACAGCTTCCACGTCCCCGCGCCGTCGACGCGGGCGGCCTCCTCGATCTCCTCGCGGGAAGTTGAGGAAGAACTGGCGGAAGACATAGACGCTGAAGACGTTGCCCAGGGTCGGCAGGATGAGCGCCTGATAGCTCGACGCCCAGCCGAGTTTGATGAAGCCGAGCAGCATCGGCACGATCGAAACCTCGGTCGGCACCATCAGCGAGGCGAGGAAGATCGTGAACAGCGCATCCCGCCCGGGAAACTTCATGCGCGCCAGCGCATAGCCCGCCATCGCGCCAAACAGCACGGAGAGCACGGTCGACGTCACCGCCTGAATCACGCTGTTCAGGCCCCATCGCAGCACCGGATATTCCGAGAAAATCTTGACGTAGGCCGCCCATGTGGCGCGGCGCGGGAACCACTCGATGTCCAGGGTCATGACGTCGGCGGGGTACTTGAACGACGTCGACACCATCCACACGAAGGGCGCCGACCACATCGCCGCGACCGCGAGGCCGAGCAGCCAGATCGGCACGTCGACAAAAGTCATTTTCCGGCTCGTCGAGCCAGCGGCGCAGCAGGCCGGGCCGAACGTTGGCGAGGGTTTCGGCCACGCTAAGCGCGCTCCCTTAGGCCCAAGCGCAGCGCCGTCGCCACCACCAGGATGACGACGAACAGCATCAGGCTGACGGCGGACGCCTGTCCGAACAGGTTGCGGACGATCGCGACGTTGTAAACGTAGTAGATCGACCGAGGCCGACGACAGCGCCTGGGCCGCCGCTCGTCATCACGTAGACCTGGCTGAAAATGCGGAATGTCGCGATGAGCTGCAGGGTGACCACCATCGACAGCACCGGGCGCAGATGCGGCAAGATGATGAAGCGAAGGCGCGACCAGCGTCCGGCGCCGTCGACATGCGCCGCTTCAAGAATGTCGGACGGAATGTCCTGCAGCGCCGCGAGGAAAAGCACGAACGCTAGGCCCAGATCCCACCAGATCGAAGGCGATGGCTGACGCCCGAGCAGCGACCAGCTCGACGACGTGAGCCAAGGGATAGCGGGCGATGCCGAAATAGCCGAGATAGTGGTTGACGAGGCCATACTGGGTGTCGAGCATCCAAACCCAGACAAGGCCGATCACGGTGGCGGAGACGACGTTGGGCGCGAAGAACAGCGTGCGCGCCAAGCCCGAAAGCGGATAGCGCTTGTTGACGATAGAGCGCGAACAGCAAGCCAAAAATCGTGACGCCCAGGGACAATGACGAGGCCATAGAGGAATGCGTTCTCGAACACCGTCCAGACCCACTTGTCCTTGAAGGCGGCAGTGAAGTTCGCTGTCCCGATCCAATGCGGCGAACCGACGATGTTCCAGCGCGTGAACGCGACATAGACGCCGAAAAACACCGGCAGCACGTTGAACAGAAAAAACGGCACGGTGAAAAACGCGACGAAGAGATAGCCGACCGCGTCAATGCGACGATCGCCCATGTTGGCGCGGACGAGCGGCGCGCTTGGGCCAGGGGCGGCCCCAGACGGCTCAGCTGTCGCAGTCGCGAGAGTCATTGGATTGGAACGGACCTAACGGATAGGGAACGCTGGCGGATTGTTTCGGTCGCATCGACGAGATTCTGAAATCCCCTCCCCCACAAGGGGGAGGGGGAGGAGAACGCACGTTCGAATCTGACGCGCCGTAAAGGCTTGGCCTATCGCACCAAGCGGCGCGCTCAGCCTTCGTCCAAGCCTCTTTGCCACTGCTCCTGGAGCGCAGCCATCGCTTGGTCGATCGTCGTCTGTCCCGCCCATACGCCGTCAAGCGTCTTGGCGAGGAAATTGCCGCCGCTGTAGATCGTGAAATCGGGACCCGCAACGACCGGAATTTCGCCCTCGGTGGCGAACGCCATGCCTTCGACGAACGGGCCGCGCACCGCCCAAGGCGCGCCGGCCGTCTTGTAGTCGGGCTTGGCCAGAATGCTCTTGCGCGGCGACGCGCCGCGTCCCGCTGTGGTCCACAGGAAGCTGTTATCGGACAGCCACTTCACCGCCTGCATGGTCGCGTCGTAGCGGCCCTTGTCGGTCTGCGTGTAAAGCTCCAGACCGCCGATTTCGCTGTAGGTGCGCAACGTGTCGCCGATCTTCGGGAACAGCGCCGCTCCGAAATTGAGCTTCTGGCCGATGTAGCCGTTGAGCGTCCACGGGCCGGTCCAGAAGATGCCGCCCTGCCCCGTGCCGAAAGCCTTGTAGCGGTCGGTGACGTCGCGGGTCGACACTTTGTACTTGTCGAACAGGTCGAGAATCCATTGCATCGCGGCCTTGCCGGCGTCGGGATTGACGCAAGCGGTCTTCAGGTCGTCGCTGGCGCGCCGGAAGCCCATCTGCGCGGCGACGATGCCCCAGGTCACCGTCGGCTGCACGCCGGCGCCCGTCATCATGATGCCGGAGCGCGTGACCTTGCCGCCTTCGCGTTTCGTCATCGCCTTGGCCCAGTCGAGCAGGCTCTTGGCGTCCGTCGGCGGCTTCGACGGCATCGAGCCCCGCTTCTTTGGCGATGTCGAGATTGATCTCCGGCTGCAGGCTCATCAGATCCATCGGGACCATGAAAAGCTTGTTGTCGTATTTCGGGATAGCGCGAGGCCTTGATCGGCGCGTCGCTGGAAGTCGGCGAGATCGAGACCCGCCTTCTTGATGAGATCGTCGAGCGGGACCGTGACTTCGTCGCGCGCCAAGGCCGGCGCCCTTGCCGGCCGTGCCCCAGCCGAAATCCGGCCCCTTTCCAGAGGCGACGGCCGCCAGCACTTTGGTGGTGTATTGCTCCTCGGGGACGACCTCCATGCGGATCGTCATGCCCTTGTCCTTGTTGGCGGCGTTGAAGGCGTCGATCATCTTCGCCCAGACTTCGCCGTCTGACGCGGCGAGCCAACTCCAATGCACGATCTCCACCGGGCCGGCCGCGATCGCCGGCTTTGGCATCGCGAACGGCAGAGCGCCTGCGCCGGCGATCGCCGCGGTGCCGGCCAGAACGTTGCGGCGCGAGACGCCGCTTTGGCTTCGATCTTCGATCCAATGCTTTTGATCATTTCGCCCTCCCGAAACGTCGGTGACACGGCAAAGGCTCAAATGATCTAGGCGGCGATCGGCGACAGTCCCCTTCGCGGAAGGCGCGAGAGCCATCCGCGTCGCCTTGTCGGCACGCTGCGATCCATTTGCATTTGCCGCTCATGCCAAGGCCCGATCCTCTCAAGCCGTTGCGCGATGATGCACTCTCATAATGGACGAGTTTAGCGGCGCGGACTTGACCAAAACGGACTACAACTTTGCGCCGCGAGACTTGCGCCGTTGCGCGCGCTTCAACTCCGCGCGCGATGCGGCGAGCGGGTCGCTGGTTGAGAGCCGCCGCACTTCCGGTCGATAGGCTTGGTTCTGCTCGCGTCGGAACGAGAGCCGAAATTCGCGCGGCGTCATGCCGAATTGTTCGCGAAATGCGCGCGAAAACACAGAGGGATAAGAGAAGCCGCACGCGGTCGCGACATCCTTGATGCCGAACTCTTCATAGAACAGCATGTTGCGCGAGGCTTGCAGCCGAATGCGCAGATAGAGCCGCATCGGCGTCTCCGCGAAGCTGCGTTCGGCACTCGCGCAGAATTGTCTTGGTCGACACATCGAGCTCTCCCGCCAGGCTTTCGAGCGACAGCGGGAAGTCGAGGTTGCGCTCCATCACGGCGACCACACGATCCGATAGCGCGCGCTTGGCCGGCCGCGGCCGATTGTCCGGCCGTTGCGGCGCCGTCGCCGGACGCGCGACATGCACCAGCGCGTTCGCGACTTCGCTGGCCAGCGTCGGCGACTTCAGCCGCCCGATCAGATCGAGCATCATGTCGAGGGTGGCGACGCCGCCAGCGCAGGTGATGCGCTGGCCTTCGGCGCGATAAATCTGCCCGCGCGCCGGAATCTGCGGGAAGCGCTCCTTGAAGGTCGGCGCGGCTTCCCAGTGCAACACTGCGCCTCTTTCATCGAGCAGCCCGGCCTGTGCGAGCGCGAATGCGCCTGTGTCCACCGCGCCAACGAAGGCGCCGAACCGCGCCGCCGCGCGCAGTTGATTGAGCAGCTTCCGCGAGTTGCGCTGCGTCGGCAGATTGCCTTCGAAAACGAAGTAGAAGTCGGCGCGCGGCATGCTTTGCAGGCTGTCGTCGGCGCTGATCCACAGGCCATTGCTGGCACGCACCGGCTCGCCGGTCTCAGAGACGAAACGCCAGCGGAAAAGCTCGCGCCCACTGTTCTGGTTGGCGATGCGCAGCGCTTCGCTGGCCAGCACCAAGGCGTAGAGAGGAAACTCCGGCTGCAAAATAAAATTGAACGCCGGCGTCGCGCTGGGCGATGCGCCGCGGGGGCCGGACTGCGCCTCATCCATCAGGGGCGAACTCACCTCGAGAAACGCGAATTGTCCCCATGTGTCAATGAAACGTCCTTTCCTGTCAATTTTTTCGCGAAGCCCCGCGTGATTGTCCCCTCCGCGCGATCGGGGGAGATAACAGTGCAGCCGGACCGACTGAAACGAATGCTTGAAGGCTGCTACGTGACGGTGCCGACGCCGTTCGTCGACGCGCCGGATTTTCCCATCGACGAGGAGCGCCTTGCGGACCTACGTCCGCTTTCTCATCGAGGGCGGGCTTAACGGCGACAATGCCGTGTTCCTCGCGGGCGGCGCCGCGGGCGATTTCTCGACGATGACGTTCGACGAGCGCCTGCGCGTGGCGAGCATCGTCGTCGAAGAGGTCAAAGGGCGCGTGCCGGTCGCCATGGGCGCGCAGACCACCAGCACGCTCGAACTCGTGCGCCTGGCGCAGGCTGCGCAGAAGATCGGCGCGAGCTTCATCCAGGTCTCCTGCCCGTTCTACTTCACGCACACCGAAGCCGACTTCGAGGAGTTCGTGCGCGCCGCGGCTTCGGCGGCGCCCGACATCGGCATCATCATCTACAACACGTTCTGGACGACGACGAACGTCTCGTTCGGCATGGTCGAGCGGCTGGCCGAAATTCCCAACGTCGTCGGCCTGAAATGGGCGACGCCGCGCACCGACGCCATGGAGTTCGAGGACGTCGTCTCGCATTTCTCGGATCGCTTCACGATCATCGATAACAATCTCTTCTTCGCCTACAGCGCCATGCCCGCTTTGGGCGCGCGCGCGTTCGAAGTGCACAACTGCAACTTCTGGCCGGAATGGGGCGTGAAGCTGATCAGTGAAGTGCGCGCCAAGAACTACGAAGAAATCTCTCGCATGCTGATCAAGGAGGCCATGCCGTTCTACAAGCTTTGGGTCGACATCGAACGCAATTTCACCAGCGGCGACGGCTATCTCGACAAATTGTGCATGGAGCTCGTCGGCTTGCCCTCGAGCCGATGCCGGCCGCCGACCCGCGACGTTCGCACCAAATACCGCGAGGCGACGCGCGCCATGCTTAAGGAAATCGGCGCGCCTCGCGTCTACGTAAAAGGAGAGCCGGCGCACGCCGGTCGACGCTCATGCCCGCGCTCGCCGCGCGCGGGTTTCCAAGTCTCAAGTAACGGAGGTCAGTCATGAATTTCGTCAAGACGTTGATTGCGGGCGCCGCCGTCGCGGCCCTCGCGGGTTTGTCGACCGCGGCGCGCGCCGAAGATGACGTGCGGCTTGCGCTTAAACTGGATGTATTACGGCTCGCACGCCGGCTTCGCCTACGGCAAGGACAAGGGCTTCTACAAGGCCGACGGCATCAATCTCGACATCCGCTCCGGCAACGGCTCGGGCTCGGCGAACCGCCTGGTGGCGAACGGCGACAGCCAGTTCGCTTACGGCTCCTGCGGCTCGCTGGTGACGCTCGCCTCTCAAGGCGCGCCGCTGATTTCCGTCGGCGTGATCGACGCGATGGGCACGGACGCCATGCTGGTGCGGCCCGACGCCGGCGTCAAGACGGTCAAGGACCTCAAGGGCAAGACCATGCTCACCACGGCCAACGCCGGCGTGAACACGTTCTTCCCGCTCGTGCTGAAGAACGCCGGCCTGACCGACGGACGACGTCAAGATCATCAACGTCGCCGAAGGCGCGCTCGTCTCCAGCTACCTGCAAGGCGCGGGCGGCGCGGTCGGCATGCTCGGCGGCCTCGACGACAAGCCGGCCGAGATCAAGGCCGCCGGCGGCCCCGCGCCGATCGGCCTCGCCTATTCCGACTACGGCGTGAACCAGATCGGCTATTGCATCTCGACCACCAAGGACCTCGTCAAGAACAACCCGGACCTGGTCAAGCGCTTCGTCGCGCGCCACGATGAAGTCCTACAAGGCGAGACCGAAGAACCCCGAGGCCGCCATCGCCTCGATGGCCGACATCGTCGGCGGCACGATGAACCAGGACGAGAGCAAGGCGCAGGCCCGGGCCGTGCTCGACGTCACGCTCGGCGTGCTGTTCTCGGCCGCCAACAAGGACAAGAAGCTCGGCCTGAACGTCCCCTCCGACTGGGACGACATGATCGCGCTGATGAAGAAATATAACGACCTCGACCCCAACGCCGACCCCAAGAGCTTCTACACCAATCAGTTCTTGAACTGACGCCGCTCTTGAACCTCAACGCGGAGGCCGGCCGTTCGGCTTCCGCGCTTTTTGAGAACCCGCGCTCCATGGCCTCGATCATCGCGCTTGATGGCGTGCGCAAAGTTTCGGCCGCGGCGCCGCCGCGGTCGACGCTTTCGGCCCGGTCGACCTCGACATTTCCGAGGGCGACTTCATCTCGTTTCTCGGCCCGTCGGGCTGCGGCAAGTCCACGCTGATGCTGATGATCGCCGGGCTGCTGGCGCCGACCGACGGGCGGATCGTGGTGAACGGCGCCGACGTCGACGGGACCGCAGACCGACATCGGCATCATGTTCCAGGACAACACGCTGGTGCCGTGGCGCACGCGTGCGCGGCAATGTCGAACTGCAGCTCGAGATGCGCGGCATCGCGCCCTTCAGCCGGCGCGACGCAGGTCGACGAGCTGCTGCGCTCCGTGCGCCTCGCAGGACTTCGCGGAGCGCCAGCCCTACGAGCTTTCCGGCGGCATGCAGCAGCGCGCCGCCTTCTGCCAGGCGATGGTGCACGATCCGAAAACGCTGCTGCTCGACGAGCCGCTCGGCAAGCTCGACGCGATGACGCGCGAGCATATCCGCGCCGACCTGCAGGCGCTGTGGATGGCGCGGCGGCCGACCGTCGTGTTCGTCACCCATTCCATCGAGGAGGCGGTGCAACTCTCCACCAAGGTCTGCCGTGATCACGCCGCGCCCTGGGCGCATCGAGCGCGTCATCGCGTCGACCTGCCCTTCCCGCGCGACCTCGAGGTGAAAGCGTCGCCGCCGTTCGTTCATATCGTCCGCCAGATCCAGGAGATTTTCCATGGCTATGGCGTCCTCTGACGTCTCGGGCCTGTCTGGCGGAAGGCAGCGTGCTGCGCTGGCTGGCCAAGTCCTGGATGGCGGTCGCCTTCTTCGTCGGCCTTTTCGCGGTATGGGAGGGCTCCGTCCACCTCTTCCATGTGCCGCTCTACATTCTCGCGCCGCCGTCGCTGATCGTCACTAAGGCCTCGGCCGACTTGCCGCGGCTGCTGAGTTACACCGCGATCACCGGGCTCGAGACCGTCATCGGCTACGCCATCGCGATCACCATCGCGTTGCCGCTTGGCCTCGCCATCGCCTTCTCCTCGATCCTGCGGCGCACCATCTATCCCTTCTTCGTCATGATCGAGATGGTGCCGAAGATCGCCTTCGCGCCGATTTTCATCTCCTGGCTCGGCTTCGGCCTGCTGCCGAAAGTGATCATCGTCTTCATGGTCTGCTTCTTCCCGATCGTGCTCAACGCCATTCTCGCCTTCAGTTCGTTGAGCGAGGAGCTGACGCGCTTCGCCCGCTCTACCGGCGCCGGCGCCTGGCGCACCTTCGTGAAAATCCGCCTGCCGGCGGCGATGCCGCAATGTTTCGTCGGCTTCAAATACGCCGGGCTCAACGCCACCGTCGGCGCGGCGATCGCCGAATTCATCGGCTCCGACCAGGGCCTTGGCTTCTACATCCAGATCACCACCGGCAACATGCGGCCTGAGCTCGCCTTCGCCGGCATCTTTTTCCTCACCGCCATCGGCCTTGCGCTATTCGGGGTCATCACGCTGGCGGAACGCCTGATCATCCCGTGGCATATCTCGCTGCGGCGTCTGGAGACATGATGCGCGCCTTCGCGAACCTTGATTTGACACCGAGTCAGGCTGCGCGCGTGCAACACGCGCTCGGCGAGGACACGCTGTTCCAGGCGCGCGACTTTTCCGGCGAGGACGCTGCGCGAAAGGCGTTCGGGGCCTGCGAGGTCGTGTTCGGCAATCCGCCGGCCGCTTGGGTCGACGCGAGCGCGGCGCTGCGCTGGATGCAGCTGGAATCCGTCGGCTTCAACGCCTATCTCGCCCTGGATTGGCCAAGGCTCAGCCCACGCCTGCAAGTTACCAACCTCGCCGGCTTCTTCGACGAGCCGGCCGCCGAATCCATCCTCGCCGGTCTCCTTGCGCTCTACCGGCGCATCGATCTTTTCGTCGAGGAGCGCCCGCTTGCGCGCTGGGCGGGCAATTCCGCGCGGCCGGGCATGCGAACGCTCAAAGGCGCCAATGTCGTGCTGCTCGGCTTCGGCTCGATCAACAAGCGCGTGGCCGAACTGCTCGCTCCGTTCGGATGCCAGATAACGCCGATCCGCCGCGGCGGAACGGCTGAGCTCGACGCGGCGCTGCCAACGGCCGACGTCCTCATCGCCACGGTGCCTGACACGCCGGAGACCCGCGGCCTGATCGACCGCAAGCGCCTTGCGGCGATGAGGCCCAGCGCCATCGTCGTCAATTTCGGTCGTGGCTCTTTGCTCGATGAAGACGCGCTCGCCGACGCGCTCGAAGCCGGCCGCCTTGCGGGCGCCGTGATCGACGTCACGCGCGAGGAGCCGCTGCCGAGCGCGCACCGCTTCTGGCGCTCGCCGAACCTGATCCTGACGCAGCACACCGGCGGCGGCAATCACGACGAGATCGACCGCAAGGTCGCGCGCTTTATCGAAAACCTTTCCCACTATCGCCGGGGCGAGCCGCTCATCGGCGTGATCGACCCCGCACGAGGCTATTGATGCCAAAAATCCAAGATGTCCGCTGCGTGCTGCTGAGTTCGCCCTATGCCGACGCCGACGATCCCGAGATCAAGGAGTGCTTCCCGAACGGGCCGAAGCGCACCATCGGCATGGTCGAGCTGACGCTCGACAACGGCGTGAAAGGTCTGGGCGAAGGGTATTTGGCGGTGTTCGCGCCGCTGGTGTTCCAGTCGATTGTCGACCTCTGCCGCCCCTACGCGATCGGCCTCGATGGCGACGACATCGCCGGGCTGGTGCGGCGCCTGCGCAGCCTGTGCGATTACTGGTCGCTGCAGGGCGCGGCGCGTCACGTCATCAGCGCCTTCGAGATCGCGGCGCAGGACGCCAAGGCGAAGACGCTTGGCGTGCCGGTTTACCAGGTGCTCGGCGGCGCCAAGACCGACAGCATCGCAATCTACGGCAGCGGCGGTTGCTGTGACGCCAAGGGGCAATTTGAGCGCGAGTTCGATCTGCTGGGCTCGAAGGGCATCGGTCTCTACAAGATCCGCTCGGTGAAGCGCGATCTTTTGCGCACGGCTTGGGTGCTCAACGAGGCGGCGCGGCGCGACGTGAAAGTCGGCGTCGACATGTGCCAGAACCTCGCCGATCCGCCGCAAGAGGTCGACGAGGTCGTCGCCTTCGTCAACGGCGTGCACGCGCTGACCAACGCCCGCATGATCTTCGTCGAAGAGGCGCTCGGCCCCGATAGCCCGGAGAATTTCAAACGGCTGCGCTCGCTGATCGACGTCCCGGTCTATGGCGGCGAGATCATCACGACGCCGAAGGAGATGCGCGAGCGCATGCGCAACGGCGTCTACGCCGCGGTGCAGCCCGACGCATCGGTGATCGGCGGGATTTCGGCGGTGATGGAGATTTTCGATGAAGCCAAGCACACCGGCACGGAGGTCGTCGTGCACGCCTGGGGCGGCGCGGCGGCGATCATGGCGAGCTACCACGCCGCCTTCGCCGCCGGCGGCAAGCTGGTGGAATTTCCGATGCTGTCGTTCCCGCTCGGCGAGGAGATGATCGGCGATCAGGGCCGCATCGAGCACGGCCGCCTCATGCGCCCCACCGCGCCGGGCCTGGGGCTGACGCTGACGCCGGAAATGGAGGCGCGCTACCCCTTCGACCCCACCGCCGTCTACTCCTGCGTCCTCACAGATTTCGGCCCGCCGCCAGACTCTTACTGGGGGAAATAGCTTTTGCGTTTCCCCATCACTCGGTCGCTCGCCGCTACCCCTTCCCCCCTTGCGGGGGAAGGTGGCGCGAAGCGCCGGATGAGGGGTCGGTACGACGGGACGCCATGGAGCGTTGAAAGGCGCGCTGCATCGACTTGGGTTGGAAACCCAAAACCCTCTGACTTGCGGAAGCGACCCCTCATCCGCCCCTTCGGGGCACCTTCCCCCGCAAGGGGGGAAGGGGCATCTCACTCACACCATTTGCCTTTCCCGATAGACCGCTTTCCCCGGAGCCGCCATCCATGACCCTCACCGCCTCGCACTACGCCGCCATCGCCGCAAAGCTCACCCTCCCCTCGAAAGCCTTCATCGACGGCGCGTTCACGGCCGCCGCCGACGGCGCGGTGTTTCGAGAACATCAACCCCGCCACCGGCGCCGTGATCGGCACGGTCGCGCATTGCGGCGCCGCCGACGTCGACCGCGCGGTCGCGGCGGCGCGGCGCGCCTTCAATGACGGCGGCTGGTCGCGCGCGGCGCCGGAGCATCGCAAGGGCGTGCTGCTGAAGCTCGCCGACCTCGTGCGCGACCATGCCGAGGAACTGGCGACGCTCGAATGCGTCGACAGCGGCAAGACCATCACCGATTGCCTCAACGAGATCGGCAATGAGGTGCCGACCTTCTTCCAATGGTACGCCGAACTGATCGACAAGAGCTTCGGCAAGGTCGCGCCGACCGGCGAGAACCGCGCTGGCGCTGATCGTCAAGGAGCCGATCGGCGTCGTCGGCCTCGTGCTGCCCTGGAATTTCCCGCTGCTGATGGCGGCCTGGAAGCTCGCGCCGGCGCTCGCGGCGGGCTGCTCGGCCGTCGCTCAAGCCGGCCGAGCAGACGCCGCTTACCGCGCTGCGCCTTGCCGAGCTCGCCGCCGAGGCGGGCGTGCCCGCCGGCGTGCTCAACGTGCTGCCGGGCTTCGGCGAAACCACCGGCCAGGCGATCGGCCGCCATCCCGACATCGACGCCGTCTCCTTCACCGGCTCGACGGAAGTCGGCGCGATGTTCCTGCACTATGCGGCCGACAGCAACATGAAGACCGGTCGGCCTGGAGATGGGCGGCAAGAGCCCGTTGATCGTGCTCGACGACGCGCGCATCGACGACGAGTTCATCACCAACGTCGTCATGGCCGCCTGCTGGAACGGCGGCCAGAATTGCTCGGCCAACATGCGCCAGATCGTGCACGCCTCGCGCCGCGACGAGTTTACGCAGAAGGTCAAGGCGCGGATGGAGGCGCTGATGGTCGGCGATCCGCTCGATCCCGGCGACGGAGATCGGCGCGATGATCACGGCCGAACACCAGGCCAAGCGTGCTCGGCTACATCGGCAAGGGCGTCGCCGAGGGCGCCAAGCTTGTCTCGGGCGGCGGCGGCCGTCGCCGGCCGCGCGGGCTATTTCGTCGAACCCGCGCTGTTCGCCGGCGTGACGCCCGACGATGGCGATCGCGCGCGAGGAAATCTTCGGTCCCGTGCTCGGCGTCATGACCTGCAACTCGCCGGAAGAGGCGCTGAGCATCGCGGCGGACACCGAATTCGGCCTGCACGCCAGCGTCTTCACCCGCAACATCGACCGCGCTTTGTCGATCGCGCGGCGGCTTCCCGGCCGGCACGGTGTCGGTCAACAAGTTCACCGAAGGCGACATCAAGACGCCGTTCGGCGGCTACGCAAATCCGGCTCGCTCGCGCGCGACAACGGCGTGGAAGCGATCGACCAGTATTTGCAGACCAAGACGATCTGGATCGATATCACGCCTGCGGTGTGAGGCGTTTGTCCCCTCTCCCTGCGCGAAGCGCGGGGAGAGGGTTAGGGTGAGGGGCCGGGCGAGTTTGCACGACCGTCAATGCGAACTCACCAAGCCCCTCACCTCCCGGGAAACGCGTTACGCGTTTCCCTAGAACCCTCTCCCCGTTTTCAACGGGGAGAGGGAGAAGAACGTCACCCCACCGTCACCATCGCCTTAATCAGCCCGTGCTTGTCGTGCGCCCAGCGCGGCAGGTCAGCGACGACGGCCTCAAGCGTGGTGCGATGCGTGATCAGTTTGGCGATCGGCGCGCGGCCGCTCCTGATGGCGTCCATCACCGTGGCGAAATCCTCCAGCGTCGCGTTGCGGCTGGCGAGCAGCGTCATTTCGCGTTTGTGAAACTCGGGATCGAAGAACGCGATCGGCTCCTTCACCAGCCCGACCATCACGTAGCGCCCGCCGTGCGCGGCATAGGCGAAGCTCGCTTCCATCGAAGCGCGGCTTCCGGTCGCGTCGAACACGACGTCGTAACCGTCGCCTCCTGTCACTTCCGCGACCCGCGCTGCGATGTCTCCCTCCGCGACCAAGCTGTGGTCGACTTTCGTCGCTTCGACAGCAAACGCCAGCCGCGTGGCGTCGCGATCGAGCACGGTGACGTCGCCGCCGCGCAGTTTTGCAAACAGCGCCGCGCCGAGGCCGATCGGACCGGCGCCGACGACGAGCGCGCGTTCGCCCGCCTTGAGACCGCTGCGGCGCACCGCATGCGCGCCGATGGCGAGGAATTCGACGCTGGCGGCTTCGTCGGGAGAAAGGCCGTCGGCCGCGATGAGATTTTCCTGCGGCAGACAAATCTCCTCGCACATGCCGCCGTCGCGATGCACGCCGAGCACGCCGATGCGCATGCAGGCGTTGGGCAGGCGTTTCCGGCAGGCGTGACACTGGCCGCAGGCGATATAGGGGTTCACCACCACAAGCTGCCCCGGCGTGAAGGCGCTGCCCTCAGGCGCTTCCGCCACCCGCGCCGCAAGTTCGTGGCCGATCACGCGCGGATAGTTCAGGAACGGCTGCCGCCCTTCGTAGATGTGATAATCGGTGCCGCAAATGCCGACGCGGGCAATTTTCAGCCTGACTTCGCCGGGGCCGCGCGGCGCGAGGGGGCGCGCTTCCAGCGCCAAGTCGTTCGGCTGGCGGCAGACGATAGCATTGATCGACCTTGTCATTTCGCATCCCTGGATGGCTGAGCTGAAACGTGTCTCAGCCGCTTTTATTTTGTTGTCGAGTGAGGTGAGGCCCGCGTCGGGAGCCGGGTCGGGAGGGACGCCGGCTCCCTTCGCTTCATGTCAGGCGCCGAGGCCAGCGCGAATATGCGCGCCATACCCTCAAGCGAGCCTGCCAAAGCTGGGCGGTTGTCGAAGTCGTCATCTCAAGAGTATCTGTTCGTTACCGACAAAAATCAGACAGGTGCGAGGGCGTCAATTTGTTTTTTAATGACAATAAAAATACCTTAGGTGGCGGCGGCTGGACCTCACGCGAAGGTGAGGCGCCTCTCCTCCCCCGCTTCGCAAGGGAGGAGAAGCGTCCTCTCGCAAGCAAAGCATTGCGGTGCAACTAACGTTGCGCGATTAACGTCCCGCAACACCAGCCGAGTCGCCGCATGGATCTGCAGACCGTCATCATCACCGCGCTCAAGGCGAGCATTTTCTTCAGCGTGTTCGCCACCGGGCTCGCCTCGGTTCCGCACGACGCGCTCGCTCTCTTGGAGCGGCCGGGGCAACTGTTCCGATCGCTGCTGGCGATGAACATCGTCATGCCGCTGATCGTCGCTACCGTCGTCAGGCTTCTCGATCTCGATGAATCCGTCGAAGTGGCGCTCGTCGCGCTTTCCGTCTCGCCGATGCCGCCGCTGCTTCCAAACCGGCAGGCCAAGGCGAAGGGCACCGGCGACTACGCCATCGGCCTGCTCGTCGTCGCCGCGGCGGTGGCGATCGTGTTCATTCCGTTGGCGATCGAATTGCTCGGCGTCGCTTTCCACGAGCCGGTCCACATCAAGTTCTGGAGCGTCGCCCGTCTGGCGCTGCTGACGGTTTTCATCCCACTGGGACTCGGGATCGGCGCCCGGCGGCTCGCCCCGGAGCTTGCCGCCCGCTTGGCGCGCCCGATCGCTCTGGTCTCCATGATCGCGCTGATCGTCGCCGCGCTGCCGCTGTTGGTGGCCTCCTCGGGCGCGATGTGGGCCCTGCTCGGCAATGGCACGCTGCTGGCGATCGGGGCGTTCTTCGTGGTCGGCCTCGCGGTCGGCCACCTCTTAGGCGGCCCCAATCCGCACGATCGCAGCGTGCTCGCTTTGGCGACCGCCGCGCGCCATCCGGCCATTGCCTTGACGATCGCCACGTTGAACTTCCCCAACCAAAAGGGCGTCATGCCGGCAATTCTGATCTACGTGATCCTCGGCATGATCCTTGGCATCCCCTACATCAAGTGGCGCCAGCGGGCCGACGCGGCGGAACACGCCGCCGGATCGGTGTAACGCCGACACACTCTTCGATGTCGGCGACGCGGCTGTTCGCGTTGGTTCAAAGCTGAAACGTCGTCGCGTTTATTTGAGCGCGACCGGTCGCCAGACCCGCTATGGAGGCGCATGAACGTTCGCTCCTCCGTCACAGCGATCCTCGGCGCCACGATTTTCCTGATTGGCCTCTCCGCTTCGGCCACCGGGCCGTACCGCGGCATCGTCGCCATCGACGGCCTGCACTTTTCCAACTTCGCTTTCGCGGTAATCGCCTCCGTAAGCGCGATCGGAACGGCCGTCGTCTCCCTCATCTTGGGCCATCTCATCGACCGCGCCGGCGATCGGCGGTTTGGCGTGCTGGCTTGCGCGGCGTTCTCAGCCTTGGCGTTCGGGCTGATCTTCTTTGCGCCTTCGAGGCTCACCTTCATCGTCGCGTTCTGCGGCATTCTGCCGTTCGGCGGCGCGCTGTTCTCGCAGACGTTCTCCTATTCGCGCGCCTATTTCGACAGCGCGCGGCCGGGCCATGCGGAGTTCATGACCTCGGTGCTGCGAACGTTGTTCTCGCTCGCCTTCGTCGTCGCCCCTGCGTTGGTGGCCTGGCTCGCCGCGCGTTACTCCGTCTACGGCGTGTTCGGCGCGTCGGCGAGCGCGCAGGTGGCGATCCTTGTGGTTTTCTCCACGCTGTTTTTCGTGCCCGGCACGAAAATCGGGACGCAGTACGCGTCCGCCGCTCAACCCCAGGGGAGCGCGCGCCTGCCCGCCGGGCGCGTCGTCGGCATCGTCGGCGTGATGTTTTTGCGCGCGGCGATCTTTCTGCACATGATGGCGATCCCGCTCGTGCTCACCACCGAATTCGGCGCGAGCCTCGCCGACGTCGGCTTCAACGCCGCCGCCTGCGCCATTCTGGAAATACCGTTCATGCTGGGGTGGGGGCACTTGGCGGTGCGCTATGGCAAAGAGCCGATCATCGTCGCTGGCGCGTTGATCTATTCGGCTTACCTGCTCGCCGTGCCGTTCGCCCACTCGGTCGATCAGGTGCTTTGGCTGCAGGGCGTCAACGCCATCGGCACGGCGTCCCTGGTCAGCATTCCGATCTCCTACATGCAGGAGTCGGTCAAAGGCCGCATCGGCCTCTCGACGGCGCTGTTCGACGTCGTCACCGTCGTCGGCCAGATGGCGGCCTCGGGCCTGTTCGCGCTGTTTTCGACAAAGACGAGCTATCTTCCCGTGATGGTGGCGACCGCCGTCGTCAGCGTGCTTGGCGCGGCGGCGGTCGGGTTCAGTAAGACGGTCGCGGCGAAACGCGCGACCATCCTTACGACGTGAAAGGACCCGCCCTGCTTACGGCGCGGCCACGACGCGGTAGTTCACGCCGTTGGCGCCGTAGGTCGGCTTCAGCCACATCGCGCCGCAACGGTAATACGGCACGTTGTTGACGCCATCGAAATGGCAGCCGGCGGGCAGATAGCCATAGGTCTGGCCGATCGGCCAATTTGACGCGTAAGCTTCGGCGTTGGCGTCCGCCGCTCCGACCGCAACCGCCGTACCGACAGCGACGCCAGCGGCAGCCCCGCCCCAATAGCCCACGCCGCAATTGTAGCAGCCGCCATAGGAGTTCACGACCGCCGGCTGGTGATAGTACGCGCCGTTGACGCCGGTGTGATAGACGCCGTCCGCGCCCGCGGTCGTCGAGTGATAATACCCGCCGTAATCGCTGCCATGATAGGCGCCGTAGGAATTTGCGGCGGAGCCGTGCCAGGCGCCGCCGGCGTCGCTCTCATGCGCCACGCCGTTCGGGCCGACCTGCGTCGAGTGCTCGAAGCCGCCGGCGTCGCCCGTGTGCGAGTATCCGCCGTCCGGCGTGCGGTCAAAACCGCCGCCGC
This sequence comes from uncultured Pseudomonadota bacterium, assembly GCA_963730695.1. Classification (GTDB taxonomy): domain Bacteria; phylum Pseudomonadota; class Alphaproteobacteria; order Rhizobiales; family Beijerinckiaceae; genus Roseiarcus. Next base: position 36,067 of record CAVSSV010000014.1, read on the forward strand.
CCGCGGGAAAACGCATGAACGCGTTCGCGGACTGCAGCCCGCAGACCGCCGCCAGCGCCGCAGCCGAGATCAAAACAATCTTCTTCATGTCTTTGCTCCTCGATCTCTCAGCGCGCCGTCACTTCGGCGCCGGGGTTTCGTTCGCGCCCGGCGGCTCGAACTCGATCTTGTTGGCCGTCTTGGCTTTCTGGCTCTCGAACGTGCCGGCGGCGAATTTCGGATTGATCTTCCAGTCGGAGAACGCGGTCTCATAATTGGCGCGCGCCGGCTCGTTCACGTAGCGCGCGCGCAACATCCGCGGCAGGTGATCTTCGGCGCCGATCCAAAGCTCGGCCTGGATCTCTTCGTTCTCGCCGGCGATGACATCCGTCTTGACGCCGCCGACCGTGACCGACGTGCCGACGTAGTAGAGCGACTTCAGCCCTTTGCTCGCGGCGGCGAACGGATCGTCCGAGATGGCGTCGACGAACGGGAAATAGATCGCCGCCTTGTCCCAGGCGACGTCGAGCATCTTGTCGATGGTCGGCGGCGCGTCGGCGGTGGCGACCAGGTTGCCCTGCGGGATATAGGCCGTGATCGTCTTGCCGTCGTAATAGAACTCGTCCGGCGTGCCGTCGCCGGGCTTGATGACGCGCAGCTTGTTGGGGCGCTCGAGCGAGACTTCATTGAGCACGCTGTAGTACAGCGGCTGGCCGGTGCGGCCGAAACGCTCATACGTGCTGACCGCCGTGAACGACAGCGACTTCGCGCCGCCGATGGCCGCGCCCGCCGCCTTGAGAATGTCGACCGCCTTCTGCTCGATCACCGGCGTCGCCGCCGCTGCAGGCGTTGCGTCCTGCGCCGAGGCGGAGCCCGCCACGAACGCCAGCGCCAAAGCACCCAGGCTTGCCGCGGTCAGAGCCGCAACGCCTCGACGCCTGTTTCCAACCTCATTGCGCATCATCGTTTCCATCCCAAGTTTGCGTCAAATTAAAGGACCAATGCGACTCCGCGACCGCAGCGTCCGACGAATGTTGCGTGCGTCCACCGCGTGGCAACGGCGCGCGGCGACCTCGGCAAAATTGAGACCGCGGCCGCGCGTGCGCAACGCGCCTTACTTCATGTCGATGCCTTGTTCCGCGCGCATGTCCTTGAACACGACGGCGATGGCGTGAATGATCTTCTCGTTCTGGTGCGCCTTGCAATATTCGATCACGTCGTGCTCGGCGGCGCGGCCCTTCTTGTAATCGAGGAAGTGCTTGTGGGCGAGGCCGTTGTACCAGCCGCTGTACCAGGTCGTCAGCGCGTCGGCGTCTTCCTGGTAGGTGTTGGCGAGCTGGCCGCAGGTCAGCGTCTGCACGTCGAGAAAACCGTTCTTGTCGACATAGGCCGACAGATCCACAGGATCGGCCTTGGCGACGCTGGCAAAAGCGAGCCCGGCGGCGATCGACATCAACAAAATCTTGCGCATGTGTTGTCCCCAAATCAGCAACGTTGCAAATCGATTTACGTTGCGGCGAGCGCGGCGCTAACCTTTTCTGGCGCGCCGCGTCAACAAAACGATCAGCTCGCCGCAGGATTATTTTTAAACAGAATCGCCCAGAGTTTTCCTTCGCCCAACACACGGTCGAGATGGCGAATGGCGAAGAACGGCATCAGCGCAAAGAAAATGATCACCGCGACGCTTATCAGCCCGGCAAAGCCGCCGCCGCCGATCGAGGGCAGGCTTTCTGCGACGCTGCGGCCGCGAAACCACCCTTCGATGATTTTCTCCAGCAAATGCACGATGATGAAGGCGACCGTCAGCAGCAGCGTCTCATACAAAATCGGCCAAATCAGCGGCCGATTGTGCAGCCACTTCGCGGGCTCGAACATCTCAAAAATCAGCGCGACCTTGGCGAACACCAGCGCGTTGATGAAGGCGAAGCCCTGCATGGTGAAATTGACGTGCTGCTCGCGCAGGACAATGTCCTGATTGAGGACGAACACGCCGAACAGCGCCCACAGGTAGAAGAATAGCACGACGAATTTGTGAAACTCCTCGGCCGCTTTCTCTTTCAAGCTGGCCTTGTGCACGTCCGCCGTCGCGGCGCCGCCTGCATTTCCGCTCATCGCCTTCTCCTCGTCAGTCCGCGCGCGCGGCCAGTTCTTCGGCAAGAATTGGCACGGCCATGTTTCTGGCCTGTACGCCTTGCGTGACGCAGATTTTTAGCACTTCGAAAATCTCGGCGACAGAGGCGCCCGCTTTGAGCGCGTTCTTGATGCGCCGGCGCGTCCCCGGCGCATAAATGTGCGTGATGGAGGCGTCAAAGGCGATGCTCAGCAATTCCGCGTCTTTGGCCGACAACGTGCCCCCGCCGTAGACGGGCCCGCCCACCGCCATGAACGCATCTGTCCAGGCCGGAGCGATCTGGAAGAACGGGTCCCATGCGGCGTTCCATTGGCCGGCCGCCTTCAAGGCGTCGGCCGCCGGCGTCGGGACCGGCGGGTTCGTCGGCAGCGCGACGCCCGCGGCCTTCGCTTCTTCGAGCAGGATCGGCGCGCCGAGGCTGCAAGTGTGAATCGACAACAGCGAGCCCATCTTGATGATCATCAAGATTTCTTCGCGGCTCGCGCCGGCGTCGAGCGCGCCGCGGATATGCCGACGCGTGCCCTCGGCGTTCTGATTGGTGCAAGCGACATTGAACGCCAAGCTCACGAGTTCGACGAGCTTGTGCGACAGCGCCCCGCTCCTCCACAGCTGGCCCGCCATTTTATCGGCGAGGCTCGCCCACGTCGGGTCCAGGCGCTTGAGCTCAGCAAAAGCGGCGGCTTGCCACGGTCCCGTTTTTGCCGTTCGTGCTCTGCGGAACGCCGTCGCTGAAAAGCACCGCCGCCCTGCTCCTTATGCACCCGCGCACGCTGAACCGGGCGCTGCAGGCGCAGAATACCTCCTTCCGCGACGCGCTGAACGCAGCGCGCTTGGAAATCGCCGCGCAATTGCTGCGCGACACCCGCATCCCCATCCGCGAAGTCGCGCATTTGTTGGGTTATTCGCAGGTCAGCGCCTTCACGCGGTTCTTCACCGAAGAAGCCGGCCTGCCGCCGTCGGAATGGCGCGAGCGAGAACTGGCGGCGGGACCGGCGAAGCAGATGGCGTAGCTGGCCGCGTCCCTTCTCCAGCGAAGTTGGAGAAGACGCCGCCGCGCCTTCCCCCGCAAGGGGGGAAGGGTTACATCTTGCTTTTCTGCCGGAGCGTAAGTTCAGCGAAGGCGTTGGGGGAAGTCATCATGATTGGGCTGAATGTTCGTCTTGCCGCGGCAGGTTTGGCGCTTGCGGGCGCATTCCCGGCGGTCGCCTTGGCCAACTCGCTCGACCCCCGCCTCCTCGGCGCATGGGTCTCCAGCGATTCCGATTGCAAAGACGTGTTCGTCACCAAGGGCGGCCACACCGTCTACAAGATGCCGGTCGATCAGTTCGTGCGCGCCTTTCTGATCACCCCCGGCCAGATCGTGGCCCCGAGCGGCGCCTGCCGCATCAGCGCCGTCAGCCGCAACGGCGACGTCTCGACAGCCAAAGCCGCCTGCCACAACACCGTCGGCTTCGCCAATTTGACCGCCAAGTTCACGGTCAAAAGCGACACTGAAATGCAGGAAGAGCCCGATCAGAACGACATGCTGACCGCGACTTACGAGAAGTGCGGGAAATAAGGGCAGCGGCTTATCTTGAGTGAAGGCCCGGGCGTTGTACGCCGCCGTCCGCTTATCCAGACGCCTCCGCCGTCATGACCGGGCTTGACCCGGTCATCCACGCCGCGCCGACGCAGCGTCGTTACGAACGTTAACGAGACGTTGCCCGCACGGCCTCGGCCGGGCATCTCACGACCGCGTGGATGACCGGGTAAAGCCCGGTCATGACGGAGGGAGGGTCTCCCTCCCTCGTTCGTTTCGCAAAACATAAAAACATCGATTTTTCTTTACAATTTTCAGAATACATACTACCCCTAGCTTTCGCGAGGGGCACCCTGGGGGTGCTGGGCGACGCGGCCTGGCAGGCCGTGTGAAGCACGGTGAGCCACGCCATTGCAGCGAAGATTAGGAAAAAACAAAATATTTGGTCTTCAAACCCCTGAAAAGATTGAATCGATCCGTGTCACGGAAATCTTGGTTTCGCGCAAGCCCTTGAAATCGTTCAATCCCCTAATTATGCGCAAAACCCGATTACCTTCAGAGGCTTCGCTCGTTTTGAGGCAGCGTTCCAAGGCAAATTTCGGGGGATTTATTTGGTGGCCAAGCGAGGGTCCCGGCCCTGAGGAGGGAGAGGACGCCATCCGGCTCCGAAATCAAGTTCGCGCCCGGCACGCATCCCTTCGGCCGCAACGAAACGAAGCTTTTGCGGGGCTGGATGAAGGCCCAATGTTGCTCTGCAGCATCAGCCTCGAACAAGATCTGGCCCCCTGTTGCCGGAGCGCAACACGAACCAAAGCGTTCGATTTTCTTCCATGCTTCCAACTCTTTAGTCTTACGTCACCTCTCTCTGTCGGACAATATTGCACTGTCACAAATGTCATAAAACCTACATAAATGGTAGACTATCTTGACCTAGGTAGTTGCCCCAGGGCATCGTCGTATTGCACTCAGGCAATTTCTCTGGGGACCGGCAAGACCGCGGCCTGGGTGCGAATCAAAATGTTGGGGGTCCAGTTGAAAGTTCTCCGGTTTGCACTTGGGTTTTCGTTGGCGAGCTTTGCCGTCGCCGCGGCGTCGGCTGCCGATTTGCCAACCAGGAAGGCTGCGCAGCCCGCGCCGCCTCCCAAGATCACCTGCTGGTCGAGCTTTGACGCGTTCTTGAACACCACCCCGACTGATTGCCCGCTCTCGGCCGGCCCGTTCACGGTCTACGGCACGATCGACGTCGGCGGCGCCTACCAACAGCATGGCGAGCCCTTCAATCGCTATTACTCCAACGGCATCTCCGCCCTGGTCGCCAAGTTCTCCAATGGCGGCCGTTTGAATTGGTCGCCGAACAACGAAAGCCAATCGAACGTCGGCATCAAGTTCAACCAGGCGATCTTTGGCGACGTCTCGATCGTCGCGAACGCCCAGCTCGGCTTCGACCCCTATTCGCTGCAATTGGCGAACGGTCCGAAGTCGCTTTATCAGAACACCTCAACCCACTTCGCCAATCAATCGGCCAACGGCGACTCCAGCCGCGCTGGCCAGTGGGATAACTCTTTCGGCTATTTCGGCGCCAGTTCGAAGACGTTCGGCACGCTGACGTTTGGCCGACAGACGACCTTCTCCAACGACTTGGTCGGGGCGTACGATCCTTACGGCGGCGCCTACGCGTTTTCGATGATTGGCTCGTCCGGCAGCTTCATCCAAGGTCCCGGAGCCACGGAGTCGGCGCGGTACAACACTGGGTTCAAGTATCTTTACAACAACAATGGCATTCATGCTGGCGGCATGGTCCAGGTCGGAGGCTACGCCCAAGGCAACGGCATCCAGAACGGCTATCAATTGCAGCTCGGCGGAGAGTGGAACGGCTTCTCGGTGGACGGCGTGTTTTCGCAAGCTAACGGCGTCGTCTCGCTGGGGACGCTTACTGGCTCGAACCTCGGCGCGATCAAGTTTCCGACGCCCGCCAATGGCGACTTGACCGGCACGATCTCCAATAACACCGCCATCGCGCTGTTCGCCAAGTATACTTGGAACCAGTTCAAGTTCTCGGGCGGCTACGAACACGTGAACCTTTCGGACCCGTCGGGAAGCTTCGGACCCAACCTCACCGTCCTCGGCGATTACACAGTCGCCGCCCCGAAGACGAACGCTTATGTCGTGAACAAGGCGCTGCAACTCTTGTGGTTTGGCACGCGCTACGCCATCACGCCGCAATGGGACGTCGCTGGCGCGATCTACTATGCCTGGCAGAACGACTATAGCAACGGCGCCGCTTCCAAGCCGATTGCCGGCGGGTTGCCCGCGGCGACCTGCGCCATCACGACGACCGCTCTCGGATCGTGCTCGGGTAACGAAATCGCCTTGTCGGGCATGGTCGATTGGCACCCCTACAAGCGCTTCGACATGTACGCCGGCCTGATGTACTCGAAAGTCAGCGGCGGCCTCTCCAGCGGCTACACCGTTCTCACCGGCGGCAACGGCTACACCTCGAACATCCAGCCGACGGCCGGCCTGCGCATCTCGTTCTAATCGACGCCTTATTCCCGGGCTGCCGCAACGCAGGTTGCGGCAGCCCTTTTCTTTTGTCTTTTTGTATATAAAAATAATAGACTAACTTGACGCACTTGCCATCGTCGGGCAGAGGTGAGGCCACGCCCACTCTGACAAAGGCAAAATCGTGAAATCGTCTCCCATCAGCCGCTCTGCGCGCAAGGCAATCTGGGCGCTCGCCCTAACGCTCGGCCTGACGGCCGGCGCCGCCAACGCGGCCGACGTCACGCTGCTGAACGTCTCCTACGATCCAACGCGCGAGCTCTACAAAGACATCAACGCGGCTTTCGCCGCCGACTGGAAGACCAAAACCGGCGAGAATGTGACGATTCAAGCCTCCCACGGCGGTTCGGGCGCCCAGGCCCGCGCGGTGATCGACGGCCTCGCCGCCGATGTCGTCACCCTGGCGCTCGCGGGCGACATCGACGCCATTTCCGCCAAGACGGGAAAGATTCCGGCGGACTGGCAGAAGCGTCTGCCGAACAACTCGGCCCCTTACACCTCGACGATCGTTTTCCTCGTCCGCAAAGGCAACCCGAAGGGCATCCGCGACTGGGACGACCTGGCCAAGCCTGGCGTCAGCGTCATCACGCCGAACCCGAAGACCTCCGGCGGCGCACGCTGGAACTATCTTGCGGCCTGGGGCTACGGCTTGAAAAAGTTCGGCGGCGATGAAGCCAAGACCAAGGCTTTCGTCGCGGCGATCTATAAGAACGCCCCGGTTCTGGACGCCGGAGCGCGCGGCTCGACGATCACCTTCGCCCAGCGCGGGCTGGGCGACGTCCTCATCGCGTGGGAAAACGACGCCTTCCTGGCGACCCACGAGTTCGCCTCCGAAGGCTTTGAGATCGTCGCGCCGTCGCTGTCGATCCTGGCGCAGCCGACCGTCTCCGTGGTCGACGGCAACGTCGACGCCAAGGGCACGCGGAAGGAGGCCGAGGCCTACCTGCAATTCCTCTATTCGCCGGCCGGCCAAGCCATCATCGCCAAGGATTACTTCCGGCCCATCCACCCCGAATTCGCCGCCAAGGACGATTTGGCGCGCCTGCCCAAGCTCGATCTGATCACGATCGCTTCCTTCGGCGGCTGGTCGAAGGTGACCCCGGTCCACTTCGCCGACGGCGGTATGTTCGACCAGATCCAGCAAGCGAACCAGCAATGAATGAGCCTCGCCGGCAGTTGGCGACGGGATTCCGTTCTGCCGGGTTTCGGCTGGACGATGGGCTGGACGCTGTTCTACCTCTCGCTCATCGTCCTGTTCCCCCTAGGGGTCCTGATCGCCAAGGCCTCCGCCCTTGGCGCCCAAGGGATTTGGGCCGTCGCCATGCAGCCGCGCGTGCTCGCCGCGTTGCGGACCTCGTTCGGCATTTCGTTCGCGGCGGCGCTGGTCGACGTGGTGTTCGGCGGCATCGTCGCCTGGACGTTGACGCGCAAAAACTTCCCGTTGCGAAAGCTGTTCGACGCCGCCGTCGATCTGCCCTTCGCGATGCCGACCGCCGTCTCCGGCATCGCCCTGGCGGCGCTCTATGCGCCCAACGGCTGGCTCGGCAGGCCGCTGGCGCAGCTGGGCGTAAAAATCGCCTACACGCGATGGGGCATTCTCGTTGCGCTGATCTTCGTCGGCCTGCCCTTCGTCGTGCGCACGGTGCAACCGATCATCGCCGACCTAGAGAAAGAGATGGAGGAGGCGTCAGCGACGCTCGGCGCGCGGCCGCTGCAGACGTTCTTCCGCGTGCTGTTGCCCCCGCTCGTCCCGGCGCTGCTGACCGGCCTCGCGTTGGCCTTCGCGCGCGGCGTCGGCGAATACGGCTCGGTGGTCTTCATCGCCGGCAATCTCGCTTATGTCTCCGAGATCGCGCCGCTGCTCGTCGTGGTGAAGCTTGAGGAATACGACTACGACGGCGCGACCGCGATCGCCGCGATCATGCTGGCCATCTCGTTCGTGGTGCTGCTGGCGATCAACGGCCTGCAAGCGCAAATGAGAAAGCGGTTCGGCGATGTCTGACATCGTTGAGGCCTCACCCTTTCCGGCGCGGCGCGCTAGCGCCCCCGCAGCGCTGGGCAGCGGCGCGTGGGGCATCGTCGGCATCGGCGTCACGGTCGTCTTTCTGTGCTTGTTCCTGCTAGCGCCGCTGGTTGTCGTCTTCAGCGAAGCCTTCGCGCACGGCCCCGCCGTCTATTTCAACACGTTCCTGGATTCCGACGCCCGCTCGGCCGTCTATCTCACGCTGACGATCGCGGCGATCTCGGTGCCGCTCAATGCGGTGTTCGGTCTGACCGCCGCGTGGGCGATCGCGAAATTCGAGTTTGTCGGCAAGAGCGTGCTGATCACGCTGATCGACCTGCCGTTTTCCGTTTCGCCCGTCGTCTCCGGCCTGATCTTCGTGCTGGTGTTCGGCGCGCAGGGCGTGCTGGGGCCGTGGGTGGCGGCGCACAACCTGCACATCATCTTTGCTGTGCCGGGCATCGTGCTGGCCACGGTGTTCGTCACCTTCCCGTTCGTGGCGCGCGAGCTGATCCCGCTCATGCAGTCGCAAGGCAGCGCCGAGGAAGAGGCGGCTCTACACCTTGGGCGCGCACGGCTTCCGAACCTTTTTCGCCGTCACGCTGCCGAACGTGAAGTGGGCGCTGCTCTATGGCGTGCTGCTCTGCAACGCCCGCGCCATGGGCGAGTTCGGCGCCGTTTCCGTCGTTTCCGGCCACATCCGCGGCCTCACCAACACCATCCCGCTCCAGGTGGAGATTCTTTACAATGAGTACAACAGCGTCGCCGCTTTCTCCCTCGCCACCGTCCTCGCGCTTCTCGCTCTGGTCACGCTCGGGCTCAAATCTCTCCTTGAAGCCCGACGCGACGCCTCGTCTGCTTGAGACGGCCGACCGAAGCGGCGAAGACGTGTCCGCGCCGCAGTCGCTCGACGTCGTCAGCATTTCAAAATCGTTCGGCACGAACAACGCCGTTCTGCGCGAGGTCAATTTGACCGTCGCCGCCGGCGAGTTAATCGCCCTGCTCGGCCCCTCGGGATCGGGTAAGACCTCGCTGCTTCGCATCATCGCCGGCCTGGAACGGGCGGACAGCGGCCAATTGCTGTTCGGCGGCGCTGACGCGACGGACCTGCCGGTGCAGGACCGCCGCGCCGGCTTCGTGTTCCAGTCCTACGCGCTGTTCCGCCACATGAGCGTGCTGGACAACATCAGTTTCGGCCTCACCGTCCGCCCCCGGTATTCCCGCCCGCCCAAGCGCGAAATCGAGCGGCGCGCGCTTGAGCTTCTCGACATGGTGCAATTGTCCGGGCTGGGCGCGCGCTACCCCCAGCAATTGTCCGGCGGCCAGCGTCAGCGCGTCGCGCTGGCGCGCGCGCTCGCCATTGAGCCGCGCGTTCTGCTGCTCGACGAGCCGTTCGGCGCGCTCGACGCCAAGGTGCGCAAGGACCTGCGCCGCTGGCTCCGCGAAATTCACGACCGCACCGGGCTGACGACGATCTTCGTCACCCACGACCAGGACGAAGCGATGGAACTCGCCGACCGCGTGGCGATCCTCAATAATGGCCGCATCGAGCAGGTTGGCGCGCCGGACGAAATACGGCGCGCGCCAGCTTCGGCGTTCGTGCGGGAGTTCTTGGCCTGACGGCAGCGGCGGGAGGGTAGCGAGCGAAGGGGCCAGCCTCCGGCCACTTACCCGCCAAGCAAGCCTGGCTCCAGAAAGTCTCTCACTTCCCGGCCCGTGTCAGACGAGCGATACAGCGCCTCCAGAATGCCGCTGTTCACGTAGCCGCTGCGGCCGCTGACGAGCGGCTTGGCGTCGCGTTCGATGCAGTCGACGAAATGCTGGGCGACGCCGGTCCGTTCGTCGATCGCCGCCGCCGGGCGCTCAAGCGCGACGTCGACGGCGGCATCGAAGCGCTCGATCATCCACGTGCCCTTGTAATCGCGGACGGAAACGCCGCCTTTGTCGCCCATCAGATGGATATAGGGGCCGTTGCCTTCGGCGTTGGTGTAGGCCGCCCAACTGACTTCGAGATTGACCATTGTCGAATCTTCCAGGCGGATCATCGCCGCCGCGAGATCGTCGACGTCGAAAGCGCCGGCCATGTTGCGCTCGCCCCAGGAGCCCAAGCCCATGCGCTGCGTTCCAATCTTGCTGTAGGCTGCGCCAAATACCGACACTGGCCGCGCATTGCCGGAGAGATGCAGCGCCAAATCGAGCACGTGCACGCCGATGTCGACCGCCGCGCCGCCGCCCATAGCCGTCTTCGAGGTGTAGGCGGTGCCCCACGCCGGGATGCCTTTGCGACGCATCCAGCCCGCCTTGACGTAGTAGATCTTACCGAACTCCCCGGCTTCCACCTGCGCCTTGATGACCGGAAACGGCCAGGCCCAGCGCATGTGATGGCCGATCAGCAATTTGCGGCCCGACGCCTTCTCCGCCTGCAGAATGGCCTTGGCTTCGGCCGCCGTGGTCGCCATCGGCTTTTCCAACAGCACGTGGCGGCCGGCTTGCAACGCCGCGATGGCGAGCGGCGCATGTACGCTGTTAGGCGCGGCGATCACGACGCCATCGAGGTCCGCCTCGGCGATCAGCCTGGCGCCGTCGGCATAGCCGGCCGGGACCCCATAGCTCGCCTGCGCTGCCGCCAGGCGCGCCGGGTTGCTGTCCGCGACGGCGGCCAGCTCCACCTCAGGCAATTTGGAAAAATACTGCAGATGGATTTGACCCATCGCCCCTGCGCCGATGATCCCCAAACGCGCTTTTCGCCCTGACATGCGTGCCCTTCGCCGAGTTCGTTTCGCAGCCATCAAAACGGCTTCTGCGCCCGCGCCGCAAGGGCCCCGCACGCAATCGCTGTGCATTCGGCACGCGGTGCGGTCAGCGATCCCCAAGAAGAGCCCACGTGCAGCGGCGCATCAAGAATGTGTGGAGGTTTTCACGCGAACTCGGGCTAATGAGATCCACGAAGACGAACGCCCTCCGCCGGCGGCACAGAGACGAAGCATGAGCACTTCCCAAAACCTCACTCTCAACGACCCTACCCTGCTCAAAGACAAGTGCTACATCGACGGCTCCTGGGTCGGCGGCGACAAGACGATTCCGGTCACGAACCCGTTTGACGACAGCGTCATCGGCCATGTTCCGGACCTCGGGGCCGCCGAAACGCGCCGCGCCATTACGGCGGCCGAGCGCGCGCAAAAAGTCTGGGGCCGGCGCACGGCCAAGGATCGCGCCGGGGTCTTGCGCAAATGGTTCGATCTGATGATGGCGAACCAGGAGGACCTGGCGCGCATCATGACCGCCGAACAGGGCAAGCCGCTCGCCGAGTCGCGCGGGGAGATCGCCTACGGCGCCTCGTTCATCGAGTTCTTCGCCGAGGAGGGCAAGCGCATCTATGGCGAGACGATCCCCTCGCCCTGGCCGAACGCCCGCATGGTGGTCATCAAGCAGCCGCTCGGCGTCGTCGCGGCGATCACGCCGTGGAATTTCCCCAATGCGATGATCACGCGCAAAGCCGGCCCTGCGCTGGCCGCCGGCTGCGCCTTCGTTTGCAAGCCTTCCGAAGAGACGCCGCTCTCCGCGCTAGCGATCGCGGAACTGGCGGAGCGCGCCGGGTTGCCCGCCGGCATTTTCTCGGTGATCACCGGCTCGGCGCCGGCGATCGGCGGCGAGATGACGGCCAACCCGCTGGTGCGCGGCCTCACCTTCACCGGCTCGACCGAAATCGGCCGGCTGCTGATGGCGCAATGCGCGCCGACGATCAAAAAGATCGGCCTCGAGCTCGGCGGTAATGCGCCTTTCATCGTGTTCGATGACGCGGATCTGGACGCCGCGGTGGCCGGCGCAATGGCCTCGAAATATCGCAACGCCGGGCAAACCTGCGTCTGCGCCAATCGCATTCTGGTGCAGGATTCAGTCTACGAGCCCTTCCTGCAGAAATTCGCGGCGGCGGTGGGCGCTTTGAAGGTCGGCAACGGCGCCGACGCCGGCGTCACCACGGGCCCGCTGATCAACCCGGCGGCGGTCGACAAGGTGCGCGAACATGTCGCCGACGCCGTCGCCAAGGGCGGAAAGATCGTGATCGGCGGCAACGCGCTCGGCGGCAATTTCTTCGCGCCGACCGTGATCCGTGATGTGACGCCGGCAATGATGGTGGCGCGCGAAGAGACGTTTGGCCCGCTCGCGCCGCTCTTCCGCTTCCGCACCGAGGACGAAGCGGTGGCGATGGCGAACGACACCGAGTTCGGCCTCGCCAGCTATTTCTACGCCCGCGACATCGGCCGCATTTGGCGCGTCGCCGAAGGCCTGGACTACGGCATCGTCGGCATCAACGAGGGCATCATCTCGACCGCGGAAGCCCCGTTCGGCGGCATGAAGGCGAGCGGCCTCGGGCGCGAAGGCTCGCGCTACGGCATCGAGGAATATGTCGAGATGAAATACATGCTGATGGGCGGCTTGGCGGCTGTGACCGGCTGATCCCGCGCTCGCCGCGCGCTCAAGGGCACGTTCCGATTGGACGGAATCGCTAGCGCCCCTGCGCAACGCATAGCCTTGCAGGCGAGGCTGCTCTCCTGCCCCGCTTGCGGG
>CAVSSV010000015.1:0-44192 GCA_963730695.1 uncultured Pseudomonadota bacterium
CCCCCGTAAGTTCCTCCAATATTGGCTAGAGTTCGGAACCCAGGAAGGGCCGGACGATGAAGAAGAGCAGGTTCACGGAAGAGCAGATCATCGCAATCCTGCGCGAGCAGGAAGCGGGAGGGAAAACGGCGGAGGTTTGTCGGCGGCACGGGATTTCGGGCGCGACGTTCTACGCGTGGAAAGCCAAGTTCGGTGGCATGGGCGTTTCCGAGGCCAGGCGGCTGAAGGCGTTGGAGGACGAGAACGCCAAGCTCAAGAAGTTGTTGGCGGAGGCGATGCTCGACAACGCGGTCCTGAGGGACCTCACGTCAAAAAAATGGTGACGCCCGCCGTCAAGCGAGAGGCCGTCGCGCAAGTCATGCGAGATCATGGATTGAGCGAGCGGCGGGCGTGTTCCCTCGTGGGAGCGGATCGCAAGACGGTCCGCCACCGCTCGCGGAGGCCGGACGACGCGGCCATTCGGGCGCGCCTGCATGAGCTGGCGGGCGAGCGCCGGCGCTTCGGCTATCGGCGGCTACACGTCCTCCTGCTCAAGGACGGACATCGGCTGAACCGCAAGAAGACGCAGCGGCTTTATCGCGAGGAGGGGCTGACAGTGCGCCGGCGCAGGGGGCGCAGGAAGGCCGTCGGCGTTCGAGCTCCGCCGCCCGTCTTGGCACGGCCCAATCAACGCTGGAGCCTCGACTTCGTGCACGACCAATTTGCCGACGGCCGGCGTTTCCGCGTGCTCAACGTCGTGGACGAGGTCACGCGCGAATGCCTGGCCGCCATCCCCGACACCTCGATCTCGGGCAAGCGGGTCGTGCGCGAACTTGAGACGCTCGTCGCCCGGCGCGGCGCACCGAAGACGATCGTCAGCGACAATGGAACCGAGTTCACAACGCCGTCCTGGGCTGGTGCGCGGGCGCGCGGATCGACTGGCATTACATCGAATGCGGCAAGCCGACCCAGAACGGCTTTGTCGAGAGCTTCAACGGCCGCATGCGCGACGAGTTGCTGAACGAGACCCTGTTCTTCCACCTCGAACACGCGCGAGCGGCAATCAATGCGTGGACGGACGACTTCAACCAATCGCGGCCGCACTCGGCGATCGGCTACCTTACGCCCGCCGCCTATGCCGCTTCTTTCAACGCAACGGATGATCGGCTGCGCAACCCCGACCAGCTCCGCCGATCATCCGTTGCTCCACCCGCGCGCTTGCGCAATGATGACCAAAGGACTCTGGCGATGGTTGGATGAACGTCGGGGGTCAGGTCAATCGGCAGGTTAGTAAGCCTACGTTTTCATCGGGTTCATCGGGCCTCGTGCCAAATTTGGTGATTGCTGGTTCTTCCCGCTGAAAACTCTTCCCTCGCCTCTTGAATGTGTCACGCTCTCTGGCTTCCGCTGCTTCGGCCCCAATCCGATCACTGTTCGGGTCAGTATCGAGATCACCGCATTGATAGGTTCAAAGGCTGCAGGCAAGACCGCGCTCCTTCGGGCTCTCTGCAAGATGTTTGGGATTAGTCAGACACAACGCACCATTGATCCCTCTGATTTTCACGTTGCCGCGGCGGCGTGGCCTTTATGATCGCGCCGTTGTGGAGGACTCGCCGATCGCCAAGGAGGCGTTGCAGCGCGTCGCGCAACTCTACGAGATCGAGAAAGAGATTCGCGGGCACGGTCCCGACGACCTCCGGCCGCACGTCAGGAGCGATCGCGTCCAATCGTCAATGATCTTGAACCCTGGCTGCGCGCAATGCTCGCCCTCATCAGTCAGAAGAGCAAACTTGCAGAGGCGATCCGCCACGCGCTCTCGCGTTGGGAAGGCCTAACCCGCTTCCTTGACGACGGCCGGATCGAGATAGACTCCAATACGCCCGAGCGTTCAATCCGACCCATCGCCCTCAACCGCAAGAACGCTTGTTCGCCGGTTCGGACCGAGGTGGCGACAACTGGGCGATCATCGCAACGTCGATCGAGAATTGCAAACCTAGCGGCGTCGATCCGTAGGCCGGTAGGCCAAGCCGTTCTCCCTCGTCGATCCGGTAAGTCTCGCTGCGCCGGCGAAACATAGCTTTCAGGACACCGTCGAGTTGTCGACAGCAACTTGAACGCAATGCACGAGGCCGATTTCCAAGGTCGAGTAGCCGGCCAACAACCGGCCCACCGTCTCGCCCTCGGTCGAAAATGTCTTGAAGGGTTGAAGAATTGAAGGAGGCACGAAGTTCTCCTTTGAAGGGCACGACGGTTCTCCAATTCGCTGGAACCACAGCCCCAACGAATGCTTGAGAGCTTAGGCGCTGCTAGGATGCAAGTCGCAGTTGGGCGCAAAGAAGACGCAGCGAGGGGGTTTTGCGCGCACTCCGCCTGATCTGTTTGGGCAGTCATCGCCGACCGGAGGGGTGCCAACTGTCAGATTTGATGCAGCGGGAATTGTCTGTCCGACCCGCAGACCGAAGCTAGTAACCAACGCTCTGGATTGTTCAGAAAGGACTGGCCTTTCGCGCAAGGCAGAGCAATGGTTTGCTGGCGGCGCGGTTCGACGGCGCCTTCGAGACCCTCTGATGTCGACGATCGCCCCGACCTGGGGCTCGTGTCAGTGACGGCGCAGATTGGCTGCGCCGGCGCTAAACGCGAAGGGTCGCCGCCATGTCCACCAAACTTTCCGAATCCGTTCATGCCTTGTTGAGCGCCGCGTCGCGCCGACAGGATCTTATTGTCGAGCCGCCAAAAGGCGCGAGGGGGTCAGCCGCGCGGAAGCAATTGGCCGTGCTCCTCACTGCTGGTCTGGTCAAGGAGATCAAAGCCAGGGCCGGCCTCGCGGCTTGGCGTGAAGACGAAAAGACGAAGCAGGCTTTTGCGCTGCGAGTAACAGCGGCGGGAGTGAAGGCGATCGCATCGCGTGACGATGGGCCGGCTGCGTCGGATCGCCAGCAGCCCGCGTCGAGCGCGAAGAAACGCAAGCAAGTCACGCCATCCAACGAGGACGCCTTACCGAATGAGCCGATCAAGTCCGATCGCGCCGCGAGTGCCGGCGATCATTCGTTAGTTCCGCGTGGCGGGACGAAGATCGCGAAGGTCCTGGAACTCCTCCGACGGGAGTCGGGCGCCCATCTAAGAGAACTGATCGATGCGACGGGGTGGTTGCCTCATACGACGCGAGCGGCGCTGACCGGCCTGCGCAAACGCGGCTATGTCGTCATCAGGGGCCGATCGGAAAGCGATGCAGAGTCGACCTATCGGGTGGAGTTCGACCTCGCTCAGCCCCGCCGTAGCTGACGCCAGCCAAGGCGAGACCACGACAAGCCCGACGGAGCATAAGGCCCACCAAGAGGCTGAGGCCAAAGGTCGGTCCCGCGCTCGAGACGCCGCGTGATGGCCGGGCCCCAACGATCTCGCGGCGCTGGGAGAACCTCAGCGCCGCCGACAGCGTCGTCGAAAGACCGACCGTCAATCGGCGCAACCGATGATGTCGCAACGCTGATCTCTGATCTCGCCGAGCTTGATTTGAACGGTTTGCGCCTGCAATGGCGCAACCACCTCGGCGGTGAAGCGCCCGACCGTTGGCCACGCTCGCTTGTGCTGCGGATGCTGGCCTATCGGATTCAGGTGGCTCGCTTTGGCGACCTCGACAAAGCGACGGCGAGGCAGCTTCGATCGCCGGACGACGTAGGGGAGGGGATCGGGGCGTCCGTTCCCTTCGCGCAGCGCTCGCCAACGACCTGGGAGGGCGCAAAACTTCGCCCGGGAGCGCTGCTGGTTAGAGAGTGGAACGGCCGTTCGGAAAGGGTCGTGATCCTGGAGAAGGGCTTTGCCTGGAATGGGAAGACCTACGACAGCCTCTCCCAGGCGGCGAAGGCGATCACCGGAACGGTCTGGAACGGTCACCGGTTCTTTGGACTCCGAAACACGCGCGCACAGGACAGGCGCCGACATAATGTAACGACGAAAACTAGAGAGGCCCTGGAGCCAGTCGCAGAGCGCCGGCCATGAACCAGCGCACTCATCCAAAGAGTCTTCGCTGCGCCATCTACACTCGCGTCTCCACCGATTCCGGACTTGAACAGGACTTCAACTCGCTCGACAACCAGCGGGAGGCGGCCGAGGCCTATATCAAGAGCCAGGCCCATGAAGGCTGGAAGCTGCTTCGCGACCGTTATGATGACGGCGGGTTCTCCGGCGGCTCGCTGGAGAGGCCCGCCTTGCAAAAGCTGCTCGAGGCCATCCGGTCTCGGCACATCGACATCGTCATTGTTTACAAAGTCGACCGGCTGACCCGCTCGCTCGCCGACTTCGCAAAGCTCGTCGACCTCTTCGATGCGCACGACGTGTCCTTCATCTCGGTCACCCAGGCCTTCAACACGACCACCAGCATGGGAAGGCTCACCCTCAACATGCTGCTGTCCTTCGCGCAGTTCGAACGGGAGATCACCGGCGAGCGGATCCGAGACAAGGTGGCGGCGTCGAAAAGCAAGGGTATCTGGATGGGCGGCACGGTGCCGCTCGGCTACCGCGTCGAGGATCGCGCACTGCACGTCGTCGAAGAGCACGCGGCTTTGGTCCGCGATATCTTTCGTCGCTATCTTGAACTTGGCAGCGTCATCCGCGTTCAGGCCGCGCTCAACCGGGAGAATATCAGACTTCCCCATCGAACGACCATGGCGGGTAAAACAAACGGCGGCGGCCGGTTTTGGCGCGGTCAATTATACTGGACCCTGTCGAACCCGCTCTACATCGGCAAGCTGCGCCACAAGGACAGAATTTACGACGGCCAACACGCGGCGATCATCGACAGCGAGACCTGGGCAAAGGTTCAAGAGCGTCTTGCCGGGCAGACGCAAGCGCGTCGAGTTCGCGCGGCGGGACGAGCTTTCGTTTCTGTCAGGCAAGCTGTTCGACGATCGTGGCAATCGGATGGGACCAAGCCACGCGACGAAGAAAGGCAAACGCTGGCGGTATTATGTGTCGCGGGCCGTCCTGACGGGGATGGAGCAGAAGGCCGGATCGCTCCGACGCATTCCCGCGGCGGCCCTCGAACGACAGGTCTTGGACGCGATCAAAGCTGCGATGGTCGACGCCCAACATGACTGCGCACAAACTGCAGAATATTCGGCTGGATTGCCATTGCAAATGATAGCCACGAGCGAGAACGCCGACGACCCGGAAACGCACTCTTCACGGCCGTCAAACGACCTCGACCTGCTCAATACCATCGAACGGGTCACCGCCTCCAAGACCGAGATCACGATTCGCCTGATGGATTCGACCGGCGGTGAGGGGCAGTCCAATGCAATCGTGGTTCCGTGGATCGCGCCATCACATCATCGGAAGCGGGAAATCCTCCAAGGCGAAGGATCCCCTGTATCCTCCGCACGTCCGATGCGCGGTCGAACGCGAGCCGCGATCCTCGAATCCTTCCGGCGCGCGCATCGTTGGCTCGACGATATTACCCGCGACCCCGAACAAACGACCGCATCGATCGCCGCCCGCGAACGCAAAAGCGAGCGCTCGATCCGAATGACCATCTCACTGGCTTTCATCGACCCGGCCTTGACCCAGGCGGCGATCGAAGGACGGCTCGCGGACGGTATAGGTGTGAAGCGCCTCATGGACCTGCCTATGCTCTGGTCCGAACAATGGACGGCGCTTGGACTTAAAGCGCTTGAGCGTCGCTGAGAACGATCGCTCGGCGTTCCCGCCCGCCAACTCGATCAAACACGACTTCGATCGCGCCCTAAACGTCGCGGTCCTAGGCAACCCATTTCAACGAACAAATCTAATCGCGGAAACGGCAAAAATTCCGCAGAGACTGCGGCCGAAAATGCCGCGTCCACGGTCGAAATCGCCAAAGACGGCGTTCGCAGACCGTCCGAGACCTCGGAAACCGGTCGCAAACGCGGGCACTTTTCTCAAAAGCGGAATCCCGCGAGGTTTCGGAGGACTGGCTGGTGGGCGATGTAGGGATCGAACCTACGGCCCCACCCGTGTGAAGGGTGTGCTCTACCGCTGAGCTAATCGCCCGGACCAGAGGGCGCGCTTTAAGGCGGCCTCGCGCCTCAAGTCAAGGCAGCAGGGCGTTGGCGGCTTCGTGCAAGTCGTCGAAATGGGAAATCACGCGGTCTGGCCCCAGTTCGTTCATGTGGATGTCGGTATAGCCGAAATCGACGCCGACGACCTTCACGCCGCCGCTCCGTGCGGCGCCGACGTCGGAGATCGAGTCGCCGACCATGATCGCGCGTTCCGGCGTGCCGCCCACCTTGCCGATCGTCTTGAGCAGGGGCGTCGGATCGGGCTTCAGTACGCCAAACGTATCCTGGCCGGAGATGAAGGCGAAGCGGTTGGAGACGCCGAGTTCGGCGACCAGCTTCTTCGACATCCGCTCGATCTTGTTAGTGCAGATGGCGAGGCGCCAGTCGTCGCGGGCGAAATCCTCGAGCGCCTGCATCACGCCGGGATATAGTTTTGTGTGCACCGCGATGTTGGCGTCGTAGAACTCGAGGAAGTTGCGAAACAGCGTCTCGAGCTTGTCATTGGGCAAATGACGGCCCTCTTCGGCGAAGCCGCGGCGGATCAGGTCGCGCCCGCCATGGCCGATCAGGCTGCGCGCTTTCTCGACGGGCAAAGGTGGCAGTTGCTCGGAAACGAGCACGGAGTTGAGCGCGGCCATGAGGTCGCCGGCGGTGTCGGCGAGCGTGCCGTCGAGGTCGAAAACGATGGTGCGGTCGGTCATGGCGTCCAAGACATTTCTAGAGCCGCTTTAGGCGGCAAAGGTTGCAAATTCGATGACGGGCCCGCTCACCAGAACGTCGGCTCGGCTGGCTCAAGCCCGCCGCCCAGGCGCACCGGCGCGACTTTCGTGGCGTGGCCGTCGGCATTGAGTTCGACGGCGAGGCCGCACAGCGTCGCGGCGCCGCCCGCCGGCTCGAAGCGCCCGGAAGGGATTTTGCGGATGAAGCGGCGGATTGGCTCCTCCTTCTCCATGCCGAGCACGAAGTCGTAGTCGCCGGTCATGCCGAGGTCGCTGATATAAGCGGTGCCGCCGGCAAGGATTTTGTGGTCCGCCGTCGGGGTGTGGGTATGGGTGCCGACGACGGCGCTGGCGCGGCCATCGACGTAATGCCCAAAGGCCTGCTTTTCGCTGGTGGCTTCGGCGTGAAAATCGATCAGCGCGGCGTCGCACGCCTGCTTGAGCGGGCAGGCGGTCAATTCACGGTCGATGCGGGCGAACGGATCGTCCATGGCGTCGATGAACACCCGGCCCTGCAGATTGACGACGAGCACGCGGGCGCCGTTGCGGGCTTCGAACAAATAGGCGCCGCGGCCCGGCGCGCCCTCGGGATAGTTCGCGGGGCGGATCAGCCGCGGCTGCCGCTCAATGAACACAAGCGCTTCGCGCTGGTCGAAGGAATGGTTGCCGAGCGTCACGGCATCGGCGCCGGCGGCGATGAAGTCGTCGCAGATGGCCTCGGTGATGCCAAATCCGCCGGCGGCGTTCTCGCCGTTGACGACGACGAAATCGAGCGCCCAGCGCCGTCGCAACTCCGGCAGGCGCTCGAGCACCGCCGCACGTCCCGTGCGGCCGACGACATCGCCGATGAGCAGCACACGCATCAGAGCGCGCCCGTCACGGCGATGAGTTCGCGCTCGGTGAGAACGAAGTCGAGACTTCTCGTCGTGCGGGCCCGAAGGTACGCTCAGCGCCTCGCTGACGCCGAAGGCCACGCCGACGGCGATCGCGCGGCCTTTCGTGCGGAGGACGTGGAGCGAACGGTCATAGTGGCCGGCGCCGTAGCCGATGCGATGTCCCTGGCGATCGAACACGGCCAACGGCGTGAACAGCAGATCGGGGTCGACGGCTTCGGCGTCTTCGGCAGGTTCGGGGATATTCATTTGTCCTGGACGGGTGGGGGCGCCGAAGCGCCAGCGGCGGAAAATCAACGGGCGGCCGAGTTCGACCGTCACGGGGAGGGCGGTTGCAAAGTCCGCATCGCTGAGGGCCCGCAGCAGCGGCAAAGTGTCCGGTTCGTCACGGATCGGCATATAGGCCGAGACGACCTTAGCCTGGAAACGTCTCGCTAGTGTCAGCCCTTCGTCAGCAAGGCGCGCGGCGAACGCGGCGCGCCTTGCGACGGGGACCGCACGGCGCCGTGACAGCGCCGCCGACCGGAGCGCCGCTTTGGCCTCATCGAGGCCGGCGCCCGGCGGAAGGGATTCAGATACAGCCATAAACAAAGAAGCGCGGAGCCGAGAAAGCCGTTGGACGGTGATCCCGGGCGCCTACGTGAGTAGGTGGGAGCCATATGCCCAAGCCCACGGGCGAGGACAGGGACAGCCCCCTGAGGGATCGTACGGCCCCGGGGAATGTTGTCCTGACGAACCCCCCAGCTCCGCAGCGCCCTATGTAGGGCGTCGGTGGGGAAAAGGCCAGGGGCGCCTGCGTCGATTGCTGTGACAGCCCTCACCTTTGGAGGGTCGCCGCCACTGGGTCAGTTTTCGCTGTTGCCGAGCAAATGGAGTTCTTCGATGATCGCGTCGCGCAACGGCGGAACGCTGGTGGTTAAGGTTTCCCAGACACGCTGAGCCGCAACGTCCTCGTAATCGTGACGATAGACATTTCCGGCAGCCGCCATCGCGCGCCAGGGAATGGCGGGGTGGCGCGCCTTCCGTTCGGCCGGCAATCGGCGTGAGGCTTCCGAGACGATCTCCAGACAGCGCGTGACGGCATAAACGTGCAGCTCGCTGAACCTGAATTCGTCGTACGCCATGCCGGCGGCAAAGCGGCGCGCCAACTCGATGTAGTGGAGAATATCATTGAGCCAACGGGCCGTGCCGTTGCTCTCAGAAGGCATAGATTGCGTCGGCCGCCACCCCGGGCCGGAGATACGGCTTCAAGGCGTCGCGGTCCACGACATCGACGGGGCCTTCGAACAGCCCCGCAATAAACTCCTTGATTGCAACGTATTCATACACGCCGACACGCGCGGCGGAGTCGAACTCGATCATGATGTCGGTGTCGCTGTCGGGACGCGATTGGCCGCGCGCGCGAGACCCGAACAGGGCGGCATGCGCAATGCCGCGAGCCCGGAGTTCGGCCTCGTTTTCCTGCAGACGGGTGATGATCTCACGCGGGCCCATGCGCCTGCTTAGCACACCCAAGGTCAAGGTTGAAACGGACGCGGAGCGTCAGGTTTTCCTGACATAGTCGACGAGAGCGAACTCCGCTTCGTCCTTCGGACCGCGCACGCCGGCTTCGCGCCGGACCTCGTGCCAGAGGCCGGCGTCGATCGCGGGGAAAGACACATCGCCCTCCGGCGCCAAGTCGACCTCAGTAATGTAGAGCCGGTCGGCCTTTGGCAGCGTCTGCCGGTAAATCTCCGCGCCGCCGATCGCCATGATCTCGTCGCCGCCGAGGCGAGCGGCTTCGCTCGCCGCGGCGGTCAGCGCGTCATCGACGGAACGCGTGACGATCGCGCCCTCCGCGGAAAACTGGGGATGGCGCGTGACCACGATCAGCGTCCGCCCCGGCAATCCGGCTGGCGGCAGCGAAGTCAAAAGTCTTCCGCCCCATCACCAGGGGTTTGCCCATTGTCAGCGCCTTGAAGCGCTTGAGGTCGCTGGAGATCCGCCAGATCAGCCGGTTGTCGCGGCCGATCACGCCGTTGCGGGCGACGGCGGCGATCAGCGCAATGTGGGGTTGGCTCAAACCGCCACCGCAGCCTTGATCGTCGGCCAGGGATCGTACCCCTCGAAAGCCACGTCCTCGGCGCGCACGTCGAAGATCGAAGCGCGCGGCGCAAGATGCAGATGGGGCAGGGCGCGGGGCGCGCGGTTCAATTGTTCAACCGCCTGCTCGACGTGGTTCTCGTAGAGATGGGCGTCGCCGAAGGTGTGGACGAAATCGCCGACGTCCAGCCCGCACTCGCGAGCGACCAGGTGCGTCAGCAGGGCGTAGCTGGCGATGTTGAAGGGCACGCCGAGAAACAAGTCCGCCGAGCGCTGATAGAGCTGGCACGACAGCCGGCCGTTCGCGACATAGAACTGGAACAGGCAGTGGCACGGCGGCAGCTTCATCTTCTCGATGTCGGGCACGTTCCATGCGGAGACGACCAGGCGCCGGGAATTGGGGTTGCGCTTGATCTCGTTCAGCACCCAGGCGATCTGGTCATAGGTCTTGCCGTCAGGCCCCGGCCACGCCCGCCATTGCTGGCCATAGACCGGCCCGAGCTCGCCGCCCTCGTCGGCCCACTCGTCCCAGATGCGCACGCCATTGGCTTTGAGATAGGCGATGTTGGTCTCGCCCTGCAGGAACCACACCAACTCGTGGACGATCGACTTCAGGTGCAGCTTCTTGGTCGTCACCAGCGGGAAGCCTGCGGAGAGGTCGAAGCGGATTTGCCGGCCGAACAGCGAGCGGATGCCGGTGCCGGTGCGGTCGCCCTTGGTCACGCCCTGGGTCAGGGCTTCCTGCAGCAAGTCGAGATAGGCGCGCATCGGCAAAGGGCCTGTGAAAGGGAGCGCGCTTCTTAAACGATTCGGACCTGAGGCGGCAGGCGCCTCGAGGCGCGTCCTCGCCCGGCTCGTCCCCCTGATCCAGCGGGAAGCGGGAGAACCTCTTCTTAGTGCACGCTCACCGTCGCCAGCTCTTGCTCCCAGGCCGTGTGGATCACGGCGTCCTTGGAGTCGGCGAGCATGATCGGCGCGCCGTTGGCGGCGAGCAGGGCGAACAGGCGCATGCCCGGCTGCAACTTCGCAGCCTGCGGGAACAGCCTCTTGGCCTCCGCCGAATCCATCGGCTTGACGTAGGCAACCATGCCTTCGCCCAGATGCGCGAACTCCTGCTCGCTCAAGTGGACCATCCTTTCTGCAGCGTTTTCCATCGCAGCTCTCCTTTCCTAATCCTTCGACACGACACTGATCTTTTTCACGATCCGCTCCGGCGGGGGCCGGACCAGATCGATCGAAAGCAGGCCGTTCTTCATTTCCGCCCCGAGCACTTTCATGCCTTCGGCGAGCAGAAAACTCCGATGGAATTGCCGCGCGGCGATGCCGCGATGCAGATATTCGCGCTCCTTGTCCTCGACCTGACGGCCGCGGATGGCGAGCTGGTTTTCCTCGAGGGTGACCTCGATCTGGTCGAGCGAGAACCCGGCGACCGCGAGCGTAATGCGCAAGCAGCTCAGGCGACGCCGGCGATACGCTCGATGTTGTACGGCGGGTAGCCATCCGCCGCGGTCTTGGCGACCTTGTCGAGCGTGCGCTCGATGTCGTCAAAGCCGACCAAGAACGGCGATGACAGTGCCGTCACACGAACCATCGAAGCCCTCTCCAGGCGCTTCACGAATTCCGGCCTCATACCAACTAAAGCGCCGGGACCCGGGATATGTTCAAAATCGGCCAGAGGATCTGCACCGACCAAACCCATATGGGGCGGGAGAACGGAGCTTCAAGACCGCCTTGCGGCGGCCCCAAACCGTAGGCTGCGCGCCAGTTCTCAACGAAAGGTAAAATTGATGGCGCTCGCCCGACAATCTCGACGCCAGCCGAGAATCGCGCTAAAGGGAGCCATGCAGGTCGTCACCGCTCCGCGTCTGGGCACCAAGCGGCAATGCCAGAGCTGCGGAGCGAAATTCTACGATTTCAACCGCGACCCTCCGACGTGCCCAAAGTGCAAGGCGACGCTCGTCGCCGTTGCGCCGTCGGCCGACGCCGCGCCCGAGCCGGCGCCCGTCGCCGCGCCGAGCCCCCGCGTCCGCGCCCCCGCCGCCGACTGGACGGGCGAGCAAAGCGCGGCGCTCGATTCCGTCGGCCGCTGGCTGAAGGCGGGCAACACCCAGGTGTTCCGGCTGTTCGGCTATGCCGGCGTCGGCAAGACGACGCTGGCCCGCCATGTCGCGGCGACGGGGGACAGCGAGACCGCCTTCGCCGCCTTCACCGGCAAGGCGGCGATGGTGATGCGCTCGAAGGGCTGCACCGGGGCGACCACCATCCATTCCCTGATCTACCGCGCCAGCGAGGATGAGGAAGGCGGCGCGCCGACCTTCACGCTCAACCAGGAGGGGCCCGCATCGAAGGCCGGCCTGATCGTGATCGACGAGTGCTCGATGGTCGACGAGGAACTCGGCCGCGACCTCGCCTCGTTCGGCAAGCCGATCCTGGTGCTCGGCGATCCCGCGCAATTGCCGCCGGTGAAGGGCGGCGGCTACTTCACCGACCGCGAGCCGGACGTGATGCTGACGGAGATCCACCGCCAGGCCAAGGGCGACCCGATCGTCCAGCTCGCCACCGAGGTGCGCGAGGGGCGGAGTTTGGCCAGGGGCGTCTATGGCGAGAGCCGGGTGATTGCGCGCGCCGAGGTCAACGCCGAGATGGTGATGGCGGCCGACCAGGTGTTGGTGGGCACCAACAAGACCCGCCGTCTCTACAATGCCCGAATGCGCCAGCTCAAAGGCTTCGAGGGCCCGATGCCCGTCGCCGGCGACCGCCTGGTTTGCCTGCGCAACGAGCGGCGCAAGGGCCTCACCAACGGCGGCCTATGGAGCGTCAAGGCGCTCGCCGGCATTCGTAAGGACTTCGTTCGCATGACCGTGCAGCCGGAGGATGAGACGGGAGGCAAGGCCGTCAAGGTCGCCGTGCACAAGGCGTTCTTCGAAGGCGTCGACGCCGATCTACCCTATCCGATCCGGCGGCAGTCGGACGAGTTCGACTACGGCTATGCCCTCACCGTGCACAAGGCGCAGGGCTCGCAATGGGACAACGTGCTGCTGTTCGACGAGAGCTTCGCCTTCCGCGAGCATCAGGCGCGCTGGCTGTATACCGGCATCACGCGGGCCGCGAAGAAGCTGACGCTGGTGCGCTAGGGAAGCGGAATAGCGCGTTGTGAAGCGTTAGACGGCGCTTTATGGGGCGGTTTTAGGCGCCGTTTAGCGCCTAATGACGCTTAATAAGCCTGGGCGATGGAGCGATTTCAGAGGGTTGACGCTTAAATCGTACACTTTTTTCTACGGCGCTGGCTCCGTCGTCCCCTCTCCCCGCGCGAAGCGCGGGGAGAGGGTTAGGGTGAAGGGCCGGGCGAGTTCGCTCGAACGGCAGTGCAAATCACCCAGCCCCTCACCTCCCGGGAAACGCGTCCCGCGTTTCCCTCGAGCCCTCTCCCCGTTTTCAACGGGGAGAGGGGGAAAAGAGGCGCAGCTGCCGTTTAACGAGCCTCCACTCACGCGGGAAAACACGCGACTTAAGCGTCGTTTGACGCTTAACAAGCGTCGCCCATCGCGCCTTTTCAAAGGCTTGCCTCTTCATTCGGCCTGTTTTCTTCCCGTCCAACGTTGTCCCGCGTCGTCGCGAATTCTTTGTCCTTGACGATATGCGGGTTGGCGTGGAGCATCAGCCTGGTCACCTTGTCGACAACGGACTGGTCCTCGGCCGAGAGGGCGTCGATGGCGGCGGTTTTCTCGCAGTAAAAGTCGACCCGCTTTTGCACCGCGATCAGAATGCGCGCGGCGATTAGGTCGCCCTCGGCGATCTTCGCTTCGGCCAGCGCGATCACCGGCGCAAGCCGAGCGATTTCGGCGACCGCGCGCCGCACCCCCGGATCGTCGCCCGTCTCGGGGAGCGCCTTTTTGATGACTTCCCGCACTCGCCGGAGCGTGAGCCCCTCTTCATCCGCAATCGTCTGATGGCTGCGCCCTTCGCGCAGTCGCTGCAGGATGCGCTTTGAGCGCAGGCCGTAGGCTTTGCGGGAGATGCGACGGCGTTTCGGGAGAGGAGAAGAAATGGGAGCGGCGGACATGTGGGGGCCTTCTGAAGAAAGGTAACCCATATCATGATTTCTGTAAAATGTAAAGAAGAATTGTACATTCAGCTTTGCGGAATGTGTTCGTGCAGCCGGCGCGGACGGGACGGGCGGCTGGAAGTGGGCAAACCTCGGGAAGGGGAAAGGGGACTGAGCTCTGCGGCCGCTCGCGGACACGTAGTTGACGACAGTCACAAGTCCACGGCTTGCAAATGGGGATTGAAGCAAGTGTCGCCGATATCCCGTATTTACAGGTAATTATCGTTCCGCTTCATATATGCAATTGGCGCGTCGAAACATAATATGGACGGTTGCTTTTGCTGCAGTCCTGTATTTTTAGAAATCGCGTAGGTGAACAAACGAATTAGGCGTCGATATCAGAGACTATAAGGAAACATATGCTGAGTAAGCTTGATTTATGCCTTGCGCTCGCGCCAAGTCGCGTGCGTGCGCTGAAAACGATTATTGTAGGGCAATTGCAGCTGTATAGCACCGCGAACTCTTAAGTCTCAATCGCGTCTTATCTTCGACTTCCTCAAGGGCAAATCTGCCAAAATTCCAATAATATAAAGACGGTTTACCAGAAATTAACATTCGGCGCGTATTTGAATTGCCTGCCGGATCGATACGACGCCAAGAAACTATGGCCTGATCACTCAAGGTGTTAGCCGCTTATGCGTGCAAATCCGAACGTGAAAGCCGACAAAACACGTGACGAGGTTGACCTCGCAGCGCTTGCCAATCTGGCGACGCTCTCAACCGAATTCCTAGAGGGCAGTCTCCAAGCGCGAATTGCGTCCCTCGAAGCGCAGGCGCAGCGATACGAAGCCGCAATTGAAAGTATCGCGCAGGGGGTTTGCTTCTTCGACGGCTCCGAGCGGCTCACGCAATGCAATCGTCGATACCGCGAGATTTACCGGCTAGCGCCCGATCAAGCCCGTCCCGGCGCGACATTGCAGGAAATTTTGCAATATTGCTCGGCGGCCGGAACCTCCGAAGCAACCGAAACTGACCATCTGGCGGCGGTCCGCTCGGTCATTTCGAACGCGACGCCGAAAACATGGACCGTCGGCCTCGAGGACGGGCGAACCATTCAAGTTCGGCATCGCCCGACGCCGGACGGCGGTTGGGTGGAAATGCACGAGGACGTCACGGTCGTCAGGTCCACTCGCGACGCCGTGAAAGAGCATATGTCGTTGCAGGCGCTGATCGATTGGGTCCCTGACTATCTCTGGGTCAAAGACGTTGAGGGCCGCTTCATCATCGTCAACAAGGCCGTCGCTTCGGATTGCGGGCGGGCCAAAACCATCGACATGATCGGCCTGACCGACTTCGACATTCATGTTCCGGAAACCGCCAGAAATTTTCGCGCGTGGGAGGACGATATCCTGCGCAGCGGCAAACCCATGATCGACAAGGAAGAATGCGTTCTCGATTCGGTCGGGCGCGAAAAATGGCTTCTCTCGACCAAGGTGCCGCTGCGCAACGAGCGGGGCGAGGTTGTCGGTTTGGTCGGCATCGCCCGGGACATCACGGAGTTGCGCGCGACGCGCGGCGTGGTGAACGAACGTCTCTCCCTGCAGGCCCTCATCGACATGCTGCCGGACAATCTGTGGGTCAAAGACGTCGAAAGCCGCTTCATCGTCTCCAACAAGATCACGGCGAAGCGAATGGCCGTCCCGGGCTCCGCGGACCTGATCGGCAAGACCGATCTCGAAATTCTTCCCTTCGAACTCGCGCAGAAGTTTTTCACGGACGAACAGCGGATTGTTCAAACCGGTCTGCCGATGCTGGATATGGAGGAATACGCTTGGGGCACCAAGCAGTGGATATCGACGTCAAAGGTGCCGTGGCGCGACGATCGAGACCAGATCGTGGGCGTGATCGGCATCTCCCGCGACATTTCCGAGCGCAAGAGGGCCGACGCGCTGCGCGACGGACAAGCGGGAATTCTCGAAATGATCGCGGCGAGCGCGCCGCTGAACGCTGTGCTCGAGCGCCTTGTGCACCTGATCGAATCCCAGTTGAGCGGGATGTGCGGGTCCATCCTCCTGCTCGACGATGACGGTATGCATCTGCGGCATGGCGCGGCCCCAAGCCTCCCAACGGCGTACAACGATGCGATCGACGGCGTTCGGATCGGCCCAAGGGCTGGGTCATGCGGCGCCGCCGTCCATCGTCGCCAATCCGTCGTGGTCGCAGACATTGCCGTCGATTCGCTCTGGGAGGATTATCGCGATCTGGCGAAGACGCATGGCCTTCGTTCGTGTTGGTCGACGCCGGTGCTGGCCCACAAAGGCGATGTTTTGGGGACATTCGCGCTCTACTCGGCGACGACCCGCATACCGAGCGAGACCGAGACGCGCCTCATCGACATGGCGACCCGAATCGCGGGGATCGCCATCGAGCGAAAGCAGTCCGAAGACCGCATTCACTTTCTGGCCAACCACGACGCGCTCACCGGACTTCCCAATCGCTCTCTTCTCAAAGACCGCCTTTCCCAGGCGATCCTGCATGCGGCGCGATACGACCGCTGGGTGACAGTCGGCTTCGTCGATCTCGACAACTTCAAGGTCGTCAACGATAGCCTAGGCCACAACGCCGGCGATCAGCTTCTGAAAGCGGTCGCAAGCCGCATGGTCGCTTGCCTGAGGGCGGCCGATACGGTGGTGCGTCTGGGCGGCGACGAATTCGTCGTTCTCCTGCTCGACCAGCCGAAGAACGCAGGCGCGATCTCGGAGAGCATTCAGAAACTGCGAGAGGCGATCGGCGAGATGGTTCACCTCAACGGACACGACTTGGAGGTGACCAGCAGCGTCGGAATCGCCAGCTACCCCGGCGATGGAACGGACGCAGAGACGCTGATCGCCAACGCCGACGCGGCGATGTATCGCGCCAAGGAAATCGGACGGGACGGCCAGCAGTTCTATACCCCTGGGTTGAACACCAAGGTTCACGAAAAATTCCTGCTCCACGAGGAATTGCGCAACGCGGTGGCTCGTTCCGAATTCGCGCTGGTCTATCAACCGCAAGTCGATCTCCGGACGGGCCGCATTTTCGCGGTCGAGGCGCTGATACGTTGGAATCATCCAACGCTGGGCATGGTTCCGCCGATCAAGTTCATCTCGACCGCGGAGGAGACCGGACTGATCGTTCCGATCGGCGACTGGGCGCTCCGCGAAGCTTGCCGTCAGAACAAGGCGTGGCAGCAGATGGGCCTGCCGTCGGTGAATGTGTGCGTGAATTTATCGGCGCGACAGTTCCGTGAAAAGGACTTGGTCGCCAAAGTCGTCGGCGCGCTGAAAGCTGCCGGCTTGGACGCCAAATATCTCGAGTTGGAGTTGACCGAAAGTCTGATCATGCAAGACGTCGATCTGGCGGTCGCAATGATGAAAGAGCTGCAAATCCTAGGAGTCCAGCTCTCAATCGACGATTTCGGCACCGGCTACTCGAGCCTTAGCGCTCTCAAGACATTCCCTCTGGCGAGGTTGAAGATCGACAAGTCCTTCATCAATGACATTGTTGTTAACGAGAACGACATGGCCGTCGCCAGCGCCGTGATCTCGCTGGGACAAAAGCTCAATCTCCGGGTGATCGCCGAAGGCGTCGAGACGGACGCTCAGGTCGCGTTCTTGCGCAAACACAACTGCGACGAAATGCAGGGCTACCATTTCAGCAGGCCTGTCCCCGCTAGGGACATTCCGAAATTGCTCCAGACAAGACGAATGTATGGGGGCGGCGAGCGATTGGATCTGCCGACGTCATAGAGTGAGCTTCAGAGCCGTTAGGCTCTTACGGAGGCGCCGTCGTGGGAGGCGCTCACGCAACTGGCCGCCGTGCAAGGCGCGTTGCGAGCGATCAAGGGGTGATCGAACAGCACGGGCAAAAGCTTGGCTGGGTGGCCCTGCGAAGGGTTGAAGTCGCTCGGACGGCCCTCCCGCCGTTTGACCTCCGCTTCGCGCTTACCTAGGACGCTGGCGTTCACAGGTCGGACGGGGCGTTCGTTGGTCTCTTGGAGGCGGGCTTGAATCCAGGAACCAATTGGAGCGCAGCTTTCGCCGTAGCAGTAGCGGGCCGCAGCCGGCGGCGGTTTGCGGCGTTGGCGCTCATTCTCTCCATCCTGGGCGTCGCCGCCTGCGGCACGCGGCCGGAAAGCGGCTACCTCGAGCCTGTTGCGGCGAGCGCCCCCGGCGCGACCGACCACACTCTGCTGGTGGCCACGACGCGCGAGCGGGACGACCGCCCGGGCACCTATTTCAACGGCGAGCGGTCTCCCCTATTGAGCTATGCGGAATTCACGGTCTCCATTCCGCCGAACCACGTACCGAGCCAAATGCAGTTGGCGTCGTCGCCGCCGGGCGATCCCGCCACCGATTTTGTCGTGCGCGACGCGGCCCTGCTCGACGGCGACCGGGCGTTCCTGGCGCGATTGAACGCGCAGCTTGCGCTTCGGCCGCGCGGGGAGCGCAACGTCTTCATCTTCGTGCACGGATTCAACACCACTTTCGCCGAGGGCGTTTTCACCACGGCGCAATTGGCGCACGAACTCGCGCACGTCGGGCGTGCCGATGTTGTTCACCTGGGCTTCGCGCGGCCGGCCGACGCAATATGTCTACGACACCAACAGCGCCACCGCGGCGCGCGACGCTCTCGTGCACACGCTGCGCGTGGTGCTTTCCAGCAACGCCGAGAAGGTCAATATTCTCGCGCATTCGCTCGGCAATTGGGTGACCGTCGAGGCGTTGCGGCAAATGGAGCTCACCGGCGGGGTCGATCGCGGCGGCAAGCTCGGGCTGATCATTCTCTCCTCGCCCGACATCGACATCGACGTCTTCGAATCGCAGCTCCGGACCATTGGAACCAAGCACCCGCCGTTCTTTGTCGTGCTCTCCCAGCACGACCGCGCGCTTGCGCTCTCGAATTTCATCGCCGGAGGCCAGACTCGCGTTGGCAACGCCAGCGACACGGAGCAGCTGACGGCGCTCGGCGCGACCGTCGTCGATCTCTCCGACGTCAGCACCAACGATTCCTTCAACCACGACCAGTTCGCGCAACTCGCGAGGGTCGCGCCGGAGCTGCGCGAGGTTCTGGCGAACGGCATTCAAATCAATCCGGGCTACGACGGTCCGGTCGCCGGTCCCGGTCAAGCGCTGATGGCGGTGCTCGGCGCGCCGGTGCGCATTCTTGCGGGGCAGTGAGCGGCGCACAAACCATCCGCCAAGGATCGATGAGCGCAATGCCGAGATCCTCAAAATCCTTGACGTTGCGGGTGACCAAGATGATCCCGTGCACGCAATTCGGTGACCCGACCGCCTTTCCCTCTTTAAAATCCTTGCCGCCCTAGACCCCGATCGCCCTATGTTCAGGTTTGCCTGGCGCGGGCGATGCGGGTCACGATCCCGAGGAAGGTTGAGCGGAAGAAAAAGGGAAAGACCTCGAGCGCGCTTGCTAAGAAACATTCCATCGTTCAGCAACAGTGTGAGGTTAAGGCCGCGACAACCGTCGCGGCCCTGGGCGCCCCACGCCCGTGCGTTCTGCCGGCTCTCAACATTCCGTCTTGGTGTTGTTGCCGATCGGCTTCGGCTTGCCCTTTTCCTTCGCAGGATCGCAATTACCCGCGCCGGAGTTGCCATTGCTGCCGCCGGCGGCGGTTTGGTTGTTCGTCGAAGCGTCGCCAGCGCCCTTGGAAAGGCCGCCATTGCTGGCAGCGGGAGCCGCTGCACCCGCGGCGAACGCGGAGGCGGGAAGGGCGATGAGGGCAAGGGCGAGGACGGCGTATTTCATGACGGTCTCCGATCTCTAATTTGTGATTACGATAGCGCCGGAACACTCGACCCGCCGGGAAAGTTCCGGACCGCCGCTCGCTGTGCGTTCTCGCTGTTGGCCATTGACTCTCCAAACCTGGGCTTCTTATAAGCAACTCTCGCAAGACCTGTCATACAGGCTGACACAATTTGGGCGAAAATGTTGGAAGGCGCGTCCACAGGCAGTTTGGTGGGAACGGCGATCGGGGCCATTGCGCGCCGCATTCGCGACAACGACCTCATGCCTGGCGACCGTCTGCCCTCTGAAGCGCAGCTCTCCAAGGATTTGCACGTCTCCCGCCCCGTCGTGCGCGAGGCGTTGCGGTCGCTCGAGGCCATGCGCATCGTCGACATCGCAACGGGCAAACGCGCCACCGTCGCCCTGATCGACCATGGCGCGATGTCGATGATGATCGCCCACGGCGTGCACACCGATCAGATCAATATCCACCAGATCTACGACGTCCGCCGCACCATCGAGACGCGGATCGTCACGCTCGCCTCGATCCGCCGCAGCGAGGAGGAGGCGCAGACGCTGCTGGCGCAGGCGAGTTCGATGCGCGCTGCAATGGCGGACGCGGCGCAGCTGATGGAGCGCGACCTTGCCTTTCACGTCGCGCTGGCGCGCGCCTCGTGCAATCCCGTGTTCGAACTGCTGGTGGGCGCGTTCCAGCCGATCTCGCGGCAGACCTGGCCGGTCGGCTGGAAGAGCCGGACGACGGACGAAGCGCGCGAGAAGATGATCGCCAACCACGAGGCGATCGCCCACGCCATCGCCGCGAGCGATCCGCAGAGCGCGGCCTCTGCGATGGCGGCGCATTTCGACGACAGCGTGCGCGCGCTGCTGAGCGCCGGCGTGACATGAGCCGGCCATGAAGATCACCGCGCTCGAAACCATCCGCATGGCCGAACGGCCCAACCTGATCTGGGTGCAGGTCGAGACCGACGCTGGCCTCACGGGCCTGGGCGAGACGTTCTTCGGCGCCGCGGCGGTCGAGGCGCATCTGCATGAGCATGTGGCGCCGCGCGTGATCGGTCGCGATCCCCTGGAGATCGACCGTCTGGCGGGGGACGTCGCGGGCTATCTCGGTTTCCGCTCGACCGGCGCGGAGATGCGCGGCAATTCCGCCTTCGACATCGCGCTGTGGGACATCTTTGGCAAGGCGACGGGGCAGCCGATCGCGCAGCTGCTGGGCGGCTTCACGCGGCGCGAAATCCGCACCTACAACACCTGCGCCGGCGTCGAATACATCAAGACCGCGGCCGGGCAGAGCGTGGCGAATTTCGGGCTCGGCGCGAGCGCCCGCTACGACGACCTCAACGCCTTCCTGCACCGCGCCGACGAACTCGCGCACTCGTCTCCTGGAGGAGGGCATCACTGGCATGAAGATCTGGCCGTTCGACATCGGCGGCGGAACAAGACCGGCGGCATTTCGATCAGCTCAGGCGACCTCAGGGCGGCGCTGGAGCCGTTCGAGAAAATCCGCCGCGCCGTCGGCGACGCCATGGACATCATGGTCGAGTTGCACTCGAACTGTGGCAGCTGCTGCCGGCGATGCAGATCGCCCGCGCGCTCGACGCCTTACGGCACCTACTGGCACGAGGATCCGATCAAGATGGATAGCCTCGCCGATCTCCGCCGCTATGCCGCGGCGTCGGTCGCGCCGATCGCCGCTTCCGAGACGCTTGGCGGCAAGGCGGCGTTCCGCGATCTCCTGGAGACCGGCGCCGCCGGCGTCGTCATTGCTCGACCTGTGCTGGTGCGGCGGGCTGTCGGAAGCGCGCAAGATCGCCGCGATGGCCGAAGCCTGGCGCCTGCCGATCGCTCCGCACGACTGCACCGGGCCGGTGGTGCTGGCGGCCTCCACGCATCTGTCGCTGAACGCGCCGAACGCGCTGGTGCAGGAGAGCGTCCGCGCCTTTCACCGCACCTGGTACGGCGATGTCGTCACCGCGCTGCCGCCGATCAAGAACGGCATGATCTCCGTTCCGCCCGGCCCGGGCCTGGGGCTGGCGCTCAATCCCGATCTCGATCGGGCTTTCACTATCGCCCGCAGACGGTCGGATGCGGGGGACCTTTAAAACATAAAACAACCGGCCACGTATCAGGAGGAGACACAATGAAGTTTGCAAGATTGGCGCTGCTCGGGGTCTTGTTGTCGGGCTCCGCGGCGTTCGCCGACCCGCTCAACATCGCTTTCACCGTGCATTCGGGCGCCGTCGAACACGTTCTGGCAGGCGGTGCAGAAGGGCTACGAGGACGCCTGCGGCAAGATCGGCGCGACATGCCAGATGGTCTACGTGCAGACCGACGGCTCGGTGCAAGAGCAGGTGGCGAACATGGAGGCGGCGATCGCCCGCAAGCCGGACGGCCTGGTCACCTCGATCGTTGACAACAAAGCCTTCGATGACGTGATCAAGCGCGCCCGCGACGCCGGCATCGTCGTGATCGCCTCCAATGTCGACGACACCGAAGGCGCCAAGGGCAATGCCCGGCAGGCCTTCATCGGACAGGGCTTCATTCCCGCCGGCCATTCGCTGGCGGCGGCGCAGTGGAAGAACTTCCCCAAGACCGGGCCGATACACGTGCTGATCGGCGTGTCCGCGCCGGGGCAGAACTGGTCGGAGCAGCGCGCCCTGGGCGTCACCAACTTCCTCGATGAGCAGATCAAGGCGCATCCGGAAGTGAAGATCACCTACGACAAGCTCGACTCCGGAACGGATCTGGCCACCACGAGCGACCGCGTCGGCGCCTATCTCTCCGCGCATCCCGAGACCAACGCCTATTTCGACACCGGCTTCTGGCACGCGGGCGTCGCGCGGGTGCTGGAGGATCGCGGCGTGGCGCCGGGCAAGGTGTTGCTGGGCGGCTTCGACCTGGTGCCTGAGGTGCTGGAGCAGATGAAGAAGGGCTACATGCAGGTGCAGGTCGACCAGCAGCCGTACATGCAGGGCTTCATGCCGGTGATGGAAGTGTATCTGGCCAAGACCGTCGGCCTTTCGCCGTCGGACATCGACACCGGGCAGGGCATCGTCACCCCGGACATGGTCGATGCGATCATGGCGCTCTCTGCAAGAAGGGCTGCGCTAAGCGCGAAACGTCCCGGCGCAGGAGCCTGAGCCCGCGCCGCGGGCCGACGCTTCGCGCAGCGACGAGAAGAAACCGATGCAGCGCATCCTTAAACTCTACCTGGAGAAGCCGGAAATGGCGGCCGGCGTCGCTGCTGGTGCTTCTGGTCGTTCTGTTTCAGGTCCGCTCCGACGGCGTGTTCCTGTAGCCGAGAATCTGCGCGGCATCCTCGGCTTTCTGCCGGAGATGGGGCTGGTCGCCATCGGCGTGACCTTGCTGATGATCTCCGGCGAATTCGACCTGTCGGTCGGTTCGGTGTTCGCCCTGATGCCGATGGTGCCTCGCTGTGCTGATGACCAGGGGCTGGGGGTTCTGGCCGGCCGTGCGAGTCGGGCTTGTTGCGTGCGTCGTCGTCGGGCTTCATCAACGGCGCGTGACGCTGCAGTTCGGGATCCCGTCTTTCATCACCACGCTCGGCATGCTGTTCATGGCGCGGTCGATGACGGTGGTCATCTCCGGCGGCTTCCCGCCGCGGCCGGACTTCGACTTGATCCCGACCGATCTGTTCGTCTCCTATGTCGGGCCGGGCGCGATGTTCCGGGTCGTCGTTCGTTTGGTTCGTCGCGATCGCGGTGCTGATCCATATCGTGCTGTCGCAGACCAATTTCGGCAATTGGATCCGCGCGACAGGCGGCTTTCTGCCAGCGGCGAGGGCGCATGGGCATCCCCACCGATCGCGTGAAGATCGTCTGCTTCATCATCTGCTCGCGTGCTGGCCGGCTTCGCCGGCGTCATCCAGGTGCTGCGGCTGGGCTCGCCGCTGCCGTCGTTGGGGACCGGTTACGAATTGCAGGCGGTCGCCGCCGCGGTGATCGGCGGCACGTCGCTGGGCGGCGGCATCGGCACGGTGCTCGGCGCGCATCGTCGGCGCGCGCTCATCCGGGTGATCGACAACGGCATGGTGATGTCGCAGATCGACGCCAACTGGTTCCAGTTCGCCATCGGCGGCATGACGATCTTCGCGGTGGTGGGCAACGCCTGGCTGCGCACGCGCGGCCGCGGCGATGAAGGTGGTGACCGACAAATGAGCGCGCCGATCATCGAAGGTCGAAGAACCTGCACAAATGGTACTCCGGCGTGCACGCGCTGCAAGGATATCGACCTTGAGGTGGTCGAATGGGCGAGGTCGCTCGGCCTCGTCGGCGACAACGGCGCGGGAAAGTCGACGTTGATCAAAATCCTGTCCGGCGCTGTACCAGCCGGACGAGGGCGAGATTTATGTCGACGGCCGCGCGGCGACCATCCACAGCCCGAAGGAGGCGATGGCGCTGGGGATCGAGACGATCTACCAATACAATTCTATGGTGCCGATCATGTCGATCGCACGCAATCTGTTCATCGGCCGCGAACCGCTGACCTTCTCCATCGGCGGCATCGGCTGGCTCGACCAGAAGAAAATGCGCGAGGACAGCGTCAAGGCGATCGCCGACGTCGACCTGCATTTGCGCTCGCCCGACGCGCTGGTGGGGGAATTGTCAGGCGGCCAACGGCAGGGCGTCGCCATCGCCCGGGCTATGCATTTCCGCTCGAAAGTGATGATCCTGGACGAGCCGACCAATCACCTCTCGGTCAAGGAGACCAACAAAGTGATCGGGTTCGTGAGGGGGTTGAAGGCGCAGGGCGTGACGACGATCTTCATTAGCCATAACATGCATCACGTCTTCGCCTGCTGCGACCGCATCGTCGCCATGGCGCTCGGGCGGATCGTGCTCGACAAACGCGTCGAACAGACCAGCATCGACGAAGTGCAAAATATTCTGTGAGGCCTCGGAAAAGTCATGACGCAAGTTGACGCAAATCCGATTCTAGGCGCGTCGCCCGCCGGCGCCGCGCATGTCGCCGTTCCCAGGGACTACAGCCTGACCGGACCGTCATCGAAATATGCGATCGAGATCGGCTTGGCGTCGGCAGAATGGTATCACACCGACCTGCCGCGCGCGACGATGAAGGCGCTGATGCAGCGGCGCGACGGACCGGCGATCCGCGACACCATCTTATGGGCGCTCGGCCATGTCCTGTTCGCGGCGGGCGGCATCTATTTCTGGGGCACTTGGTGGTGCGTGCCGTTCTGGGCGGCCTACGGCGTGCTCTATGGCTCCGCCTGCGACAGCCGCTGGCACGAGTGCGGCCACGGCACCGCCTTCCGCACGCCGTGGATGAACGAGGTCGTCTACAACATCGCCTCCTTCCAGGTGATGCGCAATCCGGTGGCGTGGAAGTGGAGCCACGCGCGTCACCACACCAACACCTACATCGTCGGGCGCGATCCCGAGATCGCCTTCATGCGCCCGCTCAATGTGGTGAAGCCGGTGTTGGCGTACGTGGGCGTGCTCGGCGCCTGGGAGTCGATGCTGATCTTGCTGCGGCAGGCCGGCGGAACGCTGTCCGACGACGAAAAGGACTACATCCCCGAGAGCGAGCGGCCGAAGGCGATCCTGGCGGCGCGCATCCAGATCGCGATCTATGTCGCGACGCTCGCCGCGGCGGTGGCGTGGCGCTCGTTCATTCCGCTGATGCTGATCGGCCTGCCGAGACTCTACGGCTGCTGGCACATGGTGCTGACCGGCATGCTCCAGCACGGCGGCCTCGCCGACAACGTGCCAGACCACAGGCTGAACAGCCGCACCGTCTACATGAACCCGATCAGCCGGTTCATCTATTGGAACATGAATTACCATATCGAGCACCACATGTTCCCGATGGTGCCGTACTATTCGCTCCCCGCGCTGCATGAGCTGGTGAAGAACGACTATCCCCCGCCGAACCGCTCGATATACGACGGTTATGTCGAGATGATCGGAGCGTTGAAGCGGCAGATCGCCGACCCCGACTACTATCTCCGCCGCGAATTGCCGCCGGGGGCCAAGCCGTACCGCGACGAATTCCACGATTTCTTCATTACCCGCTGAAGGGGCCCCGCGTGAGCCGCAAGAGACCGACGATTGCCGACCTGCGCGCCCACAAAGGCAAGGGCCAACTTTCGATGCTGCGCGTGATGACGCTCGACGAAGCGGCGGCCGCCGAACTCGCCGGCGTTGACATCGTCTCGGTGCCGTCGGAACTCGTCACCCATCCGCGCTATCGCGAAGTCGCGCCGAGCCTGTTCTCGATGACCGGCCAGACGCATCTCGAAGCGGGCTCGCGCGACGACTACCTGCGCTGGGCGTGCAAGGTGATGCTCGCCGGCGCGGACGCCGTCTATTGCTCGGGCGGGCTCGGCACGGTCGAGCATGTCGCGCGCGAACACATTCCGGTGGTCGGCCATGTCGGGCTGGTGCCAAGCCGCGCCACCTGGACGGGGGGCTTCAAGGCCGTCGGCAAGACGGCCGAGAGCGCGCTTGCGCTCTACCAGGAGATCAAAGCCTACGAGGCCGCGGGCGCCTTCGCGGTGGAGGTGGAAGTCGTGCCGGTCGAAGTGGCGGCGGAGATCAGCAGCCGCGTCGGCATCCTGATGTGGTCGATGGGAGCGGGCGCCGGGTGCGACGCGCAATATCTGTTCGCCGAGGACATTCTTGGCGAGAACCGCGGGCACATGCCGCGCCATTCCAAAGTCTATCGCAACTTCGCTGCCGAGCGCGATAGACTGCAGGCCGAGCGCGTCGCAGCCTTCCGCGAATTCCTCGCCGACGTCGACAGCGGGCGCTATCCCGAAGAGGGGCATGTGGTGCGAATGGCGCCGGAACAGATGGCGTCGTTCAAGGCGTTGCTGGAGAAGGCGTCGGCGCCTGCGGGACAGGATTAGGTCTCGCGCGCAGGCAAGCGTTCTGGAACGACGTCGGCGGCTCAGAGAAGGCGCGGCGATTCAGGCCCGGCTAATAACCGGGGACCGACCTACTTCGCTTACGCCGCGTCGTTGCGGAAGAGTAGAAGTTGAGGGCGCCGGTGCCTGCAACCCTCTTTAGAAACAGAAAGCAAGACTTTTCCTGTATATGCAAAGGCCGCAATCAATATTCTGTGTTGTCGAGCTCGATCGGCTCGGAAACGAAAATGCACGGCTTTGCCGACAATGTCGTTGCGGCGCGACGTTATTGAAAAGCGTGCTTTTGACCTTCAAATTATCCACGCGATACACAACCCATCTTATGTAACTTTAGGTTGACTCCATCGCGAGCGCTCGCCAAATTCAACATATCAAAGCGAGTGTGAAAGCATGGCTTCGGGCAGACGCTTAGGGGTCGCTGCGCTTTTGGCCGCCTTCGGACGCATTGGGCGATTCCCGAAAACGCCTAAGGCCATAATTTCTGCGAGATGGGAAAACTCCCCGATGCGGGAACTGCCGCTCAGGGGCGACAGGGCGGACGTTTCGGAGCTGTTGGGGCGCAAGAGCGTCGCGAGCTATGCCAGCACCAGCGCGCCTTTCGCGGAGGCCGGACGCCGAGCCGACGGCCAAAAGCGTGTGGACGCGCGAACGCGATCGCTGCCTCGCCCAAGACAACGCAATCGTCCCGTAGAGCGTGTTGGGCAGACTTCCCTTCTTGTCGCCATCTGAACGTAACCCCCAGTCCCGAGCCCGAGAGGCCTCTATGGTAAAGCGGATCCCACCTGCAGAAGTGCGTGCCAGATTATCCGCCGCAAGCCTCTCGGGTCAGCCGTCTAGACGCACGGGCGTGCATTCCACGTTGAGCGCCAACGGCTTAAGCGGCCCCTCCGTCGCGAGCCAACCGCTCGGAGGCTATGTTCGGTTGGCCAATGGCATCTTCGTGGTTGAGTATCAGCCCAGACCATTCGAGGCTCACTTCACCTCCGAGCGTTGGACGAGCTTTTTCTATGCGGCGCCTAGCGATGCCTGGATGTCTGTGCTCGATTCGGGCGCAGATCCCAGAGTGCTGGGTTTGGTGCTCGATAAGGCGACTCCCGACACCAACATTACCGATCTTAAGCTCGTGCTACGCACGCCTTCCGGAACGTTCCCCGATGGCGCCACTGCACCTGTCACCGTGACCGAGCCGTTCGATGTGTCCTCTGAAGGGCTGCGGCATTTCGAAATCAGGGGCGTAAAGGCTGATGTGGCTCGGTTAATTGCGATCGATATACGGCAATATAGGTCGACAAAACCAAAAATTATCACAGCCATAGATCTGAGAGTTTTCCCGAAGAGAAGCGTGAATCTGAAATTCATCAAAGTGACGTTCAGCGCCAAAGTTCCGTTCTCTAATATTAAATCTCAACGACCGATCGGTGATATTCCCAAATTTGTCGAAAGTTCAAATAACACTTGGTCGCCGGCGAATATTAATTTCACCGCTACGCCAGGAATAGTTGAATTCACTAAAGATATACAAAATATTACTGTTAATAGCGCGATGTTTATGGGCGGCGATTTTTGGAATAGCCTCGCGAAGGAAATTGCAACAGCTTTCCCGACGAGCGGAGGGGATCGCGTCGTCGCCTTCGTAGGCAACGAAATGTTGTTTGATCCTGTCGCCTTCGGAGTAGCTCTCGCCCTCGACGTCATATTTGTTCGCGATATCGCCCCTCCTTCCGGTCCTCAGTTCCCCCACGAGCTCGGTCATACCTTTGGTATTTCGCACTTTACAGGCGGCAATCCGCAAACCCGACCGGAGGCGCTCCACGCAAATTTAATGGATCCCATTCCCACAGATTTCTGGCTGAACCCCCATCAGTTGGTTAAGGCTTCCGACGGCGCGACCAAAATAAGTCAACATGACAAGATACAAGCGCAAGACAACGACCTCTACGACGATCCGACCATCGTCTTGACCTAGCCTCGTCGCGTCGCCGCCTCCGCAATGACGGACGCAAAACACGGAACAACGTGTATGGCCCCGTCGCGCAAACGGCGTTGATGCGGTGAGACGCGCTCATCGTCGGCCGCGCATTCAAAAAGTTCAATTGCCAAGCTATCGCGCGTTGGCGATGTCGACATTCGCTCTATCGACGACACTGAGCGCGATTCCTGGGAACGAAAATAAGTGGGCCCGCCCGATTGCGCGCTAGCAAGCATGTGTGAAGCGCGCTGCGTCCCTGCCGACGATGGCCGCCGGCGTTTCGCGCGGCTGGCCGTAGCCCTCCGGCGGGGCTACGATGCAAACACGCCTCATGGATCGTAGGCGACCGGCCGCTGAAGGAACGGGTAATGAAAGCAGTTCGGATTTACGGCTACGGCGGCCCGGAGGTGCTGACCTACGAGCTTGACGCGCCCGAGCCTGTGGTTGGGCCGAACACCGTGCTCATTGAAACGGCGGCCACGAGCGTCAATCCGATCGACTGGAAAGTCCGCTCCGGCGCTCGGCAGAAGGATTTCCCTTTGGCGATGCCGGCGATCCTCGGCAAGGACGTCAGCGGCGTCGTGCGATCGGTCGGGAGCGAGGTTCGCAACGTTAGGCCTGGTGAGCGCGTGCTGGCCATGGCCGACGCGACCTATGCGCAATATGTCGCCGTGCCGGATGCCTTGGTGACCCATCTGCCCGAAGGCGTCGATCTCGTCGACGCCGCCGCCATTCCGCTCGTGGCGTTGACGGGGGAGCAACTCGTCCGGGTTGCGACGCAAGTCATGGCAGGCCAGACCATTTTGGTCAGCGGTGCGCTGGGAAGCGTGGGGCGCGCGGCCGTGCATGCCGCCAAGAAGCTGGGCGCGAAGGTGATTGCTGGGGTCCGCGCCCGGCAGTTGGCCGAGGCGGAGAGCTTGGGCGTCTGGCAGATGGTTGCGATCGACGATGACGCGGCGCTCGCCAACCTCGCGGCGGTCGACGGCGTCGCGGACACGGTCGGCGGCGCGACGGCGGCAAAGCTGCTCGGCAAGGTGAGGGCCGGCGGCCGCTTCGGCTACGCCGCGTTCCTGCCGGAGGGCGCAGCCGCCAACCATCCTTCGGTGACGGTGACCCGCGTTTTCGCGCGCCCCGATGCGTCCAAGGTGCGTGAATTTGCCGACGACATCCGCGATGGGAAATTCATTCTCCCCATCAGCCAACATATGCCGCTGAGCGAAGCCGCCGCGGCGCACGCCCGCGGGGAAAAAGGCGGCGGCGGAAAGATCATTTTGACGATCTAGCCGCGGAATTAGGCGGGACGCAGACACCTGCTCCTTTTCCCAGCTTATGTCAGCGCTGCGAGGAGGTTGAACGTGTTTTCAGGGCCGCGGAGCGAGCCTTGCGCCCTCCTTTCGCTGCCCCTTCGGCCCGGTTGCCCAAAAGGTCTGGGTAATATTACGTAGTGGTCACGCCTCCGTGATTGTTGCACAATTACCGTAAAGGGCTCGGAATTTGGCGCGATGCCAAGTCTAGTTAGCCCTTTCTCTGCGAGAATGGGCCGCCGATGTCGACCGTTGCCTTGCATTCCTCTACGTCAGATAGCGAAAACGACAAGTCCCAGCTGTTCGCCTTTTGGGACATCGCGTCGCAAAGCATCTTGCAAACAGCGGCGTCGGCGGTAGCTGGCGCGGCGACCTTCGCATCCGGCGCCGCGTCTGCGCCAAGCGGCGATCGGGAGAGCCTCCGTTTCGACCTGGCAACGTCCGCACCGACCTCAAAACCGGCCGCAAATGCGTCTTTTAGCGAGGAGGCGGCGGGCGCCGCAGCGAGCCCGACAAAACTCTTCGCGGCGCATATTATCGCCCCGCTTCAGCACGGCGGCGCAACCCTTTTCGCCGTAGAATCCACGGTATCCTCGCCCCACAGCGGCGGCGACATGCCCTTGACGGTGGCGCACCCGCAAGCCGCAGCCGCCACGGCCACCAGTTCTTCAGCGGTGGCTGCGGTCTTGGCGTTGAGCGCCGCGGCTGCGAAGGTCGACGCGAGCCCGGCGCCGAACGGCACCGAGGCGGAAGTCGCGTTCCTCAGCGGCATGACCTATACCAACACCGTCGCCGCCACCAGTTTCGCTACTTGGAACCGCGACAATCCCGCATCGTTCAACACAAGCGCGGGAGTCCACAAATTTGGCGGGACGAGCGACGGCACATCGGGCGGGACCGTCGACTATTACTTCGACCCGGCGGCCGGCTGGACGGCGGCCGAGGAGAATGCGCTCGTCTCGGGGCTGACGCTGTGGTCGGACATCGCGAACATCAAGTTCGTCGCGACCACAGACGCGAGCGCCTCGCAACTGACCTTCAAGCGCGGCACGGACGGCAGCGCTTACGAAAACAACAGCGAGACGCCTTCCGCGGTCGGCAGCAGCACGATCGGCACGAACTCGGGCACCTACATATCCATCGACACATCGACGCCAGGATTCGGCCCGATCGGCGCGCCGTTCACGCAGTACGGCGGCTATGCTTGGGAGACGCTGGTTCACGAAGAGGGCCACGCGCTCGGCCTCGGGCACGCCGGCGCCTATAACGGCAACGTCGATTCCTCCACCCAACAATTCAGCATCTTCGACAACAGGCTGTGGTCGGTGATGTCCTACATCAATCCGGACGACACGGCGGCCAAGGACTACAGCGGCTATACGGTGAAGGGCACGGAGTGGGGCACGTCCTCGGACAGCTACTTCCGCGAGCCGACGACCTGGATGCCGCTGGACGTGCTGGCGGTGCAGCGGCTTTACGGCGTCGCGACGTCGACGCCGCTTTCCGGCGGCCAGACCTTTGGCTTCAACTGCAACGTCGCCGGCGCCAGCGAGGTGTTCTTCGACTTCAACAAGAACGTAGATCCGATCATCACCCTTTGGGACGCCGGCGCCGGCAACACGCTCGACGTCTCCGGCTGGTCGACGGCCGCCAAAATCAATCTCAATCCCGGCACCTTCAGCAGTTGCGACGGGATGACCAACAATATTGGGATCGCGTTTGGCACCAAGATCGACGTCGCCAAGGGCGGCGGGGGCGCCGACACGATCACGGCGAATAACGATGGCGACTTCCTTTACGGCAAGGGGGGTGTCGACACGCTGATCGGCGGCAAAGGCGTCAACTATCTCGACGGCGGCTCGGGAGCGGACAAACTCATTGGCACCGGGGGAACCAGCTACGCCGCCTATCTCAATTCCTCCGTGGGGATAACGATCAATGTCGCCAACGCCTCGTTGGACACGGGCGACGCGGTGGGCGACACCTTCACGAACATTTCGGGCTATGCCGGGTCGGCCTTCGCCGACTCGCTCACTGGCGGCAGCGGCAAAATCTCACTGTTCGGCGAGGGCGGCAACGATACGCTGACCGGCGGCGCGGGCGTGAATTACCTCGACGGCGGCGCGGGCGCGGACAAACTCATCGGCACGGGCGGCACGAGTTACGCCTCGTACGCCGACGCCAAGGTTGGCGTGACCGTGAATCTACTCGCGCCCTCGACCAACGCAAATGACGCCGCCGGCGACTCCTACGTGAACATAAACAACGTGCTGGGCTCCGCTTTCGCCGACACCATCTTTGG
Organism: uncultured Pseudomonadota bacterium; assembly: GCA_963730695.1. Lineage (GTDB taxonomy): Bacteria > Pseudomonadota > Alphaproteobacteria > Rhizobiales > Beijerinckiaceae > Roseiarcus. The sequence continues at coordinate 32,041 of CAVSSV010000015.1, forward strand.
CGACAACACGGGCGACCATCTGCTTGGCGCAGGCGGAAATGACACGATCGTCGGCGGCAGCGGCGCCGACACAATCACCGGCGGCGCCGGCGCAGACTATCTGGTCGGCGGCGGCGGCGCGGACAGGTTCACTTACGATATCGCCTCGGATGGTGGCGACACGATCGCCGACTTCTCCGTCGCCCAGGGCGACAAGATCTGGGTCAACCACACCGGCTTCGGCGGCGGATTGGCGGCGAGCGGCTCGCCGACAGCGGCCGAGTTCGTCAACGGAGCCATGCCGACCGCGGCCACCGGCCAGTTCCTCTGGAACGCCTCGACGCACACGCTGTCGTGGGATCCCGACGGCACCGGCACGGCGTCGGCCGTCAAGATCGCGACGCTGTCGGGCGTGACGACGCTTACGGCGTCCAGCATCTCGCTGTTCTAAGCTGCTCGCGGCGTGTCCTTTTTTGGGGGCTACGGCAGGGTTGAAGCGTCAGTGGCCGCCGTCGAAAGACGCGGCCCTTGGCCGGCGTGTTATGCGCGCCGCTATACGGGGTCTTCCCGTACAGGCGCGAACACAGAATCGAGCCATTGTTGCGGGCGGTGACGGCAGGGTAGGTATTTATACCTATTCTGAGCTCGATGCAGATGATAGGGAGGCCGAAGGCGCGCCCGGGAAGACTGTTAATGAGCTACGAACCGATCTTCATCGAAGGGAAGCGCAAAGCCGTTCTGAACTATGGCGCCACGGCGACGCCCTGCGCGAGCGTGCAAGAGGCGAAAACCCAATTCGACCGTCTGTCAAAAGACAGGCAGGAGATCGCCACCATCGTCGCCGACGGCAAGACATACGACGCCTCCGAGATCAGGCGGATGCAGTGCGGCTCCGCGCCGACGGAATGATCTAGGCCTCACCGTTGCTCTCGTAATTCCGTCGTGATGCCATAATACCTTGCCGCTCCGGCGCGTCGGTGATCTAACCCCGGCATCGTCGGTCGCTGTCGGGAGGGCCTGCAATGTGGGACGGAGCTTTCACGAACATATCGCGGCGGACGATGCTCGCGGGCTCGCTCGCCTCCACCGCGGCGTGGGCGCTGCCGTCGCCGCTCGCCGCGGCTGAGAGCACGGACGTCTCCCAGAGCGCCAAAGCCGCCCAGGACGCCGTCGAGGCCGCGCGCGAAGCGATCCTCAGGATCTCGCGCGAGGTGTGGAACACCCCGGAATTGTCGCTGCATGAGGAGCGGTCGGCGGAAATCCATCTTCGCGAATTGCGGGCCGCCGGCTTCAAGATCGTCAGCACCGGCACCTCGGGCACGCCCACGGCGTTCCTCGCCGAATGGTCGCAAGGGGAGGGCGGGCCAAAGATCGGCTTCCTGCCGGAATATGACGCGCTTCCCGATCTCGGCAACGCTGCCGAACCGCGGCAGGCGCCGGGCGTCACCGGCGTCGAGGTCGGCCATGGCTGCGGCCACAACATGCTGGGCGCCGGCTGCACCGGCGCGGCCTTCGCGCTGAAGGCCATGATGATCGACAAGAAGATCCCTGGGACGATCCGGGTCTATGGCTGCGCCGCGGAAGAGACAGAGGGCGTGAAAGTCTTCATGGCCCGCGACGGGTTGTTTAACGACCTCGACGCCGCCCTCGCCTGGCACCCCGCGCCGATGAACGCCACGGGGCTGCTGCGCACCGCGGCAGTCAACATGATGCGCATCCGCTTCAGCGGCCGCTCCGCCCATGCGGGCGTTGATCCCTGGGAGGGCCGCAGCGCCCTGAAGGGGGCCGAACTGTTCGGCATCGGCATTCAGTTCATGCGCGAGCATCTGAAGGAAACGACGCGCCTGCACTATGTCTACACCGACGGCGGCAGCGCGCCGAACGTCGTCCCCGCCTCCGCCGAAGTTTTCATCGTCATCAGAGATCAAGACCGCAGCGACGTCGACACCGTCACGCAATGGGTCCGCGACGTCGCCAACGGCGCGGCGACCTCGACGCAGACCACGGTCGACATCAATCAGTTCTTCGGCATGCACGATCTCTTGCCGAACGAAACGCTGGTGGGACTGCTCCACGCGCATATGACCAAGCTGCCACTGGCGTGGACGGCGGAGGAGCAGCAATTCGCCAAGGCCTGCCAGCGCGAAATGCAATTGCCCGAAGCCGGCTTGATGTCCGCGATCATGCCGCCGCTCCCAGAAATCACCACGGGCGGGGGCACCGACGTCGGCGACGTCAGCTTCAATACGCCGACCGGGCTGTTCGCCATCGCGACCATGCCGCTCGGCGTCGGCCTGCACACCTGGCCGGTGACGGCCTGCGGCGGCATGAGCATCGGCGACAAGGGATCGCTCTACTCGGCCATGGTGATGGCCGGCGTCGGCTACGACCTTATGACCAACGCCGACCTGCGCGCCGCCGCCCGCGCCGACTTCAACCGCGGCATGGCGGGGCGCAAATTCGTCTCGCCGCTGCGCGAAACGCAGCTTCGTCCCGAAGGCATCCCGCAGCATCTGCTGCTGCGCGACGGCAGCCAGGAACTCGGCGTCGAGTTCGTGGCCGAAGCGGAGGCGTCGGGGACGCGCATGCCGTGAGGCCTTTGCGATCGTGAGCTACTTCAGCCGGTCGAATGCAGAGACGTAGCCATAGAAGTTGCGGCAAAAATATTTGACGGGGAGCGGGCGGCCGAGCGGAACTTGCTGAATGTCTCCCCAGGTGAAGACACTGATTTGAAGAGCGTCCTTTTGGACGACCGCGCCGGACTTGAGGACGACCCAGTGATTTGGCGAGAATGAGCGCGACTGATCCGAGTGCGCCTCAAGCATGTTGTCATTGATGAAGAGGGAGACCCAGCGCCCGTGCGTTTGCAGCGTGTCGCAGTCGTCGATGTCGCTGCGCCCTTTCGTGAAGAAGACGTTGGTTTTATTGTGCACGTCCTGATAGCCGATCGCGCGAAACCAGGCGGCGAGCGAATGCGGCATCGTGATGCCGGCGGTCGTGTCTTCGACCGAGCCGTAATCCAGCGCCGAATTCTCGGAATCGCGAAGGCTCGCCAGGCCGATCCAATCGACCGCGGCGATCTTGTTCCCCGGTTTGTAGAGGCGGCAGGCGATTGAAGGACCGACAATTAGCGTTCCAAGCTTGCCGCGTCCCGTGGTGTAGAGGTCGACGATATATTGGGCGTAGATATCGGGATGGTCGTTGAGAAGGCAGAACAGCAACGCCGCCGGACCGCAAAGGCTTGAGGCGGATTGGTTCAACGTCGTGGGGTCTTCGACGCGCGTGCGCAAGCCTGCAACCACGTCGTTCCGGGCGATATTGAGGAAAACGCCGCCGCCAGTGCCGGCGGCGAAGGCGTCAATGATCGGCGTTGCGATGGAAGAATTGGACATGGCGTTCCCTCGTAGACCTGCGCCGGAGCGGATCGCGGACGACTGAGACGGTCGATCCAACGTTCCGGCCCTATGTCTTATACGGTCTGACGAGAAGTATTTACGTTGCCGAGTACTGACGGGAGAAAGAACATTTTATATTCTATATTATCATGATATTACGTAATAGCTATCTCATACCGAGATTACGAAACAAAGCAGCGCTTCGCCCGCGAAACGTCCGCAGCTTTACAGGCGCTGGCCACACGCGCACGTCAATGACGTCGCCAAGCCGTCACGTGCGCGCCCTATCCAAGCCAAACCGGTCTCGGTCCGCGAGAACCTGAGACCGACGTGCCAATCCATTGGGGACGAAGCGATGAAGCTTGATCCGCAGGTCTACGATAAGGCCGAGCAAGGCTCCGCCGGCGCGGATGCGCTCCTGCAATCCTATGGCGTCGGATCGGCCGCCTTCGCGGGATCGCCGGACGCGCTCTACGAACGGCGCATGCAGTTCGATAATCTCGTCGAACCCGCCTCAGCCAACGAGCGCGAGCGCTTCAAGGCGGCGGCGCGCGCGGTGCGCGACGTGCTCTCGCGCCGCTGGCTGCAAACGGACGAGACCTACGCGCGGGAAAATCCCAAGCGCGTCTACTATCTCTCCATCGAGTTCCTGATCGGCCGCTCGCTCGGCAACAACGTCTTGAACCTCATGCTCTCGCCCGAGGTCGACAAGAGCTTTGGCGAAGCCAGCGCGGCGTGGTGGTCGATCCTGCACGAGGAGCCCGACGCGGGCCTGGGCAATGGCGGCCTCGGCCGTCTGGCTGCCTGTTTCCTCGATTCGATGGCGACGATGCAATTGCCGGCGATGGGCCACGGCCTGCGCTACGAGCATGGCATTTTCCGCCAGGGTATCCGCAACGGCTGGCAAGAGGAACGCCCGGACAACTGGCTGGCGCATCCCGATCCGTGGGAAGTGGTGCGCCCGGCCGAGAGCGTCGAAGTGACGTTCGGCTGCTCGTTCGAATTGCGCGGCGGCGCGCTGCGCATGATCCCCAACGCCCCCTCGAAGCTGATCGGCGTGCCGTACGACCGGCCGGTGGTCGGCTACGGCGGCAAGACGATCAACACTCTGCGTCTGTGGAGCGCGACCGCCTCGCACGCCTTCGACTTCCAGACTTTCAGCGGCGGCGACTTTGTCGCCTCGATCGCCGAGGCGCTCAACGCGGAGTCCTGACGCGGGTGCTCTATCCCGACGATCACACCGTGCAGGGGCGTGAACTCCGGCTGATGCAGGAATATTTCCTGGTCGCCTGTTCGCTCGGCGACGCCATCCGGCGCTTCCGCGCCGCCAATGCCGACTGGCGGACGCTGCCCGAGAAGGCCGCCATCCAGATGAACGACACCCACCCGACGCTCGCGGTGGCGGAGCTGATGCGCATCCTGCTCGACGACGCGCATCTCGGCTGGGACGAGGCGTGGGACCTGACGCGGCGCACGCTCGCCTACACCAACCACACGCTGCTGCCCGAGGCGCTGGAGCAATGGCCGGCTGCATGGATTGGAGCTCGCTGATCCCGCGCCAGCTCGAGATCATCTACGAGATCAACCGCCGCTTCCTCGACGACGTGCGCGCGCGCTTTCCCGGCGACGACGAGCGCGTCGCGCACGCATCAGCCTGATCGAGGAAGGGCCGGAGCAAAGCACGTCCGCATGGCCAACCTCGCCATCGTCGGCTCGCACAGCACCAACGGCGTCGCCGCGATCCACTCCGAGCTGCTGCGCACAGACGACGGTGCGCGACCTCGCCGAGATGTTTCCCGAGCGCTTCAACAACAAGACCAACGGCGTCACGCCGCGGCGCTGGCTGCTGCGTCGCCAATCCCTCGCTCGCCGCAGGCGATCACCGGCGCGATCGGCGACGGCTGGATCACCGATCTCGACCAGATCTGCAGAAGCTGCGGCCGCTGGCCGGACGATGCCGCGTTCCGCGCGCGCGTTCCGAAGCGCCAAGCGCGCCGCCAAGGTTCGCTTCGCCGACTGGCTGAAGCGCCACACCGGCGCGATCGTCGATCCCGACAGCGATCTTCGACTGCCAGATCAAGCGCATTCACGAATACAAGCGCCAGCTGCTCAACGCGCTGCGGATCGTCGATTCTCTACAACCGCCTGCGCGAGAACCCGAACCTCGCCGATGCCGCCGCGCACGTTCTTCTTCGCCGGCAAGGCGGCGCCGGCCTATCACCTGGCCAAGCTCATCATCAAGTTCATCAACAATCTCGGCCGCACGATCGACGCCGATCCGGCCGTTCGCGGCAAGCTCAAGGTGGTGTTCCTGCCGGAATACAACGTGTCGCTCGCCGAGCGCTGATCCCGGCCGCCGACGTCTCCAACCAGATCTCGACCGCCGGCTATCGAGGCCAGCGGCACCAGCAACATGAAGTTCATGATGAACGGCGCGCTGACGATCGGCACGCGCGACGGCGCGACGATCGAGATGGCGGAGGAGGCGGGCGAGGAGAATTTCTTCCTGTTCGGCCTGACGGCCGAAGAGGTCGCCGACAGCCGCGCCTGGTACAATCCGCACTGGCATTATGAGAACGAGCCGGAGACGCGCGAGGCGCTCGACCTGATCTTCTCCGATCACTTCAGCCCGAACGAGCGCGGGATTTTCGAGCCGCTGCGCGACGCGCTGCTGACGCACGGCGATTACTTCATGCACCTGGCGGACCTGACGTCTTATCTGCACGCCGACGCGGCGCTTTGCCGGCTCTACGCCAACCCAGGACGAATGGGCGCGCAAGGCCATCCTCAACGTCGCCGGCTCCGGAAAGTTCTCCAGCGACCGCACGATCGCGCAATATGCTGAGGAGATCTGGGGCGCGAAGGCCTGCCCGGTGTTGTAGGTTACGCGCTCTCCGTCATGGCCGGGCTTGACCCGGCCATCCACGCCGCGCCGACGCAAAGATGTAGCGACCGTTGTCAGCACGTTACCCGCAAGCACGACATGAGCATCACACAAATGCGTAGATGGCCGGGTCAAGCCCGGCCATGACGGGTTTCTCGACCCTTCACCCCAAAATCTCTCAGCGACTTTGATCGCTCACGTTTCCGAAGGGTCGAGGAAGTCGCCGAGCTTGCGCACGGACACGTCGAGCGACATGCCCAAGTAGTCGCCCGCATCGCCGAACCAGCTGCCAGAGAGCGGCGCAGCCTGGCCGGGATGCCGGGCTATGGCGACCGGGATCAAGTCGTGACCGAAGGTGATGCGATTGGTCGGGTCGTAGTGGATCCATCCCGCGCCCGGCAGAAACACTTGCAGCCAGGCATGGGTCGCTCCGGCGCCTGAGGTTCCCGGCGCGCCGAGGTCAAGCGCGGAGTTGTAGAGATAGCCGCTGACGAAGCGCGCGGCGAAGCCAAGCCGGCGTAGCGCCTCGATCATCAGCCAGGCATAGTCCCGGCAAGCGCCGCTCTTCGCCCGCAAGGTCTCGCCGGGCGCTTGCGTTCCAATCGCGTCTCGCGCAGTAGCGGAAATCGCTTTGAAACGAATTCAGCATCCGCTCGAGAACGGCCGTCGAACGACGTTCGGCGCTGGCGGCGAACCCTTTGGCCCAAGCCGCGACGCTGGAATTGTCGTCCGTCGTATGCGGCCGCACGAACCCTTCGAGATCGGCCCATTCGTCCGGAGAATATTGTACGGGAACTTCCTCGGCGCGCGCTTCGATGGGAAATTCGTCGATCGCCTTCGCGCCATAGTGCACCCCGCGGAATTTGAAGGTGAAGGTCAGCTCCGCGCTTGGCCTAGCGAACTCCATGATCGTAATGTTGTTGGCGAGCGCATCGCTGACCCATCGGATTTTCGACGGCTCGTTGGTTTCCGCCGACCATTCGAGCAAACGGCCTCGCGCGGCGGTTCTGGGCAGGAACATCGCCCTATGCGCCCCGAACGTCACGGGCTTGGCGTACCGATAGGTCGTGACGTGGCGGATTTGAAAGTGAACTGACATTGGCTTGTCCGAAGGGCGGCGTTACTGAGGGTAAGACTTGCGGCGGCCGACTATCGCGCCGCCGCATAAACGTCCGCCACCGCCTGCGCGCCGGCGCCCGGATCGACGGGCCGGCCGAGCGCGCGCAGCGCCGATGCGGTGGCCACCACGTTCGCAAGGACGGTCGCGAAGTTTGCGGCCTCGCCGGTGTGGGGCAGGCGTACGACGCGGTCGCGAATGGCGCCGAAGCCCGGGCTGAGGGCGACGCCGTAACGCGCGGCGTCAGCGACCACCCTGTCGGCGGCCAAACCTTCCGGCACGGCCGCGGCGGTGACGAGCGTGGAAGCGTGGTAGGGATCGGCGACCCAGAGCGCCGCCCCCGCGGCCTCTAACCCCGCCCGGCTCGCACGCGCGGCCGTAACATGGCGCGCGATGCGGACGTTGAGCCCTTCCGCCTCCAGCCCATCGAGCGCCGCTTCCAGCGCCCAGAATTCCAGCGCCGAGGGCATGCCGGGCATTCCCACGCGCCCCTTGTCGATCCAGTTGGTCTTGAGGTCGAGCAGGTTGAGCGTCGACGGCCCCTGGGCTCGCGTTCCATCGCCGCCCACGCCGCCGCGCTGACGCTCACGGCGGAAAGCCCTGCGGGGCCTTGCACCGACTTCTGCGGCCCGACCACACAGAGGTCGATGCCCAAGCGATCGACGTCGAGCGGATGACCGGCGAAGGAGGCCACCGCGTCCACGACCAGCAGCGCGTCGCGCGCTTTGGCCAGCGCCGCGATCGCCTCGAGCGGGTTGAGGATGCCGCTGGAGGTCTCGGCATGTACCATCGCGACGAGACCGACATTGGGCGCCGCATCGAGCGCGCGCGCGACAGTCTCCACGCTTACGGTTAGGCCTGGCTCGGACACGAGATCGATGACATGGCGCCCCGCCGCGGCGCAGCCACTCGCCGAAGAACAGCCCATAGGGGCTGGTGACGATGTTGAGGGCGCTCAGGCCTGGGCGCGCGAGGCTCGCCGCCGCCGCTTCCAGCGCCACGATCGCCTCGGCCTGCACAATCACGACATCGCCGCTTGCGCCCATCAGCGCTCCGAGCCGGTCCGCCAGCCGCGCGTAGCCATCGGCGGGATAGGCGGGAGGCGCTTGCAGGGGATTGAACCGGGTCATGGCCACTTTCGAGGATCAGCGCGCATAAACGGCGCGAAACAATAGAGCTGCTGCAGCCGGCCATCATCAGCGTCAGCGCGAAGACGGCGGCGGCGGCGGCATAGACGGCGGGCGTCGGCCCATATTGCAGGCTGCCATAGAGATAGACCGGCAGCGTGTTCACCCGCGGCGTGGTCAGGAAACTCGAGACCACGAGATTGTCGAAGGAAAAGACATAGGACATCAGCGCGCGCGGCGAGCACGGCGGGCGCGAGATGCGGCAGCACAATCAACCAAATGCGGCGCATCGGCCCGGCGCCGAGATCGGCGGCCGCTTCTTCCAAGCCGGCGGTCGAGCGTCAGCGCGCCTGCGCGCACGATCAGCGCGGTGACCGCGATGGCCAGCGGCGAGACGCCGGCGACCAACGTCGCAAACGACAGCCGAATCCCGCTCGCCGCATAAAACTGCAGCAGCGAGACGCCGATCACCGTCTCGGGCACGATGAGCAGCACATAGGTCATGCCGGTCAGGGCGGCGCGCGTTGTCGCCGACGGGTGCCGCACCATGCGAAAAGCCAAGCGCCGATCCCAGCGGCACGGCGATCAGCGCCGCCCAAAAGGCGACGGCGAGGCTGGAGAAAGCGGCGTTGCGCAGACTGACATTGCCCCAGGCGTCGGCGAACCATTGCGAGGTCCAGCCGGTGAAAAGCGCCGTCTGCTTGCCGAGCGTGCCGAGATTGAAGGAATAGACGATCGAGGTGACGATCGGCGCGAGCAGGAACAGCACGACGGCTACGAACCAGGCCGCGAGCACGGCGCCCGCCAGCGTGTCCCGCAGCGTCTCTCACGCCGCCGCCTCGTCAAAGCCTCGGGTGAGCCGGGCGAGCGCGGCGACGATGACAGCGACGCCGATCAGCACCAGCACCGCCATCGCCGAGCCAAGGGCGTAATTCTGCGCGTCGATGAATTGCGCTGCGATGGCTTGGCCCATCAGCACGCCGCGGCTTCCCCCGAGCAGGTTCGGGATCACCAGTTCGCCCAGCATCGGCACGGCGGTCAGCAGCACCGCCGTCGCGATGCCGGGCTTGGCGAGCGGCAGGATGACGAACCAGAACGTTCTCCAGCGCCCGGCGCCGAGGTCGCGGCTGGCGTCGATCAGCGACTGCGGGATGCGCTGCGAGCACGACGTAGAGCGGCACGATGGCGATCGGCAGATAAGTATAGACCATGCCGATGAACACGGCCGTCTGCGTGTCCATGAGGTCGACCGGGCCGTTATAGATGTGCAGCGCGTTGAGGACGATCTGCAGCGGGCCGTCGCGCGCGAGCAGGATCTGCCAGGACATCACGCGGATCAGGAAGCTGGTGAAATAGGGCGTCAGCACCAGCGCCAGCCGCACCGCTTGCACGCGCCCGCTGTGCCGGGCGATGAACAAAGCGGCGGGAAAGGCGACGAGCAGGCAGAGCGCGCAGGCGGTCGACCGCGAACTGCAGCGTGCGCAGGAACGCCGCCAGATTGAAGCCGGTGAGCGCCTTGCCGTAGTTGCTCGAAGGTGAAGCCGAGCCGCGACCGCCGCCGAAGCTGGAGTGGCCGAACGAAAACGCCACGGTCATCGCGAGCGGCGCGAAGAAGAACACGAACAGCCAGATCGCCGGCAGCGCCGCCAGGAGATCGAGGAGCCGCGCGCGTTGCGCGGCCCGTCCTCCCCGTGTGGCTCGACGCGTGGCCCGCGGCAACGCCGTCACCCACCCGCCGCCGCCATCACTTGGGTCTGCACGTCTTGGTAGGCGCCGATCGTATCCGGGATTGACGATAAACGAAGTGAGCTTGGAGGAGGCCTGGCCGGCGAGACGAGCCAAGGGATGCGCGTGCCGAGTGAGCCGGCGCAGCGAAGTTCGCCTGCAGGTGTATTGGTGCGGCGAATGGGACTTTGGGCTAGTATTAAGTTTTAGGAACGCGGGTGCGCACGAAGGGTTTGGGCGGCGGCGGCGACGGTGGCACGGCCCCGGGCTGCACCCCGTGCGGCCACGGTCATTCAGTTTTGCAGCGCGCGTGGTCGCGCGCGTCCTCGTCCACCGGCGAGGGTTACCTCGGCCTCTTATTCGCGGTGGGACTTCAAGAGGAAATGCTTTATTGCTCTGGCCAGCCTCTCCACGCTGTGTGGCTGATGCTTGCTTTGCTGTGTGTTTGCCTTCCGCCGGCCACAGCGTGGGCGGCGCCTTGGGTTAGTTTTTTGGTCGAACCGCCGCCGCCATGCGCTTTTTGCCGCCGTGCTGGAGCTTGCCACGCTCCATCCTCGCCGGCCGCATCCGCCTGTGACAACGCCACCAGCAGGCCCGTCCTCGGGATGGAATATTTATTTTGTGGCACTGAAAATTGTCAGTGTGGTCGATGCGGTTATGTTGATCTGTGATCCAGTGGTGAGAGGTCTTCGCCAGCCTGAAAAGTGGTTGTCATCAGTGTAGGAGGGATGATCACGTCAGATCCGGCGGCGGAGCATTTGAGTTTGTGATATTGTTGTTGTGTTGTAGGTGGTGTATGTTGGGGTGATGTGTGGCCTTGGAGGAGAGGTGTTTACAGTTTGCTGCTAGAAGTAGTTGGCTGAGGCGGCGCGGTGACCGGAACCGCCGTGCGGCGGCGTGGTGGTTCGTGGAGCGCCGTGCGGCGGCGGCGGCGATTATAGCATTCGCGGAGGTGCTGCGAATCGCTGGGCGCGGAGTGGGCCTTGCCGACGCGAGGATCTTGTCAAGCGTCTGTGCCGGTATCTCGAGAACTCGGACGCTCCGTGCGTGGAAGTGTGTAATGAGATTGTGTGTGTGGGTAAAGTTTTGCTTTTTGGCGCGTGGACGAGAAAGTGCTTCAGCTTTGCCCGTGGGTGTGGTGGTGTGTATGTGTTATTGCGATAGTGGTTAGTCTCGCGTACCTCTGAGTGATGCGGTTTTGCAGCCCGCCTCTCCCTCGCGGAGACAACGACCGCCCTTGGGCGGATCATCAGTCATCGGCGCCGTTGGCGCGCGGCCACTCACACGGAGTTGCCTGACCGCCTCGCCTCCAGCGACGGCGGGAGGTGGGTGAGCGCGCGCCGGGAGCGCATCCACGCGGCGACGGAGCGCGTGACCGTGCGTCCGGCGGCGAAATTTAGAATCTCGCGCGCGCGATTCCTCGCCGCCCTTGCCCAGTACGACAATCGCGGCGGCGACGGCGCGCGTCCTTCTTCCCGCCCCGGCGCCAGGATCAGTTGAAGCCGAGCGCCGCCCACCCCGCCCGCAATGATGTTGGTCTCAAGGAAATTTCGCGACGAGTGTGTGTGCGCATCAGCAAGAGCATGGTGAATGTCGGCGAGCGCGCGCTCGCCACGCGTCGTCCGGTCGCCGCGGAATAATCCGATCTACGTTGTCGGCCGCGTCGGCAGGTCACGTGCCGAGCAAGGGACGCCTTCCTCTCTGTGTGTGCGGCGAAAACCCGCGAATGCGCGGCGAAGGTGATATTGTTGAGCACTGTCATGTGTGGAACAGCGAAGGAGCCTGGAAGACGGCGACGACGCGCCGGCGGCGGCGGAGCGGCGACGGCGGCGGCGACGAGGACTCGCCGTGATCCGGCGGCGGCGAAGTGCGGACGACCCGCACGACGGCTGCCTTGCCGAGAGACGACGACGAGGAGGTCAAAA
>CAVSSV010000016.1:0-4913 GCA_963730695.1 uncultured Pseudomonadota bacterium
GACCCCCGTAAGTTCCTCCAATATTGGCTAGAGTCCGGAACCCAGGAAGGGCCGGACGATGAAGAAGAGCAGGTTCACGGAAGAGCAGATCATCGCAATCCTGCGCGAGCAGGAAGCGGGAGGGAAAACGGCGGAGGTTTGTCGGCGGCACGGGATTTCGGGCGCGACGTTCTACGCGTGGAAAGCCAAGTTCGGTGGCATGGGCGTTTCCGAGGCCAGGCGGCTGAAGGCGTTGGAGGACGAGAACGCCAAGCTCAAGAAGTTGTTGGCGGAGGCGATGCTCGACAACGCGGTCCTGAGGGACCTCACGTCAAAAAAATGGTGACGCCCGCCGTCAAGCGAGAGGCCGTCGCGCAAGTCATGCGAGATCATGGATTGAGCGAGCGGCGGGCGTGTTCCCTCGTGGGAGCGGATCGCAAGACGGTCCGCCACCGCTCGCGGAGGCCGGACGACGCGGCCATTCGGGCGCGCCTGCATGAGCTGGCGGGCGAGCGCCGGCGCTTCGGCTATCGGCGGCTACACCTCCTCCTGCTCAAGGACGGACATCGGCTGAACCGCAAGAAGACGCAGCGGCTTTATCGCGAGGAGGGGCTGACAGTGCGCCGGCGCAGGGGGCGCAGGAAGGCCGTCGGCGTTCGAGCTCCGCCGCCCGTCTTGGCACGGCCCAATCAACGCTGGAGCCTCGACTTCGTGCACGACCAATTTGCCGACGGCCGGCGTTTCCGCGTGCTCAACGTCGTGGACAAGGTCACGCGCGAATGCCTGGCCGCCATCCCCGACACCTCGATCTCGGGCAAGCGGGTCGTGCGCGAACTTGAGACGCTTGTCGCCCGGCGCGGCGCACCGAAGACGATCGTCAGCGACAATGGAACCGAGTTCACCTCGAACGCCGTCCTGGGCTGGTGCGCGGGCGCGCGGATCGACTGGCATTACATCGAATGCGGCAAGCCGACCCAGAACGGCTTTGTCGAGAGCTTCAACGGCCGCATGCGCGACGAGTTGCTGAACGAGACCCTGTTCTTCCACCTCGAACACGCGCGAGCGGCAATCAATGCGTGGACGGACGACTTCAACCAATCGCGGCCGCACTCGGCGATCGGCTATCTCACGCCCGCCGCCTATGCCGCTTCTTTCAACGCAACGGATGATCGGCTGCGCAACCCCGACCAGCTCCGCCGATCATCCGTTGCTCCACCCGCGCGCTTGCGCAATGATGACCAAAGGACTCTGGCGATGGTTGGATGAACGTCGGGGGTCAGGTCACAGTCTAAATCTAAAAAGGGAAAGCAGACTCTGCCCGCTGTCGTCGCATCCAACGACTGGACGATGGTCCGTCGAAATCGATTTCGACTTCGAGAACGGCACGAGACCGTTCTCGAAGCGGGTGGGCCAATCTATCAGTGGCGTATCAATCTGCAGCGCCGATGGTCTTTACGAGTTTATGGATGTCCATTAGCGGCAACGGATTGGCCGGATCCTGCAGATTTGGATTCATGTCGTTCGACGCGCCGCCGGGGAACCGCTTGAGGTTCGGGAAATCCACGATGGATTTGTCGAACTCCATGATCGGGATATCGATCAACGAAAGAACCCAGCCGTTATCGTAGCCGGCATAGCGTCCAGGCGACGTCGTTGGGGTGCGTGTGCTCACGGCGCCGTTGAACGTCATGTCGTATTTCTCAAAGGGATCCATCGTGAGGTTATAGGCCGAGCCGATAGCGCCCAGGTCCTGTTTTGGTCCAAGCCAAGTGTCCTTAGATGTGAACAGGTATTTCCAGGCGATGCGGATGTCGAGGTTCTCGGGATCGCCGCCGATATCGGCTCTGGCACCCGCAAAAGTCTCGCCGTCCGTATAAATCCAACCGCTGCGCGCCGAGTGCTTCGCCTTGCCCATGATGTAGGCGCTGTTGTCGATGCTGTCGAAGTAGATCGGCTTGCCGTCATTGTCTTTCCACGCGCCGTGAGGCGGCGGCGTGAGGCCGACCATCGTCGCCAATGTTGCCCACAGATCGATATGCGACATCATCTCGCCATAGCGCGCGCCCGCTGGAATCTTGCCCGGCGCCCACATGATGCCGGGGACACGGAAGCCGCCCTCGAACGGCGAACCTTTCTCGCCGCGGAACGGCACCGTGCCGCCGTCCGGATACGCGTCCTGCCACGCGCCATTGTCTGCGGTGATGATGACGATCGTGTCGGGAGCCTCGGCGCGAATCTCGTCGATTATCTTGCCGATGTTGGAATCCAGTTCCATCATCGCGTCAGAATAATTTCCGAGGTGCGATTTCCCGATGAACGCCTTGGCCGGGATGTTCGGATTGTGCATCTTCATGAAATTCACATCCATGAAGAAAGGCTTTGAATCCTTCGCGTGCTGCTTGATGTAGCCGACGGCGGAATTGGCTTGGCGAACGTCGAACTCATGCAGATAGTCGTAGTCGATGCGAGCGACCTTGGTCGCTGGGCTCCCCGCCTTGCCTTCCCACTCGTAGAGATTGACGATCTTTTGATATTCGGCCCAATATTCCGGATTGTATTTCGGAAACCAAGGATGGGCGAACGAATCCGTGTCGTCATAGGTGTAGACGCCGGGATAATAGGCTGCGAACTCCTTCATCTCGTCGAAGCCGTGTTCGATCGGGTAGAACTTGGGCTGGTCGCCCAGATGCCACTTGCCCGAAAAGTAAGTGCTGTAATTATACTTCTGAAAGAATTCCGCGATGGTCGGCGTTGATTTCGTCAAGCCGTTCTCATCGCCCGGGACGACGACGACCGACAGCGCCGAACGGATCGGAATGCGCCCCGTCATGAACGAGGCGCGGCCGGCAGTGCAACTGGCCTGACCATACCAGCTCGTAAAGACGGCGCCTTCCTGGGCGATCTTGTCGATGTTCGGCGTGGGATGGCCGAGGTTGGCGCCGCCGCCATATGCCCCGAAATCGTTCCAGCCCGTGTCGTCCGTCATCAACATGACGACGTTGGGGCGCTTATCTTGCGCGGCCGCCGGGGTGACATAGCCTGAAAGCGGCAGCAAGGCTGTCGCTGCTGCGACTCCGCTGATTGCACTCAGCAATGTTTGGCGCGTTCTTCTCCTTTGAGGGGACTGGCCCTTTGTAACGGCACGCATCGTATTTGCTCCTCCATGTAAACGGTTGCAGGTCGGCTGCTCGTAAACAGACCACGAAGAGGCGCGCGGCCCCGCTGCCGCCCCCTGCTCTCGTGGGGCGCGACGCGATCAGGCGAGCGCTTTCAAAATCAAAGCTTCGAACTCGTGGGCAAGCTGCCGAAACTCCTCTGCTTTCGGCGTATCCCCTGCTGCGCCCCAGTATTCGGAGGCTTGCACAGCCGTCGCGTGGTCTTCACAGAGCGACCGAAACTCTTCATTGGTGCGACGTAGCCGGTGCAACCGCATCTCCATGTGCGGATGCTTTTCCCCAAGCAAACGCAGCGCGCCCGCGCCCTCGCCACCCGCCGAGTTCATTGCCGTCACCCCAGTGAAGGGCCGCGCGATCTATGTTACGCGATCTGTGTTAATTGTCACCTTTCCGTAAGGGAGAATCCGGCGACGCAATAAATTCCGTACGGTTCCGTACGGTCTCAAATGCGAGGAACGTTGTTGATTTCCTTTGACAAAGCGCGCGCTGGCCTACCGGCGCGCCATGCTCGGAATTGCATTGGGGACTGCGTGGAATGCCCGAGCTGACCGACCAAAAGCGTTCGCCGGCTGCCCCCGAGGTCGCCGCGTCAGACGCCAACGCCGAGCTGGAGCGGCTTTTCGCCAGCCCGGACTTCGCCGCAAGTCGGCGGCGAAAGGCGCTTCTGGCGTATTTGGTCAAGCAATCGATCGAAGACCCCTCGGTGGGGCTAGAGCAGAATCCGACCATCATGCATCGTAGCCAGCGGCGGCGAACATGTTTTGGATTTCGTGAGGCGTGACGAGATCGATGAGTTGGCCGATGGCCTTCCAGAGGCCTTCGACGGTTCGCTCGGCGGCCTTTCGCAGCAGCGCCTTGAGCTTGGCGAAAGCGTTCTCGATGGGATTGAAGTCAGGGCTGTAGGGTGGGAGATAGAGAAGGCGGGCGCCCGCAGCTTCGATCATTTCGCGCACTCTCGGTCCTTTGTGGCCGGGGAGATTGTCCATGATCACGATGTCGCCTTTGCGCAGTTCGGGCAAGAGAACCTTCTCGACGTAGGCCTCGAAGGCGAGACGGTCGATTGGGCCGTCGATCACGAATGGCGCGATGAACCCGCGCAGCGTCAGGGCGCCGACGAAGGTCGTGGTTTTCCAATGTCCAAAGGGAATGCCGACCCGCAGCCGCTGGCCCCGCGGGGCCCGGCCATAGCGCCGCGCCATGTTTGTGGAGGCCCAGGTTTCAACGATGAAGATCAAGCGCTCGGGATCGAGATCGAGCTGGCCTTCGAACCATTCCTCGCGCCGCTCCGCGACGTCGGGGCGGCTTTGCTCTGAGGCGTGCGCGGTCTTTTTTTGCGCGTGATGTGGTGGCGCGTAAAGAAACGCTGGATCGTGCCGAAGCCGAAGCTGAGGCCCTGCGACGCAAGATCGCGGCGCACTTCTTCGATCGTGGCGTCGCCGTCGCAGCCGAGCGCGGCCAGCACGGCGGCGTGGTGAGCTTCGATGCGCTGCGACCGGCGGTCGCCGCCGAGCGCCTTGGGACGGGGATCGCCTTGCTCGCGCTCCCGCGTGCGCCAGCGGCTGACGCTCGCCGCGCTCACGCCGAAACGCTCAGCCGCTTCTCGATGCGTGGCGCCCGCATGCACAGCAGCCAGAACCCGCGTCCGAAGATCAAGAGACAGCGCCTTCGACATGCCCGCCGGCCTCCGATCCGGCAAACAGCCTGAATCAGACCCAGACCAATTCGGGAATCCCCTCCGATTCCTTCAGTTCGGGTTCT
>CAVSSV010000017.1:0-41438 GCA_963730695.1 uncultured Pseudomonadota bacterium
CCCCCGTAAGTTCCTCCAATATTGGCTAGAGTCCGGAACCCAGGAAGGGCCGGACGATGAAGAAGAGCAGGTTCACGGAAGAGCAGATCATCGCAATCCTGCGCGAGCAGGAAGCGGGAGGGAAAACGGCGGAGGTTTGTCGGCGGCACGGGATTTCGGGCGCGACGTTCTACGCGTGGAAAGCCAAGTTCGGTGGCATGGGTGTTTCCGAAGCCAGGCGGCTGAAGGCGTTGGAGGACGAGAACGCCAAGCTCAAGAAGTTGTTGGCGGAGGCGATGCTCGACAACGCGGTCCTGAAGGACCTCACGTCAAAAAAATGGTGACGCCCGCCGTCAAGCGAGAGGCCGTCGCGCAAGTCATGCGAGATCATGGATTGAGCGAGCGGCGGGCGTGTTCCCTCGTGGGAGCGGATCGCAAGACGGTCCGCCAACGCTCGCGGAGGCCGGACGACGCGGCCATTCGGGCGCGCCTGCATGAGCTGGCGGGCGAGCGCCGGCGCTTCGGCTATCGGCGGCTACACGTCCTCCTGCTCAAGGACGGACATCGGCTGAACCGCAAGAAGACGCAGCGGCTTTATCGCGAGGAGGGGTTGACAGTGCGCCGGCGCAGGGGGCGCAGGAAGGCCGTCGGCGTTCGCGCTCCGCCGCCCGTCTTGGCACGGCCCAATCAACGCTGGAGCCTCGACTTCGTGCACGACCAATTTGCCGACGGCCGGCGTTTCCGCGTGCTCAACGTCGTGGACGAGGTCACGCGCGAATGCCTGGCCGCCATCCCCGACACCTCGATCTCGGGCAAGCGGGTCGTGCGCGAACTTGAGACGCTCGTCGCCCGGCGCGGCGCACCGAAGACGATCGTCAGCGACAATGGAACCGAGTTCACCTCGAACGCCGTCCTGGGCTGGTGCGCGGGCGCGCGGATCGACTGGCATTACATCGAATGCGGCAAGCCGACCCAGAACGGCTTTGTCGAGAGCTTCAACGGCCGCATGCGCGACGAGTTGCTGAACGAGACCCTGTTCTTCCACCTCGAACACGCGCGAGCGGCAATCAATGCGTGGACGGACGACTTCAACCAATCGCGGCCGCACTAGGCGATCGGCTATCTCACGCCCGCCGCCTATGCCGCTTCTTTCAACGCAACGGATGATCGGCTGCGCAACCCCGACCAGCTCCGCCGATCATCCGTTGCTCCACCCGCGCGCTTGCGCAATGATGACCAAAGGACTCTGGCGATGGTTGGATGAACGTCGGGGGTCAGGTCACGGGCGAAAAGCACTGGCACGGCGCCGCGGCGACGACGGCGATGAGCCATATCGCCATTCAGGAAGCGCTTGCTGGCAAGACGGTCGATTGGCTCGAGAAAGTCAGCGACGAACAGTATCGCGGCGCCTAAGCGCGCCGGTCACTTCGCCAAACTCTCGGCGCCGTCGACGGCGAACGCCAAGGCTTCATGCCGCGGCGCGGCGGGAGCGGGCGCGGCGCGCCGCGCCAAAATGGCGTCGCGCCGCTTGCGCCGCCACGCCAGCAACGGCGCTTCGAGAAAGCGATAGCTCACGGCGCTGAGGAGCGTCGCCGCAAGACAGACGGCGCCCACCCATAAGATTTGCTGGAGCGGCGCCAGCGTGCGGATGCTGATCTCAGCGTAAGAGCCGAGCGCCGCCAGGATCAGCCAATGATTGAGGAAGACGCCATAGCTGAGGTTGCCGGCGATGGCGTCGAGCTTCCCCGTGAGCTTCAGCCGGTGAAGCAGGGACACCACCGTTACGCCGCCAATCAGGCCCGCCAGCACCGGCCTATGATGCAACCTGCAGACCTCCGGCCAGAGGTAGGATGCCGCCAACAGCACTGCGGCCGCGGCGGCGAAAAATGCGGGGAGCTTTGCCTCGAGGCGGCTATCGGGGCTGGCGATCCAACTGCCGCAGATGAAGATGAACAACACGCCGGGCAGCATGTAATAGCCCATGTTCAAATCCAGCACCTGGAAATAGGAAAGCAGGAAAGTCGCAAAGGACAGCAGAGCGGCGACGCGGCGGGCGCGAAAAATCAGCAGAAAGGGAAAACAGAGGTAGAAATATCCCTCAAGGCCCAGGGACCAGGCCTGCGGCATCAATTGCGACGTACCAAATTTATCCTGCGGGTCCATGGGCAGGACGAGAAATTCCTCAAGCGCGCTGACAGGGTCGGGCGTCGCCGTCAGCCAGAGGTGCCTGAGCCCGACGAAGGTCAGAAGATACGTCAGGCCCAGGTACAAATAGAGCTGCGGGCCGAGGCGCACGATGCGATCGATGAGAAAGCTCAAAAAAAGTCGGACGTCGGATAGTATTTTTGAATCATCAGCGTCGTCACGTATCCGCTCATGATCAGAAAGGAGACAACCGCGAATTTGCCGAGCGGATTGACGAGGGCGACGTCAAGGTGAGCCAGCACGACAAAATAGCTCAAGATGAGCCGATAAATTCCCATGATTGTGTTTCTGGCGTCTCGCGATCGGAATTTCGCAGAGTAAATCAGATAAACATTGCCCAGGTTTTAAGTTGCAAAGGTTTAAACTGGAGTTTTTTCCCGCGCGGCGGCGCCGGGCCCCGGCCGATCGTCCGCCCCGGATTTGGCAGGCCCTTCGCCTTGCAAAGCCGCGAGAGAGACCGCAAGCTCTCAGAAAAGCCTCCGCTCAACCTGCAAAGGACATTTGGCGTGAACGACAAAACTAAGTCCGAATACCCGCCGCTTCCCGCCGACGATCTCAGCCGCAAGCTCACCGTCGCCAACCCTGACGATCCGGGCCTGCCGCATCTTCGCTCGCGCGGGGCTCCTATACGATCTTGCTCAGCGGCGCCGACACCGGCGGACGCTATTGCCTCGTCGACATGCTGGTGCCGCCGGGCGGCGGGCCGCCGCCGCATCGGCACGACTTTGACGAAATGTTTTCCGTGCTCGAGGGCGAGATCGAATTGACGTTTCGTGGGCAGGCGCACAAAGCGGGGGCGGGGACGACCGTCAACATTCCCGCCAACGCATTTCACAATTTCAAGAACGTCTCGGACAAGCCCGCGCACCTGCTGTGCATGTGCGTGCCCCCCGGCCAAGAAGAATATTTCCTCGCCGTCGCCGACAAGATCGAAAGCCGCGACGCGCCTGCGCCCAAGCTTACAACGGAGGAGATGGCGGAGCGCCGGCAGCGCGCCGTCGCATTGGCGCCGAAGTACCGGACGGCTTTCAGCTAAAGCGTTTGGACTGCGCTCATTTCGCCAATGGAAGGCTCGCCTGCAGCAAGTCCGAATAGCGCCACTCCACATACCGCGCCGGCGCGCTCGATAGCGTGCGCTTGCCATCCTCCGCAAAACCCTGATTGCAGCGCTGGACGTACAGCCCGAGCGTGAGATCGCGAGCCCAGGCTTGCCGATTTAAGATCGGCTCATAAAAGGCCAGGTCGTCGGCCACCAAGACGCACTCGCGGGCGCTCGACAAATCATAGCCGGGCGCTGGCAGCAACACGGCGATGAGAGCGTTGCCGCGTTCTCGGCTTCGATAGAGCACGATCGCATTGTCGTCGCGGTCGAACAGCAGTTCGGGTCGAGAGTGCGGCAGCGGAAGCGTGCCGTCGCCCTGGAGTGAAAATTTGGTGCGGAATTTGCTGATTTTCTTGACGCGCCAGCGCGCGCCTTTTCTCCAGCCGAGACGATACTGAATGGGGTCGTCGCCGTCTCCCCAATAGGTCACGAAGGCCGGCGATCCATCGGAGCGAACGGCGGCCGAGGCTTGGTTGATAAGGCTCGAGCCGATGGGGACGGCGACAGCCCGTTCGGACGTCATCGGCGTCATCGGCAGGGACTGTTTGACCCCGGCGATCGTCTGCAAGCTGCGAAAGCCATCCAACGTCTGCGTGAAATCGACGCCGACATTCACAACTCTGCCCGCGGACGTCGCGGCGCCGGACAAACGCCAGACAAGGAAAAGGCCGACCCCTCGGCCGTCTCGGTAAACCATGGGGGAATTGAGGTATGGCCCCGCGGTCCACGTTCGCGATTCCCCTGAGATGATCGGGCGCTCGTCGATGGCCCACGCGCCGTTCCACCGATGCGCGAAAATCTTCCCATCGTGCGCCGTGCCCGTTCGCGACAGCAAAAGCGTTTCGTTTCCGAGTTCGACGAACATGGGATAGGTTTGGCGTTCGCCGACGGGTGAGATGTCCCGAAAGCCGCGCTCGAGCGTGGGGTCGTCCGAGCACGTCCAAAACAAGGTCGAGGCATGGGCGCCGAAGGCCGCATGAATGAGCCCGTCCGGCGTGCGCGCGAGACTTATGGATTGATGCGCGTCGTAGGGCTTGGCTTGGGTCGTTATCCCCGTGCGCCGCGTCGACCCGTCCCGGTTGAATTCTGACGATTTGAACGTCGCCAGCGTCGTCATAATAGGAAACGATGGTCGCATCAACGATCGAAAGGGCAGGGGCGCATCGAAAAGGAACGCAGTTTACGCTGTTTCCCGCCCAAGCAAGACCTAACTCAGTCTGTCGTGAAGGTTCAATGCGCAAACAAAGTCACTCGAAAGCGATCGGGAAGTTTATTTTTATTCGACTGTCTTCCTCGAATTTACAGCGTCCGCAAGATAATTTGCGCTCAATCACTTCGCAAACTTCTTCGCTCCCGCGACACAGCCGACCACCGCCAGCGTCACCACGACCATGGCGGCGCTCACCGGCTCGTGCAGCAGCAGCGCCGCGAGCACCAGGCCGAAGAAGGGCTGCAGCAACTGCAACTGGCCCACCCCCGCGATGCCGCCCAGCGCCAGCCCGCGATACCAGAAGACAAAGCCGATCAGCATGCTGAACAGCGAGACATAGAGCAGCCCGATCCAGGCCGGCGTGCTGACGGCGGCGAGCGACGCCGGCCAGAGCCAGAGAGTCAGCACTGCGATGACGGGCAGCGACAACACCAGCGCCCAGCATATGACCTGCCAGCCGCCCAGCTTCCGCGACAACGTTGCTCCCTCGGCATAGCCGAGGCCGCAGACGACGATGGCGGCGATCATCAGCAGATCGCCCTCCAGCGAGGCGGTTTGGCTCTGTAACAGCGCGAACCCCGCCACCATGGCGCTGCCGAGACACGAGAACAGCCAGAACGCCGCTTTTGGCCGCTCGCCGCCGCGCACCACCCCGAAGATCGCAGTCATCAGCGGCAACAGGCCGATATAGACGATCGAATGCGCCGACGTGATGTGCTTGAGCGCCAAGGCGGTCAGCAGGGGAAAGCCGACGACGCAGCCCAAGGCGACCAGGCCCAGGGAGAACGGATCGGCGCGCTCGGGGCGCTTCTGCCGAAACGCCAAGAGCATCGCCAGCCCAAGCAGCCCGGCGATGCCGGCACGCGCAAGCGTGAGGAAGAGGGGATCGAAATCGGCGACGGCGACGCGGGTGGCGGGCAGGGAGCCGCTAAAGATCAGCACGCCAACCAGGCCGTTGATCCATCCGCTGGTGATTTTGTCCATCGCCGCCCGCCGCCGTTGCCGCTTCCTATCGCGATCTCAAGATCGCGACCAGCTTTGGCGACGGCCGTGGGCTCATTTCAGATACGAGCTGACTTCGCTGAATTCGTTGCTCAGGCCCGAACCGAGCTGAAGTCAGGGCGGCGATGATGAAGACCGCGATCAAGCTGGAAATCAGGGAATATTCGATCGCCGTCGCGCCGTTGGTGTCGCGCAGAAATTTGTGAGGAATCATACGCATTGTGAGTACTCGATGATGCTTGCCGCTTGAGGGCCGATACGGCGAGGGTGACCCAAGAATCTTATACGAGTTTGAAAACGTTCGATAAATAGGAGGGTTTTCCGTCACGGTTGCGTGATTGCCGTAGCGGCGCCGTTCGACCGATCGCCGGCGATGGGCGATGACGATCTCTGGAGAAGCCGTAAAGTGAGTGTGGTTGGAGCTAGAGTAATTCACTAATATTCTCGTCGGCGTCAGTCCGATTCGTGGTAATTCTAAGAATAGAGGCACGCGATAGCGAGGGCAAAGACCTTACATCCCTCAACGGAATGACGTAAAGTTCAAAAATATTATCGAGCGAAAAAAGTGAAATATATTGTCTTTAGGGTCCGAGAATTATTCGCATCGCGCCGGGAAATTCGCGACGGCATGGCGTGCGTTTCGATAAGTCTTGCTCTGTTTTCGTCGAGCAGGAGTAGTGGCGTTGGGGCGTTAAGAATTGAAAATCCGGTCTGGAAAAATCAAGCCGCAAACGCCTGATATTTATATAAAAAGACTCCAAAGTGCGCAGCGAAGACAGTGACGTGATCTTGTAGAAATACAACAAGTTTTCTAAGTGATAAATTCCCCAGACGGTCCGCGGAATAACGTCCCACGTCACATTTGTAGGGCGGGGACGACGCGGCCGTAGCGGCGTCGACGTTAGCAATGCGGTAACTGACTCGCCGCGAGTTTCCTCGGCGAAGGGCGCTATGTGCGATCGGGTTTATGGTATGCTCAATATTGCGCTATAGCTATGCTCTTCTTTCCGTCTGGGGAGAGTCGATGACCGGTTTCATTCGCACCCGCGTCCACATGGCCGTCTGGATCGGCCGACTCACGCTCATGTCGATGGCGATCGCCATTCCCGCGGCGATTTTGTCGGTCTACATCAGCTTTGGCGGCGATCTCAGCCGCACGCTGGACGTTTACGGCAGCATGCGCTCCGCCGCATTGACCGCGGCGATTCTCAGCTCGCTGCTGCCGCCGCTGCTGGCCTATAGCAGCATCGATGCACTGCGGCAGCTCAACATTACCCGCGACGATCTCGATCGTCTGGCGCACACCGATCCGCTTACCGGCCTTCTGAATCGCCGCGGCTTTGAGCGCGTCGCACGCCGCGCTCTGGACGCGCGGACGGTCGCCCACGGTCCCGCCGCCGTGCTGATGTGCGACATCGACCGCTTCAAATCAGTCAACGATCAGTACGGCCATGAATTCGGCGACGTAGCGTTGCGCTTTGTCGCGGATTGCCTGCAGCCGGCCTGCGAAAGGCGGGGCTTCGTGCTCGCGCGCTTCGGTGGCGAAGAATTCGTGGTGCTGATGCCGGGACTGGAGGCCGAAGCCGCGCACGACTTCGCCGACATGCTCCGTCTCAATCTCAGCCGTCAGGCCTGCGCTTGGCGCGATGTTTCGGTCACGCTCACCATCAGCGTCGGGATGGCCGCCGCGCCTTATAAAGAGGGGCAGGTCGACCGCCTGGTCGAACGCGCGGACACCGCGCTCTATGCCGCCAAAAACCGCGGCCGCAATTGCGTCGTCGACGCCGACACCGATGCCTCGGGGCGCCGAGCGGCCGCCTGAGGCTTTTTCCCTCTCCCCGCATGGGGAGAGGGGATCGCGCAAATCTTAGAACTGCGGGCCGGTGGTATTGTACTGCTGCATCCGCGGCGGGGCGTACTGGCCGGGGGCCATATAATTCTGCGGCTGCTTCACGTCGGGCGACGTCGCGCAGCCTGCGAGCGAAAGAGCGCCGAGCAATACCAAGAAAATTCGACGCATCGCGTCCCCCAGTTAAACACCAATTCGTGGCGGAAGAGGTGAGATTCGAACTCACGGTGGGCTTGCACCCACGGCGGTTTTCAAGACCGCTGCCTTAAACCACTCGGCCACCCTTCCTCGTAAGGAAGGGCCGCCATAACCCATTCCGAGGGGTTGCGCCATCGCAAGGCGCGCCGATGGCACAGATGCCGTGCGGCAAATCGCCGGCGCGGCCGACGATCGGACCAGTCAGTTCT
Source organism: uncultured Pseudomonadota bacterium (assembly GCA_963730695.1). Lineage (GTDB taxonomy): Bacteria > Pseudomonadota > Alphaproteobacteria > Rhizobiales > Beijerinckiaceae > Roseiarcus. The sequence continues at coordinate 7,755 of CAVSSV010000017.1, forward strand.
TCGGCGTCGTCGAATCGGTTGCGCTGTATCGCGCGAGGTCCGGCCTCGGCGCGTAGTGGAAGTCCGGCGCGGCCATAAGCTGATCCTTGGTCATGTCGAGCAGGCCGACGTCGGGATAGCCCTGGCTGGCTTCCGTCGCGGCCGGGTCGCTGTTGACCACTTGGGTCTGGCCGACCATCCCTTCGGCCGAGGATTTGGCCGGCAGCGCAGGCGCGTCGATCACGAATTGGCGCGGCTCGGTCTTCCAGTGGAGCGAGGCGAACGGCACGCCGACGTCCTTCCGGCCCATGCCGAGGAAGCCGCCTACGCCGATCACGACGACCTTTACGGATCCGTCGTGGCCAAGAATGACCTCGTCGATCTTGCCGATGCTTTTGTGATCCGGCCCAAGAATGCTGACGCCGATCAGCCTGGACGAGCGCCATTGGTCTTGTGCTTGCTGGGTGATGAAGGCGTTGCCGGCGTTCTGCGCCAGGGCGGCGCCAAAGATCGCAACAGAAACGACGCCCGCTGCTGTGAGGGTTTTGAACATGTTTGCCTCCGTCTTCGGCTCGTGAACCGGCGACGGACGCTTCGCCTCACGCAATCCGCCGGGCGAAACGCCGGTTCGTCGGATGGGCACGGTGGAACACTATCATCGAATTGGGGCGAAATTGAATGGGGCGGCCCTTGGCTCCGCCCGTTCCCCCAACATTGCCTTGAGCGGCATCGCCTTGGAATGATAAAGGGGCGCCCGGGCGCGCCGCCATTTCAGCGTGAAATGAGTCCCGCCCAAGCAAGCGAGGTTTCGAGCAATTCCATGTCCGATTTTCACAGCGTGCGGCGCTTGCCGCCTTATGTCTTTGAGCAGGTCAATAAGCTCAAGGCGAAGGCTCGCGCCGGCGGCGCTGACATCATCGACCTTGGCATGGGCAACCCCGACCTCGCCGCGCCTAAACACGTCATCGACAAACTGATCGAGACCGTAGGTAAGCCGCGCACCGACCGCTATTCCGCCTCCAAGGGCATCGCCGGCCTCCGCCGCGCGCAGGCCGGCTACTATGCCCGCCGCTTTGGCGTGAAGCTCAACCCCGACACCCAGGTGGTGGCGACGCTCGGCTCGAAGGAGGGCTTCGCCAATATGGCGCAGGCGATCACCGCGCCCGGGGACGTGGTGCTGGTGCCCAATCCCTCCTATCCCATCCATGCCTTCGGCTTTCTCATGGCGGGCGGCGTGATCCGCTCGACCCCCGCCGAGCCGACCCCAGAATTCTTCGTCGCGCTCGAACGCGCCATGCAGCATTCGATCCCCAAGCCGATCGCGGTGGTGACGTGCTATCCCGCCAATCCGACGGCGATGGTGGCTTCGCGCGATTTCTACAAAGACCTCGTCATCTTCGCGAAAAAGCACGAGATTTTCATCCTGAGCGATCTCGCCTACAGCGAAGTCTATTTCGACGACAATCCGCCCCCGTCCGTGCTCGAAGTGCCCGGCGCCTTCGACGTCGCCGCGGAATTCACCTCGATGTCGAAGACCTTCTCGATGGCCGGCTGGCGCATGGGCTTCGCCGTCGGCAACGAGCGGCTGATGTCGGCGCTGGCGCGGGTGAAATCCTACCTCGACTACGGCGCCTATACGCCGATCCAGGTTGCGGCGACCGCCGCGCTCAACGGCCCCGACGATTGCATCAAAGAGATGCGCGCCACCTACAAGCGCCGCCGCGACGTCATGGTCGAAAGCTTCGCCCAGGCCGGCTGGACCATCGACAGCCCCTCGGCGTCGATGTTCGCCTGGACCAAAGTGCCGGAGAAATTCCGCCACCTCGGCTCGCTCGAGTTCTCAAAGCTGCTGATCGAAAAGGCCGATGTCGCGGTGGCGCCGGGCGTCGGCTTCGGCGAGCACGGCGACGATTACGTGCGCCTGGCGCTGGTCGAGAACGAGCAGCGCATCCGCCAGGCCGCGCGCGGCATCAAACGCTTCTTCGAAACGGCGGACACCACGCTGCATAATGTCGTGCAACTGCGGAAGCCGGCGTAAGCTTATTCCCTCTCCCTGCGCGAAGCGCGGGGAGAGGGGGAATCGGCTCACCCCGTCAGCGCGACCGTCTCCTTCTGGCGCTCGCGAACGTCCGCGAGGTCGCGCTCGAGAAAATAGTTCAAGAACGTCCTGATAACGGCGACGGCGGCGATGCGGCCGATGCTGTTCCAATCGTCGTTGAACATCGTTTCAAGAACGTCGGCCGCGAGCTGGAAGGTCAGCGCGGCGACCAGCCAGCGCGCAAAGCGCAGCCATACCACCCGTTTGGCGTGCCCGTCGGCCGAGCCGAGCATCGTCTTGAGGCCGAGGATGAACGTCTCGACCGTGCCGACGACGATGAGCACCAGCGCCATCGCGTCGATGGCGAGGATCGCATATTGCGTGATGGCGACGAGCCACTCTCTCATGGGAACGTTCGCTGCGCCTTCGGCATGTGATGGCGGGGCCGCCGTCGCGACGGAAGCGGCCCCGCTCTCTTACTAGTTATTGCTGGTCCTGGCGTTATCGAGCTTTCGCATCGTGTCCTCAAGCGCCTTGTGAAGGCTGAGGGTGTCGGCGCCCTGACTCGGCGGGAATTCCTTCAGAACTCTGCAAGTGCGCGCCGATGAACGGCGTCGCCGCTGTCGGCGCCCAAAGTTTCGCGGCGGCGAAACGGCGGCCGATGTAGCCCCACTCCTCCGACTCCGGATCCATTTTTTCCAACGGGTCCATAAGCAAATTGAAGATGTAGGGGACGCTCGGGTAAACTTTCTCGTTCCACCAGCTTCCCTTCATCTTGACGCCGATGTGCATCTTCCAGGCGTCGACGCGGACGGCCATGAGGTCGGTCTCGTCGTAATAGAAGTATTCGCGCCGCGCGGACTTCTCCGCCTTGCCCGACCAATGGTCGAGGTTGTTGTAGCCGTCGAGATGAACCTTGTAGGTCGCGCCGTTCATCGACCAACCTTTCTTCAGGTCCTCCTTGAGGTTTGGCAGGCCCGCCGCGGCGGCGAGCGTCACGAAGATGTCTTCATGGCTCTGGATGCCGTTCGAGGTGGAATGCGGCTTGATGTGTCCCGGCCACTTGATCAGCATGGGAACGCGAACGCCGCCTTCCCATGACGTGCCCTTCTCGCCGCGGAAGGGGGCGTAGCCGCCGTCCGGCCAGAACAGCATCTCATTGCCGTTGTCCGTGGTGTAGACGACGATGGTGTTGTCGGCGACGCCAAGGTCCTCGAGCTTCTTGAGCAGCGCGCCGATCTGTTCGTCGTGTTCGATCATTTTAGCGCGCACGACGTCCTGCTCGGCGCGGCCTTCGTCGACCGCCATCTGCAGATATTTCTTCTGCGGGTGCGACCAGATGTGAATCGCCGTGGTGTTGAACCAGCAGAAGAACGGCTGGTCGCCCTTCGCGGTGCGGTCGAGCCAGTTGAACGTGTGCTCAAGCACTTCGCCGTCGAACGTCTCCATCCGCTTGCGCGTCAGCGCGCCGGTGTTCTCGATGCGCTGCTTGCCGACAGGGCCGAATTTCGGGTCCTCGGTCGTATCGTCCTTGTCGGTCGCCCAGGCGTGGAGCACGCCACGGGGGCCGAATTTCTTGGTGTATTCAGGGTTCTTCTGGCCGGGATAATCGAGTTCCTCCGGCTCCTCTTCGGCGTTCAGATGGTAAAGGTTGCCGAACCATTCGTCGAAGCCGTGAACGGTCGGCAGAAACTCATTGCGGTCGCCGAGATGGTTCTTGCCGAACTGGCCCGTGGCGTAGCCTTGCGTTTTCAAAACCTCTGCGAGGGTCGGGTCCACCTTCTGCAGGCCGCGGGCGGAGCCCGGGATGCCGATCGTCGTCATGCCGGTGCGGACGGGGAGCTGGCCGGTGATAAAGGCGGCGCGACCGGCGGTGCAGCTCGCCTGGCCATAGTGATCGGTGAAGATCATGCCTTCCTGGCCGATGCGGTCGATGTTCGGCGTCTTGCCCATCATGCCATGGGTATAGGCGCTAAGATTCCACATCCCGATATCGTCGCCGAAGATGACAAGAATGTTCGGCTTGCCCGATTTTGCCATTTTACTTTCCCCGCTGGTGATTGAAGCGAATTTTAAGGCCGGGCGGCATTTCCTCTTCGCCGGCGCAGGTTGGTATCCCCCGCCAAAGCATCTGGTTCGTGAGAGCCCGACCCTTATGGCCAAGCTTTTTTCTGCCGCAGCGGCCCGCCTGCGTTTCGCGGATTTGACTTACGACCGTGGGGATAGCAGGTCCAATCTCTTCACAGCATCGTTCGATAACACCAGAACATTGGCATGCATTCGATCCGGCAAATCCAGGCGGTCAAGGCGTTGGCGCAGCATCGGCACTTTGGCCGCGCCGCCGCTGCGCTTGGCGTAACCCAGCCGAATCTGACGCGTGGGCTGCGGCGCCTTGAAGAGGTCTTGGGCGTCACGCTGTTCGACCGCCAGGGCGTCACCCCGACGATGTTCGGCGAAATCGTCCTGCGCCATGGCGAAACCGCGATCGCGGGATTTGAGGAGTTGTTCCGGGAGATCACGCTCGCCAAGGGTTTGGAAATCGGCGAGCTGCGCCTCAGCGTCGCTCCCTATCCCGCGGACATTTCGGGAGCGAGCGCCGCCGGCGCCCTGTTGCAAGAAAGCCCGAACGTGTTTGTCGATTTTCGCAACACGAATTGGGTCGACGCCGTCGAGGAGGTTGTCCAGAATGCGGTCGATCTCGGCTTCGCCGAGTTGAGCGCAGCGTCGGAAACGCCGAACGTGGCGGTTGAGCCGGTCAGGCGCTCGCAAATGTTCTTCTTCTGCGCGGCGGGCCATCCGCTGACGAAGAAAAGGCGTCTCGTCGTCGATGACCTCTTGGACTATCCGTGGGCCGGTCCGAGCCTTCCCGGCCGCATGGCCGCCGTGCTGCCGAAGGGCGGCAAGCCGTTCGCGATCTTTGACGAGCAACTCAATCGGTTTCATCCGCGCGCTTTGGTCGGATCGTTTGCGGCAGCCAAACAGGTCGTCCTGAGCGGGCTGGCGCTGGGCGCCGCCATTCCCCATCAGATCGAACGTGAAGTCAGGGACGGGGTTTGCGTCCAACTCGCGGTTGAGCTGCCCTGGCTCGTACTGAACTACGGATTTATCTACAAGAAGGACAGGACGCTGTCGCCGAGCGCGGTCCGCTTCATGAATCGTGTTCGTGAAATCGAGGCCAAGATTCCATAAGCGGCGATCCGCGACGCCGCCGCGCCGAACGCGCTCCGGCTTGCGGTTGCCCCGATGCCGGATACTCTTTATCGGAGCGTCCCCGAGGGAAGGGGAACCCCAGTCATGACGGACGCGAACGCTAACGCACCAGTCCCGCGTTTTGAAACCAGGCCGACGGCGTCGGACCATTTCTCGTGGATTCGCACACGCCTGAGCGTCGAGCGCACGCTGATGTCGTGGGTGCGCACGTCGATCTCGCTCGTCGGCTTCGGCTTCACCATCGTGCAGTTTTTTGAGCGCATGGGGTCGATGGCCGGGGCGCAGGAAGCCAGGTTTCCCGAAGCGCCGCGCTATTTGGGCCTCGCGCTCATCGGCTCCGGCGTCCTCGCGCTCACCGTCTCCATTTGGCAGTATGTGTTCGCGATCCATTATCTCCGCAGTGGAACCTTCGCCGTGATCGCGCCTCACGGCGAGGAAACGCGGCAAACGCCGCTGCTCGTCGTTTGCGGCGTACTGTGGCTGATCGGTGTCTTCACTTTCGGCGCGGTGTTTTTCCGGTTCATGTGATTTCACGGCGCTGATGGCGAAGCGAAAAGGGCAGGGCTGAGTGAGCAGCGATGACGTCCGCGATTTCTACGAGCGCCTGCCATACCCGCCCCCGATTACCGATCTCGACAAGGACCGCGAGGCGTTCGCCGACGAGGCGCGCCGCCGCGTCGAGTTTCATTTGCTTTGGCCGGCGACGCGCTTTCGCGACGACATCAGCATCCTGGTGGCGGGCTGCGGCACCTCGCAGGCGGCGCGCTACGCCATCCGCCACCCCGACGCGCACGTCACCGGCATCGACATCAGCGAAACCAGCCTCGCCCACACGCGGAAACTGCAAGGCAAATATGGTCTCGGCAATCTCGAGTTGGTGCGCCTGCCGGTCGAACGCGCCGAGGCGCTGAAGCGCTCGTTCGATCTCGTGGTGTGCACCGGCGTGCTGCACCATCTGCCCGATCCCGGCGCCGGCCTGCGGGCGCTGCGCGCCGTGCTCGCTCCCGAGGGCGCGATGCGGCTGATGGTCTATGCCCGCTACGGCCGGGCGGGGATCTATATGATCCAGGACTATTGCCGCCTGCTCGGCCTCACCACCTCGCCGGAAGACCTCAAGCAGCTCGGCGCCGCGTTAGGGGACCTGCCGGCCGACCATCCGATCATGGCCGTGATGCGCCGCGCCAAAGATTTTCGCGTGCCCGAGGCGATGGCCGACGCGCTCCTGCATCCGCAAGACCGCAGCTACACCGTGCCGGAATTGTACGCCTGGCTCGCCGAATGCGGCGTCGCCTTCGGCCGCTGGAACGAGCAGGCGCCCTATCTCGCCGCATGCGGGGCCGTGGCCCGCAGCGCCCATGCCGCGAGGCTCGCCGCGCTGCCGGCGCCGCAGCAGCATGCGGCGGTCGAACTGTTCCGGGCGGGCATGACGACCCACAGCTTTATCGCATACGACGACGCTGGGATGGCGGAGCGGCAGACGCCGGATCTTGCCGATGCACGCTGGCAAGCGTCGATCCCGCTCCGCCGCCCGCACACGCTCACTCTACGCGAACGCCTGCCAGCGGGAGCCGCCGCCGTGCTGATCAAGCGTCAGCACACCTTCACCGACCTCGCGCTGCCGATCGACACGTTCGAGGACAGGCTGCTCAGCGGGATTGATGGGCGGAGAGCGATCGGGGAGATTGTCCCCGGGATGAAGGACGAGGGGAGGGCGCGGGCGTTTTTGGAGCGGCTGTGGGCGTATGATCAGATCGTGTTTGGCGCGGCGTAAACGCGCCCCTTCTCCAGCGAAGCTGGAGAAGGTGTCACGTCGAAGACGTGACGGATGAGGTGTGGAAAGCAGGACTGAAGCGGAGCCAATCGTTCCACAAGAATTTGTGCAACGATTTCAGAGAGTTTTGCCCTGGTTTCCACACCTCATCCGTCGCGCCTACGGCGCGCCACCTTCTCCACTTCGTGGAGAAGGCGTTACGCCCGCACCACCAGCCGAAACCCGACATGGCTCATCGACGAGTCCACCGCCTGCGCGTGCCGCGCGGCAGGCCGGTAGCGGCGGCAATAGCTTGGCGCGCACAGATGCGAGCCGCCTTTGACCACCCGGCGCGGGATTTTGATCTCGGGCTGGCCGGGATCGTAGCTCTCTTCCTCCCGCACCCGGCGGATCGTCGCCGGCCCGCAGCAGGGGCTGGAGGCCGTCCCAGCGCGCGGGCCGAACCAGTCGGTCGTCCATTCCCAGACATTGCCGATCATGTCATAGAGACCATAGGGATTGGCCGGGTAGGAGCCGACCGGGGAGGTCCGCTCAAAGCCATCCTCGGCGAGATTCTCATAGGGAAAACGTCCCTGCCAGGTGTTGGCGAGATGCTTGCCGCCCGGCGCCAGCTCATCCCCCCAAGCGTATTCCGCCCCGTCGAGCCCGCCGCGCGCGGCGAATTCCCACTCGGTCTCGGACGGCAATTCCTTGCCAACCCAGGCCGCGTAGGCGAGCACGTCGACATAGGCGACGTGGACCACGGGATGGTCGAGCAGGCCGTCGATCGCGCTGTTTGCGCCATACGGGGTTCGCCAGGTCGCGCCGCGCTCAAAACGCCACCAGTTGGCGTAATTGCGCAGGTCGACCGGCCCCGTCGTCGGCGTGAACACCATCGAGCCGGCATAGAGCATATTGGGCAACGCGCCGGGGTAATCCTTGGGGTCAGGCGGGATCTCGGCAAAAGTCACATGCCCCGTCGCTTCTACGAATTTCTGGAATTGCCGGTTGGTCACCGCCGTCTTGTCGATCCAGAAACCGCGGACCAACGCAGAATGCGCCGGCGCCTCTTCCCGGTAGTGCACGTCCGACCCCATGCGGAATTCGCCGCTAGGGATGAAGGACATTCCTTCTGTTTTATCAGTTACTTCTTGCATTTTTTTCTCTTGACGCGAGAATGGTCCATTGCCGTAGATAATCTCATGTCGATGCGGCGCCGACAAGGGCGGCCCGCTCGGAAGTCAAACTGTCATCCTCGCGAAAGCGGGGATCCAAAGTCCCAGACAGCTCAGTTTGTAATCTGGATTCCCGCTTTCGCGAGGGATGACAGCGTCGCTTCTCGCCGTGCTTGTAAACCCCCGCGCAAAAGCCTATTTTTCGCCTGTCCATTCCGCCTTGACCGGCTTGGCCAAAGAGACCTCAAAATGTTCATCGAAACCGAACCGACGCCTAATCCCGCGACCCTGAAATTCCTTCCCGGACGCCCGGTGCTGCCCGAAGGCACGTTTGAAGCCCGCGACACCTCCGCCGCCGAGCGCTCGCCGCTCGCTAAAGCGCTGATGGAGTTGCCAGGCGTGCAGGGCGTGTTCTTCACACCCGACTTCATCTCGGTCACCAAGGCCGAGGAGGACGATTGGCGGCATCTGCGCCCGTCGATCCTGGGCGTCGTCACCGAATTCTACCTCTCGGGCGAGCCAATTCTTGTCGGTGAGGCCCACGCGGCGCCGGCCGGCGATGTGTTCTTCGACGAGAAAGACGCCGAGACGGTCGAGACGATCAAAGACCTCCTGGAGACGCGGGTCCGCCCGGCCGTGGCCAACGACGGCGGCGACATCACCTTCAAGGGTTTTCGCGACGGCATCGTTTATCTCACGATGAAAGGCGCCTGCTCCGGCTGCCCGTCCTCCACCGCGACGCTGAAAAGCGGCATCCAAAACCTGTTCCGGCACTATTTGCCGGAAGTGAAGGGCGTGGAGCAGATTTAGGCCTTTCCCCCTTTCCCCGTTGAAAACGGGGAGAGGGCCTTACGTTCCCTGGATGCCGGGCAGCCCATCGAAGGGCACCGCGGCGCCCCCTCCCCCCTTGTGGGGGAGGGCCGGGGAGGGGGGTCGCACGGACCTCTCCGCTTTAGGTGTACCGCAAGGGTAGGAGAGCGCAGCGCGACCCCCCTCCCTAACCCTCCCCCACAAGGGGGGAGGGAATGTTCCCGCCCCGCAGGACCTTGAGTCCCGGCAGGTCTTGGCCATCGGCGATACTTGCACTTTTCCCTTTACATTTTTCAGAATACATGCTACGGAAGTGTTCTGACAGGGCTTTGCCGACGGGTGCGTCCGGCGAAAGGAACGGGAAAAAAGAAACGGGCGTTTTTAGAGTCAATCCGTTGAAATCATTGAATCTGCGGCTCTTATTAAGCGTCAAATGACACTTAATAAGAGCCGCCAAAGTGATTTCTGACGCTTAGCAAGCGTCGCTACCGTGTCACTCCAGCTCCGGCAGCAGCACCACGCTTTCCTGCTCGTTCGGGTCCGTGCGGGCGATGATGGCGATGCAGGGTTCGGTGTCGCTGGTGTTGAACGGGCGGTGCGGAACGTTGGCGGGGATGTAGAGGAACTCGCCGGCGTTGGCATGCAGGCGCTGTTCCAACCGGTCGCCATAGTCCATCGCCGAGGCGCCGCTGAGGACATAGATCGCCGTCTCATGTCCCTCGTGCTTGTGCGCCTTGGCGCGGGCGCCGGGCGGCAGGGTGACGAACTGCATGTGGATGCCCTTGGACCCCACCGTCTCGGCGGAAATCGCCGCGGTATAGGTCAGGCCCTGCTTGCCAATGAACGGAGCGCCAGCCTTGACGACCTTGCATTCCACTGCTTTATCAATGACCTGCGATGGAGAGCTCATGCGATGCCTCCCTTGAGGAAGGGGCGAATTCTGGTCGCAAAACAGGCGCTTGGCAAGCGTCCAAAGCGCTTTCAACGCGCTTCGGCAGCGTCCAAAACGCGTAATTGAGCGGTTTCCCGCCCGCCATAGTGGTTGATTGACAGCGTGCCCGCCAAATGCACGTTCTGCCCCTTCAGCTTACGCAGCGCCTCGCCCAGCGGCTTGTCGGCGGCGCGAAAGGCGATGGCCTCGATCTTGCGCCCATCCAACGCCGCAAGACGCAAGCGCAAGTGATTGACGCCAACCGGGAAAATGTCGGTCAGCCGATGCGACGGCAGCGCAAAGATCGGCTCCGGGCTGCCCTGTCCGAACGGCCCCGCCGCCTCGAAGGCGTTGACCAGCTCAGGCGTCGCGGCGCCGGCGTTAAGCGCGGCGTCGATCAACAGCACCGGCCCCAGCCGCGCCCGTTCGACGCTCGTGGCCAGCGCGCCTTCGAGGTAGGCGCGGAAGTCGCCGAGCTTCGCACGCAATAGGGTCACCCCCGCGGCCATGGCGTGTCCGCCGCCTTTCAGGGCGAGGCCGTTTTCGACGGCGGCGCGTACCGCGCGGCCAAGGTCGACGCCGGCGATCGAGCGCCCGGAGCCAACCACCTCGGCCCCTTGCAGGGCGAAGGCGAAGGCCGGCCGCTCGAACCGATCCTTCAGCCGGGAGGCGACAAGCCCGACAATGCCCGGCGGCCAGGTCTCGCCGCCGACGACGACGCAGGCGGCGTTGTTGGCTGCCCCCAGCGACAGCATGGCCTCGGCCTCCGCTTCGGCCAAGGCGTCGATCTCGATCTCCTGCCGCGCGCGGTTGAGACGGTCGAGCTCGGCGGCGATCTCGCGCGCCTTGAGCTCATCGCGCGTGCCGAGCAATCTCGCCCCCAACGCGGCGTCGCCGATGCGCCCGCCCGCGTTGATGCGGGGGCCGATGAGAAAGCCGAGATGATAGGGCTTTGGCGGCCCACCCGCGCCGGCGACGTCGAGCAGGGCGGTCAGGCCCAGCCGCTTGCGCTCGCGCATCACCGCCAGCCCCTGGGTGACGAAGGCGCGGTTAAGGCCGACGAGCGGCACCACGTCGGCGACGGTCGCCAGCGCCACCAGATCGAGCGCCGCGATCAGATCGGGCGCGGCACGCCCGTTGAAGAAGCCCGCCGCCCGCAGGGCTCGGGCGAGCGCGACGAGGCCCATGTAGACGACGCCCGCCGCGCAGAGCGAGCCGAGGCCCGAGAGGTCGTCCTGCCGGTTCGGGTCGACCACGGCGACGGCGTCCGGCACGGCTTCGGGCGCCTGGTGATGGTCGAACACCACCACGTCCAGGCCGAGCGTCTTGGCGTAGGCAAAAGTCTCGCCGCTGGTCGCGCCGCAATCAACGGTGACGACCAAGGAGACGCCCTGCTTGGCGAAGCCGTCCATCGCCGCCTTGTTGGGGCCGTAGCCTTCGAGGATGCGGTCGGGGATGTGGATGGTCGTCGCGACCCCGCAGGACTCGAGATACCCGCTGAGCAGCGCGGCGCTGCAGGCGCCGTCGACGTCGTAGTCGCCGAAGATGCCGACGCCTTCGCCCTCGAGCACGGCGCGCTTGAGGCGCTCGGCCGCCTTGTCCATGTCGGTCATGGTGCTGGGGTCGGGCATCAGGTCGCGCAAGCGCGGGCGCATGTAGGCGTCGACCCGATCGACCTCGACGGCACGGGCCGCCAGCACGCGCGCAACGAGGTCGGACAGGCCGCTTACCTGCGCGATCGCCTGGGCGCGCGCTTCGCCCGGCGCGTCAAGCCGCGCCCGCCAGGATTGGCCCGTCGCCGATTGTTCGACGCCCAGGAAGGCGCGCGATTCGCTCATGCGCCGACTTGGTCACTTCGCCAGGAGGCTGGCAAGGTAGACCGCGCCGGAGAGCGCGGTGATCCAAAAGCTCGCCGGCCAATCCGTGTAATAGGCGAGGGCGACCCCGCCCCAGGCTTGGCCGAGCGCCAGCGCGATCGACAAAGCGACGGCGGCGCCGAGGCCGCGCGCGAAGTTGAGCGCCGCGGCCGCCGGTCCGACCATGAGGGTGAACACCAGTAGCACGCCGACGATCTGCGCGCTTTCGGCCACCGCCACCGCGACCAGGGCGAGGAAGCCGACCGAGAGCAGCCAGACCGGCACGCCGCGCGCTTCCGCCAATTCGCTCTGCATCGAGGCGAACAGCAGGGGACGGCCGATGATCGCCAGCACGATCAGGCTGAGCGGGGTCAGGATCGCAAGCGTCCACAGCGCCGCGTCGTCGACGCCGAGAATGTCGCCGAACAGCAGCGCGGTCGCCTGCGTCGCTGCGGAAGTGAAGAAGTGCAGGAACAGCAGGCCAAGGCCGAGCGACAGCGACAGGATCATGCCGATGGCGACGTCGCGCTCGCTCAGTTTTTCCCCGAGGAAGCCCATGCCGACCCCGGCGATCAGTGTCATCCCCAGCATGCCGGCGAAGGGCGAGATGCCGAACAGCGCCGCGCCGGTCGCGCCGGCGAAGCCGACATGGCTAAGGGCGTGGCCGGCGAAGGTCTGGCTGCGCAGCACCAGGAAGAAACCGACGCTGCCGGCCAAGATTGCGGCGAGGCCAGAAGCCATGAACGCCGCGCGCATGAAGTCGTATTCAAGCATGCGCGCCGTCTCCGTGCGCATGGCCATGGCCGTGGTCATGCTCGTCTTCGTGGTCTTCGTGGCGATGCGCGCCGCTCTCGACCTCGACGCCTCCTGAAAGCACGAACACGCGGCCGGCGACCCGCAGAACCTCGATCTCGGAGCCGTAAAGCTTCGAGAGCACGGGGCCGGTGATGACATGATCCACCGAGCCGATCACCGCCTGACCACGGCCCAGATACAGCACCCGATCGATCGAATTGACGAGCGGGTTGAGTTCGTGCGCGCTGAACAGCACGGCGATCTTCAAATCGACGCTCAGGCGTTTTGCAATGTCGATCACGGCGACCTGATGGGCCGGATCGAGCGAGATCAGCGGCTCGTCGAGCAGGATCAACTTGGGCCGGCCGAGCAGGGCCTGGCTGAGCAGCACGCGCTGCCGCTCGCCGCCCGAGAGCTCGCCGATGGAGCGGTCGGCGAGGCCAAGCGCGCCGACCTGATCGAGCGCCCAGTCGATCTCCTTCTTTGCGGCGGCGTCCAGCCGGCCGAAGCCGAAATGCGCGCCACTGGCGGCGACCGCGACGACGTCGCGCGCGCGAAAGCGCAAGCCGGCGATGGCGCCGCGGTTCTGCGGCATGTAGCCGATGGCGCGATGGCCGCGGCTGACGGGTTGGCCGAAGATGGCGATCTTGCCGCCAGCGATGGGCGCGAGGCCCAGCGCCGCGCGCATAAGGGTCGTCTTGCCCGCGCCGTTGGAGCCGAGCATGCCGACGAACTCGCCTTCCTCGATGGCGAAACTGGCGGCCGAGAGGATCTCCCGGCCGCCGAGCTTGATCGTGACGTCATTGAAGGAAAGCGCCGTCACTTCGCCTCGCCGGAGAGAGCGGCGTCGAGCGCGTCGAGCTGGGAAAGCATCCAATGCTGATAGTCTTTGCCGGGCGGCTCAGTCTCGGACACGCCGACGACGGGCACGCCGTTGTCCTTGGCCATCTGCACCAAGCGCTGCACCGAGGGCTCGCTCGCCTGCGCGTTGAACAGCATGGCCTTGACCTTGCGTCCCTTCAGATCGCTCTCGAAAGCGGCGACGTCGGAGGCGGACGGTTCGGCGTTGTTCATCACCGCCCAAGCGAACCTTTGGTTTTGCACCTTCAGGCCGATCAGGTCGGCCATGTAGCCGAACACCGGCTCGGAGGCGGTGACGGGCTGCCCCGCATATTTGGCTTTCATGGCGGCGATTTTTGCGTCGAGCGGCTTGAGGGAGTTGAGCAGGGAGGTTTCGCCGGCGTCATAATCCGCCTTGTGCGCGGGGTCGACGGCGGCGAGGGCGCCGGCCAAGCTGTGCGCAAACACTTTTACGTAGGCGGGATTGTACCAAAGGTGCGGATTGTCGCCCGACTTCCGGCCAACCAAGGCGGCGACGTTGATTTCCTTGCGCCCCGGGGCGCGGTGGGCTTTCAGCAGCTTGTCCATCCAGGGATCGTAGTCGACGCCGTTGGCGATCGTGACCTTGGCGGCGGCGAGCGCCTTGGCGGTGTCGACGCTGGCCGCGAACAGGTGCGGGTCGTCGTCGGGGTTGGTGAGAATGCTGGTCACCGCGACATCGGCGCCGCCGACTTGGCTCGCGAGGTCGCCATAGAAATTCTCTGCCGTAACGACGGGGACGGGATCGGCGATCGCGGGCGATGCCGCCAGCGCAAAGACAAAGGGAAGGGCGAACCAGGGACGTCGCATCGAAGGGCTCCAATTTGCCGGTAGCACACGTTATGTTATAACGGAACACTGGTTATGTTATAACATAACGATTCGCAAGAGCCTGAACCCTTCACCTGTCCGTGTTATGAGTGAGTCCAAGCGTCGAGGTCGATGATGAAAGCCGAAGCCCGAACCCGCGATGGCCCGTCATGGGCGCGCCAAGTGGCGCAGGCCTGCGCGAGCAAGGGCCTGCAACTAACGACGGTGCGCGCCAACGTGCTGCAGATCCTTGCGGAGTCCGAGGCGCCGCTCGGCGCCTACGCCATCATCGAGGCGCTCTCGCGCCGCGAAGGCAAACCGATCGCCCCGCCCACAGTCTATCGCGCGCTCGAGTTCCTGCAGGACAACGGCTTCCTGCACAAGATCGAGAGCCGCAATCTCTACGCGCCTTGCGACCATGTCGGCCATGCCCATGACGTCGTGCTGCTGCTGTGCGAGACCTGCGGGCGCTCGGAGGAAGCAGAGGACTTCGCGTTCGACGCCGCGCTGGCGGCGCTCGCCAAGAAGGCGGGCTTTTCCACCCGTCACCGCACAATGGAAGTGCAGGGGGTCTGCAAGCGCTGCGCCAAGGCGGCGTGAGCGGCCTTAGAAGGCGTTCTTGCCGAACAGCACCGCGAACGGCGTTTTGGCCAGAATGTAGATGTCGAGCCAGATCGACCAATGCTCGATGTAGTAGAGGTCGTGCTCGACGCGATTCTGGATCTTTTCTTCCGTGTCGGTCTCGCCGCGCCAGCCGTTCACCTGCGCCCAGCCAGTGATGCCCGGCTTGACGCGGTGGCGAGCGAAATAGCCATCGACCGCTTCGTCGTATTTCAGGTTCGCCGCCTTGGCGCTTAGGGCGTGCGGGCGCGGCCCGACCAGCGAGAGGTTGCCGGAGAACACCACGTTGAAGAGTTGCGGCAATTCGTCGATCGAGGTCTTGCGGATGAAGCGCCCGACGCGCGTGACGCGGGCGTCGTCGCGCGTCACCAGCTTCGCCGCCGACACGTCGAGCGACTCCACGTACATCGAGCGGAACTTGTAGACGGCGATGGCTTCGTTGTTAAAGCCGAGGCGTGTCTGCTTGAAGAGAACAGGGCCCTTGGAATCGAGCTTCACCGCGAGCGCTGTCAGCGCCAGGATCGGCGAAACGGCGATCAACGCCAGCGCGCCGACGAGCTTGTCGAACACCAACTTCACCAGCACGTCCCAATCGGCGATCGGGCGGTCGTAGAGGTCGAGCACAGGCACGCTGCCGACGTAGGAATAGGAGCGGGGACGGAACTTGACTCTCTGCGCGTGCGCCGCCAAGCGGATGTCGACGGGAAGCACCCAGAGCTTGCGCAGCATCTTCTGGATGCGCTCTTCAGCGGTGATCGGCAGGGCGAAGATCACGAGATCGAGCCGCGTCGAGCGCGCGAATTGCAAGAGGTCGTCCACCGTGCCGAGCTTCGGCAGCCCCTCGACCTCGCTGCTCGCGCGCTTGTCGTTGCGGTCGTCGAATACGCCAAGGAGCTTCACTTCGCCGATGTCGGAGGAGAGCAGTTCCTGAATGAGGGCCCGGCCGAGATCGCCGCCGCCGACGACCACCGCGCGCTTGACGATGCGCCCCTTGGCGACCATACGGTCGATCCATCGCGCCAGCAGCGTCCGCTCCGCGGCGATCGCCGCCATGCCGGTGAGCAGCCAAAGCGCCGCGAAACCGCGGGACACCTCCGAGCCGAACTTGAAGAAAAACGTGACGGCGAGGAACAGCAGAAATCCCGTCGCCCAGGTGAGCAGCAAGCGCGACACGATTTCGCGGGGATGCCGCAACGCATGCAACGAATAGGCGTGTAGGCTTTGGAAGGCGACGACGGTGAACGCGCTGAGCAGCAGCACCGTGCCAAAATAGAAGAAGTGGTTTTCGTCGTAGCCGACGTAGCTCTTGTAGAGCGCAGCGCCGATCAGCGCCAGCAGCACAAATTCAAAGGCGCGCCACGTTCCCGCGAGAACCACGATCGATATGGGTTCGGCGGAAGGCTGTTCGGCGAGAACGCGAGCGAGGTCCGCCCGCGCGAGGCCGGACTCAAAGGCGATATCGACTTCCGGTTCGGGCGGGGGGGATGCTCTTAAAGGCAAGGCCATTCCGCTCAGCCTGCTTTCTTCAAGGACGCCGGGGCGAGCCGTTCGCGCTTCAGGAAGGCCGCCCGATAGCCGTCTAGGACGCTGTCGGTCATGCGGCGTGTGGAGAAGCGCCCGGCGACATACATCGACAGGTCCGCGGTCAGCTCGGCGGCGGCCGCCTCAGCCAACGCTTGGGTCGCCGCGATGCGGTCCGCGAGGCTTTCGGGGTCGTCGCACGGGCCGAGTCGATCCTTGAACGGCCCAAATATCTCTGGGATCCCGCCGACGTTGGTCGCCACCATCGGCACGCGCGCGCCGGCGGCTTCGAGCACGACATAGGGCAGGGATTCCGCGCGCGAGGGCACAACGAGGATCTTGCCGAGTTGGAAAGCGTCGCGCACCGGCATCGGGCCGGGGAACGTAACTTGTCCGGCAAGTCCAAAGTCCTCGGCCATTTTTTGCAGTACGGCGCGATCGGGTCCGGAGCCGACAAGGCACGCGGTGACTGGTTTGCCGCGCCGCACGCTCAGCAGCGCGATCGCCTTGAGCATCGTGTCCACGCCCTTGGCCGCTCTGAGTTCGCCGACATAGAGCAAGTCCGCGGCATCGGGCGATGGGGGCGAGGCTTGAAATTCGGTGTCGGCGAGCCCGTTGTAGACGATCGCTCGAAGGGGCGCGGTCTGGCCGACGGAAGCGTCATAACGCCCGGCGATGTAGCCGCTTTCGAACAGCAACACGTCGGTCGCGCGAGACAGAACGCGCTCGAACTCCCATATAGGCGCGATTGACGTTCGTGCCCGGCTTGTAATTGAAGCTGCCGCCGTGCGGCGTATAGGCGCGAATGGGGCCAACGGCGGGGTTGAGCAATCCAGGCGCGCGCGCATACAGGCCGCCCTTCGATCCGTGGCCATGGGCGACGTCGGCGCCGACGCGCGTAAGGAAAGCATGGCAAGCCGCGATGCCCGCAAAATCGCGCGGGGAGGGGTCGCGCGTGATTGGCCGCGTCACGACGCCGAGCGGCAGCGGGCCGAGGCGCCGCATCCCCGCTTCGAGCGCCGAATTGCTTGCGCTGCTGTCGAAGAACATGCCGACTTCGTGGCCCCTCGACAATTGCTCGAACGCAAGATCGACGACGTGTCGAAACAGTCCGCCCAGCGGAGCGCGAAACACGTGGACGATGCGAAGCTTGGCGCTAGGATCGGCTTTGGACATGGCCATGCAAAGGTTTCTGCGGAACGAATTGACTGTAAGGAAACCTTAACAGCTCTTTCTAAAAGAACCGTTCCTCGACGACGATTAAATCACCGGGCCGCACCGGATAATTGAGCGGCGCCGCGGCGGTGACTTGGTGTCCGTCGACGATGCGCGTGATCTCGACATGGCTTTGCTCGCCCCGTGGCGTAAAGCCGCCTGCGACGGCGATAGCGTTCTGCACCGTCATCCCGTTGATGAAGGGATATTGTCCCGCCGTCGTGACTTCGCCGAGCACGAAAAACGGCCGGTAAGCCTCGACTTCGATGGCGACGCGCGGGTCGCGCAAATAGCCGTCGCGCAGCCGCGCCTGAACGCTGCCTTCGAGCTCAGCCGTCGTCAGGCCTTGCGCCCTGACCGCGCCGATGAGCGGCAGCGAGACGTTGCCGACGGAAATCCACATTGAACGAATTGGAGAGCGTCTCCTGCCCGAAAACGATCATCCGCACTCGATCGCCGCTGGCCAGGCGATAGGGCGTATCGACGGCGCGCAGCGCTTCGACGCTCGAATAGCCGCTGGCGCAGCCCGCGAGCGCACCCAACATTAAAACGAGATACAGGAACGCGCGGGGCATGGCGGCTCGCTCGCAAACACGGACATAGTGAACGATGGGTAGAGGAGCGTGGTTAAGGAAGCGCAAACGTTTCGCACGTCGCTCCAATCGGCCTTAACCCTCCATCAACCATAATCGCGGCATGAAACGACGGGGAACGGTTTTCCCCAGGCGTTCTGCATTTGCGAGCTTTTGCGTGACCAGCTCCTTGGAGAGACCCGAAGCTGACACGCAAAGCATCGACTTGGCGCGGCTTTTTCGCGCGCTGATGGCGCGCAAGCGCTGGATCATCATCCCTGCGGCGGCGGCCTTTATGCTCTCTCTGGCCTATGTCGAGACGACGGCGCCGCGTTACACCGGCGTCGCCAAGGTTCTGATCGTGAACCAGGAGGGCTACTTCACGCAGCCCGACAAAGCCGTCATTCAGCAGGCGCCCGAACTCGACGCCGAGGCGATCGCCAGCGAAGTCGAAGGCGTGATGACCGCGCAGGTCGCGCAAAAACTCGTCGAGCGCCTGAATCTGGCGAGCAACCCGGAATACAATCCCGAGCTGGGTTTTCTCTCTTTGCTGAGGGCGCGGCTGTTCGGACCGGGTGCGCCAGGGGCGCCGAGCCCCGCGCTGGTCGACAACGTGCTCAGCCACATGACCGTGTTCGCCCAGACCAAGTCGCGGGTGATCCAGATTGAATTCACCAGCCGCAGTCCGGAGCTGGCCGCCAGCGGCGCCAACGCGATCGCTCAGATTTTTCTTGAGAACCAGCAGGCGGCCAAGCAGGACGAAGCTAAGGCGGCCAGCGATTGGCTCGCCAAGAAGATCGAATCGCTGCGTCAGAAGGTCGCCGAAGCGGGCGCCAAGACGGAGGCCTTCCGCACCCAATCCGGCTTGTTCAAGAGCGGGGCTGGCCCGGACACGCCCACGGTTTCCGACCAGCAACTGACCGACATCAACGCGCAGCTTGCGGCGGCGCGTGCGGCCGCCGCCCAGGCCGACGCCAAGGCGAGCACGCTGCGCAGCCTGATCAGCCGCGGGCGGATCGAAGAGGTGCCGGAGGCGGCCAAGGACGACTCGCTGCGCCGGTTCCTCGAGCAGCGCACGACGCTCAGAGCGCAATATGCCTCGGAGTCCAAGACGCTGCTGCCGCAGCATCCGAAAATGCGCGAACTGACTGCGCAACTCGCCTCGCTGGACGCCGAGATCAAGGATGCGGCGCTGCGCGCGGTGAAGGGCTTTGAGAACAACTCCGCCTTGGCGCAGGAGGAAGTCAAAAACCTCAGCGCCGCGGTCGACGCGCAATCCAAGACCGTGGCGAGCGGCAACGAGGACGACATCGAGCTGAAGACTCTTGAACTCGATCAGAAAGCCGCAACCGATCAGCTTGAATCCTACATTCAAAAGTTCCGCGAGGCGAGCGCCCGCGACGTCGCCGACGCCAGTCCGCCGAACGCGCGCGTGATCTCTATCGCCACGGCGCCGCGGCTGCCGACCTTCCCGCAGAAGCTGCCGATCGTGCTGCTTTCGACCGTGGCCGCCTTGTTGCTCTCCTGTGGCGCGGCCGCGACCCAGGCGCTGCTTGGCGAGGCGCCCGAAAACGCCGGCGAAAGCGTCACGCCGCTTCTTGCGGGCGGCACGGCTCCGGCCGCCCCTGTTGCGCCCGCCGCGCCGCTTTCGGTGTTCGATCCTTCCCATCGGCTCGGACCGGACATTTCCGCAGTGACGCTCAAAATGGCGAACCGGGGCGAGTTGGCGGAAAGCCTTGAGGCGATCGCTGCCGAACGCGGCCCGATATTGATCGCCGTCTGCGGCTCCGAGAGCGTCACGGCGCTCGCGGCGGCCCTCGACCTTAGCCGGCGCCTCAGCGAGGGGCAGCAGACCGTGTTGATCGATTGCGGCCAGACGCAAGACTGGCTGCAGGACGTGATCGGCGCGCCGTGCGAAGCCGGCAAGGAAGCCGCCGGATTGGCCGAGCTGTCGCGCGCCGAGGCGAACTATGCCGAGGTCTTGCGCCCGGATCTGAGCGGCGAACTCGACATCCTCCCGCTCGGCCAGGGCGCGCTGAACACAGCGGCCTTGCCGGATGTCTTTACCGCGCTGACGCGGGCCTACCGCTGCCTCGTGGTGTCCGTCTCGGACTGGCGGACCGAGGAAGCGCACCTTGCGCTCGCCGCGGCGTCGCTAGCTCTGCTGGTGGGGCCCAACAGCGCCGTCGAAGCCGCCGCGGCTTCGCTGCGCGCCTCAGGGGCCGAGGCGCACGGGCTCGTCATCGTCGCCGAACCGGAAGCGCCCGCCAAGCTCGAGGCGACCGCGGCTGCGTAAGGCCGCGTGCGCCTTTCGTGACGGTTTAGGCATCGGTCGCCGCGATCGTCGCGCGCCTGGTAACTCGGACGCCTGTCTGGGCAAGCCAGAGGGTTTTCTGGGAAAGCCAGCGAAAGTCGGGGAAAGCTTGGGAAAGTTAGAGAAGGCTAGGGAAAGTCCAAGCGCCGATACTTGAGACTCTCAAGCAATGATTTCATAGACTTACGCGGTCCTAAGTCCCCGGTCCTAACAATGTTTTTTTTCCAGGCCCCCATGCGGGGTACGAAGACCGTCAAGCGCAGCCTGACGGAAGGAGACAAACGAGAGGACTCTACCGCAAGTAAAAGTCATCGACCTCACCATCGCCAGAGTGTTCGCTCCTTTTTAAGCGACCGGCGCTTCGTCCTCCCGCCCGCCCGCGGACCGCTCGGCCATTCTCCCTCTTCAATTGTCAAAAATGCGCAATGAGAACATATAGTGAACATATGTGCGTGTCAAGACTTTGCTGCCGACAGCTTTCGCTGCCAACTGCAGCGGGTCAGTTTGAATTTCCGCTAAGCGCCCGTCTTTGACGCCGACATCACAAAGTCCGACGTCCGACGCGGTGACAACCGTTCCGCCTCTAATCGCTAAATCGAGTATCACGATAACCTCCTGCTCAATCGTCGATGTCGCATTCGCCGCGTCACGTCTTCCAGACGGCACGTTTCAAAAGTTGGCCGTTCGCTGCGCCGCATTCGAAGCAGAATCCGGGCCAATCCGTACAAGGCGCCGGAAATTTCGGCGCCCGAATGCAGCGCCTCGCACAACATGACGACGCGGGGGCGGTAGAGCTCGGCTCAGAAAGAAGTGTGAGGGACGATCGGCAGCCCGCGGCGAGCATGCCGGTCGCTCTTGTCCCGAACGCCGACAGTAGAATCGAGAGTTGAAAGCATTGGCGTGCAGCGCCCGATCACCGTTCTTCGATCGACATACTTTTGAAATCGTCGCTTCGATGCCATATATAGCACAATATATCTTTGATTGATGACGCATTTTCGTCGCATAATCATCGCATCACGCTGAATAAAAAATAGCCTTGTGTGCCATAATTATAAGCTATGCTTATTTTGAATTATGAATTACATTCATCGCAGTTTTTAGAGCTTTTGTCGATGACCGTCTTATCGGGAACGCCACATCGCACGACGACAGGCCCGCGCCGTCTGGGGATGCTGACGCCGTCGTCGAACACGGCCCTGGAGCCGCTCTGCAACGCAATGCTCGCGGCCACACCTGACGTCTCCGTGCATTTTGCGCGGTTCCGCGTCACCGAGATTTCATTGAGCGCTGCGGCCAACCGGCAGTTCTCCCGCGACGGCATGCTGCATGCGGCGGAATTGCTCGGCGATGCGCAAGTCGACGCCATCTGTTGGAACGGAACATCGGCGTCTTGGCTGGGGTTGGATCGCGATCGAGATCTCTGCGGCGCGATCCGTCATGCGACAGGTATCGAAGCGACTTCCTCCGTGCTCGCGATGGTCGAATTGTTGCGCGGCGCCGGCTTCACGAAACTCGGCCTCGTCTCCCCCTATGTCGATCAGGTGCAGCGACAAATCGTCCAAACCTTGGCCACCGAAGGGTTTGAGGTCGTCGCCGAGCGGCATCTGTCTCTGTCCGAGAACTTCGCTTTCGCGGAAGTCACGCCCCTTCAGATCGAAGACATGATCCGAGCGGTCGCCAAAGCCGGGCCGCAGGCAATCGTCATCATGTGCACCAACTTGCGCGGAGCCTCGCTGGTCGACGCTCTTGAGCGAGCCCTTTCCGTCCCAATCCTCGATTCCGTCGCGACCGCGATCTGGGGAGGTCTGCGCATCGCTGGCGTTCCCACCGACCGCGTAAAGCGGTGGGGACGGCTGTTTACCGGCCTCGAAGCCACCGCCGATTCGAGGTCGCAGATTGAGTCGGCAGGACCATCCACACTGGGAGCAAGAACATGACGCGAAAAATCAGGATCAAGACTTTGTCGGCCCTCGCCGCGTTGATCGCGCCGTTGGCCCTGGCGGGGGGCTCCGCTCACGCGGAAGGGCTCGACTATTTCAAAGGCAAGCTTGCGCCCTTCACAAAGAAGCCCGACTTCTCCGCGCCGGGCCCGGCCTTCGACGCCGCCGCCTGCGCCAAAGGCAAGACGATCTTCAGCATTCCTCAGTCCAGCGCCAATCCCTTCACCGCCAATATCGAAAAAGCGATGTCAGCCGCGGCGAAGAAAGTCGGGCTCGGTTTCACGGTTTGGGAAAATCAGGGCAACCGCACCGAATATGTTCAGGGCATGAACACGGCCCTGAATCAGAAAGCGAACCTCATCGACCTCCTGGCCGGCCCCGACCCCCGCGCGTTGGCGCCGCAAGTGAAGGCGGCGGCCGACGCGGGAATTCCGACCGTGGCCTCGCATTTCAATGGATACGAGCAATCGGCCGAGGTCGCCAAATTCGCCGCCGGCGACGTGCCGATCGATTATTTCACGGCGGGCGGATTGCTCGTCGATTGGGCGGTCACGAAGACCGAAGGAAAACTCAACGCGCTCATAGTGACGGCACCGGGGCCGCTATCGTCCGATTCGACGCTCGCGGGCATGAAAGCGGAATTGGCCAAGTGCGATGGCTGCAAGAGCAAGGTCGTCGAGTTCCCGGACTCCTGGGCGAGCAAAATCACGCCCGGCGTTCAGGCCGCCCTCCTGGCCGATCCGTCGATCAACTATATCATCGTGATGTACGACCCTATGACGCAGTTCGTCGTTCCCGCCGTGACGATCACCGGCTCCAAGGCCAAGATCGACGGGTTCAACGGCACGCCGTTTGCAGTGGGTTTTGTCCAAGACGGCAAGGTGGACATGATCCTCGGCGAGAACCTGGACTGGATCGGCTACGCCATCGTCGACGACGAGCTGCGCCGCATCTGCGGAATGCCGCCGGTGGCGGATCCGAAAATGCCGCTCTACATCTTCGACTCCTCCAACGCCGCCGACGCCGGCAAACCGCCGCAACTGTCGCAGGGGTACGGCGACGCCTATGTCGATGGCTACGCCAAACTCTGGAAATTGAAATGAACGAAGCCGCTCCGGCGGAACTCTCCCATCGCGGCGCGCCGGAAGGCGCGCCGACGATGCTTGAGCTGGAGAACCTCTCAAAAACCTTCGGCGGACAGCGCGCGCTCGACGGCGCCGCATTGTCGATCTCCGCCGGCGAAGTGCATGGCTTGCTGGGTCAAAATGGCTCGGGCAAATCGACGCTCATAAAAATTCTGGCGGGCTTTCATGCGCCTGACCCAGGCGGACGGCTCACGATACAGGGCAGGAGCGCACCGCTGCCGCTCCCGCCCGGCGCGGCCCGCCAATTCGGGCTGAGCTTCGTCCATCAGCACCTTGGCCTGATCCCCTCCCTCAGCGTGCTCGATAACATGATGTTGGGCCGACTCTCCGGCGACCGGCGCATGCGGATCGATTGGAACGGGGAAAGGCGACACTGCCAAGCGGCGTTGGAACGATATGGCGTCCGCATTGACGTCCAAGCGACCGTGGCGAGCCTACAACCGGTCGAGCGCGCGCTGATCGCGATCGTCAGGGCGGTCGAAGAGTTGGGGGAGTCCGGACACATTGGGGGCGTCCTCGTTCTCGACGAGCCGACGCCGTTCCTGCCCAAGAGCGATGTCGAGACGCTCTTTGCCGTCGTCCGGCGCGTCGCGTCGAATGGTTCCAGCGTGATTTTTGTTTCGCACGACGTGGATGAGGTCAAAGAGATCACGAATCGCTGCACAATCCTGCGCGACGGCCGGGTCGTCGCCACCTTGAACACCGCAGAAACATCCAAAGCCCAATTCGTCGAGGGCATCGTCGGGCGCAAATTTGAGCGCCACGCGCGCGGATCGCAAACTTCGGAGCGTGGCGAGGCCGGCTTGGTCATTTCGGGATTGACCGGCGGAGGCATCGCAAACGTCTCGATGGACTGCGCCAAGGGCGAAGTCGTCGGCCTGACTGGGCTACTCGGCTCGGGATACGCCGACGTGCCCTACCTTATCTACGGCGCGCGCAAGGCGCAGGCCGGAACCCTGAGCGTCGTCGACGGCGTCATCCTGGAAATCGCGGCCATGACGCCCGCCAAGGCGATCAGCGAAGGCATCGCGCTCATTCCGGGCGACCGCGCCAATTCTGCCGCGATTCTCGCCTTGCCGATTGTCGACAACGTCACGATGCCGGTGCTTGCGTCGGTCTTTCTCCCGCTCGCGCTGGCGCGGGGCAAGATGATGGCGTTGGCCGAGACTCTAGGCCGTCGTTTTGAAGTATTGCCTAACCTCCCGCATCTGCCGCTGTCTGCGTTGTCAGGAGGCAACCAGCAAAAGGTCATGCTCGCCAAATGGCTGCAAACACGGCCAAAGCTCGTTCTGCTCGACGAGCCGACGCAGGGCGTCGACGTCGGCGCGCGCGAAGCCGTGTTCGCACAGATCGCCGCCGCGACCGACGGGGGCGCCATCGTGCTTTGCGCGAGCTCCGACTTCGAGCAACTTGAGCAGACGGCGGACCGCGTGTTGATCTTCGCACGCGGCCAGATCGTCGCGGAGCTCCGGAGCCCATTCATCTCGAAGGCGGCCATCGCCGAGCTTTGCTACGCCCATTCCGAATCTTCATCCGCGATAGAGCGAGTTTCCGCATGAGCGTCCAAGCCCGGGCCGCGCAAGCGGCGAACCCTAAGCATGCCACTCTTGCCGCCTTCACGAAAGGAGCGGAGCGTTACGGCCTGATCGTCGTCCTGATGATCTTGATCGCCGTGTTCGGCGCGCTGCGTCCCGACACGTTTCTCACGTGGCAGAACATCTCGACGATCCTGGGCTCGCAGGCCGTGCTGGTGATCGTCACCTTAGGGGTCATCGTGTCGCTCACCGCAAACGATTTCGACCTCTCGATCGCCAACACGCTGTCGCTGTCGTCGCTTACGGTGGCGATCCTCAACGTCAACCATGGTTGGCCCCTGGCCGCCGCGGTCGCCGCGGCGATTGCGATAGGCGCGGCGGTCGGACTGGTGAACGGCTTTTTCATCGTCGTCTTCCGGATCCATTCGCTCATCGTGACGCTCGGCGTCGGCACTTTCCTCCACGGCATCGGGTTGTGGGCTAGCGATTCGCAAACGATCAGCGGCATTGCGCCCGTGCTCAGCGACATCGTCATCGTAAAGCGGCTGTTCGGAATTCCGTTGGTTTTTTACTACGCGATCCTGATGGCGGCGCTGGTGTGGTACGCCTTCGAGCACACCGCCGTCGGCCGGCGGATCTTGTTCGTCGGGCGCGGGCGTGAAGTCGCCCGGCTCAGCGGCATCCACACCGATCGCCTGAGGTGGCTCTGCCTTGTCGCCTCCGGGCTTTTCGGCTCAATCGCGGGGGTGTTTTATGCGGGGACCCAAGGGGCGGCGGACCCGGTGTCCGGCGACTCTTATCTGTTGCCGGCGCTCGCCGCCGCTTTTTTAGGGTCGACCAGCATTTTGCCTGGCCGCTTCAATCCTTGGGGCTCGACCGTGGCCGTCTATTTTCTCGTGACCGGCATCACCGGGCTTATTTTCCTCGGCTTCGGCTCTTTCATACAAGATATGTTTTACGGGGGGGCGCTTGTCTTGGCGGTGACGCTCTCGCAGATCGTTCGCGGAAGGCAGGAGCAAAGCTTCTGAGTTTTGAGGCGTGATGTTGGACGGGCCCTGGCGGCTCAGCGCGACGGCGGCCCTCGCCGCGTTGAATCGGCGCGATTTCAGCGCGGGCGACCTCCTAAAGTCGTGCCTGGCGAGAATCGACGCCCTGGATCCTGCCGTGCATGCCTTCATCACGCTTTGCGTGGACCGCGCGCGTGACGAGGCGCGGGCAAGCGACGTGCGTAGGGACGCCGGGCGCGCCGATCGCCCGCTTGAAGGCCTCCCATTCGCGGTCAAGGACCTCAGTGACACGGCGAATGTGCGCACGACCTACGGTTCCCTGCCCTTCAAGGATCATGTTCCCGTCCACGACGAGCTTTGCGTCGCGCGGCTTCGCGCCGCGGGCGCGATTTTGGTCGGGAAGACCAACACGCCTGAATTCGGATTCGGCCCGCGCAGCGTCAACCGCATTTGCTCGTCCACCGCCAATCCTTACGATCTTGCGCTGAGTGCGGGCGGATCCAGTGGCGGCTCGGCGGCCGCCGTCGCGGCGGGCTTCGTGCCGCTCGCCCATGGCACGGACTTCGGCGGGTCGGTACGGACGCCCGCCGCGTTCTGCGGCGTGGTCGGCTTGCGCCCGACGCCAGGCCGCATTCCCTCAGCGTCCAGGGCGCAAGGCTGGAACGCCCTCTCCACGCATGGGATCCTTGCGCGAAACGCCGACGACGCCGCGCTGATGCTTTCGGTCATGGCCGGTCACGATCCGCGAGATCCGCTGTCTCGGCCGGGCGCGGAGGACGCTTTGTCCGGCGTGGCGCGGCCTGGCGTGCGCATAGGCGTATCTGCGGATCTTGGCGTCGCGCCAATGTCGCGCGACGTGCGGACGCGGTTCGAGGACGCCGTCGGCGCAATGAGGTCGATTTTCCCGGACATCGAACCGGTGTCGCCCAATTGCGCAGGAGGCCGCGAGGCCTTCGGCGTTCTGCGCGGCGCTCTGGTGCGGCGTCAATTCGGTTGGCTCGTCCAGGAACACCGTGGCGTCCTCACGCCTCAGTTCCTTTGGAACCTCGAGCGGGGCGAGGGTCTCACAGCCGACGAATTCTTGGCTGCCGAGGAGGTGCGCACGCGCATATACTTGTCGTTCATTCGTCTTTTCGAAACCTTCGACGTTCTCATCACGCCGAGCGCATCGGTGCTCCCCTTCTCGAATAGGCAAGAAGAAGTCCCGGAGATCGACGGGCGCCCGCTAGCGGACAGGATCGACTATCTCGCCATCACCTTTCTGATCTCGCTTGTGGGGCTTCCTTCGATCTCAGTTCCTTACTGGGGAGGCGGATCAAAAGTCCCCATCGGCCTTCAAATCGTCGCGCCGCCTTGGCGCGAAGATCTTCTTCTAAGCTTAGCGCGAAGACTGGAACGCGCCCCACATTTTGCGCACCGCTGGCCCGAATAACGGAGCGACTCGGTCCGTTAGGATCGAATATGCTCCGCGATGACAGCGTTGCGCCTTCGCGCTATAAGCCCGCCGAAAATCGAATTCGACCAAATGACCTAATGACGGATCGTCATGGCTGACTCGTTCGCCGTCAGAGCTAAATCGTCCTACGCCTCAAAGCCTCGCATGAGCCTGCATGAGGATGTGGTCGCGCGTCTGAGAGACATGATCCTCCATGGGGAGTTGTCTCCGGGAGAGTGGATCGCGGAGATGAAGCTCTGCAACGATCTCGCCATCTCCAGGACGCCGTTGCGCGAGGCGCTGAAAGTCTTGGCTTCCGAAAGCTTGATCACCCTCTTGCCGAACCGCGGCGCGATCGTCGCGGATATCCGCGTCGAGGAGATCGCCGAACTCTTCGAAATCATGGACGCGTTGGAGGCGCTGATTGGCCGCTTGGCGGTCGAACGGGCGAGCGACGCCGACATCGCGTCGCTGCAGGCCATGCACGAAACCATGGTCGCGCACCATGACAGCGGCGCGCGCGACGCCTATTTCGATTTGAACCAGGCCATACACCAGCGCATTGCTATACTTTCGGGCAATGCATCGCTTGCTGGCACGTATGCCGGCTTCGCCGGGAAGATAAAGCGCGCGCGCTACCTCGCCAATCTTTCCGACGCGCGCTGGGCGGAATCCGTCCGCGAGCACAAGGGTTTCATGGAGGCGTTCGCCAAACGCGACGCCGAGAGGTTTGCACTGCTGTTGAAGGAGCATTCGCAACATACCGGCGCCGTCGTTTGCGCGCGCTTGCGCGAACGCGCGTCGATTGAAGGCGGCAAGTGATACGCGCACGCTAAGCCATTTACGGTCAGATCCGCTGGCGAGGACACTTCGCGCCGCCATGGCGATCGGTGGTTTGAAACGTCCGCTCAGACCGACCATTTGTCCAAAGCCGTCGGTCTGGAATCGGCCGAACTAGGACTTCTAAGTGACCCACGACCCTCGCAACAGCCAAATCGCCAGTCCTATACGAGGCTCGCTCAGCGCTAACCTCAGGGAGCGCAGGCTTGGCCACCCGGCCCCGTTGCCGTTTCCGGGATGGTCTGGATCGAGACGGCAGGACGCGTCCGTGCGCAGAGGAGCGTGAGGACATTTAGAGCGGTTGTCAGTGAGTTGTGGAGGGGCCTGCGGCTTGTAGGATGTCCGACGATCGGCGGAGGCGAGAGTTCTCAACTTTCCGAGCGCTCTTATCGAAAAACCGCCATCGCCTCTTTCGCCGAGCGCCTTAGGCCGCCCCCAACGCCTTCTTCCGCTCGGCGACAACAAACTCCGCCGCGCGGCCCACAAGCTCGGCCATATGGTCGAATTTGGTTTCGAACGCGCCGACGCCGGCGGTGGCGCTGCGGAGCTCGATGATGAGATCGCCGATTTCCGCCTCGGGGATCAGCGCGCGCAGCGCCTCCCAGCCCGCCCAACCGTCGCGGCCCTCAAAGCCGAGCACCTGGCCGCGGCGCGCCGTCACCAGCGCGCTCGCCTTCGCCAGCGCATCCGAAGGCACGTGGATCGTCACTGACAGAATGGGCTCCAGCAGCACGGGCCGCGCTTTCGCCAAGGCTTCGTTGATCGCCAGTTTCGCTGCGGCGCGGAACGCCATGTCGGAGGAATTCGACGGTGTGAAAGGAGCCGTCGAGCAAGGTCACGGCGACGTCGACGACCTTGAAACCGAGCGGCCCGCGCGCCAGCCCGTCCTTGGCGCCGATCTCGACCGAGGAGAAATACTGCCGCGGCACGCTGCCGCCGTGAATCTTCTCGGCGAACAGAAAATCCTCGCCGCGTCCACGCGGGCCCACTTCCACCAGCACGTCGCCGAATTGCCCATGGCCGCCGGATTGCTTCTTGTGCCTGCCGCGCACGGTGACGGTGTCGCGGATGGTCTCGCGATAGGCGACGCTCGGCTTGTTGGTGTCGACGGCGACGCCGAAGCGGTCGGCGAGCCGCTCGGCGACGACGCGCAGGTGCATCTCGCCCTGGCCGGCCAGTTTCAGCTCGCCCGATTCCGCATCATGCTTGGCGCTGAGCGCAGGATCTTCCTCGCACAGTTTCGCCAGCGCCGCCGCGAGCCTGACCTCGTCCTTGCGCTCTTTGACGTGCAACGCGACGGCCTGCGTCGGCGCCGGCAACGGCGCGCGCGGCGCCTTGGCGGGCGTCGCCTTGTTGGCGGCGAAACGCTCGCCAGTTTGCAGCTTTTCCAGGCGATGGAACGCCAGCGTGTCGCCATCCTCGGCGACGCCGACCTTTGACGCCATCGCCCCCGTGAGGCGTGAAATGCCGGCGATCCGCTCTTCGTCGCCGTGCGAAGAGGTGACGGTCGCGCCGTCGGCAAACGGGCCGCGAAGCACGCGCGCCAGCGACAGCTTGCCGCCATGGGCGGTGTGAACGGTGCGGATCACCTGCGCGAGCGGCAGGCCTTTGTCTTCAAGATGGAGACGCTTGCGTGTGCTTAAGATTCCGGGCGCTTCGTGCCGCAACGCTTTCAAGAGCCGGGTCACGCCATGGCCGCGCGCCGCCGAGCCGATGAGCAGCGGCACCACCAGCCCATCGCGCAGTTCGCGCGCGAGATCGTCGAACACCAGATCGCGCGGCGGCTCCATGTCGCCGATCAATTGCTCCATCAGCGCATCGTCGTAATCGGCGAGCTTTTCGAGCATGGAATAGCGCGCCTGCTTCTCCTCCGGCACCGCGCCGACGGGAACTTGCACGACGCTGGAGGGGCCAGACTCGCGGTAGACGAAGGCGCGCTCGAGCGCCAGATCGATGAAGCCGGTGACGACGCCGCCCTCCCAGATCGGCATCTGCCGCATCAGCAGCGGCGTGCGCGAGGCCGGCTGCAAGATGCGCAGCGCTTCGCGCAGGCTCGCCGCGTCCTGGTCGATCTTGTTGAGGAAGAGAAAGCGCGGGATTTTGGCGTCTTCCAGTTCGCGCAGGATGACGTTGAGCGCAGGCACTTTGCGCGGGTCCGCTTCGCAGACCACGACCGCGGCGTCGCACACCGGCAGCGCCGGACGCATCTCGTGCAGAAATTCGACCGAGCCCGGGCAGTCGAAGAACGTCATGCGGTCGCCCATGTAATCGAGGCTGGCGACATTGGCTTCGACGCTCATGGCGTGCTTGCGCGCCTCCTTGGAGGGATCGCCGACGCTCGTGCCTTCGCGCACGCTGCCTTGCCGCTGAAGGGCGCCGCCGCGCGCCAAGATCGCTTCCAGCAGGGAGGTCTTGCCGCTTTGGAACGGGCCGACGATCGCAAACAGCCTGGGTCCCGCGATCCGCGGCTCGTGATGGCCATTCTCGCTCATAGCGGGCCTCCCTCGACTGTCGTTATTATGTCATGGTTGCAAGTCTTGCGCAGCCGCGCAAGAGAGACGGCGCGCGGCGCTCTCCTGGGCCGCCCCACGCGTCCCGGCGCCGTTCTTGCGTCGTTGAAAATAGACGGCCGCACGCAAATTCGAGAGGCGAACATGCCTGACGAGGAAGATACGCTGATCGACGGCTACCGGCGGTTTCGCGCCGAGGTTTGGCCGCAGGAGCGCGCGCGCTACGAAGCGCTGGCGCATTGGGGGCAGAGCCCCGAAACCATGGTCGTCGCCTGCTCGGACAGCCGGGTCGATCCGCAGATGATTTTCGGCGCCGTGCCCGGCGAATTGTTTGTCGTCCGTAACGTCGCGGGGCTCGTGCCGCCTTATGCGCCTGACGCCAAGGCGCACGGCACCAGCGCGGCGCTGGAGTTCGGCGTGAAGGTGTTGCGTGTGCGGCGTCTGGTGGCGCTGGGTCATGCCCAGTGCGGCGGCGTGAAGGCGATCGCGCTCGGCGCGCCCGCGACCGCCCGCGACTTCATCGCCTCCTGGGCCGATGTGGCGCAGCCAGCGATGCAAGCCGCAAAAGCCGCCGGCGAGACCTCGCCAAGCGCTATCGAAGCGGAAGTGCTCCGCCTAAGCCGCGATAATATGCTGACTTTTCCGTGGATTAAGTCGCGCGTGGACTCGGGCAACTGCGCGTCGAGGCTTATTATTTCGACATTCACAACGGAGAATTGTCAAAACTTGGCGAAAAGGGCTTGGAACCCATCGGCTGAACCCCATTTAGAAACACGCGTTAGCCGGCAGGGTGGCCGGCTGTTCGCGTTGGCCGGCGACACGTGGTAAAGCGCGCGCGCCCGCAGGGAGGCTCCATGGCTCACGGCCAGAATATTCGCGTTGTCGGCCTTGGCCGCAACGACCCTATTTACTCACGCATCCGCCAGGAGGCGGAGGAGGCGGTCGTCCAGGATCCGTCGCTGGCGACGTTTTTCACGACGTCGGTGTTCGGCCATGACACGCTCGAAGCGGCGGTCGCCGGACGCGTCGCCGCAAGGCTCGACCATCGGGAATCGCCGGCGCCGCTGGTGCAGCAGGCCTATGTCGAGGCGATCCAGCGCGATCCCTGGCTAGGGGAGGCTTTCCGCGCCGATATCATGGCGGTGCTCGACCGCGATCCCGCCTGCCTCCGGCTGATTGAGCCGCTGCTGTATTTCAAAGGCTTTCACGCGTTGCAGACCTATCGGCTGTCGCATGCGATGCTGAAGAGCGGCCGGCGCGATTTTGCCATGCTGCTGCAAAGCCGGGCCTCGGCCGAATTCGGCGTCGACATCAATCCCGGCGCGAATATCGGCAAGGGCGTGTTCCTCGACCACGCCACCAGCCTGGTCGTCGGCGAGACGGCGGTGATCGAGGATGACGTGTCGATCCTGCAGGGCGTGACGCTCGGCGGAACCGGGAAGGAAACGGGCGATCGGCATCCGAAAATCCGGCGCGGAGTGCTGATCGGCGCCGGCGCCAAAATTCTCGGCAACATCGAGATCGGGCATTGCGCGCGCGTGGCGGCGGGCTCCGTCGTGCTGCAGCCCGTGCCGCACAACAAAACGGTGGCCGGGGTGCCCGCGCGCATCGTCGGCGAGGCCGGCTGCGCCGAGCCCGCGCGCGACATGAACCAGATTCTCGCCGACAAGGCGCTGCAGCTCGAAAGTCTCTGACGCGCTGCGGCGCTCCGCCGCTTGCGGCGCGCCGCTTCGTCAGGCAAGAGCCGCGCGTTGCGATTGAGGACCGGCCGGCATGGAAAAAGAAGAACTGCTGCAGCTCAGGGCGTTTCTGGGTCAGGCGATCGGCTGCGACGGCATTAACGTCGTGGCGCACCCTAGGGATTCCGAGCAGGCCGAGGTGCGCCTCGGCGAGAAGCGGATCGGCAAGATCAGCGTCGACGACGAAGACGGCGACCGCTCCTTCGCGCTCGAAATCCCGGTGCCGGTGGCGCGCGAGGCGCTGCAGAGCTACCTCAGGAAACTATTCGAGAACGACAAGCTGCGCATCGCCGGGCGGCTCAAGAAAACCAACTCGGTGGAATTGTCGAACGGCGACGAGTTCTTGGGCATTCTGTCGGCGGACGACCCCAAGGGGTCGAACTGGACGTTTCAGATGGCGATCCTCGATTTCGATCTCGAGGAGTTTTAGGCGCGCGGTGCGATAACGCCGAATCTCAGCAAGCTTTGCATGAACCTTTGGCAAGCAGAGGAGAAGTACCTCTCCTTCTGGGGCGATGAGAGCGCAGGCGGAGGTGTGCTTCTCCTCCCTCCACGAAGTGGGGGAAGGGGACTGGGCGAAGCCCGGTGGTGGGGGTCTCGCCGCGATGATCCCGTCAGCTTGTTGACGCACGAACCTCGCCGCACCGCCGCGTCCTATTCGGCAAGAGACGCATCACACGGCGACGCCCTCCACCATGCTTCGCATGGTTCCCCTCCCCCGCTTCGCGAGGGAGGAGAGCAGCGTCGCCTGCAAGGCTAAGCTTTGCTCGCGCTCTGCCTTAAGCGCCGCGCGCGCCATTCAGCCGCGGCGCAAAAGCTTCGACCACCTTTTCATAGACCGGCCGCTTGAACGGCACCACCAAACCCGGCAGCGCCCGCAAATCTTCCCAGCGCCAAGCGTCGAACTCGGCAGCATGCGCGCCGCCCCAGGGTCGCAGAATGTCGATCTCGCTTTCCTCGCCGGTGAAGCGCAGCAGGAACCACTTCTGGATCTGTCCGCGATAGCGACCGCGCCAGCGCCCGAGCGAACTTTCCGGCAAGTCGTAGCTCAGCC
>CAVSSV010000018.1:0-30588 GCA_963730695.1 uncultured Pseudomonadota bacterium
CAATGGGAAGCGGTGATTGGAAGTGAACCACGAGGCTCACTTCTTGCAGCGATGTAACAGGCGTCATTGCGGCAACCAATTCTTCAACGCTAGTAGGTACTGCACTGCGGTTAACTGGGCGTTCGAATCATTTACGAACGCTCGCACATATTGCAAGTCAGCGACAATCTGCCCGCACCGGTTCTGGTGACACTTTCGCTCGCCCGTTTCACTTTCTTTCCTGACTCTCGCCCTGGTAGCGGCATCTAAGGTCAGCGGGCGCTCCCTGCCGTCGAAGCGATGATTGAGGGAATTCCGCGCCGGTCCGGCTGTCAAGGATGGCTTCGCCACGGCCGAAGGCCGCGCGCCATAGGCGCGTCCTTGACAGCCGGACCGGCGCGGAAAAGGGCCACCATCGCTTCGACGGCAGGGAGCGCCCGCGGTGGGTGGGCCCCTTCGCGCGCAAACATCGAGGGCGAGCCTCGGAGAACGCTGTCATCCTCGCTCATGGCGCGAAGGCGAAAAGGGATTGACAAACGCCAAATGTTCACTTTATGTTCTCATCGAGCGTTTTCTTGCTGTTTGACAATTGCATCGGGTAATTCGCCGTGGGGCCGTCGGCTCCACGAATGACTCGTCGCGGCTTGGCCCTGCCGGGAAGATAAGTCTGAGAAATCGGCGAGCGATAATATCAAGTGGGCCGATCCGATAAGCCTTTGAAATCTCGGCACTGACGGAGCTAAACGGAGCGCTGGCGCGCTCTGAGATTTTCCCTGGCTTTCCCTCGCTTTCGCAGGTTTTCCCAGAAGCGCGGCTGAAGATCTCGGGCTTGCCGAGGCTTTTCCTGAGAGCGGGGAGCCCAAGGGTCCACGGTCATCCCCGGCGAAAGCGGGGATCCAGATGACGGGCGCTGTCGCTTGGGGCTCTGGATCCCCGCGTGCGCGAGGATGACAGCGCTGTTTACGTAGCGGAGCGGGTCGCGCCTCACTTCAAGTCTGCGGCGATCTCGCTGAATTCGTTGCTGAGGCTCGAGCCGAGTTGGCTGAGGGCGGCGATGATGAAGACGGCGATCAGGCTGGCGATCAGCGCATATTCGATCGCCGTCGCGCCGCCATCCTCTTTGCAAAATCGACAAACGATTGAAACCACGGGACAACTCCCAGTTGGCCCTCTGCAATCTCGATGAGCCTTACGCAACGTTAGCGTGTGCAACTTAAAGAAGTGCGAACGTATGGACTGAGTGCAGTTTAATCGCGAAAACATAGGCAGAAAGGGGCGATGGTGTTGCGAAAGTCGAGGGTGAGCTTGCGCAACGTCGATCGCCTCGCACTTGGCCCGGGTTGCGCGCGGCTACGGGCGTGTGGGGAACACCCCTTCTCCAGCGAAGCTTGAGAAGAGCCTGCCCCCAGGCTTGACCCGGAGGTGGCACGCCGGAGGCGTGACGGTTGAGGTGTGGAAAGGAGGGCAGCGCAGTTGGAAATCTTGCGCGAATGCCAGAGCCCATAATGGCCGCGTCTCAGACTTGCTTTCCGCACCTCATCCGTCGTGGCTCCGCAATGACACCTTCTCCAGCGAAGCTGGAGCAGGGGGTCGTCCTCCCCCTGCCCACCATTCAGGCACGCGCCCCCCTGCGCAAAACATTTAATGTGCCCGCAATCCAAATCAGCGACTCGCGCCTTACTGCGAACACCGCGCCCTGCCCAAGGATGAGCATGACCACAACGCTTCTGCCGCCGCACGCTCCTTTGCCCGCCACGCAAAGGCTTCCCGGCGTGCTCGCGCGCTACCGCGACCCCAGCCTGCCGCGCAGCCTCACGGAGATTGGCCTCACGCTGACGCCGCTGGTGGCGCTGTGGGCGGCGATGTGGGCGCTGCTGCATGTCAGCTATTTCCTCACGCTGCTGCTCGCCGTGCCTGCCGCTGGCTTTCTCGTCCGCGCCTTCATGATCCAGCACGATTGCGGCCACGGCTCGTTCTTCAAGACCCGCGCGCTCAACGATTGGGTCGGTCGCGTCTGCGGCGTGCTGACGCTGACGCCCTACGACTACTGGAAGCGCACCCACGCCGCCCACCACGCCACCTCGGGCGATCTCGATCATCGGGGCCTGGGCGACATCGTCACGCTGACGGTCGATGAATATCTGGCCAAAGATTGGCGCGGGCGGCTCGGCTATCGGCTCTATCGCAACCCGTTCGTGATGTTCGGCATCGGGCCGGTCTACCTCTTCCTCGTGCAGTTTCGCGCGCCGTTCGGGCTGATGCGCGGCGCCGGCTGGACGCCGTGGGTTTCCACCATGGCCAACAACGCCGCCATTGTCCTCATCGTGGCGCTGCTGATGTGGCTGATCGGCCCCAGCGCGTTCCTGCTGATCCACGGCCCGATCTTCGTGATGGCCGCCTCGACCGGCGTCTGGCTGTTCTATGTGCAGCACCAGTTCGAGGACACCCGCTGGGCGCGCGAAGCCAATTGGAGCCTGCCTGAAGCCGCCCTGCACGGCTCCTCCCACTACGACCTGCCGCCGGTGCTGCGCTGGTTCAGCGGCAACATCGGCGTGCATCATGTCCATCATCTCTCCAGCCGCATACCCTTCTACCGGCTGGGCGAAGTGCTGCACGATTATCCCGAGCTGAAGGACGTGGGGCGGCTGACGCTTTGGCAGAGCCTGCGCTGCGTGAATTACACGCTGTGGGACGAAGAGGCGGGGCGGCTGATTTCGTTTCGCGCGATGAGGCGGCGGCGACGGGCGAGCGGCGCGGCGGCTTGAGCCACGCCCTCCCCTAGGTCTACGTCGCCAGCCGCTCCTTCTTTCCCAACGGCCTGACGTCGCGTTCCTTCTTGCCGTGGCCTTTGGCGCGCCGCTCATGCGCCGCCGGGGCGTCGCCGTCGGCAAGCCGTTCGATGCGGATGTTTTCAAAAGACCGGCCGCGGACCTCGCTGGCGAAGCGTTCGGCGACCGCCGCCGCCACTTCGAATTTCGTTTCGTGATCGAAAATGCGGATCGCGCCGATATCCGGCTTGGTGAGCCCGCCCGCGCGGCAGATCACCGGCAGCAGCCATTTCGGATCGGCGTTTTTCGCGCGGCCGATGTCGAGCTTGAACCACACGCCCTTGGCGGCGGGACCCGACGCATGCGGGCCGCCAAATTCACGCGTCTTGCGCGCTTGCGGCTTGTAGGACTCCTGCTGGGCGGCGCCTCTGGGGCGCGGCTCGTGGCGATCGAGCTCTTGGCCAGGCTCGGAGATTTCCTCGAGCGCGGGCAGCCGCGCGCGGTAGATTCGCGACAGCGCGGCGGCGATTTCCTCGGGGCTTCGCCGCGCCAGCAGCAGCCTGGCCATGGCGATATCGTCGTCCGTCGCCGGATCCGTCAGCAGCGGATCTTCCAGCAGGCGCTCCTGATCGAGCAGGCGAATTTCCTCGGCCGACGGCGGGCCGCTCCAGAACGGATGGAGGCCGGCGTTGGCGAAGAATTGTTCGGCGCGCCGGCGCCGCGCGATCGGGATCAGCAGGGCGCTGACGCCCTTGCGGCCCGCGCGCCCGGTTCTGCCGCTGCGATGCTGCATCGTCTCGACGTCATGGGGAAAGTCGGCGTGGATGACGATGCCGACATTGGGCAGATCGATGCCGCGCGCAGCGACGTCGGTCGCCACGCAAACCCGCGCGCGCCCGTTGCGCAGCGCTTGCATCGCCTGATTGCGCTCATGCTGGCTCAGTTCGCCCGACAGCAGCACCGCCGAAAAACCGCGTTCGAGCAAAGTCGCGTGCAAATGGCGAACGGCTTCGCGCGTGTTGCAGAACACGATCGCGATGGGCGCCTCGATCAGCCGCAGCAGATTGACGACGGCGTGCTCGGCCTCGTTGGGCGCGATGCGGATCGCGCGATACTCGATGTCGACATGGCCGCGCTTGCCGCCCGCCACTTCGATGCGCAACGCATCGCGCTGATAACGCTTGGCCAGCGTCGCGATCGGCTTGGGCATGGTCGCGGAGAACAGCAGGCTGCGCTTTTCGGCGGGGGCCGCTTCGAGAATAAATTCGAGATCCTCGCGAAAGCCGAGGTTGAGCATCTCGTCGGCCTCGTCAAGC
Source organism: uncultured Pseudomonadota bacterium (assembly GCA_963730695.1). Taxonomy (GTDB): domain Bacteria; phylum Pseudomonadota; class Alphaproteobacteria; order Rhizobiales; family Beijerinckiaceae; genus Roseiarcus. The sequence goes on from CAVSSV010000018.1 coordinate 4,064, forward strand.
ACGACCGCTTTCAGCTGCGAGAGGTCGAGGCCGCCGCGCTCGATGTGATCGCGCAGCCGCCCCGGCGTGCCCACGACGATATGCACGCCTTCGGCCAGACGCCGCCGCTCCTGCCGCGAGTCCATGCCGCCGACGCAGGCCGCAATGCGCGCATGCGCATAGCGATACAGCCAGGCCAGTTCGCGCTCGACCTGCATCGCGAGCTCGCGCGTCGGCGCGATGACTAGCGCCAACGGCGCGCCGGCCTGCCCGAATTGCGCCGCTTCGCCAAGGATCGGCGGCGCGATGCCAAGGCCATAAGCCACCGTCTTGCCGGAGCCGGTCTGCGCCGAGACGATAAGATCCCGCCCGGCCGCCTCCGGGGCCAGAACGGCCGATTGCACCGGGGTCGGATCGACATAATTGCGCTCGGCGAGCGCTTGCGACAGCGAGGCATTGGTCTGGAAAAACGTCAAAGGAATGGCCTGGGAAATGGGGGCGCTGAAATCGCAAAGACAAAGGCGCCGCCATTCTTGCGAGGGAGGCAGCGATAGCCATTGGATTCGGCCAGGAGCGCGCTTCTAGCACGCCTTCGTCGAGGCATCGCAGGAAAACCGACCGAGCGTTGCGGGGACAGCATACGCAATCGCCTGATTTCGCGCCTGCGCGGCGCCTCCTTCTCCATGACATGGCGAAGGGCGCGCTCAGGCGATCCGCACGCCCACCGGCTCCGCCGGCAGCGGGATGAACTCGGTCTCGCCGGAGATCGCAGGAAAGCGGCCGGAACGCCAATCGTCCTTCGCCTGCTCGATCCGCTCCTTCGAGCTCGAGACAAAATTCCAATAAATGTGGCGCTGTTCGGCAAACGGCTCCCCGCCGATCAAGATCAGCCGCGTCACCTCCGTCGCCTTCACGACGACTTCCGCGCCCGGCTTGAACACCACCAGCTGCGTTTGCCCGAACGCGCCCGTCTGCCCCTCGACTTCAATCGCGCCGGAGACGACGAACACCGCCTGCTCGATGTGCTGCGCCTTGATCTGAAAGCGCGCGCCCGGCTGCAGCACGACGTCGATATACATCAGGTCGGAGAACGTCGGCACCGGCGAGCGCAAGCCAAAGGCCGAGCCCGCCACGATCGTCCCCGCTACGCCAACGTCGCTGAAGCGCGGCAGCGACGCCGCGCCGTGGTTGGAGAATTCCGGCGCGCGTTCTTCCTGCGTCTTCGGCAGCGCCACCCAGATTTGCTGGCCGAACATCGAGCCGCCCACCGCCCGCCGGCGCGGGTCAAATCGCTCGGAATGCACGATGCCGTTGCCGGCCGTCATCCAGTTCACCTCGCCGGAGCGGATCGTCTGCGTGTGTCCGGCGCTGTCGCGATGCACGATCTCGCCTTCGATCAGATAGGTCAGCGTGGAGAGGCCGATATGCGGATGCGGCCGCACATCCTCGCCCTCGCCCGCCTTGAACACGGTCGGGCCGAACTGGTCGAAAAAGATGAACGGGCCGACCATGCGCCGGTGCGCCGACGGCAGCGCCCGCCGCACCATGAACCCGCCGCCGAGATCGCGGACGGGCGGAAGGATGATCTGTTCGATCGGGCCGTCGGCGGCGGTGGAAAGGGTCATGGGGGGCTCCGAGGCGGGGGGGCGGACGATGCGCGGCAACTTAACGCCCCTTCTCCACGAAGTGGAGAAGGGCGCTTCTCCTGCCCCGCGAAGCGGGGAAGGGGGGCCATGCGAAGCATGGTGGAAGGGGTCTCGCCGCGATGCCTAACTTTGCCGAATGGGGCGCCGCTAGATCCGCGCGTCAACGATCTAACCGGGTCATCGCCGATAAACCCATTCCCCCGCGCTTTGCGCGGGTCCCCCTTCCCCGCTTCGCGGGGCAGGAGAAGCGCCCCCTACCCCTGCGCATCCTCCAAAACCTCGCGCCCATCGCGCAGCGCGTGGCGCAGCGTCGCTTCCTCGAGATCGAATTCGCGCTCCACCCGGCGGCGGCCTTCGTCGGCGATCTGGCCCGCTTCATACGCGGCGTTGAGGGCGGCGCGTTCGGCGTCGATAAGGCTGAGGCGCAGGGCGTTGGTGTCGTGCACGGGATCGTCCGGCGTCGTCTCGTCGGCGGTGGAGAGGATCATCGCGCGGCGCACCTTGTGCTGGTGCCGCAGGGCGTCAAGCGAAGCGCGCGGCGTCGCCATATGCGCCTGCGCGCGGTCCAGCGCGCCGAGCGCGGCGTCGATGCCTTTTACGCGCGCGGCGGCTTCGGCCCGCGCGTTGGCGGCGGCCTCGCGAGCGCCGACCCGTCCAAGCCCGAGCCATTCGACCAGGGAAACCAGCAGCGAACCCTGCCCCACCAACGTTGCGACGATGACGCAAATCGTGGCGAACAGGATGAGGTCGCGATGCGGGAACGGCGCGCCGTCGAGCGCCAGCGGCACCGCCAAAGCGGCGGCGAGGCTCACCGCGCCGCGCAGGCCGGTGTAGCCGATCAGGAACGGCGGCCGCCAATTCGGCGTCGGTTCGCGCTTGCGCAACGGCGGCCAAATCAGCCGCGGCAGATAGGTCACCGGAAACACCCAGGCAAAGCGGACGAGAATGACGGTGAGGCTCACCAGCGCGCCGGCCGCCAGCAGCGTCGGCCAGCCCTCGCCCGAGAGATTGGCGACGATGACGCGGGTCTCCAGGCCCGTGACGAAAAACGCCATCGCCTCGATGCACCAATTCACGAGGTCCCAGATGAAATAGCCCTGCAGGCGCGTCGCCGAACTGATGTAGTTGCGGCCATTCCAGGAGACATAGAGGCCGCAGGCGACGCAGGCGACGACGCCCGAGCCTCCCAGCGCATGCGCCGGCCAGAACGCCATGAACGGCGTCGCCAAGGCCAGCAGCACTTCCGCGCGCGGGTCGGCGGCGAAACGGCGCAACCGCAACATCAACGCGCCGAGCGCGACGCCGAACGCGATCTCGGCGACGACGATGACGACGAACTTGAGCGCGGCGGCGCTCGGCGAGAAGGCGCCGGTTGCGAGCGCCTGCAGCGCAAAGCTCAAAGTGACGAGCGCGGTGGCGTCGTTGACGAGGCTTTCGCCCTCCAGAATGGTCAGCATACGCCTCGGCAGCCGCATGTTGCGCAGCAGCGCGATGGGGGCGACGGAATCTGGCGGCGAAACGATCGCGCCGAGCACAAAGCCGAGCGCCCAGGGCAGGCCCATCAGCAGGTGCATGACGGCGGCGACCGCCGCCGCGGTGAACAGCACGCAGCCGATCGCCAACAAGAGGATCGGCCGGAGGTTGGAGCGGAAGCCGCGCCAGCTCATTCCGACGCCCGAGGAATAGAGCAGCGGCGGCAGGAACGCGAGCAGCACCAGGTCGGGCGACAGCGCGATTTGCGGCATGCCGGGCACGAAGGCGATGGCGAGGCCCGCCAGCAGCATCACCACAGGCGACGCCGCCCCCAGCCGCCGCGCCAGCACGGAGAGCATGGCGACGGCGATGAACATCGCCAGGACGAGGGTGAGTTCGAGCGACTGATGCATGCGCTTTCATGGGCCATGCGCGCGCGGTGCGTAAAGCGCTGTGTTGGCGGGGCGGGATGAGGGCATTTGCCTAGGGTGCGGGAGGGAGATGCGGCAAATCAAGATTTGTGCGAAATTTCTTTACAATTATCAGAAACTGTGATAGGGATGTTTTTAGCAGCGCCGCCGGCCGATTCCCTCCCCCGCAAGGGGCACGGCTGTCCGGGGAAAGTCACGCATAGCTGAAGGCGATCTGGTTTGGGCTTGATCGGTCTCGTTTTTTATTTGGGTTTGTCGGCGGCGGCTTCTCGATGGCTGCGAGACGGCGGCGGGAGAAGAGGCAGAAGCCGACCAGTTCGGTGAACCTGAGGATGTCGAGCTCGGTTTTCACCGTTTTGGCGGCCCAGCGCAGCAGAACGTAGGCGATCATGGCGGCGTAGATCTGCAGCTTGATGGCGTTTTCGTTGGTTCCGAGGAACTTGCGTAGTTTCAGGTGCTGCTTGAGCCAGCGGAACAACAGCTCGATCTGCCAGCGGCTCTTGTAAGCTTAGGCGATTTCGACGGCCGGGCGCTCCAGGTCGTTGGTCAGGACGGTGAAGGATTTGCCGTCCTGCTCGCGCTCAACGTGGATGAGGCGCAGCGGCATGTCGAGCTTGGAGTCGCCCTTGCTGGCGAAGGCGACTTCCTGGTCGCCGATGACGGAGAAGCCGTCGCCGCGAGCGATCTCGCATGGGCGTTCCTTCTTCACCGCCAGCCGCATGCTGGTCTTGGGCCGGGTGACGAAGAAGGCCTTGGCGTCGTGGATCTGCGTCCACCAGCCGTAATGGCAATAGCCCTTGTCGAAGACATAGGTGAGGCCGGCTTTGGGCGCGAGGGTGCGGCCGATCGGGGCGTCGTTGACGTTGGCGTGGGTGATGTCGAGCAAGGCCGGCAGGTCGCGGGCGGGATCATAGACGACATGCACCTTCATGCCGCGGATGTGGCCGTTGGACTTGGCCCAAGCGAAGGCTTTGCCCAAGGGGATCGGCGTGGAATCGATCAAGCGCAGCATGGCCCCGGCGTCGGCGCGGGCGCCGCGGTCGGCCAGTTTGGCGACCATCGCGAAGGCCTCGGCGAACACCGCCGCCGGACGGCGCGCGTTGGCGTCGGCGAGCGTGGAACGCGCCAGTTCGCCGCCCGCCAGATGATAGTGCGCGCCGGCGTGGGCGTTCCAGCTCGCCGTCAGCCCGCGCAAGCTGTCGGCGCCGCTGAGCTGGGCGTGGATCAGCGCGATCAGATGGTCGAAGCTGCGAAACGACTTGTCGTAGGCGTCCCCGTCATGGCGCTCAACGATCCCCTGGAAACGGCGCCGGTCCAGGGGCTCGACGAGCTGGCTGAAAATGGTAGGAGTGAAGCGCATGTCCCGTCCTGCGATTTTCTGAGTCTTGGCAGACGGAAAATACCAAGGATTCCCAAGGAATTCCTTGAAAAGACGGGACATGCGCCGCGACCTTTTGACTCGCCCCCAAATCTTCCCCGGACAGCCGTGCCCTTGCGGGGGAGGGTTAGGGAGGGGGGGTCACACTGCCCTTTCCAGGCTTCGTGCGGCTCTGAAAAAGGCGGAAGAAAAAAAAGTTAAGCGTTTTAGCGTCAACCTACTGAAAACATTGCATCGACGACGCTTATTAAGCGTCAAACGACGCTAAACAAGCGCCGCGAAACCGCACATTCACGGTTATTAAGCGGCTTGAACGCGCATTTCGCCGCTTACCAAGCGCCTTCGGGGCGGCCGAAGCCGCCCCTTTACGCCGCCGGCGGCAGGAAGCCGCCGCTCTGGCGGCGCCAGAGCGAGGCATACAGCCCGTCTTTGCGCAGCAGCTCCTCATGGCCGCCCATCTCGACGATGGCGCCCTTGTCGAGCACGATCAGCCGGTCCATCGCCGCGATCGTCGACAGCCGATGGGCGATGGCGATCACGGTCTTGCCCTGCATCAGCGCATAGAGGCTCTCCTGGATCGCCGCCTCGACCTCGGAGTCGAGCGCCGAGGTCGCTTCGTCGAGCGCCAGGATCGGCGCGTTCTTGAGCAGCACGCGTGCGATGGCGATGCGCTGGCGCTGGCCGCCCGAGAGCTTCACCCCGCGCTCGCCCACCATCGTGTCGTAGCCCGAGCGCCCGTCGGGATCGCGCAGCGCCTGGATGAAGTCGTGCGCATGCGCGCGGCGCGCCGCCTCGAACATCTCTTCTTGCGCGCGCCTCGGGGCGCCCGTACAGGATGTTGTCGGCGATCGAGCGGTGCATCAGCGAGGTGTCCTGCGTCACCAAGCCGACCTGCCGGCGCAGGCTGTCCTGCGTCGCCGTCGCGATGTCCTGGCCGTCGAGCAGGATGCGGCCGCTCTCAAGGTCGTAGAAGCGCAGCAGCAGGTTGACGATCGTCGACTTGCCCGCGCCCGAGCGCCCGACCAGGCCGACCTTCTCGCCGGGCTTGATCGCGATGTTCAGGTCGTCGATCACGCCGCCTTTCTTGCCGTAGTGGAAGTTGACGTGGTCGAACGCGACCGCGCCCTTCGTCGCGACGATGTCCTTGGCGCCGGGCACGTCGACAAGGCTATGCGGACGCGAAATCGTGCGCATGCCTTCCTGCACCTGGCCGACGTTGTCGAAGATGCCGATCGAGGTCCACATCACCCAGCCGGACATGGTGGTCACGCGCAGCGCGATGCCGATGGCGATGGTGATCTCGCCGATCGTCGTGCGCCCAGCGTCCACAGCCAGATGGCCAGGCCCGTCGTCGTGACAATGAGCAGGCCGTTGGACGTGGAGACGATGAGGTTCAGCATCGTGATCAGCCGCGTCTGCGCGTGGAAGGCGTCGTTGTGCCCTTGCAGCGCCTCGTGCGCCTGGTTGTCCTCGTGCTCGACATGCGCGAACAGCTTCACCGTCTGGATGTTGGTGTAGCTGTCGACGATGCGGCCGGTGAGCACCGAGCGCCGGTTCGCCAGGACTTCGGAGCGCTTGCGAATGCGCGGCACGAACGTGCCGAGCGACAACGCGTAGACGACGATCCAAATCGCCAGCGGCGTCGCCAGCCGCAGGTTCGCCGCGCCGAGCAGGAACAGCGCGCCCAGCGAGAAGTTGGTGACGAACCACAACGCGTCGATCACCTGCACCGTGGAGTCGCGCAAGGACGCTCCTGCCTGGATGACGTTCGAGGCGATGCGGCCGGCGAAATCGTTGGCGAAATACGTCAGCGACTGCCGCAGCACGTAGCGGTGCGACTGCCAACGGATCATGTTGGTCATGCCGGGAGCGATGCCCTGCTGCACCAGCAGATCGTGGCTGAGCTGCAGGACCGGGCGAACCACGGCGATCAGCACCAGCATGCCAAGGAAGATCATCCCATCGTCGCGCCAGACGTTGGCCGGCGTCGTGTGCTGCAGCAGGTCGACGATGATGCCGCCGAAGTTGAGGATGCTGAGCTCCACCGCCGAGATGAACAGGCCGTTGATCATCAGCGCGACGAGAAACGGCCAGACCTGCTTGCAGTAGCGGCCATAGAAGGCGAGCAGCGTGTCCGGCGGCTGACTCAAGTCATGCGGCCGGAAGACGTCGATCATATTTTCGAAAGTGCGGAACATCGATAGGAATCCGGCCGCGCCGACAGGCAAGCCTGGAGCAGCGCATGAAACGAGGAGCGATGGAAAGCGGCGCTAGGCGCGCCGGAGAACTTCGGGGATTACGCGGACGCTTGAGAGGACCCTAGAAGGGGGTCAGGTCGGGCGGCGAAACGAGAACTCGCAGGAGTTCATAATCGGGTTCGCAGCCGCCGGGAGGCGGGTCGATTGAATGAAATTCATGCACGCCTCCCTGTTGCAGGACCGCCAGGCGCCTCGAAGCGCCCGTGGACGTCACGCTAGACCGATTCCTTTGGCGCGGCTTCCTCGAAATCGCCGCCGCGCGACTTTTGCTTGCGGCTGTTGCACGGAAGCGACACTTGGTCCGTGCCCTGCTCAGCCGACCTAGCGCCCGCCCTGCAGCTTGCGATGGCGCTGTGCGATGCCGCCGGCGCCATAGGGATAGTCGGCCATCTGCGGCGCGCTCACTGCGCTCAGCGCGCTGAGTTCGTCGGGCGAGAGGGCGACGGAGGCCGCGCCCATGTTGTCTTTGAGCTGCTCGACCGAACGCGCGCCGAGGATGACTGAGGTGACCGCGGGTTGCGCGGCGAGCCAGGCCAGCGCCACCTGCGCCATGCTGACGCCGCGGGCCTTAGCGACGCGCTCGACCTCGGCGAGGATCGCCCAGGTGCGCTCTTGCGCGTTGCGCGGAGCATAGGCCTCGCCGCCGCGCTGCGGATTTTCTCCGAGCCGGGTCGCTCCGGTCGGCGCGAGGTCGCGCTTGTACTTGCCCGCGAGCCATCCGCCGCCGAGCGGCGACCAGGGCAGCAGGCCCATGCCGGCGTCCAGACATGCCGGCACGATCTCGTGCTCGATGTCGCGAACCAGCAGATTGTATTGCGGCTGCAACGTTACCGGCGGCGCCCATCCGCGCGCCTTGCTGCGCTCGAAGGCTTTTGATATCTGATAGCCAAGGAAGTTGGAGAACCCGTAGTAGGCAATCTTTCCGGCGCTCACCGCGTCGTCGAGAAAGCGTAGGGTCTCCTCCAGCGGCGTCAACGCGTCGAAGGCATGCATCTGATAGAGATCGATGCGCTCGACGGCGAGCCGCTTCAGGGAGGCGTTCAGCGCCTCGCCGAGATGCTTTCGCGACAGGCCGACACCGTTCGGCCCGGGCGCCATCGGAAAGCGCCCCTTGCTGGCGATCAGCACCTGGCCGTTGAGGTCGCTGCGCTTCTTGAGCCAGCGCCCGACGATCTCTTCGCTCACGCCGGCGGAATAGACGTCCGCGGTGTCGACGAAATTGCCGCCGGCTTCGACATAGGCGTCGAGCAGTTGATGCGAGACCGCTTCGCTCGATTCCGCGCCGAAGGTCATGGCGCCGAGGCAGTAGTTGGTGACGATCGCGCCGCTGTCGCCCAAACGTCGGTATTCAAACGCCATCGTCGCCTCCCCGAATCCATTTTGCGGGCAAGGCGATGTCATGGAACCGCCGGCGCGAAAAGCAGCGCGGCAAGCGTTCACGCGATTGTGCGCATGATTCTCAGCGGAACTTCAGCGGAGGCGCGCGGTTGGACCGGGCGTCGTTCAATGTTGAACCCTAGACGCCGTTTGCGTGCGTCAATTGCGGTAGTGTTGGATCCGGGTGGTGCGCAGGCCGGCAAGGCCGAACTGGTCGATCGAGGCTTGCCAGCTCAGGAATTCGTCGACCGTGAGCGTATATCGCGCGCAGGCCTCCTCGAGCGAAAGCAGCCCGCCGCGGACGGCGGCGACAACTTCGGCCTTGCGGCGGATCACCCATCGCTTGGTGGATGGAGCCGGCAGGTCGGCGATCGTCAACGGACTACCGTCCGGTCCGATGACGTATTTTACTCGCGGTCGCAAACTATCGCTCATGGTACTCAATACTCAAAACGCCACGCGCACCACTCACCATAAGCGGGGTGATTTAAGATTTGCCTAAACCAAACAGTCGGAAACGCGGCTAAAGCTTTCTCAACCCTTACGTTTGTGCGGTTTTGAGGCGTTCCAAAGTGCCGACGTGGCGTGGGCGGGCCAAATCGGCTACAGGACTTCGAATTCTCGCCCTCGGCCTGTCTCTCTCCTTACGTCAGATTCCCGCTATGCATGTCACGCTTGAATCCTCCAGCGCGCCGGTCGCGCCTCTGAACTCCCTGGGCCTGCCAAAGGCCCCTCAGGACACGCGCGTCGTTGTCGCCATGTCCGGCGGCGTCGATTCCAGCGTCGTGGCGGCCTTGATGGCGCGGCAGGGCTATGACGTCGTCGGCATGACGATGCAGCTTTACGACCATGGCGCGGCGACGCACCGCAAAGGAGCATGCTGCGCCGGCCAGGACATCCACGACGCCCGCAACGTAGCCCAGCGTCTGAATATTCCGCACTACGTGCTCGACTACGAAGCCCGCTTTCGGAACGAGGTGATTCAGCCGTTCGCCGACGCCTATGTCGCCGGCGAGACGCCGATCCCGTGCGTCGCCTGCAACCAGCACATGAAGTTCGACGAATTGTTGAGCGCCGCGATCGAGCTCGGCGCCGATGTGTTGGCGACGGGACACTATGTCCGCTCGGCCGCGCACGGCGAAGCGGGACGCGCGCTGTTCCGCGCCCGCGACGCCGAGCGCGACCAGAGCTATTTTTTGTTTGCGACGACGCGCGAGCAACTGGACGTCGTGCGGTTCCCGCTTGGCGATCTGGACAAGCCGGCCGTGCGCGAGCTTGCGCGCGAATTCGGCCTCGCCATCGCCGACAAGGCCGACAGCCAGGACATCTGCTTTGTGCCCTCCGGCCGCTACAGCGATCTCATCGAGAAGTTGCGCCCAGGCGCCGCGGAGGCCGGCGATATCGTTCATCTGGACGGCCGCGTGCTCGGTCGCCACGCCGGCGTGATCCATTTCACCATCGGCCAGCGGCGCGGCATCGGCGTCGCCGCCAAGGAGCCGCTGTATGTCGTCGCTCTGGACGCCGCCAAGGCGCGGGTGATCGTCGGCCCGCGCGAAGCGCTGGCGACGCCGCGGCTTGCGCTGCGCAACATCAACTGGATTGGCGAAGGCGCGCTCGCCGATGCGCCCGCGAACGGACGCCGGATTGCGGCGCGCGTGCGTTCGACGCGTCCGCCGACGCCCGCCCTGCTGTTCGGCAATGGCGACGTGATCTTCGAGGAGCCGGAGATGGGCGTCTCGCCGGGCCAGGCGTGCGTGTTCTATGACAGCGACGCGCCGCAGGCCCGTGTGCTCGGCGGCGGCTTCATCGTCGGCGACAAAAAGTTTTAGCGCGGGATCTTCTCGTAGGCGGCGGCGAGCCGCCGCATCCGGCGGGCCAGCCAGGGCCTCAGTTCGGGGTGGGTGAAGATATAGAAATCGTCGCCGTCCAATCCGCGCGCTAAGGCCTCGGCGATGGCCTCGGCGGGCAAGCCCTCGGCGATCGAGCGGCTGAGCGCCGCCTGTGCTGCTTGGCTTTTGGCGGGGGAATGCTCTGCCTCGGCGGGAGCGGCCATCGACCCAATCAGCGGCGTCTTGACGAAGCCTGGACAGAGCACGATGACGTTGACCTTGGTGCCTTTCGCTTCAAGCGCCACCGTCTCGGCCAGGGCGATGACGCCGGCCTTGCTGGCGCTATAGGGCGCGCCATGCGGCTGGCCGACCAGGCCCGCCATCGAGGCGACAAAGACGATACGGCCGCCCTCGGGCTGTTCGCGCAGCAGCGGCAGGAAAACGGCGGCGCCGGCCGCGGGGCCCATCAGATTGACGTCGAGCACGCGCCGCCAATCCTGCTCGCTCATGGTCTCGACAGGTCCGATCGCGCCGAGAACGCCGGCGTTCAGGCAAACCCACGCAAAGTCCCCTAACGCCTCGCGCGCCGCCAAAGCGGCACGGCGCAAGGCCTCGCAATTCGACGCGTCGCAAACGGTGGTCGTCAAACGGCCTGGGGCGGCCGCCAGCGCTTGGCGGGCCGCGTCGAGGCCTTCAGCGTCGATATCGGCCAGAGCGACGTTCAGGCCGCGCTTCAGCGCCAATCTGGCGAAGGCGCGCCCGAGGCCACCGGCGCCGCCGGTGATGAAGGCGGAACGAATGCTTTGCGGCATCGCTTGCGTCCCTCCTAGGCCAGGCACAAAGTGGGAGAAGGCATCACGACAACACGAGACAACCGGCTATGCCCTCCTTTGAAGACGACCTCGACCGCAAGCCCGTGCCGAAACCGAAGCATGAAATCGGCGAAGTGTTGGACCGGCTTTCCCAAACGGAATTGCAAGCGAGGATTGTGCTATTACGGCACGAAATCGAGCGGCTGGAGCAGGCCGTCGTCGCCCGTGCTGCGACCCAGGCGGCGGCGTCCGCGTTCTTCAAGTCTTGAGGATTTTCGCTATGGAAAACAGCCATTAACCACAAGGTGTTAAACCGACATTAACGATTACGAATTATGAATCGCGTCGACCCATCCCTGTGGGTTCGGAATGGCCCTCCGCCGTTCTGTTCGATGCCTCCATACTTCGGACTTCAAGCCGCCCCTTCGGGCGGCTTTTTTTTCGCCCTTGGCGACGCGGCGGCCTGGCGTTAACCCTAACAAAGAGTGAATCCCCTTTTTGCGCTGTTTGGCGTTAATCTTGCCAGAATGCGGTTGAAGGGCCCACGAATGGCCCACAATGGCACAAGGGCTAGAGAGTCATGGTTGCTTTGCCTGAGAGCGCTCGCGCAAGCGCGCCTATCGTGTTTGCGCAGCGGCTTGCGATGTCGAGCAGCTTCAAAGCCCTTTTCAAGGAGGGCATGAAGCTCGTCGAGGACTCCGCGTCCTATCTCGATGGGCCGGGACGCCAGGAATCGCGGGCGCTCGCGCGCGTCGCCTCGCTCGCCTACGCCAGCGAGAGCATGCGGCTGACGACCAGGATCATGCAACTCGCTTCCTGGTTGTTGTTGCAGCGGGCGGTCAATGAAGGCGAGATGACGACCGCGCAGGCCTATTCGGAGAAGCATCGCGTACGGCTGTCGCCGCAAAATCTCGCCGCCAGCGCCGACGTGTTTCGCGAACTGCCGCCGGCCTTGCAGAGTCTCTGCTTGAAATCGCTGATGCTGCAGCGGCGCATCATTCATCTCGATGGGGCGATGCTGGCCGAGCGTGCGCCGCGTGCGGGCCTCGAAGTCTCGGGCGGCGCCGTCGCCGGGCAACTCGCGCTGCTGCGGGCCGCATTCGCGCACTGACGACCCGCCCCGCACGGGGCTTTGCGCGTCCGCTGGGGATCGGCTAGGGACCGCGCGCAAATCATGTCGACACCGCGCCTGATCCTTTTTACGCCGACGCTTGAGACGGCCTCGATCGGGCGTTGCGCCGAGCGGCTCGCCGCCGCTGCCGCCAAGGCGGACATTGCCTGCGTTATTGTGCGCTCGGCAGAACCGCTCCGCGAAGCGGCCTTGGCGCCCCTCCTCCATTTCGCCGCGAGCCACGATGTCGCGCTTCTCAGCGCCGGCATGACGCCGCGCGCGGCCAAGCAAGGCTACGACGGCGTGCATGTCGAGGACGGCGAAGCGGCAATCGACGAAGCGCTCAAAATTCTGAAGCCGGATAGGATCGTCGGCGCTGGCGGTTTGTCGACGCGCGACGACGCCATGCTCGCGGGCGAGGCGGGCGTTGACTACGTGATGTTCGGCGAGGATGGCGACGGGCGCCGCGCCGCCGCCTTGATTGCATGGTGGTCTGAAGTGATGGAGCCGCCCTGCGCCGGATACGCCAACACGCCCGCTGACGTCGCCGCATACGCTGCGGCCGGCGCCGACTTCGTCGCGCTGGGCCCTGCGCTTTGGCACGACAGCGACGATGTCCTGGCGGAGGCGTGCGCGGCCCTCGAGACGCAACGATGAAATTCGCGACCGGCTCACTGGCCCTCGTTCTGGCCGCGGCCGCAGGCCTGGCGGACGCGCAAACCCCGGCGCCGACGCCGCCCGCTCCCGTTAAGACCGCCGTCGCCCAGGCGGCCGACAAGCCGGATTTGGCCTATGGCGCCTATCAGCGCGGCGCCTTTCGCACCGCCCTCTCCCTGGCGCTGAAACGCCTCGCCGACAATCCCAAGGACACGGCGGCGATGACGCTGATCGGCGAGATTTATAAGGATGGCGCCGCCGTTAAGCAGGACTTTGTCGAGGCCAGCCACTGGCTTCGGCTCGCCAGCGATCTCGGCGACCCCCAAGGCGCCTTCGAATTGGGCGCCATGCTCGTCAGTGGGGCGCCGGGGCTTCCCGCCGACCGGCCGGCCGGGTTGGTGCAGTTTCAGCGCGCCGCGGCCAAGGGCCTGCCGACCGCCTTTTACAATCTTGGCGTCGCGGCCTCGATCGACGAAAAGGGCCATCCGCCGGACTTCGCCGCCGCGGCGGAGTATTTCCGGAAGGGCGCTGAGGGCGGCGATGCCCAGGCCGCCTATTCCTACGGCGAATTGCTGCGGGCCGGACGCGGGGTCGACACCGACTATCAAGCCGCGGCGAAGTGGCTGAAAATGGCCGCCGACCAGGGCCTGGTCGAAGCCGAAGTCGAATTCGGCATCATGCAGTTCAACGGCGATGGGATCATGGCCAACGAGGCGGAGGGCGCGAAATATCTGCGCCGGGCGGCCGGACGCCACAACCCGATCGCCGAAAACCGGCTGGCGCGGCTGTATCTCGGTGGGCGCGGCGTGCCGAAGGATATTGTGCTCGCCGAGGTTTGGAACGGTCTGGCTAAAGCGGCCGGCCTCGGAGACGCCAGTCTGGAAGCGGCGATCGGCACGCTTTCGCCAGCGGACGATCATAAGGCGGCGGAACTCATTCGCGCTTACGCTGAGTTTTAGGGCGGGCGAGGCGCGGGACGGCGCGCGGCTTTGGCGCCGACAATCTCCGGCATTTTGCGCCAATTTCCAAATAATTTTCTGCCAAGTCCTTGAAATCAAGCGCTTTGCCTTCGCAACGGGTGATGCAACGATTTCAAAGACTTAGAAATTTGACTCTCGCGGCTGATGCAGGGATTTCAATGGCCTGACTGGCAAATTTGGAAAATCGCACTGCCAAAATTTGGTTTTCCCTCGGGGTGGAGGGGTTGGATAGCATGAATTCTGAAAAATGAAAAGATTAATTTTAGTGGGTATGTTTTTAGAAGACGGTAACCGGGATCATCACACCGCAACCCCCACCACCGGGCTTCGCCCGGTCCCCCTCCCCCACTTCGTGAGGGAGGAGAGCGCCGCGCCGCTGGTGTACACTAGGGTGAGGCTGCTCTCCGCCCTCGCTTGCGGGCGAGGGAAACCATGCGAAGCATGGTGGATGGGGTGGTCGTGTGATGCAGCCGTCAGCGCGTCAGCCGCAACGCCGCCCAGCCTTCTAGCTCAACCCGCTCGACCAGCTTAAACCCCTGCGCCCGCCAAGCCGTCAGCACGCCAGCGACGTCGCTGAGGAGCAGGCCCGATAGCAACGCCTCCCCGCCCGGCGCGATCACGCGGGACAGCGACGGCGCGAGCAGCCGCAGCGGTTTGGCCAAAATATTGGCGAAAACGACATCGAATGGCCCCTGCGCGCGCAACTCTTTCGCCTCGACGCCTTTGGCGACGATGGCGCGGGCGAGCACGCCGACGCCGTTCAATTTTGCGTTAGCGTTGGCGACCTCGACCGCGACCGGATCGATATCGCCCAGCGCAATGCGCATCTTCAGCGCCTTTGCCGCGGCGATCGCCAGCACGCCGGCGCCGCAACCGACATCGAGAACGCTGGCCGGACGCCGGCGCTTGAGCAGGCGGTCGAACAGCATGAGGCAGCCGCGCGTCGTGCCGTGATGGCCGGTGCCGAAAGCCAGGCCCGCTTCAATCTCGACGCCGATATCGCTCGCGCCAACCTTGGGGCGGTCATGCGCGCCGTGGACAAGAAAGCGCCCGGCGCGGACCGGGGCCAGGCCCTCAAGCGCCTTGGCGACCCAATCGCGCTTCTCCGTGGTGTCGAAAATGGCGGCTTTGGCGGTTTCCTCGCCCGCAACGATGCGCACAAGGTCGCGCAAATCCGCTTCATCGGGCGCAAAACTGAAATAGGCTTCGACCAGCCACGCCTTGCCGCGGCCCAGCTTCTCCTCGGTCTCAAAGGCGGCCGCTGCAACCTCGGCGGGCTCGAAACTCTCGACGATGAAGTCGGCGACGGCGCGCGCGCGCTTTTCGTCGCTCCGCAGAGTCATGCGGTGCGCGGCGTTGTTGGGGGGCAGGCCTTCGAGCATGGGCAGGCTCAACCATGCAAAGCGGCATGTGGCAAGCGGGCGTCGTCCCCTCTCCCTGCGCGAAGCGCGGGGAGAGGGTTAGGGTGAGGGGCCGGGTGAGTTCGCTCGAACGGCAGTGCACATCACCCAGCCCCTCACCCCGACCCTCTCCCCGTTTTCAACGGGGAGAGGGGGAAACGCGCGGCAAGGCGTCGGCTTGACGGCGCCGCGCTTAACACGACATGGTTGCATGACCACGAAAATCCTTGGGGACGATGTGAGAATGAGCGACGCCCATCGGCACGCCGCAAAACCCCTACGCTCCTCGGCGCTTCGCGGTCATTCCCTAATCATTCTCGCGCGGCGCCTTTTGGCCATAGCGCTTATCCTCTGCGCGATCGCGACCCCATCGCTCGCCGGTGGCCGCGTCGCCCTCGTGATCGGCAACGGCGCCTACCAGGCGGCGCCGCAGCTGGAAAATCCCGCCAATGACGCCGCCGACGTCGCCAAGGCTTTGCGCGCGATCGGTTTCGACGTCATCGAAAAGGGCGACGCCACGCGCGAGGACATGGCCGGCGCGGTGCGCGACTTTGCGCAGAAAATCGGTACCGCCGACACCGCGCTGTTCTATTACGGCGGTCACGGCTTGCAGATGAACGGCGAGAATTATCTGCTTCCCGTCGACGCAAAAATCGAAACGCAGGCCGACGTGCGCTTCAACACCATCGATCTCTCCGACATTCAGCAGGAAATGGACGGCGGCGGGCGCGCAAACATCATCATCCTCGACGCTTGCCGTAACAATCCGTTCGTCGACAAACTCGCCAAGACCGGGCGCGGCGGCGGCGAGCGCGGCCTTGGCCGCATCGAAGCGTCGGGCGTCGGCGCACTCGTGGTGTTTTCAACGCAGCCCAACAATGTCGCGCTCGATGGCGCCGGGCGCAATTCGCCTTTCGCGGCGGCGCTGGTCAAATATGTCGCGGTGCCCGGCCTCGAAGTGCGCCAGATGCTTTCCAAAGTGCGCGGCGACGTGTTGGCGGCGACCAGCCAAAAGCAGGTGCCGTGGGATAATTCTTCGCTGACGGGCGATGTGTTTTTGGCGGGCGCTTCGCAGCAGACGGCGGACGCGGCGGCGCCTGCAGCGGCAGCGCCTGCCGTCGTCGCGCAGGCACCCGCCCCGCAGCCGAGCGCGGCGCCGCGCGACGCCTCCCCCGCGCCGGCGCCTTCGCCCGCGCCGACGGGGGCGCTCGCCGCGCTCTCACCCGAGGCCAAGGAATGCGACGCCATCGCTGCGCCGCTGCCGCGGTTCGCCGGGCCAGATGCGATCAAGAAGTCGAAACTGCCGAAGGATTGGGCCCGCGCGCTTATCGTCTGCACCGCGGCGCAGGCGCAGAGCCCTGGCGATCCGCGCTCCGAATATGAGCTGGGCATCACGCAATATTGGCTGAAGGATTATCTCGAGGCCGTGCACCATCTGACCGCCGCCGCCGACGCGGGTCTGGCTGAGGCTCAAAGCCAACTCGGCTACATGTTCGTCACGGGGACCGGCGTGGTCAAAGACATGCATCGCGCCCTCGACTATTTTCAGAAGGCGGCCAACGCCGGCTTAGGGTCCGGGATGGGCAATCTCGGCTCGATGTATGCGAGCGGTTTCGGCGTCAAAGAGGACGACGCGATGGCGCTGGCCTTGTATGAAAAAGCGATCGAAGCCGGCGATCCGTTCGCGCTGTCGCAGATCGCGGTGATGTATTTCGACGGCAAAGGCACGCCGGTCGACTACAACGCCGCCGAGCAATATTTTCAGCAGGCGGCGGATCTGAATGATGGCTACGCCATGAAGTTTCTCGCCATCATGTACGAGCGCGGCCTGCTCGGGCCGGCCGATCTGGCGCAAGCCGCGCAACTGCGCTTGCGTGCGGCGGAGGAAGACCCGACGAGCGAAACGCCGAACGTACCGCTGCCGAAGGTGATCCCGCGCCCGCAGGCGCATCGCGCGACGGGCCGACGGATTATTTTCTATCGGTATCGGCTGAACAACTGCTGGCCGCTTTGTTGAGTGCATCCTCTGTCGTCCCCTCTCCCTGCGCGAAGCGCGGGGAGAGGGTTAAGGTGAGGGGCCGGGTGATTTCGCACTGCCGGTCAACACTAACTCACCAAGCCCCTCACCTCCCTGTTTTCAACGGGGAGAGGGGGAATGCGCAATGACCCCTCCGCAAATCGCGCTCGTCACCGGCGCCAACAAAGGCATCGGTTACGAGATCGCGCGCGGACTGTGCGCGGCGGGCGTGCATGTTGTGCTCGGCTGCCGCGACGAACATCGCGGAGGGATCGCGGAAAAGCGGCTCGTCGGCCAAGGCTATTCCGCGGAAAACCTCCTGCTCGACGTCACCAACGCCGCGACGATCGCGGACGCCGCCGTGCAGATCGAGGCGTCGCACGGGCGGCTCGATATTCTCGTCAACAATGCCGGCATCGCAAACGAGGGCGCGGCGCCAAGCGAAGTTCCGCTCGACGTCGTGCGGCGCATCTTTGAGACCAATCTCTTTGGCGCAATCGCCGTCACCCAGGCGATGCTGCCGCTGTTGGGCGCCGCTCGAGGCGCGCGAATCGTCAACATGTCGACGGGGCTGGCCTCGCTCTCCCAACTCGCCGACTTCTCGGGCGACCCCGAGCGTCCCTTGCTGCTCGCCTATGCCTCGTCAAAAGCGGCGTTGAACGCCGCGACGTTGCACTTTGCGCGCGAGTTGCTGGCGGCGGGCATCAAGGTCAACGCCGTCACGCCTGGGCTATGCGCCACCGATATGACGCGCGGACGCGGCCGTCCGGCGCGGCAAGGCTCGACCAAGGCCGTGGAACTGGCGCTATTGGGCGAGGACGGGCCGACGGGAAAGTTCTTTGACGACGCCGGCGAGGTGGCATGGTGAGAGGCCCTCGCTTGGCACGAGTCTTGAATGCTAGGGTGTCCTGCCGAAAGCCAAGTCCGAAACCCAAGTCAAACGATCGCAACGCGCACGATTGGGGGCAAGCGAGCGCGGAAGAAGGCGCGGCAGGGTGCTTCTTCGCTTTTTAGGTCCAGGAGTCGTTTCGTTTGACCATTTTTGCCGCTCTGCACCACGTCACGCACTACAAATACGATCGGTTGATTACGCTCGGCCCGCAAACCATCCGGCTGCGCCCGGCGCCTCACTGCCGCACCAAAGTGCCGGCCTATTCGCTCAAGATCACCCCAGCCGAGCATTTCATCAATTGGCAGCAGGACCCGCACGGCAATTGGCTGGCGCGGCTGGTGTTTCCGGAGAAGGCTAACGAATTCAAGATTGAGGTGGACCTGACCGCCGAACTCGCGGTCATCAACCCCTTCGATTTTTTCGTCGAGCCCTACGCGCAAAAATTCCCGTTCGCCTACGAGCCGGAGTTGAAGGACGAGCTTGCGCCCTATCTAGAGATCGAGCCGTCCGCCAAGCCGCTGGAAGAATATACGGCGAGCATCGGCACAAAAGACGAAAGCTCCGTCGATTTCCTGGTCCGCCTCAACGCCGCCGTGCACGACCGGGTTCGGTATGTCGTGCGCATGGAGCCCGGCGTGCAGACGCCGGATGAGACGCTGACGCTCGGCTCGGGATCGTGCCGCGACTCCGCCTGGATGCTGGTGCAGATTTTGCGCCGGCTCGGCCTCGCCGCGCGCTTCGTGTCGGGCTACCTCATCCAGCTGAAGGCCGACATCGACCCGATCGAAGGCCCGCTCGGCACTCGCAAGGATTTCACCGATCTGCACGCCTGGGCGGAGGTCTACCTGCCCGGCGCCGGCTGGATCGGGCTCGACGCGACCTCCGGCCTGTTCTGCGGCGAGGGCCACCTGCCGCTGGCGGCGACGCCGCACTTTCGTTCCGCGGCGCCGATCAGCGGCATGGTCGACCCCGCCAACATCGATTTCCACTTCGACATGAGCGTCACCCGCGTCGCGGAAGCGCCGCGCATCACCGCGCCGTTTTCCGACGACGCCTGGGAGGCGCTGGATCGCCTGGGCGAGCAGGTCGACGCCGATCTCATCGCGCAAGACGTCCGGCTCACCATGGGCGGCGAGCCGACCTTCGTCTCGGTCGACGATTTCGAATCCGCGGAGTGGAACACCTCGGCGGTGGGCCCGACCAAGCGCGTCCTCGCGCGGACGAGCTGATCCGCCGCTTGCGCACACGATTCGCGCCCGGGCGGCATGCTGCATTACGGCCAGGGCAAATGGTATCCCGGAGAGAGCCTGCCGCGCTGGGCGTTCGCGCTGTATTGGCGCAAGGACGGCGAGCCGATCTGGCGCAACGCCGACCTGATCGCCACGGTCGCGGGCGCGCAAAAGGCGGGCGCCGCGCAAGCCGCGATCATTGGCGAAGGCGTCGCCGTGCGGTTGGGGCTGGACGCGGACTACGTGCTGCCAGCCTTCGAAGACCCTGCGCATTGGATGGTCAAAGAAGGCTCGCTGCCCGAAAACACCGATCCTTCAAACCCGAAAATCGAAGACCCGGAAGAGCGCGCGCGCATGGTGCGCACCTTCGAGCGCGGCCTGGGAACGCCGAGCGGCTACGTGCTGCCGATCCAGCATTGGAATGCGAAGGCGCGGGGCCGTTGGGTCAGCGAGAAGTGGCGGATGAGGCGCGGCAAGTTGTTCCTGGTGCCCGGCGACTCGCCCGTCGGCTATCGCCTGCCGCTGGCGTCGCTGCCCTGGGTTCCCGCGTCGTCTTATCCGCATGTCGTCGAGCAGGACCCGCTTGACGTGCGCGGACCGCTGCCAAGCGTGCAGGAATTCATCGCCGCGGCGGTGCAACGCTCCCGGCGCGTCGAAGGGGACGCCTCCGCAGGGCGGCAGGAGCGCGTTGAGCAGACGATGATCGACGGCGCCGTGCGCACGGCGATGTCGTTCGAGCCGCGCGACGGCGTCGTTTGCGTGTTCATGCCGCCGGTGCAGACGATCGAGGACTACCTCGATCTGCTGGCTTCGATCGAGGCGACGGCGGAAGCCACCGGCGTGCCCGTGCACATCGAGGGCTACCCGCCGCCCTACGATCCGCGCATCGACGTCATCAAAGTGACGCCGGACCCTGGCGTTATCGAGGTCAACATTCATCCCGCGGATTCCTGGCGCGATGCGGTGGAGACGACGGCGGCGCTGTACGAGGAAGCCAGGGCCTCGCGCCTGGGCGCCGACAAATACATGACCGACGGGCGGCACACCGGCACGGGCGGGGGCAATCACGTCGTGCTCGGCGGCAAGACGCCATCGGATTCGCCGTTCCTGCGCCGGCCGGATCTGCTGAAAAGCCTGGTGCTCTATTGGCAGCGGCATCCTGCGCTGTCGTATTTCTTCTCCGGCCTGTTCATCGGGCCGACCAGCCAGGCGCCGCGGCTCGATGAAGCGCGCTCGGACGTGCTCTACGAATTGGAGATCGCGCTTGGCGCCATCCCCGCGCCCGGACAATGGCAGCCGCTGTGGATGATCGATCGCATCCTGCGCAATCTGCTCACCGACGTCACCGGCAACACCCACCGCGCGGAAATCTGCATCGACAAGCTGTATTCGCCCGATGGCCCGACGGGCCGGCTCGGCCTGGTGGAATTTCGCGCGTTCGAGATGCCGCCCGACGCGCGCATGAGCCTTGCCCAGCAATTGCTGATACGCGCCTTGATCGCCTGGTTCTGGCGCGATCCGCAGCAGGGCGCGCCGGTGCGCTGGGGCACGGCGCTGCACGACAAATACATGCTGCCGCATTTTGTCCGCGAAGATTTCATGGGCGTGCTCGCCGACCTTAAAGAGGCCGGCTACGCCTTCGATTGGGCCTGGTTCGAAGCGCAGTGGCAGTTTCGCTTCCCCGCCTTTGGCGCGGTGGAACGCGGCGGCGTGAAACTGGAAATCCGGCAGGCGCTGGAGCCCTGGCATGTCATGGGCGAAGAGGGCGCCATCGGCGGCTCGGTGCGCTACGTCGACAGCTCCGTCGAGCGGCTGCAGGTGAAGGCCTCCGGCTTGACGCCCGGCCGGCACGTGATCGCCTGCAACGGGCGGCGGCTGCCGATGACCTCCACCGGCGTTTCCGGCGAGCAGCTCGCGGGGGTGCGCTTTAAGGCCTGGCAGCCGGCGTCAGGGCTGCACCCGACCGTTCCGGTCCATGCGCCGCTCACTTTTGACGTGTTCGACAGCTGGACGGGGCGTTCGCTCGGCGGCTGCGTCTACCATGTGGCCCATCCGGGCGGGCGAAGTTACGATACGTTTCCTGTGAATAGTTACGAAGCGGAGGCGCGCAGGCTCGCGCGGTTCCAGGATCACGGCCATACTCCTGGCGTGATGCTGCCCCCTCTGGAAAGCGCCACGGCGGAGTTCCCCCTGACGCTCGATCTCCGGCGCCCAACGAGCCTGTGAAATAATGCAACGACTTGCTGGGAAAACGACGGCGCGATCCAAAGCGCAACGGATGCAGGCGCTTTGCGCCGATTATGCGCCGCTGCCGGGGATTCCCGACGAGTTCGTCGGCCGCGACGGCCGGCCGCGCGCCCATTGGCTGCGCTTTCTCGATGCGCTGACAGATCTCGCCCCGGCGGATGTCGAGAGCCGATTCGCCTCGGCCGACCGGCACATTCACGACACCGGCGTCTCCTATCGCGCCTATGGCGAGACCAGCGAGCGCGCCTGGCCGCTGAGCCACGTGCCGCTGCTGATTGACGAAGCGGAATGGCGGGCGATCGAAGCGGGCGTCGAACAGCGCGTGCGCCTGCTCGAGCGTACGCTCGCCGACATCTACGGCGACGGGCGCCTCGTCAGCGAGGGCGTCGTCCCCGCCAGCGCGATCACCGGCAGTCCCGACTATCTCAGGCCCGTGCACGGGCTGAAGCCGCCGGGCGGCAAGTTCCTGCATTTCTACGCCGTCGATCTGGGCCGTGCGCCGGACGGGCGCTGGTGGGTCCTTGGCGACCGCACGCAGGCGCCGTCGGGGAGCGGCTATGCGCTGGCCAATCGCCTGGTGCTGTCGCGCGCCTTTCCCGCGCTCTACCGCAACATGAACGTCGAGCGTCTCGCGCCGTTCTTTCGCAGCTTTCGCGCTGGGCTCGCCGGTATGTCGCAGCGCTCCGATCCGCGCATCTGCCTGTGGACGCCGGGGCCGCTGAGCCACACCTATTTCGAACAAGCGTATCTGGCGCGCTATCTCGGCTATCTCCTGGTCGAAGGCGGCGATCTCACGATGCGCGACGGCAAGGTGCATGTGCGCACCATCGCCGGCCTGAAGCGCGCCGACGTGCTGTGGCGGCGGATCGATTCGGATTTCGCCGATCCGCTGGAGCTGAACGCCACCTCCAAGCTCGGCGTGCCCGGGCTGGTCGAAGCGTTGCGCGACGGCGGCGTGGTCGTCGCCAACTCGCTTGGATCGGGGGTGGTGGAATCGCCGGCGCTGATGAGCTTCATGCCCAACATCGCCCGCCACCTGCTGGGCGAAGAGCTGCTGATGCCGAACATCGCGACGTGGTGGTGCGGCCAGGAGGGCGCGCGCCGCAACGTGCTCGAAAATCTCGATGACCGCGCGATCGCCGGCGCGTTCGGCAATGCGGTCGCCAATGTCGGGGCGGGCGAAGCGGCTTTAGCGGCCTCGCTCGATCCGCAGGCGCGCGAGCGGCTGGTCGCCGACATCAAGGAGCGCGGCGTCGACTATGTCGGGCAGGAAATCGTCCATCTCTCGACGACGCCGGTCTGGGACAACGGCAAGCTGACGCCCCGCCCTTTCGTGCTGCGCGTGTTCGCCGCCGCCACCGCGGACGGCTGGAAGGTGATGCCCGGCGGCTTTGCCCGCATCTCCGACCGCTCCGACGCCCGCGCGGTGTCGATGGGGCAAGGCACGCAATCCTCGGATGTCTGGGTGCTCGCCAGCAAGCCGGTGGCGACGACGACGCTTGTTGCCCAGCGACGACACCATCCGCATCCGCCGCATCATGGGCAATTTGCCCAGCCGCGCGGCCGACAATCTGTTCTGGTTCGGGCGCTATCTCGAACGCGCGGAGACGACGCTGCGGCTTGTGCGCTGTCTGGCCGGGCGGCTGCTAGACACCGATAGCGACGCCGAAGCCGCCACGCTCCGCGGCCTGACCAATCTGCTGGGTTCCTCGGGCGCGATCCCCGCGCGCTCGGCGGCCGGCACGCCGCCGCTGCGCCTGGCCGCCGTCGCGCTGCACAGCCGCAAGCAATTCGGCTCCGCTTATGTCGTGGTGGAGGACGCCAATCGCGCCGCCTCGTTCATTAGAGAACGCCTCTCGCTCGACGCGTGGAAACTGCTCAGCTCCCTGCTCGAACTTTTGGGCCGCGACGAGAATGCGCCGCTTAGCGAAGCGGGCGCCTACGAGGTGGCGGACGAGGCGCTGCGACTTCTGTCTTCGATCTCCGGCCTTGCCCAGGAGAACATGAACCGGGTCGCCGGCTGGCGGTTTCTGGAGGCGGGCCGGCGCATCGAGCGCGGGGTCAACGCCTGCCGCCTGGCGCGGAGTTTCGCGACCGCGTCCTCGCCCGCCGAAGACCTCGATATCCTGCTCGATCTCGTGGATTCGCAGATCACCTATCGCTCGCGCTATCTCATGGGCGTGGCGTTGCGGCCGGTGCGCGACCTCGTGCTGCTCGACCCCTACAATCCGCGCTCGCTCGCCTTCCAGGTCGAGCGACTGAAAGAGCACTTGGAGAGCCTGCCGCTGCTCAACAACGACGGCATGCTCGAGGCGCCGCGCAAGATCGTGCTGGCGCTCGCCTCGGAGATCGCGGTCGCCGAGGCGAGCGACCTCAACGGCGAACGGGTGCTCGGCTTCGAACAAAAGCTGATGGCCCTCGCCGACGCCATCGGGGCGCGCTACTTCCTGCAGGGCTCCAACGAAACGCCCGTCGACAAAATGAACGGCCTCGCGTGATCTACGACATTCGCCACGTCACCCTTTACGAGTACACGCTGCCCGTGGCGTTCTCGCATTGCGCGCTGCGGCTGCTGCCTTCGAGCGGCCCGGGGCAAAAGCTGCTGGATTCGAAACTGATGATCTCGCCGGCGCCGGCCGCGATCGACGAGCGCGTCAGCTTCTTCGGCAACCGCGTCGCCTCTTGCACCATCAACGTGCCCCATCGCGTGCTGAAGCTCGACGCGCGCTCCAGCCTCGATGTCGATCGCGCCGCCCCGCCGGAGGCCGCGGGACACGCCGGCCTGGGAGCAGGTGCGCGACGACGCCTTCGGCTCGGTCGACCTCAACCCGGGATCGCCGGCGCATTTCCTGTATCCCGAGCCGCTTCGTGCCGCGCTTCACCCCCGCCGCCGACTATGCGCGCAAGAGTTTTGCGCCGGGACGGCCGGCCCTGGAGGCCGCCGCGGAACTGATGCGGCGCATCCGCGAGGATTTCAAATACGACCCGAAAGCCACGGTCGTTTCGACGCCGCTTTCGGAGGCTTTCGCCAATCGCCGCGGCGTCTGCCAGGATTTCGCGCATATCATGATCGCCGGCTTGCGCGGCCTCGGCCTGCCGGCCGCCTATGTCTCGGGCTACATCCGGACCATTCCTCCGCCGGGCAAGCCGCGGCTGGAAGGCGCCGACGCCTCCCACGCCTGGGTCGCCTTCTGGTGCGGCGAGGAGGCGGGCTGGATCGGCCTCGACCCGACCAACGCGCTCTATGTCGGCAACGACCATATCTCGCTTGCTGTCGGACGCGACTATGCCGACATTTCGCCGGTCGTCGGGCATCGTGCTGGGCTCGGGCGAGCAGGACGTCGTCGTCAAGGTGGACGTCGTGCCGCGCGCCGCCTAAGCGCCGGCGCAAGTAGCGCGTCTCATTTGCTTGCGCGCGCCAGCCGGACTAATTTACCAGGCGAGGAGCGCCGTTTCTTCGTTCACCGCGCGCCGCCAAGGAGTTTATCTATGTCGTTCACCCTCCCCGACCTGCCCTATGCGCACGACGCGCTCGCCCCGGTGATGTCCAAAGAGACCCTCGAATTCCATCACGACAAGCATCACCTCGCCTATGTCAACAACGGCAACAACCTGCTCAAGGGCACGGAATGGGAAGGCAAGACGCTCGACGAGATCGTCGTCGGCTCGCACGGCAAAAACGCCCCGCTCTTCAACAACGCCGCTCAGCATTACAATCACATTCACTTCTGGAAGGTGATGAAGCCCAAGGGCGGCGGGGCGATCCCCGGCAAGCTGGAAAAGGCGCTCATCGACAGCTTCGGTTCGGTCGCCAAGGCCAAAGAAGATCTCATCGCGGCGGGGACGACGCAGTTCGGTTCGGGCTGGGGCTGGCTCGCTTTCCAAGACGGCAAGATCGTCGCGCTGAAGACCCCGAACGGCGAAAACCCGCTGGTGCACCGCGCCAAGCCGCTGCTCGGCGTCGACGTCTGGGAGCACTCTTACTACATCGACTACCGCAACCGCCGCCCCGACTATTTGAAGGCGTTCGTCGACGGTCTGGTGAACTGGGAATACGTGGCCGAGCTTTACGACGCGGCGGCGAAGTAAGCCGACGCTTTGCCTTCCTCTCTTCCCGCGCAAAACGCGGGGGGAGGGTTAGGCGTCACGTGATTTGATGAAGCCGGCGCTGGGGTCGTCGCCGTAAGACCCCCACCACCGCGCTTCGCCCGGTCCCCCTCCCCCGCTTCGCGAAGGAGGAGAGCGCCCTCCGCCAACCGCGTCTTCTACGGTGAGGCACTCTCCGCCCCCGCTTGCGGGGGAGGGGGACCATGCGAAGCATGGTGGAGGGGGCCGTGGTGTGATGCTGACGGTAGCCTTTATTTGCCGTCGAGCGCCGGCTGTCTTTGCCCGGTGGCGAGCGCGACGACCTCATCGATGTCCTCGGCGACCCGAAAAATCCCGGGCTGCAGGTCGTGCAGAAAACCCTCGCCGCTCATGTTGGCGAACAGCGCCAACAGCGGCCGCCAGAAATCGTTGACGTCGGCGAGCACAATCGGCTTGGCGTGGCGGCCTAATTGCGCCCAGACCAATTGCTCCGCCAGTTCGTCCAGCGTGCCTATGCCGCCGGGCAAGGCCACAAAGGCGTCGGCGCGGTCGAACATGATCTTCTTGCGCTCGTGCATTGTGTCGACGACGATCAGCTCGTCGATGATGTTCAGGGCCCCCTCACGCGGCATCAAGAACCGCGGGATGACGCCGACCACCCGCCCGCCGTGGCGAGACGCCGATACGGCGACCTGCCCCATCAGGCCGGACGAACCACCGCCA
>CAVSSV010000019.1:0-157677 GCA_963730695.1 uncultured Pseudomonadota bacterium
TCGCCGATGACCACCAGCGGCACCTGCCGGGCGACGTCAGCGAAGAAAATGCGCGATCGAGCCGAGGAGCGACCATGATCAGGCCGTCGAGATTGCGGTCGAGCATGGTCTCGACCACCGAACGCTCGGTATCGATCTCGGCGGGGCGGGACTCCCAGCAAAGGCTGCAGGCGGGTAGAGGCGAGGCGACGGGCGATCCCGTCGAGCACGCTGGAGAAGAACGGATCGCCGATGTCGGGAAGGACGATGCCGAACGTGTCGGTCGATCCGCGCAGGCCTCGCGCCGCCGTCTGGGGGCGATAGGCCAACGCCTCCATCGCCGCGCCGACTTTTTCGCGCATGGCTCGCGGACACGCCATAAGCGTCGCGCAGCACTTTGGAGACCGCGGCGCGGGAGACGCCGGCGCGCTCGGCCACGTCCGCGATCGTCGCGCTCCTGCTCCATCGCCTCAGCCCTTCACGGCGCCTGCGGTCATCCCGGCGACGATCTGCCGGTTGAAGAATGAAAACGATGAGCGGCGGGATCGTGATCAGCAGGATGTTCATGAACAGCAGGTTGTAGGACGTGTTGAACTGGCTCTGGAAGTTGAACAGCGTCAGCTGCAGGGTGACGTTCTTGTTGCCCGGCAGATAGTAGAGCGGATTGGTGAAATCGTTGAAGATCGCCACCGACTGCGTGACGATCAGGGTCACCACCACCGGCCTCAACAGCGGCAGCACGACGCCGAAGAACAGCCGGAACGGGCCGCGCCGTCGATGATCGCCGCCTCGTCGAGCTCGCGCGGCACCGTGGCGATGAACGAGCGGAACAGCAGCACCGAAAGCCAGCCCATAGGCGACCTCGATCAGCACCAGGCCGTGCAGGGTCTTGAACAGCCCCAGCCCCTGCAGCACCCAGATGGTCGGCACCACCGCGGGCGGGACGATGAGCCCGGCGAGGACGAAGAAGTTGACAATGCCGGTCCAGCGCGACGGCCGGCGCTGCAGACGAAGCCCACCATCGCCCCGAAGACGACGAGCAGGGTGACGCTTGCGACCGTCAGGAGATCGAGTTGATGAAGGCGGTGACCAGCATGTAGTCGCGCGTCGATAGCACTCGACCAGATTGTCGAGGAATGCGAGGTCGTCGGGAGCGCGAACTGCGGTCGGAGGATTCGCGCCGTCCTTGCGCCTGGATGACGATGAAGGCGAACGGCACGAGGAAGACGACTGCCGAGACGAGGATGGCGGACGCGCTGACGAGATCGCGGGGCGGCCCCCTCATGCCGGACCTCCGCCGGTTGAGAACAGCGAGAGCGGCACGATGAGAGCCGCGACCACGGCGAACAGCACGACGTTGCCGGCGGTCGACAGGCCGTAGAAGCCGGCCTGGTATTGCTTGTAGATCACCGAGGCGATGACGTCGGAGGTAAAGCCCGGACCGCCGCGCGTCATAGCCCAGATCAGGTCGAACGAGCGCAGGCCGCCGATGAGGCTGAGAATGATGACGGTCGACGTCGCCGGCAGCACCAGTGGCAGGGTGATGTGCCGGAATCTCTGCCAGCCGTCGCGCCATCAATCGTAGCCGCCTCGTAATAGTCGGTCGGGATCGAGACGAGCCCCGCCATGTAGATGACCGTCGCGAGGCCGACGCCCTTCCACACATCGACGAGGGCGACCGAGATCAGCGCGAGATGCGGATCGGTCAGCCAGCCGGGCCGGGGATACCGAACATCGCGAGGGTCGATGTTGAGGACGCCATTGGTCGGATGCATCAAGGTCGAGAAGGTGATGCCGACGCCGACGGTCGACACCAGCACCGGGAAAAACACGACGGCGCGAAGGGAGCCGCGGCCGCGAGATCCGAGGTCAGCAGCATGGCGAGCAGCAGTGCCCAGCACCACCTTGAGGCCAGAGGTCAGCGCGGCGTAGATCAGCGTGTTGATCGGGCCTCTGACAAGGAACGGCTCGTGAAAAAACTGCGCGAAATTGTCGAGGCCGATGAAGGTCGATTCGGAAGGCTCCAGCGCGTCAGGCTGAAGAAGAGCGAGGCGAAGCTCGGCAGCAGGAACAGCGTGCCGAAGACGACCGCGGCGGGCAGGTAGAACCACAGGGGGTAGGCGCGCGCGCTCGTGCGGGGGGCGCGAGACGTCGGACATCGGCTTCGCTCGAGCTCGCCCCCTCGAAGGCCGTGCCGGGCGCCACGCCTCCCCGCCCTAGCGAGAAGAGGGGAGCCCGGCGATTACTTCCAGCCGGGGAGGCCGAGCTGCTGGGCCTGCTTGCGGACGTCTTCGTCGTAGAGCGCCGCGCCGTCGGCCGGCGTGCGGATGCCGGAGCCGACCTCGACGGTGATCTGCTCCAGCGACGGCCCCTTGACCGGCGACAGGAACTCGAGCGCGGGAGCCGTGGCGCCGCCTTGAAGTAGGTGTGCAGGTCGGCGACCGCGGGCGGCACGTCGGCCGGCAGCTTGCAGCCCTTGACAAGTAGGGTCCGGTGCCCCGACGGCCTTGGTCTGGAGTCGCAGCCTTCGCTGAAGCGACGAAGCCACGAACTTCTTGGCGTCCTCGAGATGCTTGGTCGCCTTGGGGATGTAGATGGCCGCGGGCTCCCACGCCGTCACGCCGTTCTTGCTGGCGTCGTCGCCGGGGAGCGCGAAGAAGCCGACATCCTTGAGGTTGTCGGGGTAGGGTCTGGATGGTGCCGACCGCAAAAGTCAGCATGGGATACTGGGCGCCTTTGCCCGTGGCGACCATGCGCACGCCGTCCTCGAACTTGGCGGAGGCGAAGTCGGCGTTGAGATAGCCGGCCTTGAACACATCGGCCTGGTGCTGGAACGCCTTGAGCGCCGCCGGCGTGGTGGCTAATTTGGCTCTGTTGGCGGTATAGTCGTCGGGGAAGTTCGGGTCGGCCTGCAGGACGTTGAAAAAATCGCCGAGCACGAAGAGCTGGATGTCCAGGTGTCCTTGAAGGTCTGAATGACCGGCACAATGCCGCCCTTGGCCTTGATCGTGGCGTTATTCTCCATGAAGTCGGCCCAGGTCTGCGGCACTCTCAGGCCGAGCTCCGCGTAGACCTTGTTGTTGTAGAGCACGCCGCCGCCCATCGCGCCTTGGATCGGCGCGCCGAACACCTTGCCGCCGTTCGTCACCACGGTCTTGAACGAGTCGAGCACATTGGCCTGGAACGGCTCGTTGGTGAGGTCGACGAGGTTTTTCTGCGGGTTCATCGCCTGGAACAGCGAGCCGGCATTGTAGAGAAACACGTCGTCCATGTCGTCGGTCGCGAGCTTTGTCTTGATCAGGTTGTCGCCTTCCGTGCCGCCGGGGCGCGTGTCGAGATTGATCTTGATGTCGGGGTTCTTCGCCATGAAGGCGTCGATGAGCGCCTGTGAGAACTTCACGGTGGCCGGGTTGTTGTCGACGAGGAAGCCGAGTTCAACCTGAGCGGCGAACGCGGCGGGCGCGCCCGCCATCAACGCCGCGGCGCAACTCGCGCCGATCAGAAAATTGCGTCGCAAGAGTTTCAGCATTTCGTTCTCCTCCTAAAACAGGCCTCTTCGAGCCGTTAAATCTTGAACGTCGCGCGGTGCGCTCCTGCGCCGAGCGGCTGCGCGCTTGGCGCGCGGCCGTCGATCTGCAAGCCGGCGTAGGCCGCGGGTTGGCCCAGATGGCCTCTGCGCCCGGCGGAATGGTGAAGTCGTAAGCAACCGCGTCGCCATCCAGCGACCAGCTGACTTCGATCGGCCCCTGGCTTGACTGATGATGCGCTCGAACCGGCGCCAGCGCCTTGATGATGGTCGGCGCGATCACGATGCGCTTGAAGCCGGGCGCCTCCGGGTCGGGCGGAAAGCCCGCCGCCGCCTCGAACAGCCACTGGCAAACCGCGCCATAGGCGTAGTGGTTGTAGGAATTCATGGCGGGGTCGAAGATCGTGCCGTCCTCCCTGATGGCGTCCCAGCGCTCCCAGATCGTCGTCGCCCCGCGCTTGACCTGATAGAGCCAGCCCGGAACCTCCTCCTGCAGGAAGACCGCGGCGGCGAGATCGGCTGCGCCGATCTTCACCAGCGCCGGCAGCAGCGCCGGCGTGCCGATGAAGCCGGTGCCGATGCGGCCGCCCGCGCGCTGACGGTCGCGCGGAAATGGGCCTTCGCCGCCTCCTGCTGGTCCGCAGGAATGAGGTCGTGCAGGAAATCGAGGGCGTAGGACGTCTGGTCGTCGTAGACCAGACGCCCGCAGGGCGTGATGAATTCGCTGGCGAAGGCCGCCTTGATGGCCTCGGCGCGCCGGTGCATGTCGGCGGCGACCGCGGTCTCGCCGAGAAGCGGGCGATCTCCGCTAGTTTCGCGGTCGAGATGTAGAGGTAGATCGTCGCCGCGGCGTCGTCGCCGATGGTCGGCAGCGGCTTTTCCGTGGGGCCGGAGGGCTGCAGCCAGTCGCCGAAGGTGAAGCCGCGCTCCGCCCAACCGCGCGCGGGCTCACGAGCGGCCCATCGCTGATCGACCAGAGAAGTCGACCCAGCGGACCATCGCGGGCAGCGTTCTTTCAGCACGTCGCGGTCGCCGTAGTGGGCGTAGAGCGTCCAGGGAGATGACAGATGGCGTCGCCCCAGCCGGTGGAGCCGAAAAAGCGCGGGACGATGTCCTCGTGGTTGCGCGTCGGATCGGGACGACGTGCGGGATCGCGCCATCGGGCCGCTGGTCGGCCATCACGTCGCGCAGGTATTTGCGCGAGAATGCTGGCTGTCGTGGAGGTAGCAGGCCGTCGGGGCAAACACCTGCGCGTCGCCGGTCCAGCCCAGGCGCTCGTCGCGCTGCGGGCAATCGGTGGGCACCTCGATGAAGTTGGAGCGCTGCGACCAGAGGGTGTTCTCGACCAGCCGGTTGACCAGCGGGTGGCCGGAGGTGAAGCCGCCCGCCGGCTCGGTCGCCGAGCTGATCGGGAGCAATTCGATGTGTTCGACTCGGCGTTGCCGTCGACGCTCACGCGCGCATAGCGGAAGCCGTGGAAGGTGAAGTGCGGCCGGTAGGCTTCGGCGCCGCCGCCCTTGAGCACGTATTCGATGCGCGCCTCGGCCGAGCGCAAGTTGCTGTTGGAGAATTGCCGTTGTCGAGAATTTCGGCGTGCTCGACCGTGATTTTTGCGCCGGCCTCGCCGCGCACGATGAAAGGGACGTAGCCGGCGGCGTTCTGGCCGAAATCATAGATCGTGCGCCCCGCCTCGTCCGTGAAGGAGGCGACCGGCGCGAACGGGGCGAGCTCTTTAACGCCGCCGATCTCATGCGGGATGAGGGTTTGCGGATTAAAGCTCTTGATCGGCTCGCCGCCGTCGCTGGCGCTGAGGTCTCCAGCCGGGCGTCGTAGATTTCGCCGAAATAGATGCCGGATTTGAGGATCGGCAGCAGGCCGCTCCGCCAGGCGGCGCCGGTGGCGGCAGGATCGCGCCGTCGCAGACGAGTTCGGCGATCGCGCCGATCTCCGATCCCCAGGTATTGAAGATCGGGTTCTTCGCCCACATCATCTGCCAGCGCAGCCAGCCGTCCGCGAGCCAGATGTCGATGGTGTTCTCGCCCGGCTGCAACAGGCTGGCGACGTCGTAGGTCTGGTAGGCCAGACGCTCGCGGTAGCAGGTCCAGCCCGGCGTGAGCTGGTCGTCGCCGACCCGCTTGCCGTTGATGAAGGCGCGGTAGAGTCCGAGCGCGCTGATGAAGAGCTGCGCCTGCTTAGGGTTCGCCGGCGCCGTGAAGGTTGCGCTCACGAAGGGGCAGCGCTGTTCGATGCCTTTGTCGCACAGCGGTCGGATCATCGCGCCTGCAAAGACGTGGCGTTCCCTCATGGCGATTTCGTCCCTTTAGCCGGCGGCATTCCGCCGCTTTCCGCAAATTCGTAGACCGGTTTACGAAAGGCGTCAAGAGGGCGTCGCCGCGGCCCGCATACGCGCGAGATCGGACTTTAGCGAACGCGAAGGGGCGGCGCCGCTGGCGACACCAAAATATCGCGAGTGATTGTACTTTACAATTTTCAGAAATTGGTGTAGCGTCTTTTTGGCACCAGGGTTCAGGCGCGCTTGTGGAGGGCGCGAGAAGGGTCCGGAAAGAAAAAATAGCGAATTAGCGCGTAAAGCATTGAAATTATTGTATCGCCGGTCTTAGTTAAGGCCGTTTAGGCGCTAATTAGGGCCGTTTCGTCCTTAACTTTGGCCGTTTCGGCGCTGTTAGGACCGTAGCGATGGGCGGCGGATCTTATCCTATTTTTAGAAATCTGCGGGCTATTTTCCGCAGAAAGTCCTAGGGAATTGGCGGCTCGTCGCGTTGCAGGCTGTCGATCTCGGCGTTCACCTGCAGGCGTGCGAGCCGCGATTCGAGCATCATCATCAGCGTGCCCGCAACGATCAGCGACATGCCCAACGTGGTCGCCAGCACCGGCAACCAGGTCAGCCGATCGCCGGTCAGCCGGTCGATGGCGATGCCAAAGCCGGAAGCGACGAACAACACGATGGAGCAGAAGAAGAAGTCCAGCGCCCATTGCGTGTGTGAAGCGCGGATACGCTGGCGGGCGAACTCATTCGTAGCGGCCGCGTGACCGAGCGTTCGCTCAAGGTGCGCACGCGGTCGACGATGCGCGCAAGCCGCGTCAGGGCGATGCCGATGAGCGACCCTGCGGCAAGGATCAGCAAAGCCGGCGTGATCATCGCGGCGATCATCGCCTGCGCCAAAGTCATGTCGCCCATATCGCCTCGGTCGCTCCCTCGTCTGCTGCATTGGTCTGCCGGCCTCGGCGTTGTAAAGGGCTGGCTTCGCCAAGCACCCGGACCTTTTCGCATGTCGAAGCTCGATCATCTCGCCATCGTCGCGCCGACCCTTGAAGAGGGCGTCGCCTATGTCGAGAAAACGCTCGGCGTGCCGATGGCCGCAGGCGGCAAGCATCCCGAAATGGGGACGCATAATCGCCTGTTGCGGCTCGGCGACGACATCTATCTCGAAGTGATCGCGGTCGATCCCGAGGCGCCGAGGCCCGAGCGCCCGCGCTGGTTCGGCCTCGATGACAGCGAGGCCACCGTAAGGCGTGGAACGAGGGCCGTCGGTTGCGCGCCTGGGTGGCGCGGACCGACTACATCGCCGGCGATTTGGCCGCGCACGCATTTCTCGGCCAGGCGGTCCGCGCCTCGCCCGGCGACCGCGCGTGGACCCTCTCCATTCCGGCCGATGGCGCGCTGCCGCGGGGCGGGCTGCGCCGTCGCTGATCGCCTGGGGCGCGGGGGGCTCGCCCGCGCCGTCGATGCCGGACGCCGGGGCCAGGCTCGCCGCGTTCTCAGTCGAGACGCCCGAACCCGAATTGGCCAAGCGGCTGTTCGCTGATTTGGGATTCGAGGGGGCCGGAGATCCGCGCCGAGGATCGATAAGGCTCCGCGCCGAAGTGCGAACGCCCGCAGGCACGTTTACGCTGGAATGAGCGCTGAGGACACGGGCGCCCGTCTAGCAATTTTTTTTTTTTTTTTTTTTTTTTTTTTTTTTTTTTTTTTTTTTTTTTTTTTTTTTTTTTTTTTTTTTTTTTTTTTTTTTTTTTTTTTTTTTTTTTTTTTTAAATAAAAATTCAACTTGCTCTTCGCCGCCAGGCGCATCAGCAACGCCACAAGGTCGTCCTTCGTATGCTCGCCATCGAGCATGGGCAGCAGCAGGCGCTGGATGGGTGGCAGCGTCACCAGCTCATGGCGCCGAAAGACGATCGGCGCCGATGCGGGCGTAGGCGGCGGCGACAGGGGCAGCTTTGGGCATGGGAGCAAGCGAACTGGCGCAGCCCGTCGGCAATGTGGCGAAGCCCAGCACGCCGCGCCGCCATCAGCTGGATGCAAGGCGTCACGCACGACTTCGCGCTTTTCGCCGTGGGCCGGCGCGATATCGTCAAGCCGCTGGTTTTCCGGCAGCCGCTCCACGAGCTTTTCAAGAGCGGCGACAACGGCCTTGCCTTCAATCCTTTTTGCCTCAGAGTTTCGGCGGCAGCCGAACAGATACCCCGAGCCCTCCGGATTGGGCTTCAATTCCGCGTCGGACGGCGCAGATCACATAGTTAAGGCTGTCGAGCGCCTCAGGCCTCGGAGCGCGGATGCGCCCATCGAGCCGCGCGGCATGCACGATCAGGGCTTCGCGGAAGGGGCGTCCGCTGAAAAGGTCGATGTAGCGCTGGCGGGCCGCGCGAATCGCCTTGCGCCAGCGTGCGGATGATCTCGCCGGCGCCCGGCGCAAGCGTTTGCTCGCTGTCGCCGCAAACCGCCGACTCCGCGAGGTGGCTTAGGCCGTGGGCGGCGAGGCGAGCGTTGAACGTGTCAAACGCCTCGGGGCCGTTGAAGTCGGCAAAAATCTCGTGCGTCAAATAGCTGTCATCGCCGACAAAGGTGCGCTGCGCTTAATTCGCGCGCCAATAAGCGCCGTAGACGCTCGGCATCGCGCTGTGCTCGCTCAGCAGGGCGAACAGTTCCCTCGCTTGCTTTACGCGCGCGGCAGGGTCGGCCTCGGCGCCGGCGTGCGCGTTCATGGCGTCGCGCACCATTTGCACCAGCCGCCACCCCGGCAGGACGTTGAAGCTGACCATGGCGACGCCCTCGGGCGCGAGGCGCTCGCTGATGACGGCGAAAAAGCGAGTTGCGCAGGGACTGAGCAAATTTAAGGAATAAACGCCGTGGCAGACGATATAGTCGAAAACGCCGTTATCCTGCTCGATGTCCGCGGCAAGCTTTGCGCTTTCAACGCTGCGTTTTTCTGTAGGCCCAGCGCGGCGCGCAATCTTTCGCCGGCCTCGATTTGCACGGGAGACAGATCGACGCCCAGGAACTGGGCCCTGGGATGCATGGCCGCGAGCGGGAGGACGTGGCCGCCGGACGCGCAGCCGATTTCCAGCACGCGCGCGCTCGCCGCATCGGCGGCCTTGAGGCCCAAAAACATTCTGCATTGGCCGCCATCCGCGACGGCTGGAAACGGACCGAAGGCGCCGTGACATAGGGCGTCCCGTCGTAGGAGGCGCGCGTTCGGCGAGGTCGGCGGCGTCGGGGCGCTCTGGCTCATGGCCCAACCTAACGCCCTGGCTGTCTGCGATCAACTGGCGGCGGCTGACGAGCAAGGCGGCCATGCGCGAGATCTCGTGCTAAAGGGCCGCCATGCCCCTAGCGAAGGCGATCTCCACCAACCCGGACGCCGCGCTCGCGGCGCGCATTGCGGCCGCAGCGTGGGGCGAGCGCCGGCCTCGGTCATCAGTTTCGCCGCCGGTCTGCGGCACTATGTTTTCGACGCCCGCTTCGAGGACGGCGAGGCTATCGTCGTGCGCATCGGCGCGCCGGACGCGCGCGCGAGCTCGTCAACGCGCTGCGGCTTTCCCAGGCGTTGCGGCCGCTCGGGGCGCCGCTGCCGAAAATCCTGGCGAGCGACAAAAAGGCGAAATTTCCCTGGCTTGCGCTGGAGCGCCTTCCCGGAACCGATCTCGGCTTCGTCCTGGGAGCTACCGGCGCGCAGCTCGACCGCGTCGCCTCGCGCGTGGCGGCGGCCCAGGCGATCGCCGCAAAGACGCCGAGCGCAGGCCGCTATGGCTATGCCGGGCGCCCCGACGGGCGCCCCACCAGCGATGGTCGGGCGTTGTCGGCGCCCACATCGCCCGCTCGGAAGGGCGGATCGCCGCCGCGCGACTTTTCGATTTGGGGCAGGTCCAGGGTCGTGCGAGAGCGGCTGGAAGCCGCGGGCGAAAATCGACGCGACGCCGGCCACGCCGTTTCTCCACGACACGACGGTCAAGAACGTCATCGTCGCGCCGGGCGGGGCGTTTTCCGGCATCGTCGACATCGACGACCTCTGCTTCGGCGATCCGCGCTATCCCGCCGGCTGATGGCGACCGGCGGCCCAAAACATTATGTCGCGGCGTGGCTGCGTCATGCCGGGCCGAGGACGATGCGCCGTTTCGGCTTTACGTCGCCGCGTTCCTGCTCGACCTGATGTCGGAACATGGGCATGTTTTCAACGGCAACGAAGCTCCATCCACAGCCCAGGCGCGAAATTCCTTGCTCACCGCCTTCACCGAAAATTTGCCGCGTCTGCATTCGTGATCGGGGGGCGTTCGCCGCGTCTTGACGGTTTGGCCCCCTCTCCCTACCTATCCTCTCCAAGGGATCGGCTCTGGCTGATTCCTTTTTTTTTCGCGAGGACCCCGATGGGCGCTACGTTCAAGGTCACCGACGCCAGCTTCGATACCGACGTCATCAAGTCACAAGAACCTGTGGTGGTGGACTTCTGGGCCGAGTGGTGCGGCCCTTGCCGCGCGATCGGCCCGGCGCTGGAAGAGATCGCCACGGAGATGGGCGGCAAGGTGAAAATCGCCAAACTGAACGTCGACGAAAATCCGAAAATCGCCGAGCGGTTCGGCATCCGTTCGATTCCGACGCTGATGGTGTTCAAAGGCGGCGATCTCGTCGCGACGAAGACCGGCGCGGGCCCGAAGAGCGAGCTCAACCGCTGGATCGGCGGAGCCGTCTAAGCGGCGCTCCTTCTCGAACTTCAGACTATCCACCACGACGCCGGTCGGCCGCCTGTGCGGCCGGCTGGCGTTTGCCGTTGCGCGCCGCCCGCCGCTGGGCCATGACGCGCCCCAAGCGGGGTTGCGGCCTGCTTGGAGCTTGCGCTAGAACAAAAACCCACGAGGAAAGACCATGGCGAGCAAACCCGCACACAAGAAACGCGTCGTCTTCACCGGCGGCTCGGGCAAAGCGGGGCGCCATGCGGTCGCGCATCTCGTCGCCCACGGCTATGACGTCCTAACATCGACAAGGTCCCGCTCGCGCAAGAGGGCGTCCACACGCTGATCGCCGACCTCACGCATACGGGGCAAGCCTATAACGCGCTGACGACGCATTTCGGCTATCAGCACTATGACGACGGCGCGCCGCCGGCCGCGCCCGACGCGGTGGTGCATTTCGCCGCGATCCCCGCGATTCTGCGCGAGCCCGACAACGTCACCTTCGCCGCCAACGTCACCAGCACCTACAACGTGATCGAGGCGGCGATGAAGCTCGGCGTCAAAAAAGTGATCATCGCGTCGAGCGAGACGACCTACGGCGTCTGCTTCGCCGAGGGCGACAAGGACTATCATTCCTTCCCGCTCGAGGAGGATTACGACGTCGACCCGCAGGAATTCTACGGCCTGTCAAAACTCTGCAACGAGAAGACCGCGCGGGCTTTTGCGATGCGCTATAAGCGCGATATTTACGCGCTACGCATCGGCAACGTGATGTCGCCGGAAGAGTACGCGCGCTTTCCCGAATTTGTCGCCAATCCGCCGATGCGCAAGCGCAACGCGTGGTCCTATATCGACGCGCGCGACCTCGGCGAGATCGTCCGGCTGTGCATCGAGAAGGACGGCCTTGGCTTCCAGGTGTTCAACGCGGTCAACGACACGATCGTTCTGAACATGAAGACGGAAGAGGCGCTGAAGCAGCTCTGCCCCAACGTGAAAATCACCCGCAAAATGGGCGAAAACGAAGCGCCGCTGTCGAACCGCAAGGCGCGCGAGGTTTGGGCTTCAAGGAAGCGCATGACTGGCGCAAGTATGTGAAGTGAAGGAGCTTCTCCGACGAGTCGGGGAGGGCGACAGCGTAGGTTGGCCAGGCGCGCCCTTCTCCAGCTTCGCTGGAGAAGGGCGCTACGCCGCCGCCAAAAACTCGCCCGCCAGCGCCTTCGCGATCAACGCCCGCGTCTCCTCGACGCCGTAGAGCGCGATGAACGAGCCGAGCCGCGGCCCGCGCTCTTCGCCGAGCAGCACGGCGTAGATCATGTTGAAAAAATCGTTGGAGACGCCGGGCCGCTCCGGCGTCGCGCCTTTCGCCTTCAAATCCTGATAGCGCGGGATCGGCCGCGCGACGTCGTAGAGCGCGGTCTGGATGTCTTCGG
Organism: uncultured Pseudomonadota bacterium; assembly: GCA_963730695.1. Classification (GTDB taxonomy): domain Bacteria; phylum Pseudomonadota; class Alphaproteobacteria; order Rhizobiales; family Beijerinckiaceae; genus Roseiarcus. Next base: position 11,899 of record CAVSSV010000019.1, read on the forward strand.
CGCTGGCGCCGTCCGGCAGCGTGGCGAGCTTGTCCGACACCCGTGTCAGCGCGTCATGCTCGATGGCGTCGGCGGCGCGATATTTCTTCTTCGGCCGCACGAAGTCGCGGAAATAGACGACGGCGTAGCGCACCAAAGCGTCGAGCTTTGGATGCGTTTCCGGCGACACGCTCGGCGCGTAGCGGCGCAAAAAACCCCACAGCACGGCGGGCTCTCGGAATTGGCGACTGCGGCCAGATTGAGCAGCATCGAAAAACTGATCGACGAAGCCGCGCCCGTGTTCGACAGCACACGCTCGGGCTCCGGCGGCGCGCCGTTGTGGATGTGCCAAGCTGGATTGCCCAACCGCTCGCGCCACTCCTGACCTCATAGGCCTCCAGAAAATTGTGGTAGTCGTCGACCGCGCGCGGGATCACGTCGAAATGCAGGCGCTTCGCCGCCGTCGGCTTCTGGAACATGAACAGCGACAGGCTCTCGGGATGGGCATAGGTCAGCCATTCCTCGATGGTCAGCCCATTGCCCTTGGTCTTCGAGATTTTTTGCCCTTCGGCGTCGAGGAACAGTTCGTAGTTAAAACCTTCCGGCGCGTCGCGACCGAGCGCGCGCACGATCTGCGACGAAGTTCCACGGAATCGATGAGGTCCTTGCCGGCCATTTCGTAGTCGACTTGCAGGGCGTACCAGCGCATCGCCCAATCCGGCTTCCATTGCAGCTTGCATTGGCCGCCGGTCACGGACGTGTCGAAAATCTCTGCTGTCACCGGGTCGGCCCAGCGGATGAGCCCGTTGGCGGCGTCGCGCTCGAGAATCGGCACCTGCATCACCACGCCGGTGCGCGGGTGAATGGGCAGGAACGGCGAATAGGTCTGCGCGCGTTCCTCGCGCAGGCTCGGCAGCATGATCTCCCGGATCGCGTCGATTTTTCCAGCATCAGCCGCAGCGTCGCGTCGAACCGGCCCGCCTTGTAATAGGCGGTCGCCGAGGCGAATTCGTAGTCGAAGCCGAAGCGGTCGAGAAACGCCCGCAGCCGCGCATTGTTGTGCGCGGCAAAGCTCTCGAATTCGCCGAACGGGTCGGGAATTTGGCTCAAGCGGCTTGCCGAGATTGGCGACGATCATCGCGTGGTTGGGCATGTTGTCGGCGGCGCCTTGCGCAGGCCGTCCATGTCGTCGGAAAACGCGATCAGCTTCGTCGGCGACCGTGTCGTCGGTGAGCGCGCGAAAGGCGTTGCGCACCATGGTCGTGCGCGCGACCTCGCCGAACGTGCCGATATGCGGCAGGCCCGAGGGCCATAGCCGGTCTCGAACAGCACCGATTTCTGGCCCGTGCGCTCGATGCGCGCGACAAGCTTGCGCGCCTCCTCGAACGGCCAGGTCTTTGAAACGCGCGCGGCCTCGACGAGGTCGGGGGGAAACATCGGGTTTTCCTAAGGGGTGAAGCGGAGGGTGTGGTTACGGGGGCGGGGGCGGGGAAGTCAATCAGACGCTCATTTTCCCCTGCGGCGCCGGCAAATCCGGCCGGCGTTCGCGCGTCAGCCGCTCCGCCTCGGCGCGCCGCCAGGCGCGGATGCGGGCGTGGTCGCCGCTGAGCAGCAGTCGGGATCGCGCGCCCCTCCCAGTCCCGCGGCTTGGTGTATTGCGGATATTCGAGCAGGCCGTCGGAAAAGCTTTCCTCGTGACCCGAGGCCTCCTTGCCCATGACGCCGGGCAGCAGCCGCACGCAGGCGTCGAGCACGGCGAGCGCCGCCAATTCGCCGCCCGAGAGCACGTAGTCGCCGATCGAGACTTCGCGAAAGCCGCGGCCTTCGATCACGCGCTCGTCGACGCCCTCGAACCGCGCGCAGAGCAGGACGAGGCCGGGGCCGGCGGCCCACGCCGCGCATCGCTCTGCGTGAACGGCGCGCCTCGTGGGCTCATCAGCAGTTTTGGCCGGGGTCGTCGGCGGCGATTGTCGCATCAAGGCTCGCGGCGATCACGTCGGCGCGCAGCACCATGCCGGGGCCGCCGCCCGCCGGCGTGTCGTCGACCGCGCGATGGCGGCCAAGGCCGTGTCGCGGATGTCGTGGGCTTTCAGCGCCCAGAGGCCCCGCGCAGCGCATCGCCGGCGAGCGACAGGCCGAGGGGGCCGGGGAACATTCGGGGAAGAGGGTGAGGACGTCGGCGCCGAACATTAGGCGGCGCCGTCATTGCGAGCGCAGCGAAGCAACCTAGGGCCCGCAAACATGGCTGCTTCGGCTCCTGGGTTGCTTGTCGTTCGCTCCTCGCAATGACGGCGGAGCGATTCAAGATCCTCACCGCGCTCCATCGCCACGCCAAGCGAAGCCAGCGCATCCCAATAGCCCGGATAGGTCTTCGCCACGCAATCCGGGTTCTCGATGCCGACGCCTGCCATTTCAGCCCCGCCAGCGCAAAACTCATGGCGATGCGGTGGTCGGAAAAAGTGTCGATGCTGGCGTCCACGCTCGTGCCCGCAAGCGCGGGATCGCCATTGACGATCAGGTCGTCGCCGTCCTCGCGCGCCAAGCCCCGGCGCGATGCGGTTAAGCCCTTGGCGAAAGCGCGGCGATGCGGTCGCATTCCTTCACGCGCAGGTTGGCGATGCCGGTGAAGCGCACGGGATTTCGTTGAAGGCCGCGAGCACCGCGAGCGTCGGCACCGCGTCCTGCATCTGCGAGCCCTCGATGACCTCAGGCATGTGCGGGAAAGCGGCGATGAAGTCATAGGCGCTTGGCGTCCGGCTGCGTGAACTCGTCGGCGGGCACGCCGAGGTCGATTGTTCCTTGCGTCAGCTTCTCCATCGCCCAGAGATAGGTGGCGGCGGAGGCGTCGGGCTCGACGGTGAAGTCGCGCGCGCGATAGCCTGTCGGCAGCACTCGCCATGACGAGGCGTTCAAGGCCTCCGCCTGCGCGCCGAACGCCGCCATCGCCGCCAGCGTCAGATCGACATAGCCGCGCGCGCCGATGTCAGGGCCGGTGAGCGCGACGGTGACGGGCCCCTTCGCGCGGGCGCCGCCATCAGCAGCGCCGAGACATACTGGCTGGACAGTCCCGCGTCGATCTCGACGCGGCCGCCGGCGAAGCCGCCCTCGCCCAGGATCGTCACCGGGGGGCAGCCGGTGGCGCGCTTGCCTGCACGCCGAGCGTATTGAGCGCGGTCACCAACGGCAGAATCGGCCGCTTACGCATATGGGCGTCGCCGTCGACCACGACTTCGCCGTCAACGAGCGCCGCGGCGGCGGCAAGAAAGCGCGTGGCGGTGCCAGCATTGCCGAGGAACAGCGGCTGCGCCGGCGTAACAAGGCGGCCGGCGCTGGTGACGACGAAAGTGGTGTCGTCGGGCTCAGAGACCCGCACGCCCATCGAACGCAAGGCGGTGGCCATATAGCAAGGTGTCGTCGCTCTTGAGCGCGCCGGTGAGCCGGCTCGTTCCTTCCGCCAAGGCGGCCAGCAGCAGGGCGCGGTTGGTGATCGACTTCGAGCCGGGCGGCGCGACGCGGCCGTCCAGCGGCCGCGGCGGGGGCGTGAGAAATAGGCGTTCGGTCACAAAAAAGTTCTCATGCGGCAAAAAGCGCCGGGGCGCGGTCTCTAGCGCCTTCGCCCGGCCAAGTCTAAGTTCACGCCATGAGCAACTCTGACCTTTCCTCGATCGCCCTCACGACCCTCGACGGCAAGCCGACGACATTCGGCGCTTATGCCGGAAAAGTCGCCGTCGTCGTCAACGTCGCCAGCAAATGCGGGTTCACCCCGCAATACAGCGGCCTTGAGGCGCTATACCAACGCCACAAGGACGAAGGGTTTGTCGTGCTAGGTTTTCCTTGCGACCAGTTCGGCGGCCAGGAGCCGGGGAACGCCGAGGAAATCGCGAATTTTTGTTCGCTGACCTATGACGTCACATTCCCGATGTTCGCCAAGATCGAAGTCAACGGCGACAACGAGCATCCGCTCTACAAGGCGCTGAAGGACGCCGCGCCCGGCATTTTTGGCACCGAAGCGATCAAGTGGAATTTCACGAAATTCGTCGTCGGCCGCGATGGCCAAGTCGTCGCGCGCCACGCGCCGACGGACACGCCGGAGAGCATGGAGCCAGAGATCGAGGGCCTGCTTAAGTAGCTTCTTCTTTGCCTGAGGACGCGCTCATCGCCTTCGACCTCGACGGGCGGCGCGACCACAATAACGCCCGTGGCAAAATCGAACTTCGGCGCCGTAGCCTCATTGAAGGGCAGCAACATCGTTTCGCCGCCGTCCGCCGGCACGATTTCCAGAATGTCGCCGGCGCCATAGTTCAGCACGCCGATACGTCCGAAGGGCGCGCCGTCGGCGAGCTTAGCGTGAAGCCCAACGAGATCGTCGTGGTAGAATTCGCCTTCGGCCGCCGGGGGCAATTGCCCGCGCCGGGCGAACAGCCGACATGGGTGAGCGCCGCAGCGGCGTCGCGCGTGAGAACGCCGTCGACGCGTGCGACCACCATGTCGTCCTTGAGGGCGCGCAAAACCTTTAGGGTGAAGGTCCGCCCGCCCCTCTCGTCCGTCAGCGCCCCATAGGCGCTGATGTCCGCCGGGGTCCGCGTGAACGACTTGACGCGGATTTCCCCGCGTACGCCCTGGGGGGCGCCGAACACGCCGAGCTGAATGAGGCGAGCGCCCCTCTCGCCGTCGAGAACGGGGGGAGGGGCCATTGCGCCTTACGCCGCGGGCGCTTCGGCTTCGGCGGCTGCAGCTGCGGCCTTGGCAGAGGCGGCTTCGGCGGCAGCGAGACGCTCTTGCGCCTTCTTCTTCGGCTTGGCCTTTTCCGGGTTGTTGTGGGCTTCGCGCTTCATGACGCCGAGATTGTCAAGCAGACGGATCACGCGGTCGGTCGGCTGGGCGCCCTTGGCCATCCATTCCTTGGCCTTCTCGACATCGAGAACGAGACGGGTGGCGTCGTCCTTCTTCTTCAGGGGATCGAAATTGCCGAGTTTTTCGATGAAGCGGCCATCGCGCGGCATGCGCGAGTTCGCGACGACGATGCGATAGATCGGACGCTTTTTCGCGCCCCAACGGGAGAGACGAATTTTCAGAGGCATTGGTGTTCCTTTCAGTGGATGGATTTTGCGTTGGCGATGTCCGTCGCGCTCGGATGCCGGAACACGCCGGTCTCGATGCCGCGATAGATTCGGGTGCTCTCCAAAGTCGCGCCGAGGCGATGAGCCACGGCGATGGAGGCCGAATTGGGGATGGCGATGAAGCTGATGGCGGTGGTCCAGCCGAGCTCATCGTAGGCATAGGCGCGCGCGCGTCGCGCGGCTTCTGTGGCGTAGCCTTTGCCGCGCGCATGCGGGAGCAGCGTCCAGCCAATTTCGCGGTCCGGCCAGCCCTCGGGAAAATACGGGCCGCACCATCCGATGCAGGCGCCGCTGGCTTTTTCGTCAAGCGCGAAGAAGCCGAAGCCGCGCATGGCGAAGTGACCCATCGTATAGGCGAGGCGCCGCCAAGCTTCCTCGCGCGGCAGCACGCCACCGATGTAGCGCGAGGTCTCCTCGTCGCCGTAGATCGCGGCGAAGGTGTCAAATCCTCCACGCGCCAGGCGCGTAGGACGAGGCGTTCGGTTTCGAGAACCGGGATCATGCGGGCACACTCCCTCCCCCCTTGCGGGGGAGGGCAGGGGTGGGGGGTCGCACGGACCTTGTGTTTTTGTGACGTTTGAATACGCGGAAAGGGCAGCGAGACCCCCCTCCCTAACCCTCCCCCGCAAGGGGGGAGGGGACGGCGGCGCAGAAAAACGCGCGCTCACTTCTTCTTCGCCCCGAACGGGTTGAAGCCGCCGCCAAGCCCAGGCAGCTTCGGTCCGCCCAGCCCGGGAAAATTCTGCGGCAGGTTGAAGGCGCCGGGCAGGCGGCGCGCCGGGCACGCCGGCAGGGCGGAGCCGCGCCGCCGCCCATCTGCTTCTGCAGGGCCTCGAGCTGTTCGGGGGTCGGGCCAGCCGCCGCCGCCCATGCCGAGCATCGAGCCGAGCTGGCCCATCATGCCGCGCTTCTTGCGCGCCGCCCATCATCTTCATCATGTCGGCCATCTGCCGATGCTGCTTGAGCAGGCGGTTGACGTCCTCGACCTTGATGCCCGAGCCGGCCGCGATGCGCTTCTTGCGCGAGGCCTTCAGAAGTTCGGGGTTGCGCCGCTCGCCCGCGCGTCATCGACGAGATGATCGCGCGCTGGCGCTTGATCACCGAACTCGTCGAGATGCGCCGCGGCGAGCTGTCTCCTTCATCTTCGCCATGCCGGGCAGCATGCCCATGATGCCGCCCATGCCGCCGAGCTTCTCGATCTGGCGCGAGCTGCTCCGAGAGGTCGTCGAGGTCGAACACGCCCTTGCGCATCTTCTCGGCGATCTTGGCTCGCCTTCGCCGCGTCGATCTTCTCGGCCGCCTTCTCGACCAGCGAGACGATGTCGCCCATGCCGAGAATGCGGTCGGCGATGCCGGCGCGGATGAAAATCCTCCAGCGCGTCCATCTTCTCGCCGATGCCGAGCAGCTTGATCGGCTTGCCGGTGACGGCGCGCATCGACAGCGCCGCGCCGCCGCGCCCGTCGCCGTCGGCGCGGGTGAGCACGATGCCGGTGACGCCGACGCGCTCGTTGAAGTTCTTGGCGAGGTTCACCGCGTCCTGGCCGGTGAGGGCGTCGGCGACGAGCAGGATCTCGTGCGGCTTCGCGGCGTCGCGAATCTCCGCCATCTCCGGCCATCAGCGGCTCGTCGATATGGGTGCGGCCGGCGGTGTCGAGCATCACGACGTCGTAGCCCTGGAGCCGCGCCGTGCTCTCGGCGCGCTTGGCGATCTGCACGGGCGTCCTGGCCGGGGACGATCGGCAAGGTTTCGACGCCGACCTGCCGGCCGAGAATGGCCAACTGCTCCTGCGCGGCCGGGCGCTTCACGTCGAGCGAGGCCATCAGGACCTTGATCTTGTTGCGCTCGGTCAGGCGCTTGGCGATCTTCGCCGCCGTGGTGGTCTTGCCGGCGCCCTGCAGGCCGACCATCATGATGGCGACGGGGGCAGGCGCGTCGAGGTCGATCGGCTCGCGTTCGCCGCCGAGCATCTCGACCAGCGAGTCGTGGACGATCTTGACGACCATCTGGCCGGGGGTGACCGACTTCAGCACCGCCGCGCCGACCGCCTTGGTGCGCGTGCGGTCGATGAACGAGCGCACAACCTCAAGCGCGACATCGGCCTCGAGCAGGGCCCGGCGGACCTCGCGCATGGCAAGGTTCGACGTCTTCCTCGGAGAGGGAGCCGCGCCCGGTCAGCCGGTCGAGAATTCCAGAGAGCTTTTCGGAAAGGCTCTCAAACATGGTTTCGCCCTTCGCTTAGGCCGATCCAACGCAAAACACGCCCGGGAGCGCATCGCGCCGCCGGACGATATCCGCTGGCCCCTTAGGGCGCAGTCGGGTTTTGGGCAGGACAGGCCTGTCGGAAAACGCCGGGTGTTTAGGCCGAAGGGGGTGGGGAAGTCAATGAAAGGGTGGAGGTAACCACAGTGAGAAGTCTGGTCCCTTCGAGCGCACGGCTGTCCGGGGAAAGTCACGCATAGCTGAAGGCGATCTGGTTTGGGCTTGATCGGTCTCGTTTTTTATTTGGGTTTGTCGGCGGCGGCTTCTCGATGGCTGCGAGACGGCGGCGGGAGAAGAGGCAGAAGCCGACCAGTTCGGTGAACCTGAGGATGTCGAGCTCGGTTTTCACCGTTTTGGCGGCCCAGCGCAGCAGAACGTAGGCGATCATGGCGGCGTAGATCTGCAGCTTGATGGCGTTTTCGTTGGTTCCGAGGAACTTGCGTAGTTTCAGGTGCTGCTTGAGCCAGCGGAACAACAGCTCGATCTGCCAGCGGCTCTTGTAAGCTTGGGCGATTTCGACGGCCGGGCGCTCCAGGTCGTTGGTCAGGACGGTGAAGGATTTGCCGTCCTGCTCGCGCTCAACGTGGATGAGGCGCAGCGGCATGTCGAGCTTGGAGTCGCCCTTGCTGGCGAAGGCGACTTCCTGGTCGCCGACGATGGCGAAGCCGTCGCCGCGAGCGATCTCGCATGGGCGTTCCTTCTTCACCGCCAGCCGCATGCTGGTCTTGGGCCGGGTGACGAAGAAGGCCTTGGCGTCGTGGATCTGCGTCCACCAGCCGTAATGGCAATAGCCCTTGTCGAAGACATAGGTGAGGCCGGCTTTGGGCGCGAGGGTGCGGCCGATCGGGGCGTCGTTGACGTTGGCGTGGGTGATGTCGAGCAAGGCCGGCAGGTCGCGGGCGGGATCATAGACGACATGCACCTTCATGCCGCGGATGTGGCCGTTGGACTTGGCCCAAGCGAAGGCTTTGCCCAAGGGGATCGGCGTGGAATCGATCAAGCGCAGCATGGCCCCGGCGTCGGCGCGGGCGCCGCGGTCGGCCAGTTTGGCGACCATCGCGAAGGCCTCGGCGAACACCGCCGCCGGACGGCGCGCGTTGGCGTCGGCGAGCGTGGAACGCGCCAGTTCGCCGCCCGCCAGATGATAGTGCGCGCCGGCGTGGGCGTTCCAGCTCGCCGTCAGCCCGCGCAAGCTGTCGGCGCCGCTGAGCTGGGCGTGGATCAGCGCGATCAGATGGTCGAAGCTGCGAAACGACTTGTCGTAGGCGTCCCCGTCATGGCGCTCAACGATCCCCTGGAAACGGCGCCGGTCCAGGGGCTCGACGAGCTGGCTGAAAATGGTAGGAGTGAAGCGCATGTCCCGTCCTGCGATTTTCTGAGTCTTGGCAGACGGAAAATACCAAGGATTCCCAAGGAATTCCTTGAAAAGACGGGACATGCGCCGCGACCTTTTGACTCGCCCCCAAATCTTCCCCGGACAGCCGTGCGAGGCGCGGGGACGGGGAGTATGGTCGGCGCTTGCCATCATCTCGACGAGTCCGATCAAAAATGCGAAATATTAGCCTCTGACTTGGGGTCGCGTGCGTTAAACGCGGTCGCCGTAGGGTAGCCAGTCTATTCCACCAGCATTTCTCAGAGAGCGGAGGTCCGCGCTGCCCGACGATATGACGAGCGAGCGAGTTCGAAAGTTGGGATATGCGGCAGCCGTAACGACCGGCGTCGCTCGCGTTCTCTCCTTTCGGTTGCATCGGCAGGCGGAACTGGCGTCGCGCCGAGGCGATCACGCTGACGCCCTCAAAATCTGGCGGCGGCTCATGCAGAGAGCGCCGAACTGGGCGCGGCCCTATCATATGGTCGCGGCGCACGCGCGCGAACTCGGCGATCTCGCGCTTTCCGAAGACACCCTAGAGCGGGGGATAGGATTGTTCCCCGACAGTGACGTATTGGTGTCGGAAGCGGCCAGCGTCGCCGAACGGAAAGGGCAGTGGGACGAAGCCGTCTCGCTTTGGGAGAAGATTGTCGACCGCGCGGATGCTAGCCCGGTGTGGTTGCAATGCTACGCCCACGACCTGATGGTGCTTGGACGCTTCGACCGCGCGGATGCGCTGCTGCAATCCTATCGTCAACGGTTTCCGGACCATAGCGGCTTTCTGGCCGTACAGGGCATGATTGCGGCAACGCGCGGGGAACACGACCTGGCGCTTACGCTTTGGTCGAAATACCGGTCGCTTCACCCCAATGACCCCGCCGGTTGGGATCACTATGGCAGGGCGCTCCAGGCCAGAGAATTGGAACGTCTGGAACACGGCACCGGCAAAGGGCGCAACGAGCCGGCCGTTCCAGTGCGGATCGAAGTGGTTTCGGACGAGCCCGCGCGTGAGCTCATGCTTGGCTTGGAGAGCCTTGGCACGAATTGCGAGTTCGGGCTCCTGCAACGCCGCTTCGGCGCCGAGCCGCCAGGACTGCTCCGTTTCAATGCGACCGAGAGCACTTCGCTCGTCTCGGCCCTGTTGCAACGCTTTGAGGGCATGGGCGATCCCGAGAATACCCAGCTTACGACCTTGGGTAACGGCGAGTATTTTCTGGAAGACCGCCGGTGGGGTCTCGGGATGCATACCTTCTTGTTTGAGGGCCAGACGAATCCGAGCGAGCTCTACGAGAAACTCTGCAAAAGAGTCGGGTTTTTGAAGCGGAAAATGCTCGAGGATCTGGAGGAGGCGCGCAAGGTTTTCGTCTTCCTGGACTCAAAGCTGAGCCTCGAAGAGGTACAGAGAACTCCATGCCGCGCTGCGGACGATCGGCGACGTGGCGTTGTTGCATATCCGCGGCGTTACGGCCGATTCCGAAGGTTTTCCTGCCGCGGAACCCGCCAAGGCGCATGAAATCGCGCCGAACCTGTTCGTCGGTTTTTTGAGCCGGGAAGGGGTCCTGCCGAATGGCACTTGGGACATTATGTTCGACGAATGGCGCGCAATTTGCGCGACCGTGCAGGGCATTGTCAGCCAACGCAAGGTGGCCGCGCTTTAGGGCGGGCAAGCCCCCTTCTCTAGCTTCGATGGAGAAGGGGGCAGGGTGCGCCTAAGGACCGCAAGATTTCGCAAAACTATATTCTTGCGATTTTCATTTACTTTTTTCAGAATATGTGATCTGCTCTCCCGTCGGCAAGAGGGCAGAAAGGAGCCCTCGGGGAAGACGGGCTCTCACGGGCCGTTGCGAGAGCAAAACCACAACGGCGCCGCGAGATGTTCCAAAAACCAAATATTTGCCCAGCAAGTCCTTGAAAACATGGGATGAAGGTGGCTCACGCAAATCGAGTGTTCGCGTAAACCCTCGAAATCGTTCTATCTCAAAATTTCTGGCAAAGAGCGCGTACTTTCAAAGGGTTGGGTGATTTTTCGCCTCCGCACCCGCAAAATTGTGGAAGTTTTGAGCGGCACGCGGATGGGCAAGACTACCCAGATCGGGCCGACGAAATGCCCCTTGGTGTTACGTCAGGATATCGTTTATCCTACGGCAACTACCAAGCGTAAGCTCCTCTCAGGATTGGGTTCATGAATATAGCGGCGTCCGGCGGATCGAACTCAATCAACGACACGGCCGTCGAAATCAAAGCGGAAGTTCCGGGCGAATTCTCAGGCAACAGCGACGGTCTTGCACTCGATCCCGTTGAAGTCGCTGCTGAAATGCCCTCCGAACAGAAGCAGCCTAAGGCCAATTTACAACAGCTCTTTGAGCAGTGGGTCAAAGGCGAGCTGGAGTGGGACTCGAGTTCCCAGTTCAACCTATTTTCGCCATCCGACGTAGCTGAAGATCGCTCGCTTGACGTTATTGGTCATGTAGAGGCAGAGGCGGGCTATAGAGTTCGCGGATGGATACTTCAGAGATCGTATCCGCTTTCCCCTGTCGACATTGAGATCTGGGTGGACGGCAAGCTATGGTGGTCGGGCCCAGCCCAGCGAAACTGGTTTTTCGAATCCGGCGCTGAGCGGTTTCAACTCCCCTTGGGCTTCAGCGTCAATTTACCCGACCCTCAACCGCAAACGGCGGCGTGGACCGTCGAAGTCTTCGCACGTCTCAGAGGGGAGAAACGAAAGCTCTCGAGCATTACGGTGGATTTGGGCTGCCGGTTCGTTGGCTTTGTCGACGCCACGGATTTTCTCCCCGACGGCCGCTTTCACGTTCGGGGCTGGGCTTACGACGCCGCCAAGCCTTTCGACGCCGTCCGACTGAACGTGCTCTCCGGCGACCGCATTGTCGCCTCGGGCGTCGCAGGCGAACTCCGTCCAGACCTTAAGGATCTAGGATACGGATCTGGCCGGCACGGATTTAACATCTTCCTTTCGCCGGGGGAGGCCGCTGGCATCGCCAATGTGTCGATCGAGGCCGCCGCCAACGGTCAGCGCCTAAGCGGACACGAAGCCACCACGTCCAAAGCTGCGCCCTCCGTTGCCGTTCGCCATAAGCCTCAGCCCCTCGGCGCGAACGCAATCGTGGGCCAAATCGCAGGAAACGCGATCGGCTTTATCGACCGCGGCAATTACACGGAAATCGTCGGCTGGGCGCGGAGCGCGCAGTCGGGCGATCCTGCGGTGCAATTGGATCTGCTCATAAACAATCATCTGTTTATGACCACGTTCGCCACGACCTTCCGCGCGGATCTGAAGGATAAGTTTGAAGACCATGGCTTCCACGGCTTTCGGTTTGAGTTCCCGCAAACCTTTCGGCCCCTTGAGCCCTTAGAAATTCGTGTCGTTCCGCGCAACGCCAGCGGCGAACTCAAGCGGTCTCCGCTTAAGATCGCTCCGACCTCGAAGCGTGTCATTGATAACATTGGCGCGGATCGGGCCGCCACCGAGGCGAACGCTTACCGGCCGCCCCGGCGTGATCCCAAGGAGGCGGCGACGGCGGAATCGCCTCTGTGCGCCTTCATCGTTTTGAACAGAAATGGCGCTGCGCTTCTCGAAGAGTTCTTTGCGTCGTTTCAAAACTTCAACACGTACGAAAATCTTGAATTTATTATCATCGATCATGGATCGGACGACGACAGCGCAAGCGTGTGTGATCGCTGGGCGAGCACTTTCAACGTAAAGTTTGTTCCACGCGGCCGCAACTATAGCTTTTCGGAGTCGAATAACTTTGGAGCGAGGCTGACGAAGGCAAAATATCTGTTTTTTGCTAACAATGACGTTTCGTTCCTTATGGATATGGTGCCGCCGGCGGTGGCGATGCTTCGCGACCCCAAAATCGGCATCCTCGGCTTTTGCTTGCTCGACGCCCCTGTCGGCGGCAGCGCATTTTCTCCTCCGCTCATTCAGCATCTTGGCGTGCACTGCGCCCCGGTGGCGCGTGATCGCACCGTATTTCCCATTGAATTGCGGTTTTTGCCCCATACGCTGAACGTGTTCCGCTCCGCATGGAAAGTGCCAGTCGTGACCGGCGCTCTGTTTGCCTGCAGCAAGTCTGACTTCGAGGCCCTGGGCGGCTTTTCCGAGCTGTATTTTTATGGACTCGAGGATGTCGACCTTTGCCTTGCGGCGTCGTTCCGCCTTGGCAAGGAAGTGGTCTGCGCCAATCAGATCCAGGCCTTTCATTTGCGCGGTTACAGCCGGCAAACCCCTGGCATGTGGTCGAGCGAAGCTGCTGCCGCCAACCGGAATGTCCTCGATCATCGCTTCGGCTATTTGTACCGCCGGCAGAAGCGCGCGGACCTGTTGGGACGGCCGGCTTATTGGAGCTCTTATGCCCCGCGCATAGCCTTTGCGGTGACGCAAGCCAGCGCCGACGCGACCGCTGGAGATTACTTCACCGCCAAAGAGCTCGCCGACGAGCTCGTAAAGCTCGTGAACGCCACCATCGTCTATTTGGAAGTTGGCAGCGATTGGTATGATTTAACCGGCATCGATATCCTAATAACCATGCGTCACGACTACGACTTCAGTAAAGTCGTTGGCGGGACCGACGTCCTCGCCAATGTCTTGAAGATCGGCTGGGCGCGCAACTGGTTTGACAAATGGGGCGCCGGAGACGTCGGCTACGACGTCTTGTGGGCGTCGTCGACTTCGGGCGCCGAATATCTGAGAAAAGTCACAGGTCTACCAGTTGAGGTGTTGCCGATCGCGACCAATGCGACTCGCTTTAATGCCGGGGTCGTGAACGGCGACCTGAGCTCCGACTATTGCTTCACCGGAAGCTATTGGAATTCGCCCCGTGACATCATGCACGAACTTGATCCGGCGGCCCTGCCATTTCGTTTTGCGGTGTTCGGCGGCGGCTGGGATGAAGTCGCATCCCTTGCGCCGTATTGGCGGGGCAAATTGCCCTATGACCGTATGGTCGATGTGTACACCAACACCAAAGTGGTCATCGACGACGCCAATATCGCGACCAAACAGTGGGGCTCGGTCAACAGCCGCGTGTTTGACGCCATTGCGTGCGGCGCGCTGGTGATCTCGAACGGCGTCGACGGCGCGAGCGAGCTTTTTAGCGGTCTCCTTCCGACCTACCGAACCCGGCAGGAACTTGAGGGGCTGCTGTGGCACTACCTCACGGATGAAAACGCGCGAACGACCCAGGTCGCGAAACTCAGGGCGAAAGTGCTTGGAGCGCACACGTACAGGCACCGGGCGAAGGCGGCCTTCGAGTTTATGAAGTCTACGGGCACCAAGCAATTGCGTTTGTCCATCAAAATTGGCGCGCCGAATTCCGCTTCGAGAAATGAGTGGGGAGACTACCATTTCGCGGTGGCGCTAAAGAAGTATTTTAACAGACTTGGTCATTCGGTCCGTATCGATTGCCTCGACGCTTGGTACGGCGCCGGCACTTTGCAAGATGACGTGGTGTTGGTGTTACGTGGGCTTTCAAGATATACGCCAAGGAAGGATCAGATCAACTTGGCGTGGGTCATCAGCCACCCAAAGGAGATTAGCGTCGCTGAGCTTGAGTCCTTTGACCACGTATTTGTGGCCTCAGAATCTTACGCTGCTAAGCTTGAGAAGGCGCTTTCCGTTCCCGTGTCCCGGTTGCTCCAGTGCACGGATGCCGAGATATTCAATGACAACGTAAGCTCCCCAAGTGAGAATTCTGAAGTTCTCTTTGTCGGAAATTCGAGAAAGGTATTCCGGCCTGTCGTTCGTTCTTGCTTTAACGCAGGCCTAAATCTCTCGGTTTATGGCAAGGGCTGGTCAGGATATCTGCCGCAGACGATCGTAAAAGGCGAATATATCGAGAACGCGATCCTGTCGCGATATTATCGCCACGCCGGCGTCGTCCTCAATGATCATTGGGACGACATGCGCGAAGAGGGGTTCATTTCAAACCGATTGTTCGACTGCGCTGCGAGCGGAGCTCACGTCGTCAGCGACGAAGTTGCCGGCATGCGCGAGTTGTTCGGCGACTTGGTGAAGACCTATGGGCGCGAGGAAGATATCCCTGCGGTCGTCAAAGGCGCGTTGCAGAAAGGCGACGAGAGGCGAGCGGACAGAACGGCGCTCGCCGAACGCATCCGCCGCGATCACAGCTACGAGGCGCGCGTCAACGAACTCATGCGGGTGATCGGCGCGTTGGATAGCGAGAGGCTCAGTTCGACCGCGCCTGCAACCGCCGGGCGTCCAATGGCGAACGCCCGATGAGGGGCGCTTGAGCTTGGAACCCAGCAGGCGGTGACGCGGCAGGCCACCCACGCCGGTCCAGGATTTGCGCAACGTAATCCAGATCAAGTGCCGAATGACGTAGCGAAGCCGCGTGATTTTTCCTAAGGGACTCCTAGAATAATGCAACGTTAAGTCGTACGAGGAAGCCATGCAATCGAGCCGACTGCTCATCGCCGTGTTGTTACTGGGCCTCGCTTTTCCGGAATCTATCCGGGCCGCCGAGATCCAAGCTGCCGGGCGTCCTGTGCCGCCTCTATCGGGGGCATACGATCCGAAGGCGGCTCACGAGCATCCCTTTGTTTTCACGAATAGAACCGAGATGCTTGCCCTGCTGGAGGCGGGCACGCCCGCGACCAAGCGCTCCCTGTCCCTACTGGAAGGGCGGGTACGCGCGCTGTTGAAGACACCGGAGAAGTATTCAGAAGTATATAGTGGATGTGATATCGATAAATACCAACAGTTATTCTCCTACGGAAATGATAGCGCAGTCGTCGCCATTATTAACCTCGCGACCTACGCTTACCTCGCAAGTCTAGGAAAAGGATACGGAGATCCGCAACTTGCTGCTGCTGCTCAAGTCATGGCAAAAGATATTATGCTGCGCTGGGCCTCCACAGGATTCCAGGACAACGGCCAGTTCCGCGCCGAATTAACTGAGTATTGCAGCGCGAATTCCTCTGAGAACGCAAAATCGAAAGAACTCGTTGGGCTTATGCTGGGCCGTGCAATGCCATATTGGGTGCAGGCCCAAGATATGATGCTTGCGGTTGGTGCATTTAATGCACAAGAGACTTCCACTATTGATGGATTTATGAAAGAATATTTAAAAACACTTATCAAAGCGTCAAATTATAAAGCGGGGGCTGAGGCTCGCGAATGTGATCGTTTCAATAATCAGACGAGCGCGAATTTGGTGGGCATGTTGGCTGTCGCGCGGCTCTACAATATGGGTGGTCTGGTAACCAATATTGCAAAAGGGGGCGATGCGACAATCACTATACCCTGGACCGCGCAGATTCAGGGCACAATCTATGGCAATAACGACAAGCACCGAGGTTGTTACGACCCGAAGACAACAAATCCGGCAGAGTATTTTGAGATAGGAACGGTATCGCCCGGAGAGATCGTCGATCGGTTTCGAGCCAAAGTCGCGCAACCCTTTGGATATACGTTGGGGTCTCTAGCGAGCTTGTCTTTGGCGGCTAAGATTTTGGAATCTTCTGGATTTAAGGCCTTTGAGTATCAGGCTGCCAGCGGACAGTCCCTGAAGCTCGCACTTGATTATTATTCCTATTATTTTTCGCATATTGCAAATGGCGACGAGCAATTGGTTCCCGATGCTGCAGATGCCTATCCGAGTTACAAGCAATATGTCGGAAAACTCGTGTCTCGAAAGGGCGGGGCGACGCTGGATGGGAAAGACGAACTGCTTAACGCGTTCCTGATTGGAACCTACGCTTTCCCGTCCGATGAGCACGTCAAAGGGGTCGTGGCCAACGCAAAGCAATCCGGCTCCGGAACTCCTGCCTTCTCGGCCGTCGACCCGTTGTACATGCAATATCTGCCGGATTTGGAGAAGTGACGCTGAGCGTGGAGCGATTGGCAGCTTCTGACCATTCAATATGTTGCCGCTATTTTTTCGCGTTCCGCGCGGGGGAGCGACGGCGACCTTGCTATTTCGTTTCGAAGTTTGGGCTGCAGTGGGCGCGCTTTGACAACGCTCGCGTTGCGTAAGTTTTTGTCACTCTAGAAGCGGACAATCGACATGGAAGCCGCGGAATTTCTTTATCCGAGCGATCTATCCGTAACTGGAACGAACATAAAGAAGGTATTGCTGGTTGGGTCTTGCGTCGCTCGTGGGTATTTACAGAATTTTCGTAGAATTGCAAAAGACGTAACTTTTACGTATTCCGGGACCAATAACGTCTCCATTTTACCGGACCTGCCGGATGAAGAATTAAGGTCTTACGATTTTCAATATATTAGCCTGCCATTGCGAGAAGTGTTAACAGATAGAGTTGTTCGCTACGGCGATATTTCCGAACAAGCTGCGATGGACAAGATTTTGCTCGCCGCTAAGCAAAAAATGCGGCTTATGTTGGAAGCGGCTCTAAAATACAATAGCTCTCATAATCTATTGACAATCGTAGCGAACTTCTCTGTGCCGCAGGTGCCCGTCGTTAATTCGATAGCAAATATCGGCGGCCCCCTTGATCTGAATTCAATCGTCCGATCTCTCAACTACGATCTCGCGGTTTTCGTTCAGGGGCAAAGAAACGCGTATGTCGCGGACGTCGATTCCCTAGGAAGTTCGCTCGGTAAGCGGTATTTTCAAGATGATTTAATCGCCTTTTATTCTCATGCCGCGTACTGGATTCCCGCATTTACAGACTATGATACAAAGGCGTCTTTAAACGCGCCGATCCCTGGTAGGATTGATCCATTACCCGACCTAGACGTGTTCTATGGATCTCATGCGGGCCAGTATTTTGAGGCGGTCTGGCGCCAAGCTGAGTATCTCTACCGCGTCTCAAAACAAATCGATGTCGTCAAACTCGTTATATTCGACCTAGACGACACACTTTGGCGCGGTCAAATCGCCGAGCATTATGCTGATCGCATCGCTTATCCGCACGTGGAGGGATGGCCCATTGGTCTTTGGGAAGCTATCCAGCATCTTCGCGCCCGCGGAATCATGACTGCAATTTGCTCGAAGAACGAAGAGAGTTTGGTTAAGTCTCGATGGGGCAACGCTATTAGGCCACCGTGGATTCAATTAGAGGACTTTGTCTTTCACGAAATCAATTGGCATCCGAAAGTTCAAAACATCAAGTCAATAATAAATAGCGCCGCGTTGACGCCAAAAAGTGTCGTGTTCGTTGACGATAATCCAGTCGAACGCGAAAGCGTACGATTGGGTATACCAGGTATAAGAGTCATTGGATCAAATCCGTACGCGTCACGAAGAATACTCCTCTGGTCGTCCGAAACGCAGGTGACGACGGTCACGGCAGAATCCAAATTGCGAGCGGAATTTATCACAAAGATGGCGTCTCGCGAAGCAGACAAGAAAAGTCTGTCGAGAGATGATTTCTTGGCTCAATTGAACACCGTTGTTCGGATAAAAGTAGTATCAAGTATCGAAGATGTAGATTTTGTCAGGGTATTCGAATTATTGAATAAGACCAACCAGTTCAATACGACCGGTCAACGTTGGTCCATGCCAGATATCACTGCGTTCCTTCGCGATGGACGAAAGATATATATTTTTGACGTAAAGGATATATATACTACATACGGTATTGTCGGCGTGATACTTTATGATAGCGGGACTTTTACGCAATTTGTTATGAGCTGCAGAATGATAGGTCTGGAAATCGAGACGTCCGTCATAAAATATATCATGACGTTGGAAGCTCCAACGGCGCAGTTCGACAGCTTTCATACGCGTGTCGTCGAAACGGATTCCAACATGATCTGCCGGGATTTGTTCACGCACTGCGGGTTCACTCCACGAAACGGCGCGGAAAGCACGCAGTCACGCCCGGTGAACGGTCCCGCAACGCTGGCGCCTCATCTTACGATTGAAACGGTCGCATCATTTTGACGGGCTGACTCCAGCCTCCATTCTGTATAGTCCGCTGTGCAATCCCGCGAGGGCCTGACCTGACCCCCGACGTTCATCCAACCATCGCCAGAGTCCTTTGGTCATCATGACCTGACCCCCGACGTTCATCCAACCATCGCCAGAGTCCTTTGGTCATCATTGCGCAAGCGCGCGGGTGGAGCAACGGATGATCGGCGGAGCTGGTCGGGGTTGCGCAGCCGATCATCCGTTGCGTTGAAAGAAGCGGCATAGGCGGCGGGCGTAAGATAGCCGATCGCCGAGTGCGGCCGCGATTGGTTGAAGTCGTCCGTCCACGCATTGATTGCCGCTCGCGCGTGTTCGAGGTGGAAGAACAGGGTCTCGTTCAGCAACTCGTCGCGCATGCGGCCGTTGAAGCTCTCGACAAAGCCGTTCTGGGTCGGCTTGCCGCATTCGATGTAATGCCAGTCGATCCGCGCGCCCGCGCACCAGCCCAGGACGGCGTTCGAGGTGAACTCGGTTCCATTGTCGCTGACGATCGTCTTCGGTGCGCCGCGCCGGGCGACGAGCGTCTCAAGTTCGCGCACGACCCGCTTGCCCGAGATCGAGGTGTCGGGGATGGCGGCCAGGCATTCGCGCGTGACCTTGTCCACGACGTTGAGCACGCGGAAACGCCGGCCGTCGGCAAATTGGTCGTGCACGAAGTCGAGGCTCCAGCGTTGATTGGGCCGTGCCAAGACGGGCGGCGGAGCTCGAACGCCGACGGCCTTCCTGCGCCCCCTGCGCCGGCGCACTGTCAGCCCCTCCTCGCGATAAAGCCGCTGCGTCTTCTTGCGGTTCAGCCGATGTTCCGTCCTTGAGCAGGAGGACGTGTAGCCGCCGATAGCCGAAGCGCCGGCGCTCGCCCGCCAGCTCATGCAGGCGCGCCCGAATGGCCGCGTCGTCCGGCCTCCGCGAGCGTTGGCGGACCGTCTTGCGATCCGCTCCCACGAGGGAACACGCCCGCCGCTCGCTCAATCCATGATCTCGCATGACTTGCGCGACGGCCTCTCGCTTGACGGCGGGCGTCACCATTTTTTTGACGTGAGGTCCCTCAGGACCGCGTTGTCGAGCATCGCCTCCGCCAACAACTTCTTGAGCTTGGCGTTCTCGTCCTCCAACGCCTTCAGCCGCCTGGCCTCGGAAACGCCCATGCCACCGAACTTGGCTTTCCACGCGTAGAACGTCGCGCCCGAAATCCCGTGCCGCCGACAAACCTCCGCCGTTTTCCCTCCCGCTTCCTGCTCGCGCAGGATTGCGATGATCTGCTCTTCCGTGAACCTGCTCTTCTTCATCGTCCGGCCCTTCCTGGGTTCCGGACTTTAGCCAATATTGGAGGAACTTACGGGGGTCAGGTCAGGCCCTAGCGCGGATCGCAGAGCGGAATATGACGTCCTTACTCCGGCCACATTGGAGGCCTCTAGGGAAGGGGAAAGTGTGTCCTGACTTGCGGGGAACTCGAAGCGGCGACGCCTGGCGAATTGGGTTGGTCGACCTTCGATGACGACCCACGATCTCATCGAGATATCGAAACTTTGATGAAAAGGGAATTGATCACCTACGTGAGGCAATGCGAGCAGCGTTTGTCCGGCGGCTTCAGGGCCGACCTTAGCCGCTTTCCTGCGCTAAGCAGTGACACCCGGATGGAACCCAAGCAAAAAGCCGGACGCTCATGATTTCAGCTTGATCGCGTATTCAAATTCTACAAAACGCGCGGGCACACCAAGATTGTGCTCGATCATGTTTCGGCAACTTTTCAGAGCGGCCGCTCGTATGGGTTGTTGGGCGTCAATGGCGCCGGGAAGTCGACCACCATACGCTTGCTGTCAGGAACGGAGCTCGCCAACGCGGGGCGCGTGCGCCGCTCGGTTCGAGTGTCCTGGCCGCTTGGTTTCGCCACCGGATTTCACAATCTCATGTCCGGCCGGGACAATGTGAGGTTTGTCGCCCGCGCGTATGGCGAAGATGTCCGAAGGGTGGTTGAATTCGTAGAGGATTTTGCGGAGATCGGCGACTACTTCGATGTTCCCGTCGGCACCTATTCATCCGGAATGGGCGCGCGGTTAGCGTTTGGCCTTTCGATGGCCATTCAGTTCGACTGTTATCTAATCGACGAAGTCATGAGCGTTGGTGATGCTCGTTTCCAGGCGAAGTGCAAGTATCATTTCAATCGCCGTCGCGAGAACGCCGATTTGATCGTCGTTTCGCACTCCATGGAGATTATCAAGGACTTCTGTAATCACGCCGCTGTGCTTGTTGACGGCCAATTGATGATGTTTGATTCCGTCGAACGCGCGATCGAGATGTACCAGCGATTGAATCGCTGATCGCAGCGATCGCTCTGAAAGAAGCGCCAATTCGACGGACCGGCAACGCGGGTGTAAGGTAGCTTAATGCAAGTTGAAGGTGGCTCTGACATTGCGAACAGGCCGTTCTCGGCCTTGGATCGGGCCCGCGCTGTTTCACAAGCGCTATCCGACGCCGCACGTTTGGCGCGCGTTTCCAAAAGAAGCCGCCGCGCTCTCGCAAGCGGGGGATTTCAGGCCCGCCGTGGCGCTCGATTGGCTCGGGTTGCGGCCATTGCCAGTTTTATACTTTTCGTCTTGGCACCCAGCGTTGCGGCCGCAATTTATTATGGCTTTATCGCCAGCGACCAATACGTGGCTGAGGCTCGCTTCACCGTCGCTGGCGGCGAACCGCCCACCGCTGACAACTTCGGCGGCTTTACGGGAATCCCAGCAATCGCGATCATCCAAGATACTCAGGTCGTTACCGACTACATCCATAGCCGCGCCGCCGTTGAGCAACTTGAGAAGAAGGTGGAATTGCGGACTCGGTACGCGACCAGCCAAGCGGATTGGTTGGCGCGGTTTGACCCATCGAAGTCCGTTGAAAAGTTCCTGCAATACTGGAACGGGATGTCCAATGTGTCGATCGAGATGCCCGCTGGCGTGGTCGACCTAAAGGTGCGCGCATTCAATCCCAAAGACGCGGCTGAAATTGCATCTGCAGTTTTGGAGGTCAGCGAGGACCTTATCAACAATTTGAATACGCGCATGAACCAACAGGCGGTCGCCGGAGCCGAAATCGAACTCGAAAGAACCTCAACGCGATTGATCAGCGCGTCGCAGGCGCTTGAGTCGGCGCGCAACGACGCCGGCCTTCTCGACGCCGCTAAGTCGTCTGACGCCCTGAACCAATTGATCACCCAAGCCCGTGCGTCGTTACTTGATTTGCAGGGACAGTACGCGACTGAACTTAATTACGTGTCGGAAACCGCTCCGCAAATGCGCACGTTGAAAGCGCGAATTGACTCAAGCTCGGCGCAGATCGCGGAGCTTGAGGCCAAGATGACGACAACGAACTCTACCGCTGCGGGCGCGGTTACCTTAGCGAACTCGATGACGAAATTTGACGAATTGGATTTGGAGCGGCGGGTCGCCGAAAAGCTTTATGCCGGAGCGTCGGCGTCGCTTGAAATTGCGCACCTCGTCGCGGAGCGCAAGTTCATGTACTTGAATACTTTCGTGCATCCCGTCGCTCCGGAGCAAGCGCAGTATCCCTATCGGGCGCTCACCTCCGTCGGTATCTTTGTCGGGTTGTTCGCTGCCTGGGGCGTGTGCTGCGGCCTCGCAGCGACGATCAGAAACTACGCTGCTTAGCTGTGGTCGAACGGAAGAGGGCTGCCTGATGCTCTTCAACGTCGATTTCGACACGGGAGATCGAATCGTCGGCTATGTCGTACCCGACGGATATTCGAAGGTGCCTTCCATCCGTGTGCGGGCCGAGGGCCGGGAGTTGTCGACGATTTCCGCGAACGAGACGCGCGAAGCCCTAGTTCATGCAGGCCGGCACGAAACAGGTTTGTGCGGATTTGCAATTGACGCCGCCATGGTGCCGAATTTGGAGCGGCTCAGCGACTTGGAGTTGCTGGACGAAGAAACAGGAACCCTTATTTACCGGCGCCCGGTTGCGCAGGTCGTCAAGAGGAAGGTTCTCCGCATAGAGACGCATCTTTATCCGCTTTATAAGTTGGACCAGGCCGTCGGAGCACGCTTCCATTATTTCTCCAAAGGCATCGAAAAGCTTGGCCGGGAAACCATCGTACAGATGTTACTTTTGAATAAGATTGAGTCGGTCTATCTCAGCGGCAAAATTCTCTATCGCAGCTACGCTTATTTCATCGAGTCCGGGTTCGACACGATCGCTGTGGTGCATGACCCTTATGAGGAGTTGGCGGAACGCCTGTTGGTGTTAAGCAAAGTGCGCACCATGAAGACGCCGCTTCTAGACATGCGCGAGAACGCGATGCTCGATCGGGCCGTGGCCTATGCGGAGCAGCTTCCTTTCAGGGACGCAAAGGCGCTGAGCAAGGCGGTGAGGCAAATGCCAGATGACGTCGTCGCTCAACTCGCCAACCCCTTGGTGCGGCAGCTGACGACCAACACGCCCGATGAAATGCCCGGGGGCGGCGCTGTCGCCTCCGCGCTTGACGTCCTGGCCACCTGTCGTGTGGTGGGATGTCGCCGACAATCGAGTTCATTCGTTGACACCTTTGCTGAATTTCTTGGTCTGGAACCTCACGTCCTCCCGCAGATGCCAAATCTCAAAGCCGTGACGGAAGTCGCTCGGATATTGAGAGAGACCGGCGACGCCGAAGCATTCTTGGAAAAGGACCTCGAAGTTTATCACGTTGTCGAAGGCGCTACGAAAAACGCCTCCGCGCGTCTTGTCAGCGAGGACACTCGAGACGGCGGTGTCCCTTGAGCGGCGAAGATAACGATGTTGCGCTTCGTCCGGTGGAACTGGAGAAGGAGGGCCGACCGAAAGCCCGCAATTGGCTTGGTTTTGCGCGTGTAGGGTCCCTGCTAAAGGGTCGTGCAGGAGAGCCGCGTCACGTTAAAGTCGAGACGCAATTCGAAACCGCGCGGACCCGCACTCGTCTTCGGCTGCCAAATCTCTTTGCGACGACCTTCGTCATTTTCGTCGTCGCGCCGTCACTGGCGTGCATTGCGTATCTGGCGTTCATCGCCTCTGACCAATACGTCTCGGAGGCCCACTTCGCCGTGCAATCGGCGCGCTCGATCGCGAATGGCGACAGCGGCGGGAAGTCTGAGGTCCCGTTGAGCGCCAATGGTCTGCCTGACCTGACGACGCAGGACGCCTACATTGTTCGCAGCTACATCGACAGCCCCGCAATTATCAACGACCTGAAGGACAAGGTCGACGTCCGAGGGATTTACACGCGACCAGAAGCGGATTTTTGGGCGCGATTGAAGACGGGGGCCTCCAGCGAGCAGCTTGCCGCCTATTGGAAAACCAAGGTGGAGACGTTCATCGATGGGACGTCCGGCATTGTTACGTTGAGAGTGCGCGCCTTCCGACCAGAGGATGCTGAAAATCTGGCGAATGCGATCATCGCGAGTAGCGAGAAATTTAGCCAACGACGTTTCGGCGCGCGCGCGAGCTTCCGTCATGGAACAAGCCGACGGCGAGGTTCAGCGATCGGAAGGTCTGGTTCGGCAAGCGCTGGCGGATTTACGCACGTTTCGCGACAAGCGAGGATTTATCGATCCGATCGCGTCAGCAGCGTCGACTTCGGCTTTGTTGCTTGGCGCGATGAGTCAGAAAATTACCTTGGAGAGTAATTACAATGTCGCGCTTAAGGCCATGTCGGCCGAGGCCCCGACGGTTGTTGGTTTGAAGGCGAAGCTGGACGAAGTCGATAGCCAGATCGTGAAATTGAAAGGCGAGCTGACCGGGAGTTCCTCGCAGGACAATACGATCTCCGCGTCGCTGGTGGAATTCGAGTCGCTCGAGTTGAAAAAGGAGTTCGCTGTAAAAGTGAACGAGCAGGCGGAAGAGGCGCTTGAGCGCGCTAAGCAAAGGGCGGAACGGCAGAACATTTTTGTGAGCACCTTCGTGCCGCCTGCACTGCCGCAACAAGCGACATATCCAGAACGGCTGCAATTGTCGCTTCTGATTCCGGTCGGACTCGCCATGTTTTGGGGAATTTTCGCGTTGTTCGGGGCGTCGATCGAAGATCATCGATATTAGGGACATCATGCATTGGCGCGCCCCGAGCGCGGCCGCTAAGTTATAAGGCCGATGAACATGGACCAAACTTTAACAGTCGGCGGTTTGCTGAAAATTCAGGGCCGTGTCGTCACGACCTTGATGCTCCGGGGCATGCGAAGCCGCTTTTTAGGCAACAGCCTCGGGTTTGTTATTTCAAGCGTTGGCTGGCCTCTCGCGCACATGCTTTTGCTATTGGCGATTTATTCCGCCACCAAACGCGCGGCGCCTGTTGGGGATAGCATGGTTCTCTTTGGAGCGACCGGCCTCGTTCCTTTCATGACCTTCAGTTACATCTCTCGTTGGATCATGTTCGGCGTGATCATTGATCGACCGCTTTTATCGTTTCCGGTCGTCAAACCTCTCGATCTCCTTCTCGCGCGCGTCCTGCTTGAGATCTTGGGTTCGTTTACGTCGGCGTTGACCTTAATTGTTCTGCTATGGTCGATCGGCGTCAATTTCGTACCTCAGGATCCGGTTCAGGCCGGGTGGGCGTACGGCGCCTCAATTCTGCTCGGGGCGGGTATGGGCGTGGTCAATACAGGCATTGCCTCTGCGTTTCGCGGATGGCTTCTCGGGTACACCCTTTCCGTCATCGTGTTGTACGCCGGGTCAGGCATTCTGTTCGTGCCCAACTCTTTGCCGCAAGTCGCCCGATATTACCTTAGCTTCAACCCCGCTCTGCATGCGGTTGAATGGATGCGGTCAGCCTATTATCCCGGCTACGGCTCAGAGACTTTGGACAAGACCTATCTCCTGACATGGGGCCTTGTCTCCGTTTTCGGGGGCTTGGCGTTTGAGCGCATATTTCGCGGCCGCTTGCTGGAGAAGTGATCGTGCTACGCTCTGTTGCCGGCAGGAACGGTCCCCTTGGGCAGCTTCGAAAGATCAATCTGGGGTCAAAACTTATGCGCCCTTGCCAATCGCGCTGACGCGAAAGCCCAGGCTCTTCAACGCGGCGTGATCGAGCGCGTTGCGCAAGTCGACGATCACATGCGCTTTCATCTTGGCCTTCAGCCCGGCGAAATCGAGCGCGCCAAACGCTTCCCACTCCGTGACGACGACGACCGCGTCCACGCCGTCAAAGCAAGCTTCGGCGCTCTTCGCCATCGTCAAGCCAGGCAACAGCGGCGCGGCGTTCGCCATGCCCTCGGGGTCATAGCCGATGAGCTTGGCGCCCTTCTGCTGCAGCGCCGGCACGATCGTCAGGCTCGGCGCGTCGCGCATGTCGTCGGTGTGCGGCTTGTAGGTCAGGCCGAGCACGCCGATGGTCTTGCCGGAGACGTCGCCGCCGCATGCCTTGACCACCTTTTCCGCCATCGCGACCTTGCGCTTGGCGTTCACGTCGACGAGCGTCTCCACCAGCCGCATTGGCGAGCGCGCCTGCGTGGCGATGCGGGTCAAGGCCACCGTGTCCTTCGGAAAGCACGAGCCGCCAAAGCCTGGGCCTGCGTTGAGGAAACGGCGGCCGATGCGCGGGTCGCGACCGATGCCGTCGGCGACGTCGGCGATCTCGCCGCCGACCGCTTCGCAGAGATCCGCGATCTCGTTGATGAAGGTCACCTTCATCGCCAGAAAGACGTTGGCGGCGTATTTGGTCAGTTCCGCCGAGCGGCGGCGCATGAACAGGATCGGCGCGCCGGCGTCCGTCAGCGGCTCGTAGATCGCCGCCATCGTCGCTTTGGCGCGCTCGTCCTCGACGCCGACGACGATGCGGTCGGGCTTCATGAAGTCGCTGATCGCCGCGCCCTCGCGCAGGAATTCTGGGTTGGAGGCCACCGCAAAGGGCCGGCCCCCGGCCGCTCCGCCGATGATTTTCTCCACGGCGTCACAGGTGCCGATCGGCGCGGTCGATTTGACGATGACGACCGCAAAGCCTTCCAGCGCCGCGCCGACCGCCGCCGCGGCGGCGTCGACAAACCGCAAGTCCGCCGTGCCGTCCTCGGGGCGTCCCGGCGTGCCGACGCAGATGAACACCGCATCGATCCCTTTGAGCGCGGCTTTCAAGTCGCCAGCGAACGACAGCCGCCCCTCACGACGCGATTTGGCCACGAGTTCGGCCAGGCCCGGCTCATAGAAGGGAATGCGGCCGGCGTTCAGCGCCCCGATCTTGCCAGCGTCGGTGTCGACGCACACCACTTCGTGGCCCAGCGCCGCAAAGCACGTGCCGGAGACAAGCCCGACATAGCCGGTGCCGATCATTGCGATTTTCATGTCAGGAGCTCGAAGTAGAGTTTGGCGCCGCCGACGCTGGGGGAGGGCGAAGCGCCGCTAGAAAAGTGGCCCCGCCTATACAATGCCTCTACGCCAATGTATATTGTGAGCCTTCCCCTCAACGGCTGTTGACGTTGTTTCCAGGCGCATCTGCGGAGCGACAACGGGCTTGGCAAAAGTGCAAGATCAAAAGTGAAAGATCGGGGACAGCGACGACAGCGAAGTATATTGGGATAACGCGGCGGCCAATCGATGAGTCGGGCATTCTCAGGACGTCTTGGAGCCGAAACTCTAACGATGGCTAGCTTCTGGAAACAACGAGCGCCGCGCGCCCCTGCGGCGCCGGACGCCACGACGCCCAGCCCTTTCGAAGGCTACAAGTCGCGCGCCCCTTCCGCGCAAAACAGCATCGATGCGATCCCGGGGTGGAACAGCAAATTTCCCGACGAATTTGGCCTGACCGCGGGAGGCCGCGTCGGTTTCGATGACGAGCGGATCGGCTGGGCGATCGAGCGTTACGGCGCGATGGGAGGCGCCGACGTTCTTGAAATCGGACCGCTGGAGGGCGCACACACTTACCTCCTGGATCGTCGCGGCGCCAAAGTGACCGCGGTCGAAGCCAACAAGCGGGCGTTTCTGAAGTGTCTTGTCACGAAGGAAATCGTCGGGCTGCCCAACGCCCGATTCCTGCTCGGCGATTGCGTTCAGTATCTTGAGCAGACCCCCGGGCGTTTCGACTTCATCGTCGCCTGCGGCGTGCTCTACCACATGCCTGATCCCTTGCGATTTCTGAAGGCGGCCGCGGCGAAAACAGATCGCCTCTACCTCTGGACCAGCTTTGTCGATCTCAGCGCAGCGAAATCGGACGACCCCGCCGCGGCACACTTTCGCTCCCATGCCCGCGCGGTGCCTTTTATGGGCATTTCCGCGACCTTGTATCCCAGGCATTATGCGGGCGCGCATCGGAATCCCGATTTTAGCGGCGGCATTTACGACGCCCCGCAGTGGATGTCGAAAAGACTCCATTTTGGATGTTTTGAACGTGCTTGGATTCGACAGTCTGCAACTGGCGCATGAGGCGACTCCCAGTCCGCTCGAATCGTGCGTTTCGATTTTCGCTATCCGCAGCAAGGGCGCGCGGCTCGCCTTGGGTTCGGAGACGGGGAATGGATAGGAGCCCAGAACTTTACTGGCTGCCACCCGTCCCTGAAGATTGGCGCGCACGCGTAAAGGCGCTTGCAGCTTCGCCGCCGAGCGAAGCGTCCTGGGAGGAGGCCGTCGCGCTCGCGCGCGCGCCGCTGAGCTTTGTCCAAACCAACATGCTCGGCACAATCGTCCGCGACAAGTTCGTGACCGCTCCGCCCGGCGTGACGACCAAGACAGAGCGGCTTGCCGTGCTCTCCACGGCGACGGCCGATCATCTGCACGAAAGCCTTCGAAGTCGCGGCGCTTCGGCGTGGTATTTGGTTGAGCGTCGAGTCCGGGGGCTTTGGCCTCTATAGACAAGACCTTGTCGGCGCTCATTCCTTTCTCGAGCGTTTTCGCCCCACCGCGATCCTGTTTGCGCTCGATGCGCGCCATCTCACGCAAGGCGTCCGCGACTGCAAAACCCTCGATGACCTCGTGGGCTTCGTCGATCGCGTTTCAAACGACCTCGCGCAGCTGTGGACGACCGCGCGCGCGCGGTTCGGATGCGAGATCTATCAGCAGACGCTCATGCCAGTGTTTCCCTCGACATTCGGCGCCAATGAACATCGCAATCCCGCCTCTCATCAGAACGCCCTGCGTTTGCTCAACGCAAGGCTTCGCGAACTCACCAGCGCGACCGGTACAGCGACGCTCATCCCTATCGACGCGCGCGTGCAGGAGGATGGTCTGGACGCCTGGCACAGCGGCCCGCTCTGGAATTTGTCGAAGCAGGAAATCACGCCGACCGCGGCGCCGATGTACGGAGAGATGGTCGGCCGCGTGCTTGGGGCGCAACAAGGCCTGTCGGCGAAATGTTGCGTGGTCGATCTGGACAACACCTTGTGGGGCGGCGTCATCGGCGATGATGGGGAAGGCGGCATCGTCGTCGGTCAAGGCAGCGCGCTTGGCGAAGCCTTCGTCGCGATGCAGGACTATCTCATCGACCTTCGCCGGCGCGGCGTCATCCTTGCGGTCTGCTCCAAAAACGATGACGCCGTCGCGCGCCGTCCCTTCACGAACAATCCCGAGATGAGGCTGAAGGAAACTGACTTCGCCTGCTTCGTCGCCAATTGGGACGACAAGGCGACCAACCTGCGCAGGATTGCTGGGGAACTCGCCATCGGCCTCGATGCGCTCGCGTTCGTCGACGACAATCCGGTCGAGCGGGCCTGGGTGCGGCGGCAGCTGCCGATGGTCGCCGTTCCCGAACTTTCGGCCGATCCCCAGTCTTACCCGCGATGTCTGGCCGACAGCGGCGCCTTTGAAGCCGTCTCGCTTACGTCGGAGGATCTGGCGCGCGGCGATCGTTACAGCGCCAGGCAGCGCGCGCGCGAGGATGAGCCGAAAGATCCGCTCGACCTCGAACGTTATCTCGAAGAGTTGGACATGGACCTCGTTTGGGGGCGCGTGGACGCGCGCAACATCACTCGTGTGGCGCAACTCATCAATAAGACGAACCAATTCAATCTGACGACGCGAAGGTATTCTGAAGACGAGGTGCGCACGTTCAGTTCAGACGCGCAACGGCTTTGCCTTCAGTTGCGCCTACTCGACAAATTTGGGGACAATGGGCTGATTGCCGTGATTATCGGGATTCTGGATTCGGACAAAACTCTGGAACTGGACACGTGGTTGATGAGCTGCCGCGTTCTGGGACGCCGCGTCGAGGAAGCGACGCTGAATGTTGTGGCGGACGCGGCGCGTGCGATGGGCGCTGAGCGGCTTCGCGGGCTCTATCGGCCGACCAAGAAGAATGGAATGGTGCGCGACCATTTCCAACGCCTTGGCTTCACAGTGCGGTCGGAATCGGCCGAAGGTGCCATGAGCGATTTGGCGCTCGGCGCGTTCGCGCCGATCAAAGTGCCGATGCGGATGCGGGAAGAGCGAAGCGATGCATGAGGCGAAAGTGTACGAAGGACTAACCGACATATTCGCGGATGTGTTTCTTCGCGACGATATCCACCTTCACGCCGGCCTTTCCGCCAAGGACGTTGAAGGGTGGGGACTCGTTCAAGAACATTGAAATCATCATGGCGACGGAAGAAAAGTTCGCCATGAAGTTTTCCTCGTCAGAGCTCGACAAGCTCACCAAGCTTGGCGACCTCGTCGCAATCGTAGCGGTCCGGGGAAAATCGCCGACGTGAACGCGGCCCCGAATTCGACGCAGCTGGCGCGCTTGCTCGTCGAAAAGACGTTTTCGATAGACGATCAGCTGAGGTTCGCGGAACTCTCCGGCGATCGCAATCCGGTTCATCTGGATCCGCTGGCTGCGCGCAGGAGCCTTGCAAAAGAGCCTGTGGTCCACGGGATTCACGCCGTGCTTTGGGCGATCGAGGGATTCTTTTCGCAAGTTTCCGGGCCCGGTTCGATACGCGGCCTGAAAGTGCGCTTCGAATTCATGATGCCGGTCGACGGCGCCTTGCAGGCCTGGCTCATCTCTCGTGACGACCGCGCCGCACGGATCGATATTCTGCGGGATGGCCGCGCGGCGGCCGTTGTTTTGATTGCCTTTGGAGAGCGCCAGGAGGCGCAGCGCAAACTCGATTGCGCACCGCTTCCGTTTGTCGAAGACCCGCTTGAGCACGCCTTCGACGAGGTCGGCGCCGGCGCTGCCGTGCAACTCCGGCCAAAAGGCGGCCTTGTGGCGGCGTTTCCGAACGCGGCGCGCAATCTCGGCGGCGAGCGGCTGCAGGGGCTCGCAGCGACCTCCTACGTCGTCGGCATGGCGTGCCCGGGGAGATGGTCGATCTACCGCTCGCTGAACGTGACGGCGACGGAAGGAACCGAGGGCGCGCAGCGTCTCTCGTTCCAAGTCGCGCATATCGACACGCGTTTTCGCATGGTGCGTTGCGCGGTGGAGGGCGCGGGATGGACGGGATCGTTCGATGCTCATGACGCGCCCGAGCCAGTGACGCAGCCCACGATGGCGGCGGTTTCGAACGCTGTCCGGCCTGGTGAATTCGCCGGCATCCGGTCGCTTGTCATCGGCGGCTCGCGTGGGCTTGGGGAACTTGCGGGCAAGCTGCTGGCGGCTGGCGGCGCCGACGTCGAATTGACCTATAGGGTAGGGCGGGACGACGCTTTACGCGTCTTGGACGAGATAAAGGCAGCAGGCGGTCGCGGCAGCGTCCGGCGTCTTGAGTTTCCGCCCGATGGCGCCTCCTTCACAGGCGCATTCGACTTTCATCAGATCTACTACATGGCGTCGCCGCCGATCGTGAAAGGGGCGTCGGATAACGACGTGACGTTAGCGAGAACGTATGAGGCGGTCTTTGTCGACGGGTTCGCGCAGCTGTGCGGACGCATCGCCGAGCAAGAGCACCCACCTCTGTCAATCTTCTATCCCTCGTCGGTTTTCGTGGAGCAAACGCCGGACGGATTTGGCGCCTATATCAAGGCGAAACGTGTTGGCGAGCAGCTTTGCGAAGCGTTGAGCGCGAGAATGCCCGGCGATCGGATATTGGTGCGGCGGCTGCCGGCGTTGCCGACCGATCAGACGCAATCGCTCATCACGCTCGATCTCGCCGACAGCATCGAGGTGATGTTGCCGATCGTGCGCGCAATGAGACGTTGAATCATGCCCGTTCGCAAAGGGAGCGATTCTCGGCCGCGGTCATGGCGGGGCCTGGCAGCCCGATTCGAAATTCAATCACTTGACGTTTTTGATAGTCGAGACGGGCGCCATGGCTCCCCCGTTCCAGCGGTCTGTGGGCACATCCTGCGTCGCGGGAGTGGGCTGCACAATTGCTACCGCGGTGGTGACAAAGTGAGTGTGAACTGCTCCCACGCTTTGCATTCCGTGCGCGAGAAAGTAGCTGCGCCATCCCGACTCGCACACAGATACAGAGACCGATATGATAAGGAAACTTGCCCTTCCTTGATCATCTCGACGTGGATTGGCTCTTCGACTTCCCAATCGTCAACAGTCAACTCTTTGTACTTGTTGACTCCAAGCAAGATTTGAAAGTTTGGAAAATTTGTAGATATCCTGAGAACGTTCTTTCTTATTTCGAAGCTGAGAGGTATGTAAAACGGATTATTTGCAACACGCCCCAGTGACTCGTGCGTCACTTTCTGGTTGAGCACGGAAAATACTAAGACTGTATTGTGGACTGTAACCGCATATATTGATTTTTTGTCTATCGCGGAAAATGTTCCCAAATATGAAAGGTAGTTCGACGCCCGGCCTGAGTGCTTCATCGTCAGTTCGAGAGCCGTCATTGCTTCAAAGATCGATCCAGTTCTCTCGCAATGCCTAGCAAGGGTAAGGATCTCTTCCTCAAAACGCGGATTCGCAGGCAGATTTACTCTTCCATCCGTCAAGAACTCTAAGGTCCTCAATGGCCACCGGCGCGCTGCTCGCCTCAAGACATTGATGTGATAAAGAGCATGTTTCCTGCGAACACGCCGAGCAAGCATAGACAGAGCGACCGAATCATCCTTGAGACACGCAACGAGCACGTCCGCGAGATTTTGCGTCCCGGCAAAAATAGTCGTTACATGATGACCAACAAATGGGACCTTCAAACTCCTTGTCTTCTCGTATGCGCTGCGAATTTTATCAAAGTGAAATCTGTCCCTGGAGTCATAGGGGTCATAAAACACATACACTTTACCAGAAACATGCTCACTCTTTATCCCCATGCCTTTTAGAGCAGAGTGGAAATGTCCTCCCCATCCCGGGTCAGTCGGCGCGCATTCTTCCGGATCGATTGACCACTGTGGACATTGGGAAATCACCAAGTCCGCCCCCAAAGAAGCACTGTAACGGACGGCGGCGTATCCCCCCATCGACCCCCCATACAACACTCGACGAAGACCTTGCGGCAGCCACGGCAGAACCGCATCAACAGCGTTCAGCGTGTGGCTGGCGGGATACCAATTTGGCCGTTTCGCCGTGAATCCAACTGCCGTGAATTTCAGTTTGCTTGCGGCATCTTCAGCGAAGAATTTCCCCGTATTTGCGAGCGTATATTTATCGCCAAAAGTTATCAAAACAAAATCTGAGTCAGATTTGACGCCGCGAACGATTAATTCGTCGTCCTCATACAACACATCGACCATTCCATACTCCGGATACATCGACAAATATTCTTTTGGCTTACTTAAAGTCACAAGATACACGCGTACCGTTAAGACAATTTGAAGAATTATCACTACTATTCCGCTGAGGCAAGACCGTGCGCGCGAGCACGGCGTTGTATACTTGGCTAAGTTAGATTGTTAGAGAGTGACTTAAAGGCGAACGGCGAAGCCGAATTCAGACTTGTGATTCCTTGCCGGGAGCCTCCAGATGCCCAACACCGTCGTTCGCGGGAAAGTTACGCCCGTTTCGCCTTGTCGTCAGCCCCTTGCCATCCATGAGGCGTGGGCGCTGATCGCTCCGCTCCTGCCTGTCGCCGCTTCGAACCGGGCGACCGCGGAAGTGGGCGGTGCGCGGGTTGCTCGAAGCGGTGCTTTACCTGTTGCGCACCGGCTGTCAGTGGCGGGCTTCGCCGGATGCCTTCCCACCCTACAGCACCGTCCAACGCAACTTCTATGCGTGGCGGGACGCCGGCCCGTTCGAGCGGATCAACCATCTGCCCGTGATGCTCGACCGCGAGCGGGAGGGGCGCGGAGCCTCCGCGAGCCCCGGTCATCGACAGCCAGTCGATCAAGACGAGCCAGACGGGAGGGACGGAGGGATACGAGCCGCCGCCTCGCGAAGGACTACGAGCGCCAAGCATCAACCGCGCTGGCGTTCATATTTCTAGCCGCCGCGTGGCTCCTCATGAAGCGCGTGCGCACCGGTTCATGAGTTTCGGGTCACGCTATGAGCCGGACTATGACGTCGTCGAGACGCTCAGTCAGGCGCAAGGGTTCCCAAGAGTGTAAAGCTTTAAAACGCGAGTTCCATTTGGTAGCTCTAGGAATCTACTCACCCGTGAAATATCACCATGAAAATCTTCTCGCATCTACTAATAAGTTTGACCGAATAGGGCGGCCAAGATAAAGGCCTAAAACTTCCGATTCTTGATACGAGTTCGATAATCGATGAGCACCACGCTATGTGCCATAATGAAGAACGAAGAGCCTTACATAGTGGAATGGGTCGCTTACCATAGGCTGCTCGGCTTCGACCGCATTGTCATCTACGAGAACGACAGTTCGGACGGCACGCCGCAGTTGTTGGAAGCGCTTGCGCGGGAAAAAGTCATCGACGAGTTCGTTGCGTGGCCGAGTACAAATAGCTCGCCGCAGCTCACGGCTTATGCCGACGGCGCCGCAAAATGCAAATCAGACTGGATCATGTTTCTCGACGCCGACGAATTCCTCAATATTCACTCTCACCCAGGTGTTTCTGAATATATCGCAGATTTTCCTCAGGATGCGGTCGCGGTTGGAGTGAACTGGCGTGTCTTTGGCTCGTCAGGTCAGACGACCTTCAAGGAGGGGTTGGTTGTCGAGCGCTTTCAGCAAGCTTCTCTTGCCTCTGACAAAGCCAATTACCACATAAAAAGCCTTGTAAGGCCCGGCAATATCGTAAGCATGCATATACATGAGCCAGAAATGAAAGACGGTACCTTCTATACAGGGTCTGGCAATCGATACGTTGCTGCGAGGCAGGGAATTTCAAAGATCGTCGATTGGTCCCACGCACAGGTGAACCACTACTTTACCAAGTCTCGCCAAGAATATGACGTCAAGAAGTCGCGAGGGAATGCTAACCGCCGACCCGATGCCAAAGATAAATACACAAGGCACACAGCTGAACTGTTTAATTCACACGATCTCAATGACGAGCTAGACATTACAATACTTAGGAATAGTTTGCGCCTTCATTCTGAATATAGCCGTATATCCAATGCCGTCAGATCACAAACTTCGGTTCGAGGCGCAGAAGGCTAGTGCAAAACTCTCATTAAGGCGTCGCGTTATGCCGGAACCGAAGGCGATGCCTTGGGGCAACAAAGCAACCTAGTCCGGCGACCCGGAAGGAATTCTCGTCAGTTTGTTCACTGCGGTTAGCGATGAAGCGAAGCGGTGGTTTGCAACTCGCTTGGGCCACCAAGGCACTAAAAAGTGGGCCTAGACGAGGTGGCGCAAATAGAATGATCCCAGCTCGTCCCACGCAGCACTCTCGGACCAATCGACGTCCTCAAACGCAGCCAAGGTTTCGTTCGTCCGGATCATCGGCTCGGGAAACTCTTTTTGGTTCGCAAGGTTGACCTGGCACGGCCGGCCGAGGCGGGGCGCCATCTCAGCAGCAAAGCGGCGCGCGAAGCTGCCCTGGCTCTCGATGAAGCCGCTGGGCGTGGCGCGGTCGGTTCCGGCGCCGGTCGACGGAGCCTCGCAAAAGGTGCGATAGCGTCGGGCCAGCAGCGACACGTGAATGTTGTCGCGGATGTAGGCCGGCGTCGCAACCGTCGGCGCGCGGCCGCCGAGCCATTCCTTCGCAAGATACGTCGTGAAGCGTCCCTCTTCGAGTGGACCGAATGGGTTGGGAATGACGAACTTGTCGCAGCGCACCTTCAGGCGCTCGGCCTCAAGGCGGAAGATCTCAAAGGAAATGTGCTTCGAAAGCCCGTAGGGGCTGAAGGCGCGCATTGCTTTGTCGCCAATGCCCTCAAACGGCTCAAACACGCTGCCGGTGACGATCGTTCGAACGCATCCACGTTCGGCAAGAGCTTTGAGAACGACGCGCGCGTTGCGCGTGTTCATGCGGCTCGCTTCGAGCGGCTCGAAATCCCAGCTCCGATAGTCCGTCATCTCCGCTGCGTGGTGAGAGAGGAGATCGAAGTCTCGCGTGCGCACAAGGTCGAGAAAGCGCTCGTCGCCGAACTCCAAGCCCCAAACCGGTTCGATCTGTCCGACGATTCCTTCGACGCGGGCGCGCCGTATGCCCTGATAGCTGTCCATGGAACCGCGGAACGTCGCAGTCACCTGATGGCCGGCTTTGGCGAGCACGGATGCAAACCACGAACCGGTGAAGGAGCTGGCGCCCGTCAGAAGAATGCGCATCTCAGTAACCGGACGCGTGCTTGTCGGGATCGTAGCTCGGAGCGTCGCGATCCTTGTCCGACAACACGGCAGGCTCGCGCGGCCAGCGGATGCCGAACTTCGCATCGTTCCAGCGCACGATCCGTTCGGCCGAGCCGACGTAAGGCGCCGTCACGGGATAGAGAATCTCGGTGTCGTCCTCGAGCGTCAAGAACCCGTGGGCGCAGCCTTTGGGCACATACATCATCAGCCGGTTGCTCGCCGTCAGGGTCTCGGCGTGCCAACGCCCGAACGTCGGGGAGTCTTTGCGCAGGTCGAGCACCACGTCGAAAATGGCGCCACGGATGCAGCGCACCAGCTTGACCTCGCCTGCGGGCGCGACCTGATAGTGCATTCCCCGCAGCGTTCCCGCAAACGTGCTCACCGAGTTGTTAATCTGCGCAATCGAACCCTCAAGCCCGTGCTCGGCGAATTCCTTGGCGCAGAACAGACGCGAGAAGAAACCGCGCTCGTCGCCCCTCTGCTGCAAGGAGACGATGTAACACCCGGGGACGCTAGTTTCCTGATAGTTCATCAGGCCGCTCCAGCCGGCTGGGTCAGCCGGCGGCCGATCGAACGGTAGAGACCTCCAGCGATCGCGCCCGGCGCGAACATCCGGCGCGCGTCAAAGACGATCTTGCCGCTGAGGTCCGCGTCCGGAAGCGTTTCGTAGTGCCGCCATTTCGTCGCGACGATGACGACGTCCGCGGCCTCGACCTCGTGCTTCCAATCGTCGACAAACCGCACCTTCGCCCCTGCGGGGCCCATCGCTTTTTTGAAATTCTCGCTGGCGATCGGATCGTGCGCGGTCACGTTGGCGCCGCGGCTGACAAATCCGCCGACGATCTTCAACGAGGCCGACTCCCGGACGTCGTCGGTCTCCGGCTTGAACGCCAGGCCCAACACCAGAACATTTTTCCCGCGCACGTCGGGCAGATCGCGTTCGATGATCCGCAGCACTTCGTCTGGTTGGGACTCGTTGATATCAAGCACCGCGTTCATCATCGGCATCGGCAAACCGTGATGCTGGCCGAGGGAACGGATGGCTTGAACGTCCTTAGGAAAGCAGCTGCCGCCAAACCCGCAGCCCGGCACCAGATAGGTCAGGATCTGCGGCGAGACGCGGCCGCCGTCGGCCAGCACCGGGCTCCATCGCTTGTCGAGATGGACGCCCTGCACGACGTCCATGACGTCGATGCCGCCGAGCGAGGCCGCGAGATTGGCGATCTCGTTGATCGCCGAGATCTGCGTCGCCAGGAGCGCGTTGTTGGCGTATTTGATTAACTCGGCCGTCCGCGTGTTGACGAACAGCTTTTCCACGCTCCACGGCGCATAGAGCGTCTCCAGACGTTCGCGCGTCGCCGGGTCTTCAAAGCCCATCACGACGCGGTCCGGCCCCATGAAGTCGGCGATCGCTTCGCCTTCCCGAGGAATTCGGGGTTCATGCCGAGGCCGAAGGCCGGGAATTTCTTGCCCGACGCCTCCTCGATGGCGCCGCGCACGACGGTGTCCGTCGTGCCGGGCACCACGGTGCTCTTGACGACGACAGAGAGATGCCGCTCGTGGCTGCTTGATATAGTCGCCGATCTGGCGCGCGACCTCAGTGACGTAGCGCAGGTCGATCACGCCATTTTCCGACGGCGTGCCGACGGCGACCATCACGAGGTCGCAGGCGTCGAGCGCTTCGTTCAGGCTGGCCGTGACCTTGAACAGCCCTTGGGCGCGCACGCTCGCCAGCAGCTCCGGCAGGCCGCGCTCATAAATATGCGGCTGGCCGTCGTTCAGTTGCTTCACGATGTTGGGGTTGATGTCGACGCAGGTGACGGCATGGCCCTTGGCCGCCAGGCACACTCCGGAAACCAGCCCGACGTAGCCCGTGCCTACGATTGCGATCTGCATTACGGCCTCAGCCCTTCGTGTTTCAGGAAGGTCATGTAACGGCGCACACCCTCCTCGACCAGGATCGTGGGCTCATAGCCCAGCGACTGACGGGCCTTGGCGATAACAGGACATCGACGGTTTGGATTGTCTTGCAGATATTCTGCGTCGCCGCTGCGCTCGTAAATCACGGAACCTCGGTAGCCGAATAGTTCCGCGCCCGCCTCGGAATAGATGCGCGCGAGGTCGCGCACCATGATTTCGGGCTTTTCAATGCCGATGTTGAAGCTGTCGAACTTGCCGTGCAGCAGGCACAGCAGATAGCCTGTGATGGCGTCTGCCACATAGCAAAACGTCCGCGTCGGCGAGCCGTCCGACAGGATGACGATGTCACGGTTTTCGATCACGCATTTGGCGAAGTCGGCGGGCAGGCGTTTGTCTTCGAGCCGCATGCCCGGGCCGTAGTTGTTGAACGGGCGCGCGACCGTGATCGGCATCGCCTTGGTCTTGTTGAAGACGTAACACAGCGTTTCGCCGAACCGCTTGGATTCGTCGTAGCACGCGCGCGGGCCGACGCAGGCGACGTTGCCGCGATAGTCCTCGTTTGTCGGGATCGAACCCGGATCAGGATCGCCGTAGATCTCGCTCGAGGAGAAGAACAGGAAGCCTTCCAGCGTTTGGCTGCCGGCGTAAAAATCGAGCAGCCGGCGCAGGCCCCAGATGTTCGCGTCGATCGTCTCCAGCGGATACATCCGGTAGAACGTCGGCGAGGCGATCGAGGCGCCATGGATGACGAAGCGCGCCTCGCGCGCGCCTTCGATGTCCTCAACGCGGTCTTTCGAGATGTCGAACTGGCGCAAGTCCAAAATGCCAGGATTGGCCTCGGCGAGGGAGCCAAGCCAGGCGGGCTTGCCGAGCAAAAACGTGTCGAGCCCGATGACTCGCTTGATGCCGAGCTCGGACGCGTATTGCACGAGATATTGCATGAAGAGATAGCCGAGGAAGCCGGCGCAGCCGGTCACCACGACAATGGAGCCATCAAAGCGATTGAACTTTGAGATGCGCGCGTGAATGTAGGCTAGGTCATTCCGCAGCACGACATTGCTTGTCGACATTTATCGTTGCATCCCCGCAGAGGAGGAGCCGCGCGGGACGGCCCACGGGGCCTTTTCATTCCGCCACAGGTCGTCCAGCATTTCTTTGTCGCGCTGGGTGTCCATGCACGCCCAGAAGCCGTTGTGCCGATAAATTTGCAGTTCGCCGTCCTGCGACAGCTTCGTAAGCGGTTGCTTTTCGAGCGTGAGCGCGTCGTCCTGCGGCAGGTATTTCGTCAAAAAGTCCCGGCGGAAAAAGAAGTAGCCGCCGTTGATCCAGGAGTCCGAAAGATTTGGCTTCTCAGCAAAGTCGACGATCGAGTCGCCCTGGGTCCGCAATTCGCCGAACCGCGACGGCGGGTTGATGGCGAGGACCGTGCCGAGCTTCGCATGCTTGCGATGGAAATCGAATTCGGCGCCAATGTCGGCGTCGGTCAGGCCGTCTCCATAAGTCACCGCGAAATGCTCGGCGTTGCCGAGGTACTTGCGCGCCGCACGGCTGACGCGGCCTCCCGTCATTGTCAGCTCGCCGGTGTAGGCGACGGTCACTTCGCAATTCTCTTCGTGATGAACGCCGTGATAGGCGACGGCGCCGTTGGCCAAATTGACCGTGAAATCCGAATTCATCGAGCTGTAGTTCAAGAAATAGTCCTTGATGACTTCAGACTTGAACCCTGCGCAGATCACGAATTTTTTGAAGCCGTAGTGAGAGTAGCTCCGGATGATGTGCCACAGGATCGGGCGGTTCCCCACCTCGATCATTGGCTTTGGCCGGAACTCGGTCTGCTCCTTCAGCCGGGTGCCTAAGCCGCCGGCAAGTATGAAGACAGGAACCTCTGCAGTCGTCATCGAACGGCCTCAGCTTCAATTAATGCCGTGGACTCCCGCATGCGGAACTCCGGAAACAAGTGCCCGTATTTTCTCGAGTACAACGGCGCTGTCGGGGACCATTTTCATCATGGCGGCCCTATCTCTCAGTGGAATTTCGTGCCCCCGCTGAAGAATGTCGTGGCGACAAAAACCGCGATGGGGAAAAGGCTTTTGAGTAGAAACAAGGGCTAAGTCGCATCGC
Source organism: uncultured Pseudomonadota bacterium (assembly GCA_963730695.1). Taxonomy (GTDB): domain Bacteria; phylum Pseudomonadota; class Alphaproteobacteria; order Rhizobiales; family Beijerinckiaceae; genus Roseiarcus. The sequence continues at coordinate 52,073 of CAVSSV010000019.1, forward strand.
GATCTTGCGACCCAAGGGACGTGTCAGCAGCCGCACGGCTGCTGGCCGCGCTTTTGGCGCCGCCCCGACGGCCGCGAAGGCACGCCGCGTTTAGCTTCAATTGGCGGGCCAATTGCGGGCCGGGCACCTTGTTTTGGATGGCATAGACCTGATCCCGCGCATTCCAACCCGCTAGCTCCAAGTCTAGTTCGCCCACGAGGTCAAACCCGAAATAATCCTTCCAGAATTTGCCTTCGACGAAATACCATGCTTCGGCTTTTGTGAAATCATATTCATGAGAATGATAGACGACTGCCTCGTCGACGTAAACTTTTTCGAAGCCAAGCTTAAGAGCCTCCCACGCCCAAACCATGTCCTCGCCCCAATTTATTTCAGGATAGGGAAGGATCTTCCATACGTTACGGGACATCGCCGAATTATTGTCAGAATAGAACTGGCAGATCGACTGCCATTCCTGGCCCCCTGGATAAATGTGCGACGCAAGCGGCCGGTCGAAGGAGTAAACATCTGAAAGGTTTCGGAAGGTGTCGAACATATTCTTTAGGTCGCGAGCGAGGAATGGCCCATGAGAGGGGTGGGGAAGATGTCGCCCTATGACGCCCGCAACCCGAGAGCCCCGCTTGAACCCTGATACCAACTGGGCAAGCCATAGATTGTCGAACGGAAGTGCGTCGGAGGTCGTAAAAGCAACGATCTCACCGTCCGTACTCTGCACGCCAATGTTTCGTTGGCGGCCATGCTGAAACTCGTCCGGTGGCGTCTGGATGAAACGGAAATTTGGATGCGTCGCCGCCTTTCGCTTCAACAGATCGACGGTCCTGTCTGTCGATCCGCTATCCGCGACGAGGAAATCGAAGTCGAAATCGGTCTTTTGCGCCAGGACCCGGTCAATCACCTGCTCGAAAAACGCTCCGCCATTATTGACCGGGATGAAGACCGAAGCCTTGCGACACTTGGCTAAATGTGGCGCGCACAACTCGCTTGGCACGATCGGTGTGGCGCCTTTCTCTTTCAAGCGATCGTATATCGCTGTTTCCGCCGCGCGAGCGCTTTTTTCCCAATCCTCTTGAGCTGTCTTGGCCAAGCCGCTCGCTCGGAACTTTTCCCGCAACGGAGCAGAGTCCAGCAACTTGGCGATTGCGTTCGCCACCCCAGGGGGCGTCGGCTCGGCCATCATCAGTTCGGAGGACGTGAACACGGTGCGCACGCTGTTAACGTCGAGTTCGACGACCGGAAGGCCGCAAGCCATCATTTCAAGCGGGATTAGCGAATAGTTTGTGGTCGAAAACACGACGCCGACGTCGCAGGCGCGAAAAAGCTCGCCAAGTTGATGCGGCGCCAGGATTCCATGGTCGGTCCAAGTATAGCCTTTTGATGGCGGCTTATCGCCCCCCCCGAATAGGTGGACGTGGAAACGATGGCCCATTTGGGCGAGCCGTTCGAACGCCGCCAACCCGAGATCGTTTGCGCGCCGCGCAGTGTTGGTGCGAGAATAAAATGCGATCTGCGGGACGTCAGCGGCGTGACCCGCGGTGGGCTGCGTCGATGGGAAATAGTATTCCCGATCCACAGCCAAGTTCCACTGACGAGCCCACATGCCATGCGCTGTGGCCATTTCAAGCAGCCAGGGCCCGGCGCACAGCGCGGCGAAACCAAAGCTGTAGGTGCGCTCAACAACGAGCTGATTAGCCCCAGCCGGATGAAACAATGAACTCGTTGTCTTGGATGAAGTAGAAGCGCTCCTTGAAGTTGCCCGCAGCAGCGACTGGATACGCGCTCCAGGCGTCAGTCGCGATGAGCACGTCGCCGGACAATTGTCTCACGTCGTTCGGAAGGAAGCGGACGAACACGCGTTCGCCAAGCGGGCGATAATGCTCCCGGATGACCTTAAGGGCATCAGCCGGCGCGCGGTAGTTGAGCGCCAATTGAATCCAAATCGTCTGCCTGTGACCAAAACGCTCGAAAAACTCAACAAACCGGAAGATTGTCATGTGCCCGCCGGCGCCGGGTCCGAAAGAAGGAATAACCCAATGGATATTCAAACTGTCCCGATTATACGCCATCGCGCGAGGGGCGAGCGCGTTCGTCTCGTTGTTGGCAATACGCGGGGTATCCCGCTCCCATCGTTCGGCGTGAGGTTCAAAGTAGACTGGATAGGAGCGAGCTTCCGGGCTGTAGTCGAGCGCTACGCGCCGAGGCGTCGAAAAGCTGCGCACTTCCAGGCCCGCAGCCAAAGGCACCACGGAAAGCGCTCGCTCGACGACATGCGCCATCGTCCCTTCAACTTCTTCGTCGCGGCCGAAGGCGTCAAAGGAATTGAGGTAGTCGACCAGATCGGCGTAAGCGCTTGAACGGAACCACGCCATAGAGCCCGCCGGAAAGTCGTCGAGCGAATTGACGTCAAAGCCGCCATTGCCCAACGCTTCGCAAAGGGCGTGCAGCCTACTTTCGTTGCCGTTAAGCCCTGCGAATTTCTTAATCTCGCGATAATTTTCCGGATAGACTAGGGCAACGCGCGGTTCGTTTGCAAACACATCGAATATTCGATCCAACAACGCTGGCGATCCGAGGCATTGGTCAAGCAGATAGCGGCGCCACGCGTCGCCGAAGTCGGTGTGCAGGCTGCGCTTGGTGTGGATGTGGAGCATCAAGTCGGTGGAGCGCCATAGATCGACGCAACCGCAAAAAAAGGGGGCGAGGTCTTGCCCGATGCGCGGGACAAGAACGATCTCGAAGCGCCAACGCGGGCTTTTCGCCTTTATCCAATTTTCGACGTAGCGGCGATCGCCTTCTGTGACCGCGGTGAAGCGCACCATCGCATGCGGCGGCAATTGGGCCAGCGCGATATAGAGCTCTCCGATCAATTCAGGGTAGAACACATGGGCGTGAACGCCGATCCTCACACGAGCATCCGACCAGTGAGGCAAGTCCTTGGCGCTCTTGGCCGGATCGAGCACAATGCGATGGTCGGGGGCACTATCGAAGGCCGCGGCGCCGCCGCTGACGAGAAAATGAGTAAGCGGGTCGGTATTTTGCTGCCTAAGCTCCGGGTGCTTTCTCAAGTAGTAGGGCGTGTCGAACGTTGGCGAAGGATTCCTGTCCTCGCGCCAGCCATGAGAAAGGTAATGTTCCAGCGGATCTAAGCCAATCTTAGCGACGTCGCGATAGAAGCTAAGGTAGTAAGGAGCAGAGAAGTGACGCCGCAATTCAGGAAGCAGACCCTCCTGTGCGGCCGGGGCTGACGAAAACGCCGGCGGCAGCGCAGCATTGCCGATATCCGCGTGTTCGGCGTCCGTTTGCTCCGCGATTGGAGCCGGCGCGCCATCCTCGAATACCCGACGTCCTTCCGTGCGACCGTGGCGCAGATAATGCCCAAGCGGATTCACTCCCGCTGCCGCGACGTCAGGGTTCAGCTTGAGATATGAGAGCGTGCTGAACCAGGCGGAAGGGTCAAAACCTAACTTCCAGCCCACGTTTACGTAGTGTTTGGCCGCCGCCGTTCCACCGTGGATTCCGTATTTGGATGCATAGAATTTGGTATCGAAGAAACCGCTCGACTGGATCAGTCCAAGGTCAGAATTGGTGCCGCCCGCAAGGGGAATTGACCTGGCTAGCCTGGATAACACGGAGGAGCGCCGCTGGGCTATTTCCGCAATAAAAGACTTCACCTTCACATCCCTCGCAAGAACCGCACATATACCGCTCGCTCGACCGCCCCTCCGACAAACGTGCAGCCTCTTAGGTTTTCTCACCCATAGCGACGGGGACCGTACGTCACAAGCGGCAATCCGCGGACAAGAGAAGCCACAACGTTCGCGCTGCCCTCGGCTTCTCGATCCATAATCTGCACTTGCCTCCTCGATATCGAAGCGGACAAGCGGGGGGTCGGTGCGGCCTCCACGGAGCGCTCCCATTCGTGGAAGCCTTCCATGAATCGCATCTGCCACGCCGCGGCGCGCCTCCCGATAACCTGAAGCGATTGCCCTCGCCGAGAGCGTTCGCGCGCTTGCCGGGGCGAGCGAAGCCGGGTAAAGCGAACGAAAAATGGTCGAGGGTGTCTGGTGGGTTCCGACCGCAATGGGGAAGGGCGGCAGTCGTTCGCGTGCGGCGAGTACGGTACTTTGACGTCATTGGAGATATCCTGCATTACTTTCAATGGACAGCTCTATGAAGCCTTCCTCACCGCTAAAGGTGAAGTCGCGGCTCGCAACAATGCATCAAGGATCGGCTTTGAGCAGTAAGCCGGGGCGAATTCCTCAGCGACTTATCTTTGGACAACGTTAGGATGCAAATGTACGAGCAGGGATTATTGACGGAAACAATCTCTCCACCGTATAAGTCTCCTCATTGACGAACTCACAGACGCCGGAACTGAGGCACCGCCGCGGGGCTGATTTTCGAGTCAGCGGGCGTCGAGGGAGCGATTCGAACTCCAAAGGATCGTCTTGAGGATGTTCATGAATGTCCGATCCGGGTATTTTCGAACAACCTGGAAGCCAAGCGCGTTCTTTGTTTGGCGATTAGGGCAGCGCCATAATGCCTGAACGCAGGTTGAGGCACCAAATCGAAGAAAAATGCGCAACTGCTACCCCAAAACGCTTCCATAATTACTTTCGGGAGCATCAATGACGGGATGGCTCAGTCGGCACAGAAGGCTAAAGACAATGGAAATTGAGGGCTGGGTCGATATTCTTCATTCTACGGCCATTGGCGGTTGGGCAAAAGATCGCGCCAGCGGCAAGCCACTGGCGCTAGATGTCGTCGACAATGGCATCGTGATCGGCCATACGTCCGCTGGTGCGCTTAGGGACGAATTGATGAACCGGCGGGATGCTGTCGCAGCTCATTCCTTTTGGTTTCAGCCAAAATTGCCGTTCTCTAAACCAGAAAATGTGCGGATTCGCGTTTCCGGAACGGAACGCTATTTGACCAACCGCCTCGACCCAATCGCTATACCATCGGACGACTTGATTTTTGACGTCGTCGGCGGTCGTAATATCATTCCGCAGTTCTTAGGAGCTGGGGCGGCCAACCACCAATTCATGCAACAGCTTATTCGAGAGACAAAAGGGGCACTCAAGCCTGGCGCCAGGGTTTTGGATTGGGGCTGCGGCTGTGGCCGCGTTGCACGCCACTGGGCAGCTGAGGCGTCGGAAATCGAGTTCCACGGCTGTGACATTCACCAGCAGGCAATAGAATGGTGCTCTGAGAACATGCCGTTCGGCCAATACAAGCGGACGAACTTGCTTCCCCCGCTTCCGTACAGCGATAACCACTTCGATTTGATCTATGGAATCTCGGTACTAACTCACCTTCTGTTCGATGCCCATTACCTCTGGATGGCCGAAATCTGGCGCATTCTAAAGCCGGGCGGCATGGCCATTCTTACGGCACAGGGGCCGTCCATGTTTCCCATCATTGCTGAGCAAATCACGCAGCACGGATTCCAGACTGAAACGCATGGCGTCGACACAGGCATGTTCATCGGCCTTGATCGCGGGGAAGGCGCTAACAGCACCGGCAATATAGTAACTCTTGACGTGATGGAGAAAATCTTCGCGCCCTTCAAGATGCTCGCTCATCGGCCATGCCTCGGCCTCATGGGAATTCAGGATACCTATGTCTTCTACAAGAACTCTGCCTCGAAGGTACAACTGCGACCGGTGCTGGCCGAGGCTCCTATGAGTGGCACTGAATTCCGAATTGAGATACCGCTTCCGTCAGAACCTTTCACTGAGTGCTCATTCCTCGTGGCGGCTCCAGGCCTAATTCATCCCGCAACCATCGAAGTTTCGCTGGAATTCGAGGGCTCGGAATTGGCGCCAATCACCAGCGGACCGGTCAACTTGCAGGAAAAGTCGACTTGGACTGGTCTGCGGGCGGCCTACAAGTTTATCAAGCTTGGTCCGATCCCACCTTCCGATGGCCAGATGAAGTTAGTCGCGGTCTGCCAAAGTAAGCGCCCTATGGATAGCGCGAAGTTGCTAATACACAAGGCCACCTTCTCCTGAGAGATGCCGCCGTCGGAACCGCCCATGTCTTGCATCGTGGGCGGCGCTCAGCTTAGCAATGTCTCTTCTCAGAGGGTAGCGGCCCCTCGGCAAACTCCGGCCTCAAAGCCTGCCCCGAAAAGGGCTTCAAGAGATAACCTGAAGGTATCGGCTTAACTCGTTGATCGCTCACCTGAAGCCGACAACCATAACAGATGGCAACTGAAAGCGAATTTTCATATGCCAAACAAACGTCGGGACTACAGATTTTCTCTCCACCACGAGTACTTTCTTAAATTTGTGGACCCCGTATCCACTCGTGGACTCGAAATTGGCGCCTTCGATATACCATTCGTCGAACCCGGTGAGGGTTCCTGCGATTTTGCCGACTTTCGGTCCTATGAAGAACTACTGGAGCTTGCTAAAAGATTTGATAGCATAGACCCAAATTATATCGTGCGACCACAGTTTGACCTTCGCGCCGGATATCAACAAATTCAGGGTTTATACGATTGGATCTGCGCGTCGCACGTTATAGAACATGTTCCAGACGTCATTGGCTGGCTTCAAATACTATCGTCGAAGTTGAAGCCCAACGGAGTATTGTTCCTGGTCATTCCAGAAGAGATACACTTTCGATTATTTTAGATCTGAAACAACACTCTCCGAGATGATTTATCATAAACATCTTGGTGTTTCAAAGCCTTCATACAAGCAAGTATTCGATCATAATTACCTCGTATCTACGGTGCCCCCGCCGGCTGAAATGTGGCTATCGCCCAACATACCCCCGCCGGAGAAGAATATGCTTAGAGCATTGGGTGCGGCGGAAAAAGCGGAAGTCGATTATATTGACGTACATTGCTCGGTATTCACGCCAGAAAGTTTTGCAAAAATAATGGATGAACTATTTCGCGCTAACATTATCAAAATCCAACTCCATGCATTGCGATCAACTCAGTATGGTCAAATGGACTTTGCAGCAATGATGAGAAAAGTATCTCAGTGACCGACCTCCTCGGGCGAGAGGTGTCGCGCCGCTGCGCCTCACAACCACTCGAAAACGACAGCGTTCACCGCCGGCATGCGGCACGACGGCATCGCTGCGCCCATGTTCCTCGACGGCCCGATGAACGCCGAATCGTTCCTCGCCTATGTCGAACAGGCGCTCGCCCCGGAACTGCGCCCGGCAATGTCGTCGACATGGACAATCTGCCAGCGCATAAAGTCCACGGCGTCAAACAAGGCATCGAAGCGTTCCGGGGCGAGCTTGCGTTACCTCCCGCCCCACAGTCCCGACTTCGGTCCCATCGAAATGGCCTTCGCAAAGCTGGAAACCTTGCTGCGCGCCGCCGCCGCCCGCACAATCCTAGTTATCTGGCATGCCATCGCCAACGCCCTACGCCGCTTCACCCCGTAAGAGTGCACAAACTATCTCGCCTCCGCAGGATACGATGCATTGTGCGTCGAAAATGCTCTAACGCAGGTTTTCCGCTCGGTCTGACAGTTTCAACCACGCCGACCGCAGCTCGTCGCGCAGTTTGACCAGTATAGCCAGCGCCGCGCTGCGATAGGGCGCCACAAAGCGCGTGGCGATCTGATGCAGGCGTTCGAAGCGCTCGTAGAGGGATCGGAACCACGCCAGCCCCATCAGCTTTTCGCGCGTGACGTCGAAGATGACGGGAATGAGGGCGACGCCCACCATTTTGAAGGCGGCATAGAGCGCTAAGCCAGCCAGAATATGTCCCGTTGCCGCGATCACCACGCTGATGAAAGAGCCGAACTCGGAAACCACCAAGGGAATGCCGAACAGCAGCACGGAGACGATCGCCGGCGACCGATTGAGGACGCCTCTGGCCCATGCCTGAAAGCGCGCCCAGGGGATGTGGGCCGCAATAATCCGCGCGCCCGCCACCATGCTTCCCCACACCCATGTTTCCAATAGAAACACGAGCGCAAGGACGAGTAAGGCGAGTTGTTTCACTCCGTACTTCACCGCGCACTCCTCGATGACAGAGTATAATGCAATTTGCGCCCAAATCTTGTTGAGTGACCCACGGGCCGCGTCGCCGCAGTCACCGGTAGTCTACTCCGTTGCAGGCGCTCAGCTCAATGGACCCTAGGTGCAGCACGCTTTGGGGCCCGGCGGCAGGAAGGTCCATGACGCGATCGCGACAATCGTTCGCTGCAACCGTCATCGCGGCTGAAGGAGCCCCAGCAAATATTCGCCGTAGCCGCTCTTGGCTAGCCTTTTGGCGGCCGACTTAATGTCTTCGGCGCTGATCCAGCCGTTGGCATAGGCGATCTCCTCAAGGCACGCCACGCGCTGGCCCTGCCGGCGTTCGATCGCGTGAACATATTGCGCCGCCTCAAGCAGTGAACTCGGCGTGCCCGTGTCGAGCCAAGCAAAGCCACGGCCCAGGCGTTCGATGTTGAGCGCCCCGGCCTCCATGTAAACGCGATTGAGGTCCGTGATCTCCAATTCGCCGCGCGCCGATGGTTTGAGTTCACTCGCAATTTTTGGCGCTTGCAAATCGTAGAAGTACAGTCCCGTCACCGCCCAATTCGACTTCGGCCGCGCCGGCTTTTCCTCAAGCGAGACGGCCAAGCCATTCTGACCGAACTCGACGACGCCGTAGCGCTCGGGATCTCTGACATAATAAGCGAAGACGGTGGCCCCGCTTGGCCGCTGCGCCGAGGCTTGCAGCACGTCAGCAAAGCCGTGGCCGTAGAAAATGTTGTCGCCGAGCACGAGGATCGAATTTTCGCCTTCGACGAAAAGGGCGCCGATCACGTAGGCCTGCGCCAGACCATCGGGCTTGGGCTGCTCTGCGTAGGAAATTGAAAGGCCCCATTGCGCGCCGGTTCCAAGCAGGCGCCTGAACGACGGCAAATCTTCCGGCGTGGAAATGACCAGGATTTCACGCACGCCGGCGAGCATCAGGACGCTGAGCGGATAGTAGATCAGCGGCTTGTCATACACCGGCAGCAACTGCTTCGACGTGGCGAGCGTCATCGGATGCAGTCGCGTGCCGGAACCGCCGGCGAGCACAATTCCACGCATCAGGACTTGATCCCCTCAGGCCTGCACAAGAAGACGGTTCACGCAGCTTGGTAGCGTCTCTCGCCACGCCGGCAGCGCGACGCCATAAGTTTCCTCGAGCTTCTTGTTATCGAGGCGCGAGTTGGCGGGGCGTTTGGCTGGCGTCGGATAGTCCGCGGTCGTGATGGGCTTCACGTTCACGGCCTTGCGGCCGTTTTTTTCCGCCGCGGTGAAAATGGCGCTGGCGAAATCCGCCCAGCTCGCTTCGCCGCGGCCGGTCATGTGAAACACGCCCCGCAGCTGCGGCGAGGCGTCGTCCGCGATTTTCGCGGCAATCGCCACAATCGCGCTGGCGATGTCGAGCGCGCTCGTCGGATTGCCGATCTGGTCGGCCACGACGCCGACCTCAGCGCGCGTCTCGCCAAGCCGCAGCATGGTGCGAACGAAATTCGCGCCGAAGGGGCTGTAGACCCATGCGGTCCGCAAAATCGCGTGGTTGTCGTGCCGTTCGGCAACTCTGAGCTCGCCCTGCAATTTCGAGCGACCGTAGAAGTCTTGGGGCCCGTCGCGTCGTCCTCGCGATAGGGCCGGGGCATCACGCCATCGAAGACATAGTCCGTGGAGATCTGCAGCAAAGGCTTTTTCAACGCCGCCGCGGCTTCCGCGACATAGCCGGCTCCCTCGCCATTCACCTGCATGGCGAGTTCAGGCTCCTGCTCGGCCTTGTCGACGGCGGTGTAGGCTCCCGCGTTGACGACCGCGTCGCAACGCGCGTCGCGCAAGGCGCTGAGAACGGTGGCGCGGTCGCTCAGATCGAGCGCGGGACGCCCAAGCGCCACCACATCCCATTCGCCGCCGCACTCGACAAGCGAGGTGACGACTTGCCCGCGAAGGCCCGTCACCGCCATCCGGCGCTTTGCGCTCACGGAAACGGGTCCGCGAGTTTATCGAGCGTCGGCAACAGCTTGTCCTTGTCTGAAAGCACTGCGGCGGAAGCAGACACCGGCCAGGGTATCGCCAGGCGCGGATCGTTCCACAGGACGCCGCCATCGTTGGGAGCGGAGTAGGGGGCCGTCACTTTATACACGACGAGCGTGTCGGGCTCGAGCGTGCAGAAGCCATGCGCGAAGCCGATGGGGACCAGCAATTGCCGGCCATTCTCGGCGGTGAGCTCGACCGCGACATGCTGGCCGTAGGTCGGCGACGAGCGCCTAAGGTCCACCGCTACGTCGAGGATGCCTCCACGCAGCGCTTGGACAAGCTTGTCTTGAGCGAAGGGCGCCGTCTGAAAATGCAATCCGCGCAGGGTGCCGACTGGCTTCGACAAAGAGCAATTGTCTTGAACGAAGCGGTAGCTCAATCCCGCGCGGCTCCAAGCCGCCTCATTGTGCAGTTCGCAGAAATAGCCGCGCGAGTCGCCGAACCGCTTCGGCGTAATGATCTTGACGGCGGGAATCGCGGTGTCTTCAACTTGCATCGAGGTTCCCATTGAGATTGCGGTGAAGCCGGCGGTTTGGCGGGACGTTAAGAGGCGCGCCCGAGACGTTCTCCGGAATACATATTGTTCCGAATCGTCTGCCACCACTCAGCATTCTCCAGAAACCAAATGACGGTCTTGCGCAGGCCCGTTTCGAAGGTCTCCGTCGGCGTCCACCCCAGCTCACGCTCGACCTTCGCGCAATCGATGGCGTAGCGCAGGTCATGCCCCGGGCGATCCTCGACAAAACGGACAAGACCTCGGTGCGAGCCCGCGCCGCGCGGCCGCACGTCGTCGAGCACGTCGCAGATCGCGTGAACCACGTCGATGTTGCGGCGCTCCGCGCGGCCTCCGATGTTATAGGATTGCCCAGGCAGGCCTTGCTTGGCGACGCGGATCAACGCTTCCGCATGATCGTCGACGAACAGCCAGTCGCGGACATTGTCGCCCCGCCCGTAAACCGGCAACGGCTTCTCCTCGAAGGCGTTGAGGATCGTCAGCGGGATCAGCTTCTCCGGGAAATGATAGGGGCCGTAGTTGTTCGAGCAATTGGTGACAAGCGTCGGCAATCCGTAAGTGTGGCGCCAGGCGCGAACGAAGTGATCGGCGCTCGCCTTCGAGGCTGAATAGGGCGAACGCGGATCGTATCGGGTCTCTTCGTAAAAGGCCCCTTCAGCGTCGAGCGACCCAAACACCTCATCGGTCGAGATGTGATGAAAGCGAAAGTGCGCCCGCGCAGCGGGACCAAGCTTGCGCCAATAGTTCAACGCCGCTTCGAGCATGGTCACGGTGCCGACGACGTTGGTCTCCACGAACTCGCGCGGGCCGTCGATCGAGCGGTCGACGTGGCTCTCTGCCGCCAGGTGCATCACCAAGTCCGGTTCGAACTCGGCGAACGCTTTTGCGATCGCGGCACGGTCGCAGATATCGGCCTTCAGGAAAGTGAACCGCGGGTTGTTTGCAACCGGAGCGAGCGAGGACAGGTTGCCGGCGTAGGTCAGCTTGTCCAGCACCAGGACGCTGTCGTCACCGCTCTGCAACAGGCGACGGGTGACCGCCGAGCCAATGAAGCCGGCCCCTCCGGTAATTAAGAAGCGCATTACCGGGACTCCTTGGTCACTTGAAAGACTAACGCGTCGGCTTCCTTATGGAAACGAAAACACAACGACCGCATTCGTACCCGCCAGTGTCCCCGCCTAACTTCCCGGTTGGTAAGGTATTTGGACGCTCACGCCTAGGGGCCTTGAATTGGACGAAGGCTATTGGAAGCGCTCGGATGGGGGCGCTACGCTCAGCTTCGCCTCATGCGGACCAAGGAAGGACCTTGGCGGACTGCCCTCGGTCGAACCCAAGCCTGACTTGTCAAACGGGCAAAATTGCGCCACAAATTACCATTACGAAACGGTAATCTTGCAAGAAATACAAGACGATGCGACGGTTTTGCCAAACAATTCCGACGCGAGCGGCATTGATTTTCTCATGTGATGTGGATCGGCGTGGTCAGTCTGCTTCCTGAGCGAGATGTCATAGAAGAAAAGGGCCGCTATTTCGCAAATTCTGCGGAGCCTTGGCTCAGGGTTGAATGTCCGGCGGATGCGTTGTCCGGGCAGTGGGTGCAGCTCGTTTATGACAGTAGTCTCATCGATCAAGTTGTCAGGCCAATATTGCGGTGCGTGACGGCCAACCAAGACTACGACCAGATTTTACCTGCTGCGACGCTTGGCCGCGCGATTTGGATCGGGAAAATCCCTGAGGGCACGACGGCAATCCTGATTTCGCCGTTTGACAGGGTCGCTCCCTTTTCGTTTCGGATCGTTGAACTGTCCGCATTGTCGAAAGTGGATCGCATCAAGATCGGCGGCGTTCGCCGGGCGCACTACACGATCATCGGCACCGCCTTGGAGGCGACCGGCAGCGCGTACCTCGGCGAGCGGATGCTGCGCCGCGCGTTGATGGGGACGCCGATAAACGCCTATTCGGCCTGGCGCGAGGTGAGACGCCGGTCACCGGATTGGGAGGCGTTCGACAAAATTCCCGATGGAAATGAGCGACGGCGGCACATTCGCTTTCTGCTCTTGGAGCCGGATCCCAAAGTCACAAGTCGTTGGCTTGAGCGCTTGGAGCGCCAGGCCTGGGCGAATTGGTCTTTGGCGGGGAGCAGCGAGGAGGCTCATCCACGCGTTGTCCCGTGGGACTTGAACGCCGGCCTTGAGGCGGGACTTCGAAACCTGCAAGAGGACGATCTCGTTGCGATCGTTCAAAGCGGCGACGATTGGATGCCCGAGGCGCTCGCCGTTGTCGGCAGCACCGCGCTCCGCGAAGACTATGATGTCTATTACGGAGACGAGGAGAGCGGGGGGATCGATTCGCGGCCGCGTCTGAAGCCGAGTTGGAGTCCCATTCTGGCGCGAAGCGTCAATCTGGTGGGCCGTGCGTGGTTCGCAAGAGTGGATTGGCTGCGACGGAATTTGGTCGACGTCGCGTCCTCTAGCATTCCCGTTTCTTCCGCGGACAAAGTAAAACACATTCCGCGTGTTTTGCTTCGCGGCGACAAGAGCGAGAGAATAAAAGTTGCAAACCCGCCCCCGGGGCTCAAAAATGCAGGGGGAGCGCCGGTCGCCACAATTATCATCCCGACGAAGGACAGGGTCGGCCTTCTTCAGCGATGCGTCGATAGCGTCATCGCAACGACTAAAAATAAGAACGTAGAAATCATAATCGTTGACAATGGCAGCGAAAGCAAATCAGCGAAAGCCTATTTGAAAAAGTTGGAGGCTGATAAAATAGCGCGCGTCATCGTCTATCTCGACGCATTCAATTTTTCTGCAATGTGCAATCTTGGAGCTAAGTCGGCGCGCTCAGATACCTTCGTCTTTCTCAACAACGATACGCAGGCGATATCGGAAGACTGGCTCGAAAGCCTCGTCGCCTGGACTTAAATGCCCGACGTCGGCGCGGTCGGGGCCAAGCTTATTTTCTCCAATGGCACCCTCCAACACTCCGGGGTGATCATCGGCATCAATGGCCACGCGAACCATTTCGAACGCGGCTCGCTTGGCGATTTGCTTGGTTTTTTCGAACGTCTCGATGTCCCTCACGAGCTCTCCGCCGTGACCGGCGCCTGCGTCGCCGTGACAAAGGAAAAGTTCAAGGCCGTCGGCGGTTTCGACGAAGTCAATTTGCCGGTCGAGTACAGCGATATCGATTTTTGCCTACGCCTCGCCGAGCGGGGGTGGGTTTCTGTTTACGAGCCAGCAGCGGTGCTCTTTCATCATGAGGCCGCCACCCGGAAGGCGAGCTTGTTTCAGGAACAGCGCTACGCTCGCGAAGTGGCGTGGTTCAAAGCGCGCTGGCGGCACCGTTTGCGCGGCGATCCGTGGTATCATCCGGCGCTGTCCTTGGATTGGGATCGACCGGCCTTGGGGTGACGCGGTTCCGCTTCACAAGCTGCGAATCAGGCGGGCTGTGCGCAGCCCCTCTTCGACAAGGCGGCGGAGCGTAAGAGGCGTCATTTCCCGGGCGGCGCGGTTGTTTCGTTCCGCCTCGTTCGCGGCGCGACGCAGCAGCGCAGCGTGATCGTCGCGGCCCTCGCCCTCGTCCAAATTCGCTTGCGCAAGGGCGACCGCGGGCAGCAGACCGGTGAGGTCGTCGCCCACAGACCCCTCCCAGACAAACCAGGTTCCTTGCGGATTGGGTGCGGCGAAGATGCTGTGGCCTATCATCTGATGGCGCTTTGGTGAGACGGAGGAAGGGGTCCGACAACTGTCAAAACGCGGTACTTACGGAGAATCGCGCCCAGGAAGTGTCCGCTCCGCAAATTAATCGGAAGTAAAACCGGCGCGTGCGAAAACCGCGGAGTCGAATGTCCTACAGGGGCGTTCCCGCGCCGTGGTTAATCCGGCTGCAACGGCGCGAAACGGGCGCGCAACGCCGGCGTCGGCATGAGGCAGGACTGGCGCTTGCCGAAGATCGCGTAGCGGTGCTTTGCGATTCGGTCATAGGCCCAATCGCGCAGCGGTCTTGGGCAGAGCCGACCGATGCCCAGCCAGCGCCAGGGCGGCCGCATCAGACCGAGAACCGCGAGCACGCCGTCCGATTTTTGCTTGGCAAAGCCGTCCTGCACAAACAGAAACGTATCGGGGGCCGTGGGGTCCACGCCGAACCTTTCGGCCAGCGCCGCGCCCTCAGGGGATTGAATTGCTACGAAGCGGACAAGCGGCTCGCGCTCGTGGCGCAGCACGAAGCCGACCGACCCGGCGCAGAGCGCGCAGACGCCATCGAACAATAAAACAGGCGCGGTCGTCGCCATGAGGCCATCGGCGCCTTAAGCGACGCCGCCAGGCAAGAAGCGCCTCACTTCAGCACGCCGATCGTCTTGAGATAGAACACGCCTTCCGCCGCATTGTTGAACGCGCCGGTGGCCGTATTGAAGAGATTTGCGAGCTTCTCAAGCTGCACGGAGGACGCGTTCGAGACGTAGACGATGTCGCGGTTGAGGATCGAAAATTTTTGCGCGAGCAGCAGGCTCGAGGCCGCCGTCAGATCGACGCGGTAGATCACGGGATAGGTGGTGGCCCCCGCGGGCGCAATCCAATCGGGCTTCAACTCCCGGATCACCGAGATCGGCTCGAAGCGGAAAATGAACACGCCGGTCGGATCGGCGAGATTGTCGTTGAGGCCGCCAGCGTTAGCGAGCGCCTCGACGAGGGTAGCGCCGTCGCTAGTGAAGGGTATTTGCGCGCTGCGATTGGCCGCGCCGAGCACCATGTACGTCTGCGGATCGCGAATGACGGTGATGTCGTCGCCTGCATGGATGTAGATGTTCTGCTTGGGGTCGTTGACCACGCGCGTGAGCGCAACTTTCGTCGTGCGGCTGCCGCGGGTCAGTTCAATGAAGGATTCGTGCACGGGCGCTTTAATGCCGCCGGCATCGGCGATGACGTCGAGCAGGCGGTCGCCGTTGAGCGAAAGCGGCACGCGCGCGCCCTGAACGACTTCGCCATTGACGGTAGCGGTGGTGGAAACCGGCTTGACGACGTTGACCAGCACCTGTGGTTGGATCGCTTTGCCCTGCAGCGCCTTCTCGATGACGGCTTGCACGTCTCGCGTCGTCCGTCCCGACACCGGTATGCGGCCCGCATAGGGAACGGTGATGGCGCCGTCCTGGCCAACCACCTGATCGGGGATCGCCGCGGCGTTGGAGCCGGCCGCGATTTTGTCCGCGAGCAGCGGCGCGGAGAACAGGCCGCCTGGTCCCGCTTCCCAGATCGTCACGGAAATCGCATCGCCGACGCCGATGACTTGTTCGCCGCCCGGCCGATGATCGCCGAAGGTGGCGGCGAAACTCGTCGGTTCGCGGCGCCCGACGCGGGCCGCGATCGCCGCGTCAACGTTAATCAGCACATAGTTGCTGGCCTGACCCTCGGCCGGCTGCGCCGGGTCCGCTTGGTCGACGATCTGCCCCGCCGTCGGGCCGGCGACAGGAACCGTTCCTGCGCAACCAGCGAGGGACGCCGGAAGGACACAAACGCTCGCAAACAAAAACGCCCTACGCGCCGACGAGATCATCGTTTCGTCCGTCTCCGGACCGGCGCCCTCGACGCGGGCCTATAGGGGGAAGGGCGCATCAGAAGGCTCCAAGCGACTTGAGATAGGCCGCGCCTTGCGCCGCATTGTTGAAGGCGCCGGTCGCCGTGTTGAATAGCGTCGCCAGCTTCTCAAGCTGCACCGCGGAGGCGTTCGAGACGTAAACGACATCGCGGTTGAGGATCGAGAATTTTTGCGCGAGCAGCAGGCTCGAGGCCGCCGTGAGGTCGACGCGGTAGATCACGGGGTAGGTGGTCGCGCCCGCCGGCGCAATCCAATCGGGCTTCAGCTCCCGGATCACGGAAATCGGCTCGTAGCGGAACACGAACACGCCCGTCGGGTCGGCAAGATTGTCGTTGAGGCCGCCAGCGTTGGCGAGCGCCTCGGCGAGGGTCGCGCCGTCGTTGGCGAAAGGGATCTGCGCGCTGCGGTTGGCCGCGCCGAGCACCATGTAAGTCTGCGGATCGCGAATGACCGTGATGTCGTCGCCGGCGTGTATGTAGATGTTCTGCTTGGGGTCGTTGACCACGCGCGTGAGCGCAACTTTCGTCGTGCGGCTGCCGCGCGTGAGTTCAATGAAGGATTCGTGCACTGGCGCTTTAATGCCGCCGGCATCGGCGATGACGTCGAGCAGGCGGTCGCCCTTGAGCGAGAGCGGCACGCGCGCCCCCTGAACCACTTCGCCGTTGACGGTGGCGGTGGTGGAGACCGGCTTGACGACGTTGACCAGCACCTGCGGCTGGATCGCTTTGCCTTGCAGCGCCTTTTCGATGACCGCTTGGACGTCCTGCGTCGTCCGCCCCGACACCGGTATGCGGCCGGCGTAGGGAACGGTGATCGCGCCGTCCTGGCCAACCACCTGATTGGGGATCGCCGCGGCATTGGAGCCGGCGGCGATTTTGTCTGAGAGCAGGGGTGCGGAGAAAAGGCCGCCCGGTCCCGCTTCCCAGATCGTCACGGAAATCGCGTCGCCGATGCCGATGACCTGTTCGCCGCCCGGCCGATGATCGCCGAAGGTGGCGGCGAAACTCGTCGGCTCGCGACGGCCGACGCGGGCGGCGATTGGGGCGTCAACGTTAATCAGCACGTAGTTGCTGGCCTGACCGGCGGCCGGCTGCGCGGGGTCCGCTTGGTCGACGATCTGCCCCGCCGTCGGGCCGGCGACAGGAACCGTTCCCGCGCAACCAGCGAGGGAAACTGGAACGACACAAACGCTCGCGAACAAAAACGCCCTACGCGCCGACGAGATCATCGTTTCGTCAGTCTCCTGACCAGCGCCCACGACGTGGGCTCACAAGTTGGCGCCGTCAGCGACGGCCCTCGCCTCCGTCGGGCGGCGTAAGCTATGGCCAAGTCCCATTCCTATGGCAAGGCGCTGAAAGGCCTGCTTGCGCCGGCGCCATTGCCACGGATTTTGCGTTTTCGTTCAGCCTGTAGGCAGGGTCTGCCACGGGCGCCAAATCGCAGAACGGACGTGACCGGTTGGCTCGCCGGTGAGCTAACCTATGGTAAATGAGACGTTTTTTCGATACTGCGGAATGGCGCGACCTGAAGCGCGAGCCTTTGCGCGTTGCGCTTTGCAGTGCGGAACCCGGCGGCTCAACTGTCGCCGCGCCGGACGACGTTCGCCCGTTACCCCCAGGCGATACCGCACAACAGGGTTAATGCCAGGCGATTGTCAGCCGCTGTGTCTTCCGCGCCGCAACCGCCCTTAAGCGGCCTGGAGCAGCCGTTGGACTTCGTTGACGAGATCGCGAAGATGAAACGGCTTGGAGAGCACCCGCGCGTCTTTCGGCGCCTTGTTGTCGGGGTTCAAGGCGACGGCGGCAAAGCCGGTGATGAACATGACCTTGATTTCAGGGTCGAGTTCGGTCGCCCGGCGGGCGAGTTCGATGCCGTCCATTTCCGGCATGACGATATCGGTCAGCAGCAGCTCAAACGGCTCTTCGCGCAGGCGGTTGTAGGCGGCCAGACCGTTGTCGAAGGAGGAAACCTGATACCCGGCGTTTTGCAGCGCCTTGACGAGAAAGCGGCGCATATCGTCGTCGTCTTCCGCCAGCAATATTTTTACGCTCAATTCCGGGTCCACTTCGCACGCTCTCCTTGGCGCCCAATCGTTAATCCATGGACGGCGATCGTAAACATCGCGTGAAACTGAGGGAAGATCAATGGCGGCTCTTTTCCTTAGCCTTATCTCAGCATAGACACGTCAGTGTCGTTGCATGGAGACCGCGTTGCCGGACCGAACGAATGACCGCGCGGCCGACCAGGACAACTGTCACGCCGTTTTGCGGCCCGGCAGGCTTGAGGCGCCCATTGTTCTGGCCTCGCCGCACTCCGGGCGGAACTATCCGGCTTCGTTCCTGGGTCAGTCGCGCCTCGATCCGCTCGCGTTGCGACGCTCCGAGGACGCGTTCGTCGATGACCTTTTCGCCCCTTGCGTCGCCCATGGGGCGCCGCTGATTCGCGCTCTGTTCCCGCGCGCCTATGTCGACGTGAACCGTGAGCCGTTCGAACTCGATCCCCATATGTTCTCCGATCGGCTGCCGTCCTACGCCAATACCCGCTCGTTGCGGGTCGCTGGCGGCCTGGGCACGATTCCTCGCCTAGTGGGCGACGCACAGCCGATCTATCGGGATTGCCTGACCTGTGCCGAGGCGCTCAATCGCATCGACACATGTTATCGGCCGTTCCATGCGGAATTGACACGGCTGGTCGAGACAGCGGTCGCGGTCTTCGGCATCTGTGTGTTGGTCGATTGCCATTCCATGCCCTCGAGCGCCGTCGAAAACGGCCAATCGGACATGGTCATCGGCGATCGGTTCGGTGCAAGCGCGGCGTCCTGGGTGACGGATTGCCTTATTGGCGAGTTGCAGGCGCTGGGGTACGTTGTGCGCCGCAATAAACCTTATGCCGGGGGCTTCATCACCGAGCACTACGGCGCGCCGGGCTCCGGGCGGCACTCCGTGCAGATCGAGGTCAATCGGGCGCTGTATATGGATGAGCGGCGCATTGAGAAGCTGCCTGCGATGACGACATTGCAGGACAATCTTTTTAAGGTCATCGGGGTGTTGAACGAGAACATCGCCGCCAGACGCAAGCGTCCCATTTTGGCTGCCGAGTAACCTGCCGCTCAGGCGGCCCTGCTTGAATGAGCGCCCCAGAAAAAAAGGAGGCCGCTACGTTGCCGCAGCGGCCATAAGTCTAGGGAGGAAACGCCCAAGGAGGGCATATGCGGTACTCATACCGCACTGCAACAATATCGGCGCGACAGCCCCTAATTGCAAGCGTTTTCTGAAGGAAAGCTCGGCTTGAATCCTCTATGTGGTGAGAATACAACACCGACAGCGATCCGGTCACCACGACCATGGGGACTTACGAGGATGGTTCGTTACATCTTATCAAGTGCTTAAGACGCGATCTCAGGGGCCCGGCGGTTCGTTCGTGCCGGAAAAGGAGAATAACAGATATGCGCGTTCCGCATGCGTTCCAGGCAGGAAATGACGAGCTTTCATGACCGCGGTTGATTTTGGCGCCTTCGTCGACCGGTTGGCCCATATCTCAGGCGACGTGATTCTTCCCTTTTTTCGCACAACCATGGGCGCGAGCGACAAATCCCAAGGCGGCGCGTTCGATCCCGTGACCGAAGCGGACCGCGGCGCCGAGGCGGCGATGCGGCGACTCATCCAGCAAAATTTCCCCTCCCACGGCATCATCGGCGAGGAATTTGGCTCCGAGCGGGCCGACGCAGAGTACGTCTGGGTCCTCGACCCGATCGACGGGACCAAAAGCTTCATTTCGGGATTGCCGACCTGGGGGACTCTGATTGGCCTCCTGCACCGCGGCGCACCCGTCTTTGGCATGATGGCGCAGCCTTTCACCCGCGAGCGTTATTCAGGCGACGGCCGATTCGCCAAAGTGCGCTCACTGGCGCCGACCGGCGGCGACGCGCCGCCGTCGGAATTCGTCACCCGGACGCTCCATACCCGTGCCTGCGCAGGGCTCGGCGAGGCGATCTTGATGACGACGTCGCCCGGCCTCATGACGGCCCCCGAGAGGGCGGCGTTCCGGCGGGTCGAGCGCCGGGTGCGGCTCTCGCGCTACGGCGGCGATTGCTACGCCTATTGCGCTCTCGCCAGCGGCTTCGTCGACCTCATCATCGAGACCAATCTGAAGACTTACGACATCGCCGCGTTGATTCCGATCGTGCAAGGGGCGGGCGGGGTGATCACGACCTGGCGAGGCGCCGACGCCTCCGGCGGCGGCTCCATCGTCGCCGCGGGCGACCCACGGATCCACGCGGCGGCGCTCGCCGAACTGGCGCTGGAAGGGGAGGGGTAGGCGACTGAACGTACAACGTCGCCGAAGTTTTCCTATCGCAGCCGGGCGATCGCGGTTTGCGCCCAGGGATCGTTCGATGTTGGATTGCTGACGATGGCCCGTAGGTCCCGCAAATGCTCCGGCGTCTTTTATACCCAGTGAAATGACGTCAACCCCGCCTCAGCCTGCGGCGACACGGCCCCCGTCAGCGATCGCGCCGTGGCTTGCCTTTACGGGCCTGCTGGCTTTGCTCGCCGGACTGTATTTCGCGGTGCGCTCGAATTGGCCCGACGTTTGGGTCGCCCTCGCCGTCATGGCCGCCGCCGCCGCGCCCGCTATTGTCTTCGACGGTCTGCCGAAGGCCGTGGCGAGGGGCCGCGGTGGCGGGCTCGCCTGGTCGCTGCGTCGAATTTGCCTGAAGGCTCTTGGCGTCTGCGCGGGCGTCGCTTTCATCGCCGCGGCGGTCGCCTTGGTGCCGTTCTTTCAGCGCGCAGAGTTGTCGCCGTTGCTGGACGCCTCATGGGTGGGGCTCGGCGGCTTGGCGCTCTGCGCCCTGGCGTACATTGCGATCACCGACGCGATTTGCGCACAACCGGAAGACGGTCTCTATTTTGTCGGCGCCGTGCTTACGGGCGGGCCGAGCGACACCGCCAAAATAAAGACCTTCGTCTTGTCGTGCGTCGTCAAGATCTTCTTTTTCACGTTGATGCTGTCCTACCTTACGGGAGACGTCTCAGGCCTTCGCTCTCAAGGCGTCACCCACGACCTGGACGGCTGCAACAGGCTGATTTTCACCTGCGACGCCGCGCTCGCCGGTTTGGGCTATGTCGCCGCGCTCAAACTGTTCGATTGGGAAATTCGCGACGTCGAACAGACGCTCGTCGGATGGGTATGCTGCTGCGTTTGCTACGAGCCGTTCTATCCCGCGATCGAGCGGGCCTTTCTCACGCGCAAGGACTTCGATGCAGCCGCCGTGTTCGCGCACGCGCCGTTAGGGTTCGGCCTTTGGACTTTCGTCGTCGGCCTCAGCAACGTGGCGTTCGTTCTTTCGACGGTCGCCTTCGGCCCGCTGTTTTCAAATCTCACCCGGCGGGGAATCATTACCGCGGGGCTTTATCGCTTCACCAAGCATCCCGCCTATATCGCGAAGAACGTGAGTTTTTGCGTCGGCGCTTTGCCGGCCATTCTCAGCGACACGCTGATCGGCGCCGTCGCGCAAATTCTGACGCTCGCCTATATCGTTGCAACCTATGTCTTGCGCGCGCGCTGCGAAGAAAAAATGCTCGCGGCCGATCCGGTCTATCTGCAATATCGCCGCTACGTCGACGAGCGCGGCGCATTGGCGTTCCTTCGTCGCAAGCTGCGGCTGCGGCCTGTGCGCGCAGAGTCCGGCGCTGCTTAGAGCCAGGCTCGATGACGCGGGAAAGCGCCGGCTCGATTGACGTCGTCGCTAAGCGCTATCCAATTGTGGAGCGCTCCCGACGATTCCCTTCCATCGTAAGCGCTCTACGCATCGGCGGCGAGAACGTCTGAACGGCGCGAGCGCGCGCGGCGGCGCTTATGGTCCTTCCAGGTTTCGAAGGGGAGACCGAGACGATCGTAATTGACCTTGAAGAACCCATGCGCGTCGGTCGCGACCGCATCCGGATTGGACAAAAACAGATCTTGCGCCATGACGCCGACGTAGTGCGGACCGCCCCAGATATATTGGAATCGATACAGCGGCACGCCTTTGCCGCTGGTCCCGATACGGACCACTTTCTGCTTCAGTCGGCGGTCGGACCCGTTCCAGCCGCCGCCGCTAGAGCTGCTGCTGCCGCTACTAGAACTGCCGCTTGAACTGCTTCCACTCGAACTGCTGCCGCTTGAACTGCCGCTGCTCGAGCTCCCACTGCTCGAGCTCCCGCTGCTTGAGCTGCCGCTGCTCGAACCGCCCCCGCCGGCGCTTGAGCCGCTCCCCCTATTGCCGCCGCCCGTGTAGCCGGTTGCGTGATAGGGCGCCTGGTAGGTATTCGCCGCGCTGGAGGAGGGCGTGGGCGTGGGCTGACATCCCGCGAGCAGCGCCGCCGTGCCGCCGATGCAGGTCGATCCAAGCAGAAGAAGAGCGTGTCGTTTGGAAAAGCTCATGTGAGTCCCCGGTTCCTCGACAATCAAAAAAGATCGAACCTCGGCTTGGTTCCGCGCCACAATTTGTCCGACACGGCGATCAGCCGCGCGTTCAGCTGCGAGGCCGGCGGCGGCGCGCTGGCGTCGCCCGCTTCCTTTTGCAACGCCGCAAGCGTCGTACGCTTATCCGCCTCGGCGACGCCCGCGAGCAGTTTCACCGCTTGGCCCTGCGGATCGCTGTTGCCGCGATTGACGTTCAAAGCCCCGGCGAGCGCGAGCCAGCGCGCGGCGTCGGCTCCCTGGCCCGGTTCATCGAGCGACAACCGCCCACGGCTCAGCGCGCCCCAATAATCCCCGCGCTTGGCGCCGAGTTCAAACCAGGTTTTCGCTTGGTCGATGTCCTTGGGGACGCCGAGACCATCGCGATAGAACGTACCGAGATTGGTCGGCGCGTAAGGTTGCCCGCCGTCGGCGGCGCGTTGAAAGAAATCGCGCGCTTTTTCCAGATCCACCGGCCGCCCATTGCCGCGCCAGTAGACGAGGCCGAGGTCGTTCAGGGAATAGATATCGTTCCGATCGGCGCCGGCCTGGTAGTAGGTGAGGCCACGTTCGACATCGGCAGGCACGTTCTTGCCGTTGGTGAAAACAAAACCCAACTCGTTCATCGCGAAGGTGTGCCCGAGCTCTGCGGCGCGGATCATCAGCTCCAATCCGGCGCGTTGGTCCTTTGCCGTGCCGTCGCCATAAAACTTCTGTTTGCCGTAGGCGAAGACACAGTACACGTCGCCCGCCGCGCTGCACGAAGCATAGAGCTGCGCGGCCTTCTGCGCGTTGGCCGGCCCGAATGCGCCGAGTTGTTCGAGCCCGGCGAGTGCGGCCGTCGCCCGCAAATGCTTGCGTTGCGCGGCGTCGTTGAGCGCCTGTTTGGCTTTGTCGAGATCGCTGGCGGCGAGATAGCCGCGGCCGAGCTCGAAGCGAAAGCGGCCGACATTGGGATAGGCCGCAACCGCCGTCTGGCAGGCCGCGATCGCCTTGGCGGCGTCGATCTCATTGGGCAGCTTGCCGGCGGTCACGCCCTGCAAATCGAACGGCGCTCCGGCCTCTTCATCGCATGAGTCGACATCGGGCTTGATTGCGATCTGCGCCGTCGCCGGCACGTCGCCGACCAGCGCAAGCGAAAAGCTGTCAGGCTGCTGGGCGTCGGAGCCGATCTTGGGTTCGAAGGCGATGGCGCCGAGGTCCGCAAGCGCGACCCGCGTCCCAACCGTCAGACTGCGATTGCCGAGCCACAGCAAGCCATGGTCAGGCGCGCGCGCGATCGACACGTCCGCGGCAGAACCCGCCGGCGAGTCGAAAGCCGTCAGCGTCAGCGGCGCCGGCCCGACGCCAATTTTGACGGTGCGCTGCAGGCCGTCGAGCCCGACGACGTACTTCCGATATCCATCGAGCGCTTCAGCCTGGGCGCTCTTGGCCGCGTCAGCCGCGTCGCTCGACGCGCTCGATGGCGGAACGACATTGATCGCCACGACGCCGCGCGAGACCTGGCCGTAAGGGTCGGAAACCGCGTAGCTCATTACCGTCGTCGCGCCAGGCTTCAAGCCAGAGGGATCGTACGTGAGCGTCTGGAACGCTTCCGGTCCCATCGCATCCGCGGCCTTCAGCGATTTGTCGCCGACCATGAGGCGGCCTTTGTCCGGAAGCTGATCGACGACGATGCGCAGCGGCGCATCGGTGCTGGCGCGCGGCAGCGGGATGCCGAGCTGCGCCGGCGCGTCAGCGGCGGGTATCGCCACCTGCGTCAAAGCCTGCGCCGAGGGCGGCAACGGCGCGTGAACCAGATAAATGTCGTCCACCAGCGACAAGGTTTCCCAGGGCACTTGTTTGCCCTCGGTCGCGGCGATGACGTCGCGCCGCACGCGATCGAGCATCTGGCGGATTTCCTGGTTCGGCAGCCCGACGTGGCTGACGAAAGCCGAGGTGAAGGGGCTGTTGGCGCCCGAGCCGTCATAGGCGACATCGCCGGGCGCGGTCGCATAAGCGATCAGGCTGCCGACATTCGGCCGTTCTCCCGCGAGCCCTTGCGCTTGATCGGCGGTCTTGACGGCGTCGACCACCCAGTATTTGCGGCCCGGCGCCGGATTAGAGCGGCAGGCGTCGAGAAAAATGAGCTGCGCGCTGGTGTGGGCGCGCAAGTATTGCAGCACGTCGTCGACGTTCATCGCTTGAAGCTGGATGTCTGTCAGCGCGGTGAGTTTGGCGTCGACCGGAACGATGTAGTTGGCGCCGCCGAGCTGAATGCCATGGCCGGCGTAGTAGAACAGAGCCACGCTAGCGCCATCCGCGGCGCGATAATAGCGCTTCAGCAGTTCTTCGGTGTCGATGCGCGAGAGATTTTCGCCGAAATAGACTTCAAAGCCGATGCGGGTGAGCGAGTCGCGCACCGCGGTGGCGTCGTTGATGGTGTTCTCGAGCTTGGGCAGCGTGGCGTAGTCGGCCTCGCCGAGGACGAGAGCGACATGCCGATCGGCGGCGAGCGCCGGCGTTTGCAGCAACGCAGCCGCAACGAAAATCAGCAAAAACCATATTCGGCTGCGGCCGGGAACCAGGTTGACCATAAAGGCGACTTGCCCTCGCGAGGTGGCAGTTCAGCTAAAGTCCCCTACGGACAAATCGGCCGAATGGCGCGTTGAAGTCAATAGGGACTTCTCCGCCTCGCTTACGGTCTATCTGCGACGCGCCTCAGCGTTTCCAGGCTTCTTATTCGAACATCCCATCGCGAACAGGCGGCTCAGCGCTTCGAACGGGGAACAGCCACGCCACAAGCGCGCCAACGACAAGCGCAACCACCGCGCCCTGCGCGGCCGACGACAGCGTTATCTCTGCGAGGTCGTGAGGCAGACGTCCCTGACGAAAAAAGCTGGCGAGACCGACCAACAGCGCCAGCGCGCAGGCGACGGCGCCGGCGCGCGGGGTCAAAGTCAGGACCATCGACGGCGCCGTTAGGGCAAGCGAAAGCGCCAGCGCCGCCGTCATCGTGGTCGACGCGCTCGCGCCCGAAGCGTGGGCGCCGAACACGAGGGCGACGCTGAGCAGCACACTGGCCACGCGCAACTGCGCCAGCCGCGCGCTGGCGGTGTTGGCGATGCGCTGCGGATCGAGCCGGAGGTTGAGGCCGAAGGCGCGCACGGCGACCAGCAGCCCCTGACGGGCGAGCGCGAGCCCGACAAGAATCATCAAGGCTTGCCGCGCGGGATCGATGGCGGCGCCCGAACGGGTAAGCCAGGGCGAGACGGCAGCGAGCACGGCGAGGGCGCCGGCGCCGACCACGACGCCCAACCCTCCGATTTTTAGGCCGCGCGCCAGCGAACCGCTTGCCCCAAGCGCCAAGGCGCTCGGCGCAAATGTCGCCATCGCCGCTAGCTGCGCGAAGGCCGTCCACGGCGTATCGAACACGGACCCGCGCAACGCCGCTGCCGCCGCTGTAAGGTCGAACGCCGGCGCCGGCCCGCGCGCGGCCGCCAGCCCCATCGCGCCAGCGAGGACGAGGCCGATAAAGGCGGCGGAAGCCGCGTCGAGCCAAACCAGCGAGCGCGCGCCTCCGCTCGCCACCGACAGCGCAAGCGCCGCGCCGAGCAGCACGTCTGTCACCTTCGCGGGCACCGCCAGGGCCTCATCGAGCGCGCCCTGCGCCAAGGCCAGGCCCGCCATCGCGGTGAGCGCGCCGATGGCCAGGAACGCCAAAGCGAACGGCGCCCGCAACGGCCAAAACGCAATGCGCGTGGCGAGGATATCGCTCAGCGTCCCGCCGAAGCGCGCGCGCGCGGCGACGAGCGCCGCTAGACACGCGCCGCCGGCAACGAGGCACGTCGCGGAGGCCGGAGCGTCCGCGCCGGTTTGTGCAAGGACGACGCCGCCAACCGCCAGCGCGAACGCCAGCCCGGCGGCAAAGACGCCGGCTTGCCTGCCGACCGCGGCGAAGCCGAGCAGGCTCGGCGCGGCGAGCGGCAGACTATAGGCCAGCGTGGCGAACAGAGCGGCGAGCGGCGCCACGGCCTGGACGACGCCCACGGGCGCGCCCACGATCGCCAGCACCAGGGTCGCGAGAAACGCGATCCCCAAAACAAAGACGAAAGCGACGGCGCCGCCGACCTTTGCGCCGCCCAGATCGCCTTCAGGAGCCGACATCGGCGAGCGTCATGGCGCTCGCGAGCGCCGCGGGGTCGTCCTTGCCGCCGCACCAGCCCGGCAAGTAGCTGGCGTCGCTCGATTTCGCCTGGATCATGGCCTTCTCCAAGCTCTCCGAGAAATCCCGATCGATCGCCTTGGCCTTGATGCGCGTGCGGAAGTAATCTGCCCAGGCGAATTCCGCGAAGGGCAGGGCGTCCTTGGCGAAGCCGCCGACATTGCGCAATTCGCCCGACAACGAGCGATAGGGGTCGTCCTTCATCTCGGCGATCGCCCGCGGCAGTTCGCTGTAGGGCCGCCGGCGTCCCTTGCCGTCGTAGGGATGGACATAGCGATGGTATTCCATCAGCGCCCAAAAAGCGTCGCCGTGAACCATGCTGAAGTCGTCGACAAAATGGACGAAAACGCTGGTCATGCCCTCTTCGAGCAGCGCCCGGGCCAGATGGTGGTGGTCGATCAGAAACAGCTCGCGGTCCGGGCCGATAACCACGGGAACCATGTGGCGCGCCAGATACTCCGCGAGATTTTTCTTGTCGCGTTGCGCCCAGGCTTTGCGCTTGCGGCGCACCTCATACATGCCGACGGTCATTTGCGTCGGCCGAAGCTTGCGGATCGGGGTCGCCTGCAGCGTCACCTCCTGTTTCGGATTCATTTCGCTAGACCTCCCCTTTCGGAAACCCACGAATCGTCGTGGTCAGGACATTACGGCCAACGTTATTTGACCCTTAAGTCAAATCATGTTTTGACCCCCAGCTTATCAATTGGCTCTAGGAATGGTGCGGCGCATGCGGCCGGAACGCTACAATTTTCGCGAAGTCCGAGCCGAAATGGCGCGATCTCTGGAGCGCTGAAAAGATCTTCGAGACCAGCAACACGGCCGACAAGCCGAAGTACTATGTTCTCGAAATGTTCCCGTATCCCTCCGGGCGCATCCATATGGGCCATGTGCGCAACTACGCGATGGGCGACGTCGTCGCGCGCTATCGCCGCGCCAAGGGTTTTAACGTCCTGCATCCGATGGGCTGGGATGCGTTCGGCCTGCCCGCGGAAAACGCCGCCATCCAGAACAAGACGCATCCCAAGGGTTGGACCTACGCCAACATCGCCAACATGCGCAGCCAGCTCAAAATGCTGGGGCTGTCGATCGACTGGTCGCGCGAAATCGCGACGTGCGATCCCTCGTATTACAAGCACCAGCAAAAGCTGTTTCTCGATTTCCTCGCGGCGGGCCTCGTCGCGCGCAAGCAATCGAAGGTGAACTGGGACCCGGTCGATCATACCGTGCTGGCGAACGAGCAGGTGATCGACGGGCGCGGCTGGCGCTCGGGCGCGCTTGTCGAGCAGCGCGATTTGACGCAATGGTTCTTGCGCATCTCCGACTATTCCGAGGACCTGTTGAAGAGCCTCGACGGCCTGAAGAACTGGCCCGATAAAGTGCGCCTGATGCAGCGCAACTGGATCGGCCGCTCCGAAGGCCTGCTCGTCCGCTTTGCACTTGCGGGGAAGGACGCCCGGGAGATCGAGGTGTTCACGACGCGGCCCGACACGCTGTTCGGCGCGAAGTTCATCGCCGTCGCCCCCGATCATCCCTTCGCCAAGCGTCTGGCCGAGAACGATCCGAAGCTCCAGGCGTTCATCGACGAATGCGCCCGCATGGGCACGTCGGTGGCGGCGATCGAGACGGCGGAGAAGAAGGGCTACGACACCGGCGCCAAGGCGGTCCATCCGTTCGATCCGACTTGGCAGTTGCCGGTGTTCGTCGCCAATTTCGTGCTGATGGATTACGGCACCGGCGCGATTTTCGGCTGCCCCGCGCACGATCAGCGCGATCTCGATTTCGTCCACGCCGTTGGCCTGGACGCCACGCCCGTGGTGTGCCCGCCCGGCGTCGACGCCAAGACCTTCGCAATTGAAAACGAGGCCTATGTCGGCGATGGCGTGATGATCAACTCGCGCTTCCTCGACGGCCTGACGCCGGACGCGGCCTATGAAGAGGTCGCCAAGCGGTTGGAGAGCCAGCCCCTGGACGGAAAAGCGCAGGGACAGCGCAAAGTGAACTTCAAGCTGCGCGATTGGGGCATTTCGCGCCAGCGCTACTGGGGTTGCCCGATCCCGGTCATCCACTGCGAGACCGACGGCGTCGTGCCGGTGCCCCAGGCGGACCTGCCGGTGGAATTGCCGGAGGATGTCAGCTTCGACACGCCCGGCAGTCCGCTCGCCCATCATCCGACGTGGAAGCACGTCGCTTGCCCCAAATGCGGCAAGCCGGCGCGGCGCGAGACCGACACGATGGACACGTTCGTCGAACTCGTCGTGGTATTTCGCGCGCTTCACCGACCCCAAGAATACGGCTGAGCCGACGACCCCTGCCGTCGTCGACCGCTGGCTCCCCGTCGATCAATATATCGGCGGCATCGAGCATGCGATTTTGCATCTGCTCTATTCGCGCTTCTTCACCCGCGCGATGCACAAGACCAGCCATTTGCATCTCGACAAGCCGTTCGCCGGCCTGTTCACGCAAGGCATGGTCGTGCACGAAACCTATCGCGACGGTGAGGGCGCGTGGGTCGCGCCGGCCGAGCTGCGCATCGAAGGCGAGGGCGCCGTGCGGCGCGCGTTCAGGATCTCCGACGACGCGCCGATCGAGATCGGCTCGATCGAGAAAATGTCGAAGTCCAAGCGCAATACCGTCGATCCCGACGACATCATCGGCTCGTACGGCGCGGACACCGCGCGCTGGTTCGTGCTGTCGGATTCGCCGCCTGAGCGCGACGTGATCTGGACCGAGGCGGGCGTTCAGGGCGCGTATAAGCAGACGCAGCGGCTGTGGCGGATCACGGGCGAAATCGCGCGCATCGTCGGCGACGCGCGGCCAGGCGTCCCCGCGTCCTACGGCAAGCAGGCGCAGGATGTCAGGCGCATCGCCCATCGCGCCGTGGCGCGCATCGAGGCGGAGATCGAGAACCTGCGCTTCAACGTCTGCGTGGCGACGATCTACGAGTTCGTCAACGCGCTGAACGAGGCGATCGACGAGCTTGGCGAAGCGCCCTATGCCGACGACGTTCGCGCCGCTTTCGCCGAAGCTGGCGACATGCTGGTGCTCGCCTTCGCGCCGATGATGCCACATCTGGCCGAGGAGTGCTGGGCCTCGCTCGGCCATGCGGGCCTTGCCTCGCAGGCGCCCTGGCCGAAAGTCGATCCGGCGCTGCTGATCGTCGCCGAGATCAGGCTTCCGGTGCAGGTCAACGGCAAGAAGCGCGGCGACTTGATCGTGGCGCGCGACGCCGACAAGAACACCATTCGGCGTGCGGCGCTGGAGCTCGAAAGCGTGCAGCGGGCGATGGAGGGGCGGCCGCTGAAGAAGTTCATCGTCGTCCCGCAGAGGATCGTCAATGTCGTGGTTTAGCCGCCTCGCGCTGGGCGCGATCTGTCTGGCGCTGAGCGGCTGCGGCTTCACGCCGCTCTATTCCGAGGACGCGCATCCCGGCATTAACGCCGCAATGCGCGCCATCGAGATCGTGCCGATCAAGGATCGCGTCGGGCACTATCTCGGCGAAGATCTGATCCACGACATCAACGACACCGGCGAGTTCTTGCCGGCGGTCTACCGCCTCACGGTCACCGTCGTCCTGACGACGACGACGCCGACCATCGAAAGCCAGATCGGCGCGGCGAGCGCGGCGACGTTGATCGCCGACGCGCAATTCAAGCTGGTGCGCATCGCCGACGGCGTCACCATCATCGACAGCAAGGCCCAGGCGTCCGCCACCTACGACCGCACGCCGCAGCGCTTCGCCGACAAGCGCGCGGCGCGCGACGCCGAGCTGCGCGTCGCCCGTGCGCTCGCCAACGAGATCACCCCGCGCGTGGGCGCAGCGATCGCGGAGAGCTCGCCGAGCCACTAGAGCGCGGGGCGAAAAAGTCGACGCCGGTTTTTAGCTCTCAGGGCGGGGCGGAACCTCAACGCTCCTCGTTCGCTTCCTTCATCGCCGCCAGAAACGCGCGAATGCGCCGCGCGTTCACGCCGAAGTCATGCCGCCCAAGGCCGGAAACCGAACGCAGGTCGACCAGCACGCCATTGGCGTTCGGACGCAGGCGGACGGCGATCTCGTCGTCGGTGTGCAGCAGCGGCGCGAGTCGATCGCGTCGATCATGGCGAGCCCGCCGCCGCGGTCGCCGGGCGGAACGGAGTCGATCACGCGCCACCCCAAATCCTTGGCGGCTTGCATCGCTTCTTGGTAGGCCGCGCCGGAGTCCGTCTTCAACTGCAGCGCCGTCAGATCCGGGTAGGCTTTCCGTTCGTCGGCGATCGCCTCGGCGGTCATGGCCGGCGGCGGCGCTCCGCCGCGCGCGGCAAAAGCTCGGCTTGAGCTGAGAAAAGCCGGGGGATCCTCAAGGTCGGTGGCGACGTCGCGCACCGCCGGCAAGGCGATCGCAAGGCCAGCCAGCCCCGCCAGCGGCGCCAGCAGCAGCAGCGATAAAACGAAGCCGAGAAACGCCGCGCCGGCGCCGCGGTGGCCGGCGCGCCAGATCACGACCGCGCCGACAAGCGCAAGCCCGAACGCGGCGAGCGCCAGCGCCTCGGCGAAGCCCAGCACGGCCAGCGCGCCGCGCGTTTCGATGGACCGCGAGCGCGCCA
The DNA here is from genome assembly GCA_963730695.1 of uncultured Pseudomonadota bacterium. Taxonomy (GTDB): domain Bacteria; phylum Pseudomonadota; class Alphaproteobacteria; order Rhizobiales; family Beijerinckiaceae; genus Roseiarcus. The sequence continues at coordinate 83,419 of CAVSSV010000019.1, forward strand.
GCATGATCGCGCCGAGCGCCAGGATCCATGCGAAGGCGGCCAGGCGGCGCGACCAGATGGCCGCATCCGACACTTTGTCTTCAATCAGATGATGGCGCATCGGCGGCGGGCTTAGCGCAGCTTGCCCGCATGCGTAAAACGTTTGTCGCGGGCGGCGTTAATCGGTCCCGGCGAGGCGGGACCGAGAAGGCTACTTCGCCGCCGACTGGCTGCCCGTGGTGCCGGCAAGGCCCTGGGCGAGCTGGCTGTGCTGCTGCACTTGGCCGATCGTCTCGGTAAACGGCTGGGGATCGTCACCCATCTGTACGGAGGGCATGCACCAGGGATCGCAGGAGAAGGACTGGCGGGAGGTGCCGCGCTGGACGATGAGGACCGAACGCGGGGGCAGCACGCGAAGCTGCTTTTCGAACACGATCGCGCCCTTTTCGTCGAGCGCGAGCAAGTTGGTCTGGCCGAAGCTCTTGCCGGTGACGACCATCAGTTTGCCGTCCTTGATCACGGTGACGTCGGCGATCGAGGGGTTGCCGACGATCAGCGTCGTCGCGCCTGCGGGCGCCGGCTCAAGTTTGGCCTGATCGAGCGTGACGCGGATGACGCCGTCGACGTCCTGGGCGTCGGGCGATGCGGCGCGCGCCGAATTGGTGATCGCGCCAAGGGCGAGAGCGAGGAAAAGGAAAGGGATTACGCGCGTGAAGGACATGAGGCACCCCGCGCCAGTCAAGGCGTCGTCAAACGAGACATTACCCACGGAATGGTGAATGATTTCTCAACTTCGCTTGCCCCGGGTCTTGGCGCACGGCAAATTCACCGCCAAAATCGCAGCTGTGGATAGGGCGAGGCTGGTCAATGCCATTTCAAGGGGTGGGCAAGCGGGCGCTGCCGTTCTTCAAGGCGCTCGCCTTCCACCAGAGCAAGGACTGGTTCGAGGAAAACCGCGAGATCTACGAGGCGGACGTTAAGGGCCCGCTCGAAGCCTTGGCCGAGGATCTTGGCGCCGCCTTCGCCAAAGCGAAAATCCCGATCAAGGGCGATAGAAAATCGCTGTTCCGCCTGCACCGCGACATCCGCTTCTCCAAGGACAAGAGCCCCTACAAGACGCATCAGGGCGTCGCCATGACCCGCAGCGGCTCCAAGAACGACCCCGGCGTTGTCTATTTCCACCTGAGCCCGGAGCGCTGCTTCGCCGCCGCGGGGTTTTATCACCCCGAGCCGCTGCAACTCGCCCGCATGCGGCGGGCGATTGCGCGAGAGCCTGGCCCGTACCGGAAGATGCTGGGCGCGCTCGCCAAGACCAAGCTGGAACTGTCGCAAGACGACGCCGCCAAGCGCGCCTCGGCGGAGTTCGCCGGCGTCGCCGAGCCGGATCTGGCCGTCGGCGTGCGGCTAAAATCGTTTTTCTGCACGCGCGACATCGCCGAGAAACAGATCTATGCGCCAGGCTTGGTCGACGCAATGTTGACCTTCGCCAAGGACGTGCAACCGCTGTTACGCTGGGGCTGGTCGGCGATATCGGACGAGCGCTGAGGCCGGCCGTCGTTTTCGGGTGGTTTTGCGGCGCGGCGCGTCCCAAATGGGCTTCCATCATGCAGGACAAAAACCCCGTGCTCGACCGAACCAAACCCCATCTCGACGCGTCCGGCGATTACGCCACCGTCAAAGCCGCGCTCTCCTTCGTCAACGCGCATTGGCGCGACCAGCCGAGCATCGAGCGCATCGCCGAAGAAGTCGGCCTGTCGGCCTCGCATTTGCAGCACGTTTTCAAGCGCTGGGCCGGGCTGACGCCAAAGGCCTTTTTGCAGGCGATCACTATCGAGCGTGCGCGCGAATTGCTGCGGCAATCGCAGAGCGTGCTCGACACCGCCTATGACGTCGGCCTGTCCGGCCCCGGGCGGCTGCACGATCTGTTCGTGACGCACAAATCGCTGACCCCCGGCGACTATCGCCGCGGCGATCTTGTGCTGCAGACAGGTTTTCATCCGACGCCGTTCGGCGAAGGTCTGTTCGTGACGGCGCCGCGCGGCCTTGCCGGCCTCGGCTTTGTCGACGACGGCAACCGCGAGGCTGCGCTTGAAGACATGCACCGCCGCTGGCCGCGCGCGCGCTTCGTCGCCGATCAGGCGGCCACGGCGCCCTATGCCGAGCGCGTGTTCGATCAGGGCCAATGGCGCGCCGACGCACCTTTGCGCGTGGTGATGATCGGCGGCGATTTTGAGATCAAGGTCTGGGAGACGCTGCTGCGCGTGCCGTTCGGCGCGGCGACCTGCTATTCCGACGTGGCCAAAACCATCGGCGCGCCCAAGGCGGCACGCGCGGTCGGCGCCGCCGTCGGGCGCAATCCGATCTCGTTCGTGGTGCCGTGCCATCGCGTGCTGGCGCGCTCCGGCTCGCTCACCGGCTACCACTGGGGCCTGCTGCGCAAGCAGGCGATCATTGGCTGGGAGGCAGGCGGCGCGGGCGCGAATTGACGTATGGGCAATTTGCGCCGGCGACGGCATTTTGCCGGAGGCCGGCGCCATGATACGTATTGAACATGTCTGAAGAGCCGGAAAACCTCGTCCTCAAAGTGTTGGTCGAGATTCGGGCAGACTTTGCGCGGCTCGATGCGAAGATTGATGCTCAGGGCGCTGATCTCCACTCCGAGATGCATTCTTTGCGCGCTGATGTCGCTTCGGATCTCGCGGCGGTCGAAAAGCGCCTAAGCGATCGGATCGTCGGCATGCGCCGGCCCGTGATGGAATACCATTCCTTTACCATCGGCCACGGCGTGCTGATCACGGAAATTGAGGAGCGTATCCGCCGCCTCGAACAGCATCTGGATCTGCCGTTTCCTGGAGCGCATTGACGGGCGGGTCGCGTCTCCCGCCCTTGTGCATCACGCGCTCGCCCGCGCTCTTACGCCCGCGGCCACCGCCTCAAGCGCTTCTGCCGCTTTCGCGCCGTCCGGTCCGCCCGCTTGCGCCATATCCGGCCGGCCGCCGCCGCCCTTGCCGCCGAGCGCCGCCGAGCCCAGACGCACGAGGTCGACAGCGTTGAACTTCGCCGCAAGATCGGGCGTGACAGACACCACAAGACTCGCCTTGCCATCCTCACCGGTAGCGACAATGGCGATCACGCCGGAGCCGACGCTCGGCTTGGCTTCGTCAGCCAGCGACTTCAGATCCTTCATATCGACGCCCGACACCGCGCGCGCGTAAAGTTTCACCCCCGCAATGTCGCGCACCGCGTCCGCCGCTGCGCCGCCGCCGCCCATCGCCAGCTTGCGCTTGGCGTCTGCCAGTTCGCGCTCGAGCTTGCGGTGCTCCTCGAGCAGCGTCTCAAGCCGTTTCGACGCTTGCGCCGGGGGAACCTTCAGCAGGCCCGCGAGTTCGCCGAGCCGCGCCGAGTCTTCCGTCAGGCTCTTGCGCGCGCCTTCTCCCGTGCGCGCTTCGATGCGGCGCACGCCTGCAGCCACCGCGCCTTCATCGACAATCGCCACCAGACCGATGTCGCCGGTGCGTCCGGCATGCGTGCCGCCGCACAGTTCGACGGAGTAGGGCCGCAGCTTGCCGTTCTCCTCGATGGTGCCCATCGAAACGACGCGCACTTCATCGCCATATTTTTCGCCGAACAGCGCCCGTGCGCCAGACTTGCGCGCTTCATCAAGCCCCATCAGCCGCGTGACCACCGGCTCGTTGCGGCGGATGATGGCGTTGGCGATCGCTTCGACCTTTGCGATTTCGTCGGCCCCGATCGGCTTGGGGTGCGCGAAGTCGAAACGCAGACGGTCGGCGCTGACGAGCGAACCCTTTTGCGCGACATGGTCGCCCAGCGTCATGCGCAGCGCTTCGTGCAACAGATGCGTCGCCGAATGGTTGGCGCGGATCGCGCTGCGCGCGGCGTGATCGACCTTGAGCTCGAGCGGCTGGCCGACTTTCAGGCCGCCCTCGACCACTTCGACCTCGTGCACGAAGAGGTCGCCGAGCTTTTTCTTGACGTCGGTGACTTTCGCCCGCGCGCCCGCGCCGATCATCGCGCCGATGTCGCCGACCTGACCGCCAGACTCCCCATAGAACGGCGTCTGATTGAGCAGCACCTGGCCCTTGTCGCCGAGCGCGAGTTCCGCGACTTCCTTGCCGTCCTTGAGCAACGCGACGACGACGCCTTCGGCGTTCTCCGCGTCATAGCCCAAAAATTCCGTCGCCCCGACCCGCTCCTTCAGGCCAAACCAGACGGTCTCCGTCGCAGCCTCTCCCGAGCCTGCCCAGGCCTTGCGCGCTTCGGCCCGCTGGCGCTCCATCGCGGTGTTGAAGCCGTCGAGGTCGACGGCAATGTTCTTCGCCCTCAACGCGTCCTGCGTCAGATCGAGGGGGAAGCCAAAGGTGTCGTAGAGCTTGAACGCCACTTCGCCCGACAGCTTTGCGCCCGGCGTTAACGTTTTGGTCTCGTCCTCGAGAATGGCGATGCCGCGCGCCAGCGTGGTGCGGAAGCGCGTCTCTTCGAGCTTGAGCGTTTCGGTGATCAGCCCCTCGGCTTGCACCAACTCAGGGTAGGCCTGGCCCATCTCGCGCGTCAGGGCAGGCACCAGCCGCCACATCAGCGGGTCCTTGGAGCCGAGCATCTGCGCATGGCGCATCGCGCGGCGCATGATGCGGCGGAGCACGTAGCCGCGCCCTTCGTTGGACGGCAGCACGCCGTCGGCCACCAGGAACGACGACGCGCGTAAGTGGTCGGCGATGACGCGATGCGAGGCCTTGTGCGGCCCGTCCGGATCGACGCCGGTCGCATCGGCCGAAGCGCGGATCAGCGCGCGGAACAGGTCCGTGTCGTAATTGTCGTGCACGCCCTGCAGCACCGCGGCGACGCGCTCGAGCCCCATGCCGGTGTCGATGGAGGGCTTGGGCAGCGCCACGCGCTGGCCGCCCGGCAGCGTCTCGAACTGCATGAACACGAGATTCCAGATCTCGATGAAGCGATCGCCGTCGGCGTCCGCCGTGCCGGGCGGGCCGCCAAATATATGGTCGCCGTGGTCGTAGAAAATCTCCGAGCACGGCCCGCACGGCCCGGTGTCGCCCATCGCCCAGAAATTGTCCGAGGTGGCGATGCGGATGATGCGGCTTTCCGGCAGGCCGGCGATGCGCTTCCATAGTGAGAACGCGTCATCGTCGTCGTGATAGACGGTGACGGTCAGGCGGTTCTTGTCGAGGCCGAAGTCTTTGGTGATCAGGTTCCAGGCGTGCTCGATCGCGTTCTCCTTGAAATAGTCGCCGAAGGAGAAGTTGCCGAGCATCTCGAAGAAGGTGTGATGCCGCGCGGTGTAGCCGACATTGTCGAGGTCGTTGTGCTTGCCGCCGGCGCGCACGCATTTCTGCGCGGTCGTCGCACGCGAATAGGGGCGCTTTTCGACGCCGGTGAAGACGTTCTTGAACTGCACCATGCCGGCGTTGGTGAACATCAGCGTCGGGTCGTTCTTGGGGACGAGCGACGACGACGGCACGACCTCGTGCCCGGCGCGCGCGAAGAAGTTCAAAAAGTTCGCGCGAATATCGTTGACGCCGCTCATAAAACCCAAGCTCCGGCAAAAGGGGGAGGCGCCGCCTTACTAGAGGCAAGGCGGCCAAAACGCCAATTGGGGCGCGGCGCGACTTTATGCAAGCGTGCTCAAGGTTTGGACGCTTCTTGTTCCGGCGCCCAACCGGACAGCCACATCACGTCGAAGGTCGCCCGGATCCGCCCGTCGGCGTCGGAAAAGTCTTGGGCATAGGCCTCGGCGGTCTTGAACAGCAGGGCACGGGTTAATGGCTTGCGGCTGCGCTCGGTCAGGATGTTGGTGGCACCCATCGCGCGCAGGTCGGCGAACAGGCCGAAGACGTCGGCGTAGCGCACCGTCACCCGATCGACGTCCGCCACCGGCAGGCGGAAATCCGCCCGCTGCAGCAGGGCGCCCAGGCTTTTGACGTCGGCGAAGGGCGAGACGCGCGGCGAGGCGCCGCCCGTTAACTGGCTCTCCGCCGCAAGAAACGACTGGCGGAGTTCGGTTAACGTGTCGCCGCCGATCAGCGCGCCGAGGAACAGGCCGCCGGGCCTCAAGCTCCGGCGGATTTGGATCAGCGCGCCGGGAAGGTCGTTGACGAACTGCAGCGCCAGCAGCGACACGATGAGATCGGCGCTTTCGGCGGCCAGCGGCAGCCGCTCGCTCAGCGCTTCCACGCGACGCACCGCGCCAACTTTGCCGCTCGCAGCCAAAGCCTCCGCGGCAAGCGTCGTCGGCGTGCCCAGATCGACCGCCTCGGCAAAATCGCGCTTGGCGACGCCGAGACGGTCGACGAGATCCTCGGCGGCCCGGCGGGCGAGGAAATCGGCGGGCGCGGCCTTCGCCGCCAAGCGCAGCGCGCGTGCTTGCCGGAGCGCCAGCGCGTCGGCGTCAAACAGGGCAGGGGGGCGAGGGCGATCGGTCACGGGCCGCCTCTTAAGCCTCGCCTCGCTTGGCTCAAAGCAGATTGGCTTGGACCGCCACGCGTCCGCGCGCTAAACCGGCTGGGATGCCGGGGGTAAGCGAAACTTTTGGCCTGAGAACGCGACCCTGGCTCGGCGAGGGCTCGCGCCTGCTGCGCTTTGCGGCGCATTGGTCGCTCGACCTGCTTTTCCCCCCGACCTGCCTTGCCTGTCCCGCGGCCATCGCAAAGCACGGCGCGCTGTGTCCGGCCTGCTGGGGCGCGATGCGGTTCATCGAGCGCCCGTTTTGCGAGCGGCTGGGGACGCCGTTTGAGACGGACTATGGCGGCGCGCTGATTTCGCCCGCCGCCGCCGCCGATCCCCCGGTTTACGGCCGCGCCCGCGCCGTCGCGCGCTTTGAGGATGGCCCGGCGCGCCGCCTTGTGCACCGCCTGAAATATGGAGACCGCATGGACCTTGCCAGCGCCATGGCGGCCTGGATGACCCGCGCAGGCAGCGAGGTGCTCGCCGACGCCGACGTCATCGCGCCGATCCCGCTTCACGCCGCGCGTCTGCGCCGGCGGCAGTTCAACCAGGCCGCCGCTCTCGCCCGGGGCATCGCCCGCCGCTCGGGTAAGCCGCTGGCGCAGGAGGCGCTGCTCCGCGTCAAGGCGACAAAGAGCCAGGTCGGCCTGACCAAAATGAGCCGGGCGGCCAACGTCCAGGGCGCGTTTCAGGCGGCGGAGGGCGCGCCCGTCCGCGGCCGCAACGTCCTGCTGGTGGACGACGTGCTGACATCGGGAGCCACCGCCAACGCCGCGGCACGCGCTTTGCTTCGCGCAGGGGCCAAAAACGTCGATGTCATTGTGTTTGCGAGGGTTGTGACATCTGTATGAACGCCCATATAAAGGGCGGAGACAATCCTCGGGCGAAAGGTCCGATCCCGTGCCGTCCATCACGATCTACACCAAGTCGACCTGCGGCTATTGCGACGCCGCCAAATCCCTGCTCCGCGAAAAAGGCGTAGCCTTCGACAAGATCACCGTCGATGGCGACCCCTCGGGGCAAGCGGCGATGGCGCTCAAGGCTGGCGGTCGCTCGACCGTCCCGCAGATTTTCATCGGCGACAAGCATGTCGGCGGCTGCGACGATTTGTACGGCCTCGATCGCGCCGGACGGCTCGATCCGCTATTGGCCGGTTAAACAATGATCAAGTTTGCGCTGCGTTGCGCGTGCGATTCCGAATTCGAGAGCTGGTTTCCTGACGGCGCCGCTTACGAAAAGCAGGCGCGCGCCGGCCTGATCGCATGCCCGCGCTGCGGTTCGACAAAAATCAAAAAGGCGCCGATGGCCCCCGCCGTCGTCGGCGTTGCGCGCGGCCGCGACGCGTCGAGCGAAGCGGAAACCGTGCAAGCGGCAGAGAACGCCCCGCGGGGCCGGCAGTTGCGCGAAAAGCTGTTAGCGATGCGGCGTGAGATCGACGCGAACACCGTCGACGTCGGCAAGAATTTTGCGCAAGAAGCGCGCGACATGCACGACGGCGTGAAGCCGGAAGCGGCCATCCGCGGCCAAGCGACGCCGCACGAAGCGAAGGCGCTGCTCGAAGACGGCATCCCGGTTTTCCCGGTGCCGCCGTCCCCTGACGACATTAACTGAGAAACTTCCGTCATTGCGAGGAGCGTAGCGACGAAGCAATCCAGGGGCCGCAAACAGCGCTGTTTGCGGCCCCCGGGTTGTACGTCTGGTCTTCCGCTTTCCTCGAATCGTTTATGCGAGGAAGGTGGGGGCAGGATGGCGAGATCGTTCCTGGGTGGAGCGTGAGCTCGCAAGCAATCTTGATCCGTCATCCTGCCTGACGGTCTTGAGCACGAACGGTAGGACGGGCCTGAACCCGAGTTTACAATCCCGTGCCAGAGGACCTTTACCTTCTTGCGAAAGGTTTGATCATGGTAGCGGATTCTTCGCCCCGTTCAATCCGAGGCTCTGCGGCTCCTCGATTTGCAAAGCCGGCGCCTGGCGAACGCCTCATTGACGAGCCTCTTTTTATCGGCGTCGACGTCTCGAAGGGTTGGATCGACATCGCCGACACGCAAGGACGCGCGCTGCGCGTCGCCAACGAAGAAACGGCGATCGCCGCGGCGTTCACGGGCCCTTGGTCCGCTTGCGCCAACATCGTCTGCGAAGCGACGGGCGGCTACGAGCGCGCGCTGATGCGGGTGGCCAAGCAACGCGGCCTGCCGCTGCGGCGGGTCCACCCCAATCGCGCCCGCGCCTTTGGGCAAATGACGGCCAAGCTGGCTAAAACCGACGCTTTGGACGCCCGCATGTTGGCGGGGTTCGCGGCCTTCACGGCCAAGGAACCCCCCACGGCTCTGCCCGAGGCGCGGACGCAGGAACTGGCCGACATGGTCAGCCGTCTGAACCAATTGACCGACCTGCGCCAAAGCGAAAGCTGCCGGAGCCAGCAGGCCGCGAGCGCCAGGACCAAAGCCTCAGTCGAGGCCGTGCTGAAGGTCATCGCGGCGCAGATCCAGGCCATGCAAGAGGCGATCGACGCCTTCATCGCCGAAGATCCTACGCTGAGCCAAAACGCCAAGATCATGCGCTCCTGCAAGGGCGTCGGCCCCAAATCCGTGCAGGCCATCCTCGCCATGCTGCCCGAAATCGGCGCCCTCAACCGGCGCAAGATCGCCGCGCTCGTCGGCGTGGCGCCCATCACCAAGGCCAGCGGATCGTCGCAAAATCACGCCAGCATAACTGGCGGCCGCAAAGCGCTACGCGACATCCTCTTTATGGCCGCGCTCACCGCCAGCAAGCACAATCCCGTCTTCAAGACCTTCTACGAACGCCTACGAGCGAACGGCAAACCTCACAAAGTCGCCCTCGTCGCCGTCCTGCGCAAGCTCATCACAACCCTCAACGCCATGATAAACTCTCGCCAGATGTTCAAAATCCAGTTGACCTGAGACACGGTAGATTGCTTCGTCGCTACGCTCCTCGCAATGACGGACACGGCGTTGCTCGCGATAGCAACTTCTCATCGCCCCTCCGCCTTCACCATCGCCACCAGCTGCTCCAGCGCCTTGCCCCATCCGTCGAAGAACCCCATCGCCGCGTGTTCGGCGCGGCCTTCCGCGTCGGCGTGAATGGCGGTGGCGGTGTAGCGCGCGCCCGTAGGGTGCGGCTCCATGGCGATGGCTGCGGTGAACAGGAAGGGGAAACCGGCGCCGCTGCGCGGACGGAAGCCCGGGGCGAGCGCGCCGGTCCAAATCAGCCGGCGGTTGGGCACGATTTCGAGATAGCATCCCGCATTGTCGAAGCCCGCGCCGTCCGGCCCCAGCATCGTCGTGGCGAAGATGCCGCCGAGCCTAAGGTCGATGGTGCACGCCGTGGTTTTCCAGGGCACGGGCGTGAACCATTTTTTGATCCGCTCCGGGTCCGTCCAGGCGCGCCAAATGGCTTCGGGCGGGATATCGACGACGCGCTCCAGCACAAGGTCGAGCGCGGGATCGGGCTTGATCGGAATGCTGTCAGTCACGGCCGTTCCTCCCTAGGCTTCGCTGGAAACGTCACAAAATGCTTTGGACGGGCCAAGCGCATCGGCTTCGCTCACTTCCTCCACCCCGTTCACCCACGCCACCAGCGTGTAGCTGATCATCATCAGCAAGAACCATGCGCCGAGCTTGGCGAACGGCACGAGGGCGAAGCCGGCGCGCTGGTTGGGATAGATCCAGGCTGCGGTGAAGGTGCCGAGATTCTCGGCGAACCAGATGAACAGCGCCACCAAGGTTAAGCCAAGCAGCAACGGCATCGAACGCCAGGCGCGATGGATGCGGTAGTAAATCCAGGTCCGTCCGAACAGCAGCGCCGAGGCGACGAACAGCAGGAGGCGCACGTCGGGCAGATAGTGGTGCGTGAAAAAATTCACGTAGATCGCGGCGCTCAAAGCGCACAGAGCCCACAGCGGCGGATGATGGCTGAAGCGAAAATCGAACAGCCGCCAGGCGCGCGCGATATACGAGCCGATCGCGGCGTACATGAACCCGGAGAACAGCGGCACGCCGGCGATGCGCAGCACGCTCGCTTCCGGATAGACCCACGAGCCGACGCCGGTCTTGAACACTTCCATGATCGTGCCGACGACATGAGAGATGAGGATCACCCGTGCCTCCTCCAGCGTTTCCAAGCGAAAGGCGAGCATGGCGATCTGAATGCAGACGGCGGCGACGACGAGGAAGTCGTAGCGGGCGAGCGGGGCGTTAGCGGGGTAGAGGTAATGCGTGCCGACGATGAGCGCCAGCATCAGCGCGCCGAACAGGCACGCCCACGCCTGCTTCACGCCGAAGCGGATGAACTCGTAGACGAAGGTGCGGAGGGGGGTTTTTGACGCCCAATCGGCGATGCGCGCGTCTGCTTCAACAAAGCGCGCAAGCGGGCCCCAGAGGCGCGCGGCGCTCGGCGGCGACGCGTCCTCGTTCATTCCCGCGTCCTCTGGAATTCCATCTCCGTCTCCCGCACCAGCTTACAAAACCACAGCAGCGCCGGATCTTCCGCCCGCGCTGCGGCGGTCACCAGCGTGTTCACCATGACGGGCGCCGCGAAGGGCGGGTCCTTCAGGATCAAGTCAAACGTCTTGGCGAAGCGCTCGGCGAGACGGCGCGAGATTGTCGTCACGAGGCCGCTCGCCGCCACCGCCGCCAGCGCCGCCATGAAATGCGGCGTCGTCACCGCGATGCGCCGGCTGAGGCCCGCCTGCGCCAGCCGCGCGTCGGTCTCGGAGCGGCCATCGCCGAAGATCGAGACGCCGGCGTGGTCGAAGCGGGCGTAGTCTTCGAGCGTTATCTCGCGCTTGGCGGCGGGATGCTTGCGCCGCATCACGAGCGCCAGAGTGTCGCGGTTGATCGGGAAGGACACGGCGCCAGGCGGCAGCGGCGAGCCTTCGAGGCCAAAGGCGAAGTCGAGCGAGCCTTCCTCAAGCCGGCGCGCAAGATCCTGCGCATAGGGCACGATGACAAGATCGACGCCGGGCGCCTCGGCGCTGAGCCGCCGCAGCAGGCCGGGCAAAATCGTCAGCGCATGCACGTCGGATCCGGCGATGCGTATGGAGCGCTGCAGCGTTCCCGGCTCGAACGCGCGCGGTTGAAACAATCCGCGCGCGCCCGACAGCATGGCGGCGAGCCGCGGCGCCAAGGTTTCCGCGTGCGGCGTCAGCACGAGGCCGGTGCGGCCGCGCACCAGCAAGGGGTCGGCGAGCAGTTCACGCAACCGCGCCAGCGCTCGGCTCATCGCCGGCTGGCTCAAGCCGATATCATCGGCCGCCTTGGTGACGTGGCGACGTCGCAGCAGCGCATCGAGCGCCGGCAGCAGATTGAGATCGACCCCAGATAAATTCACTTCACGCATGATGAAGATATAAACTATGCATTTCCGATATAGTCAACGCGGGCGTATGAGGGGGTACGCAATATCTCTAAGAGGAGTTCCGCCATGAACCCGAACATCGTCATTGTCGGCTACGGCCCCGTCGGGCGCGCGACCGCCGAGATTTTGAGCGCCGCCGGCCGTCCGGTGCGCGTCGCGCAAAGAAGCCGCCCGAAGGACTTGCCTGCGAACATCGCCTTCACCGCCACCGACGTGCTCGACGCCAGCGCGGTGCGCGCTGCAGCGGAGGGCGCCGGCCAGATCGTCGTCGCCATCGGCTTTCCCTACGAGGGGAAAACCTGGCGCGAGAATTGGCCGCGGGCGATGCAAAATATCCTTGCCGCCGCCGAGGCGACCGGCGCCCGCGTGGTGTTCGTCGACAACCTCTACATGTACGGGCCGCAGACGGCGCCGCTGGTGGAGACGATGCCGCTCACCGACTTCGGCGTGAAGCCGAAAGTGCGCTCGGAGATCACGCGGATGTGGCAAGGCGCGGCGGCCGCCGGCAAGGTGCGCTTCGCCGCGTTGCGTGGGCCCGATTTCTATGGTCCAGGCACCGGCAATTCCCACCTCGGCGATCTCGCGTTCGGCGCCCTCGCTAAGGGACAAACCGCAACCTTTGCGGTGTCGCCGGACCAACCGCACGAGTTCGCTTATGTCCCCGACTTCGGCCGCGCCGCCGTCACGCTGCTCGACGCCCCCGACGATTGCTTTGGCCAGGCCTGGCACGTGCCGTCCGCGCCGACGCGCACAATGCGCGAGATCTTTGCGATCGGCGCGGCGACGCTGGGCGTTAAGGCCAAAGCCCGCTCACTGCCGCGCTGGAGCCTCGCGCCGATGGGCTTGTTCGTGCCGGCGCTCAGAGAATTCCGCGAAATGCAGTTCCAGTGGGACCGGCCTTATCGCGTCGACGCAACCCGCTTCACCAAGCGGTTCTGGTCGAACGTAACGCCGTTCGAAGTCGGCGCGCGCGAGACGGCGCTCGCCTTCAAGGCGGCCACGAAACTTGCGGCGTAGCGAAAGGCGCGCGGCGGTGGTAGGCTGAGGGCATCACCGCCACCTCCAGGGACGAACCGCCTATGCTAGAGAGCCGTTACGCCAATTTGCCCTATCGCCGTTGCGGCCGCTCGGGGTTGAAGCTTCCGCCGATTTCGCTCGGCCTTTGGCATAATTTCGGCACCAACGCGGACCACGAGAATTGCCGGCGCATGTTGTGGACGGCGTTCGACGCCGGCATCACGCATTTCGACATCGCTAACAATTACGGCCCGCTGCCGGGCTCGGCGGAAACCCGCTACGGCGAATTCTTGCGCACCGACTTCGCCAGCCATCGCGACGAGCTGATCATCTCGACCAAGGCCGGCTATCACATGTGGGAAGGCCCGTACGGCGAGTGGGGCAGCCGCAAATATTTGCTGAGCAGCCTCGACCAGAGCCTGAAGCGGCTCGGCCTGCCCTATGTCGACATTTTCTATTCGCACCGCTTCGATCCGGAGACGCCGCTTGAAGAAACCATGGGCGCGCTCGACACCGCGGTGCGCCAGGGCAAGGCGCTCTATGCCGGCATTTCGAACTACAATGCCGCCAACACCCGCAAAGCGGCGGAAATTTTGAACCGCCTGGGCACGCCGTGCCTGATCCACCAGCCGGTGTTCTCGCTGTTCAATCGCGGCATCGAAAGGGACGGCCTGCTCGGCGCGCTGGTTGAGGAAGGCATCGGCTCGATCGCCTTTTCGCCGCTGGCGCAGGGCATGCTGACCGATCGCTATCTCGATGGCGTGCCGGCGGACAGCCGCGCCGCGCAGCCGGGCTTTTTTCCCAAGCGCTATTTGACCGACGACGTGAAGCAGCGCGTGCGCGGCCTCGACGCCATCGCCAAGGCGCGCGGGCAAAAGCTCTCGCAAATGGCGCTGGCCTGGGTGCTCAAGAAGGGCGTCACCACGGCGTTGATCGGGGCGAGCAAGCCCGAGCAAATCACCGAATGTCTCGGCGCCGCGCGCAACATTGAATTCTCGGACGCGGAAATGAAGGCGATCGACACCTTCGCTGCGAAACCTGGCGAGACGCTGTGATCTCAAACCGTCCAGCCCTCAATTTTGACTTAGGGCCGGAAGCCGAGCAAATCCGCGACGCGTCACGCGATTTCACCGACCGTGAGATCGCGCCGCGCGCCGCCGCGATCGATCGCGACAATGCGTTTCCGCGCGACCTGTGGCCGAAGATGGGGGCGTTGGGGCTGCACGGGATTACCGCGCCCGAAGAATACGGCGGCCTTGGGCTTGGATATTTGCACCATTGCCTCGCCATCGAGGAAGTCTCGCGCGGATCGGCCTCCGTCGGCCTGTCCTATGGCGCGCATTCCAATCTCTGCATCAATCAGATCGCCCGCAACGGCACTACCGAACAGAAGGCGCGCTACCTCCCCAAGCTGATCTCCGGCGAGCATGTCGGAGCCTTGGCGATGAGCGAGACGGGCGCCGGATCCGACGTCGTTTCGATGGCAACGCGCGCGCGCCGCAAGGGCGACCGCTATGTGCTGAGCGGCTCAAAGATGTGGATCACCAACGGTCCCGTCGCCGACACCTATTTCGTCTACGCCAAGACCGACCCGCAAGCAGGCGCGCGCGGCATTAGCGCTTTTCTCATCGAGCGCGGCTTCAAGGGTTTTCGTCAGGGCAAAAAGCTCGACAAGATGGGCATGCGCGGCTCCGACACGTCTGAGCTCATTTTCGAGGACTGCGAAGTGCCGGAAGAAAACCGCGTCGGCGCGGAAGGCGCCGGCGTGCGCGTGCTGATGAGCGGGCTGGACTATGAGCGGGCGACGCTGGCCGCGGGGCCGATCGGCATCATGCAGGCGGCGGTCGATCTGGTGTTGCCCTACGTGCATGAGCGCAAGCAGTTCGGCCAGCCGATCGGCGAGTTCCAGCTCATTCAGGCCAAGCTCGCGGACATGTATGTGGCGATGAACGCCGCGCGCGCCTATGTGTATGCCGTGGCCAAATCTTGCGACCGCGGGCAGACGACGCGCGAGGACTCCGCCGGCGCGATTCTGTTCGCCGCCGAGCGTGCTACGGAGCTTGCGCTCGACGCCATCCAGATTCTCGGCGGCAATGGCTACACCAACGATTATCCCGCGGCGCGGCTGCTGCGTGACGCAAAGCTCTATGAGATCGGGGCCGGAACGAGCGAGATCCGTCGCATGCTGATCGGGCGCGAATTGTTCGCGAAGACGGCGGAGTGATCTTGGCGACGTTGGCGATGGGCTTGCCATACCCGCTGTTTCGCGTGGGCGCGCCGCTCGTGGAGTGGCGCGTCAGCGACGGGCTGACGCCTTACGAAGACGCGGTGCGTTTCATGGAGGCGCGCGCTGACGCCATCGCCGCCGGCGAAGCGGCCGAAATGGTGTGGCTGGTCGAACATCCCGCGCTTTACACCGCTGGCACCAGCGCCAAACCGGAAGACCTCGTCGATGAGCGCTTCCCCGTGCACAAGACCGGGCGCGGCGGCCAGTTCACCTATCACGGGCCTGGGCAGCGTGTGGTTTACGTCATGCTGAACCTGAAGACACGCCGGCAGGACGTGCGCGCCTATGTCGGCGAACTCGAAGGCTGGATCATCGATGCGCTCGCGGCGTTCGGCGTTGCGGGCGGCATTCGCGACGGACGCGTCGGCGTCTGGGTGGCGCGCCCCGACAAACCGAAGGGGCTGAACGGCGAAGCTGCCGAGGACAAGATCGCCGCCATCGGCGTGCGGGTGCGCCGCTGGGCGACGTTCCACGGTTTCGCCCTCAACGTCGCGCCGGACCTCTCGCATTTTTCCGGCATCGTGCCGTGCGGCATCGCGGAAGCGCATTTCGGCGTGACGAGCTTGGCCGATTTGGGAGCGACGGAAGGCGCGCAACGTTCATGGGGGCTTGCCGACCAACCGCGTCAGCGCGACGCCGTCGACCGCGCCTTAAAAGAGGCGTTTGAGCGGCGGTTCGGAGCGACCATCGCGGCCCCAGCCCACAGGAATGAGCACGGATGATCCGTCACATCGTCTTTTTCGCCGCCCGCAATCCGAGCGATCGCGAGCACGTGCTCGAAGGCCTGAAAAATCTTGACGCAGATTCGGCACGCCAGCAAAATCGAAGTCGCGGCCAACCGGAAACTCGATCAATTGGCCAACGACGTCGACTTCGTCGTCTACGCTGAATTTGCCGATACGGCGGCGCTGGCCGCGTTCAAGGCGGATCCGCTGTACGAAGAGTCGATCCGGCGCGTGCGCCCTTTGCGTGACCTGCGAATCGCTGCGGACTACGACGCGGTCTAGCGATCAAGCTCAGCGTTCGCCGCCGCGAGAATCTCGTCCGACAGCGCGCCGTCCGTCTTGCCCACGCTGCGGGCCAGGATGAGCGCGCCGGCGAGCGCGGAGAATTGGGCGATCGCCTGTTGGCGCGATTTTGCATCGCCGCCCGCTTGAGCGAGCGCGGCGAGATAGTCACGCAGACCTTCGGCATAGGCCGCGGCGACCGGCTCCGGCTGGCGCGGCATCTCTCCAGCGAAAGCCGCCATCGGGCATGTCGGCGCCGAAGCGTCGCGCGCGGCGGGGGCGACATAGCGGCGCAAATAGGCGTCGAGTTTTGTCTTGCGCTCGCCGTCGTCACGAAGCGCGGCGATGGCGCGCACCTTACCGACGGCGGTCGCGAGCGCCTGCCGGCAGGCCGCCGCGGCCAAGTCCTCCTTCGAGGCGAAATGATTGTAGAACCCGCCGTGTGTCATGCCCGCGGCATGCATGGCGTCGGCGACGCCGACGCGGTCAAAGCCCTTCTCTCGAAACAGCTCTGTGGCGTCGGCGATGATGCGCGCGCGGTTGTCTTCCGACTGCTGTTTGCTGATCCGCATGGGACGCTCAAAGCCTCTTGACTAATGATGATAGGTATCATTATTAAATGATGACGGTCAACATCATTGTGGGCGCTTCGTGCGCCTCGGTCTCGGGAAGACGCTTTAAATGCTTGCTTCGCTCCTTGCGCCCCGCCTCGCCCGTTCGGGTATACACTATGGCTGGGTGATCGTCGCCGTCACATTCGTCGTCGCGCTTTCCACCGCCGGCGCGATGGGCCTGCCGGGTGCGCTGATCTTGCCGCTGAACAAGGAATTCGGCTGGGACGTCTCGCAAATCTCCGGCGCGCTGGCGGTGCGCATCGTGCTGTTCGGCCTGATGGCGCCGTTCACCGCGGCCCTGATGGATCGCTACGGCGTCAAGCGCATGATTTTCGCCGCGATCGCCCTGATCGTCGCCGGGCTCGCGTTGGCGCTGACGATAGGCCAGGTTTGGCAGTTGTTCCTCTATTGGGGCGTCATTGTCGGCTTCGGCACGGGCATCACCGCGATGGTGATGAGCGCGATCGTCGCCACGCGCTGGTTTGACGCGCGGCGCGGTCTGGTGCTCGGCATGCTGAGCGCCAGCACCGCGACCGGCCAACTGCTGTTCCTGCCGTTCGCGGCGTGGCTGGTCGAACATTGGGGCTGGCGCTTTGCCGTGGCGCCGTCGATCGCCGGCCTGCTGCTCGCCGGCGTGCTCGTCGCGTTGTTCATGGTCGAGAAGCCCGAAGACGTCGGTCTGGCCCCGTTTGGCGCAGCGGCCTCGGTCGCTGGCGTGCGGCCCGCGCCCGCCGCGACGGCCAGGCCGTCGTTTTGGCGCGCCTTCACCGTGCTCGGCGAGGTCTCGGGCTCGCCAGCGTTCTGGATCCTGTTCGCGACGTTCTTCATCTGCGGCCTCAGCACCAACGGCCTCATTCAGACGCACTTCATTTCGTTCTGCGCCGACTACGGCATGGACGAGGTGACGGCGGCCTCGACGCTGGCGATGATGGGCGTGTTCGACCTGTTCGGCACCACCATCTCCGGCTGGCTGTCGGACCGCTACGACAACCGCGCGCTGCTGTTCGTCTATTACGGCTTGCGCGGCATCTCGCTGCTGTTCCTGCCGTTCTCGACCTTCTCGTTTTATGGGCTTTCGCTGTTCGCGGCGTTCTATGGGCTCGATTGGATCGCGACCGTTCCGCCCACCGTCCGCCTCGCCGGGCAGCAGTTCGGCAAGGAACGCGCCGGCATCGCGTTCGGCTGGATCTTTGCGGGACACATGCTGGGCGCCGGCGCCGCGGCGTTCGGCGGCGGGCTCGCGCGCAGCGCCTGGCATACCTACCTGCCGGCGTTCTACGTCGGCGGCGTCGCCTGTCTCGTGGCCGCGGGCATCATCTGGTTCGTCGGCGCGGTGAAGGCTCCGCGCCCGGCGCTCGCGGCGGGCTGAGCGCGCCCACGGCTTGGCGTTAAGGCGCGGGCTGCCTAGCCCGCGCTGGTCGCGGTTTTCACCGTCTCGATCAACTGTTTCAACGTAAAAGGCTTGGGCAGGAAAATGAATTCCTGGCCCTCGGGCAGGCTTTTCGCGAACGCGTCATCGGCGTAGCCGGACACGAAGATGATCTTCGCCTTCACGCCGCGGTTGCGCAGTTCGGTCAGCATCGACGGGCCATCCATCTCAGGCATAATCACGTCGGAAACGATGAGATCGATCGGGTCTTTGCTTTCCTCGACGACCCGCAGCGCGTCGACGCCATTTTCCGCTTGCAGCACGGTGTAGCCGCGCGAAGCGAGCGCGCGCGAGGCGAAGGCGCGGACGGCCTCTTCGTCCTCGAC
Organism: uncultured Pseudomonadota bacterium; assembly: GCA_963730695.1. GTDB lineage: Bacteria > Pseudomonadota > Alphaproteobacteria > Rhizobiales > Beijerinckiaceae > Roseiarcus. The sequence continues at coordinate 101,931 of CAVSSV010000019.1, forward strand.
CAACAGGATCGCGCCGCGGCCGGTGAGGTCGACGGTGGGTTTGTTCGGGAGTTCTTTCTTGACCGGCTCGTCCGCCTCGGTGCGCACGTGCCGCGGCAGCAGCACGCGGAACGTCGCGCCCTTGCCAGGCTCGCTTTCGACAAAGACATAGCCGCCGGTCTGCTTGACGATGCCATAAACCATCGCGAGGCCAAGACCGGTGCCTTTGCCGACCTCCTTGGTCGTGAAAAAAGGCTCGAAAATCTTCGAGCGCACATCCGCCGGAATGCCGTGGCCGGTGTCTTGCACTTCGACCAGGACATAGTCGGCCGGCGCCAGCGATTGCTCGTCGAAGGCGGCGCAGTCCGCCGCGGCGACGTTGCGCGTGCGCACCGTGATCGAACCGCCTTCGCCGATGGCGTCGCGCGCGTTGACGACGAGGTTGACGATGACCTGCTCGAATTGGTTCTGGTCGGCCTTGACCAGCCAGAGGTCGCGCCCGTGCACGACGTCGAGCTTGATGGTCTCGCCCACCAGCCGGTTGAGCAGCAATTGCAGGTCGGACAACACCTCGCCCAATTGCAACACCCCCGGGCGCAGCGTCTGCCGCCGCGAGAACGCCAGCAGCTGGCGCACCAGGCCCGCCGCGCGGTTGGCGTTCTGCTTGATCTGCATGATGTCTTGGAACGACGGGTCGGTCGGCCGGTGGTTCGCCAGCAGCAAGTCGGAATAGCCGATGATCGCCGTCAGCACGTTGTTGAAGTCATGGGCGATGCCGCCGGCCAATTGCCCGATCGCCTGCATTTTCTGGCTTTGCGCGAAGCTTTCCTGCAGCGTGCGCTGCTCCGTCGTGTCGAGCGCGAAGACGGTCGCCGCGGATTCTTCTTCGGCCTGGGTCTCGGTGGCGGAGACGTAAAAGCGCGCCGAGCGCTTGCCGTCGCCTTCGAGGGCGGCGTCAACCGGCTCGATGCCTTCATGCCCCTCGCTCGCCGCCGTGATCGCGCTGAGCAACGCCGGGCGATCGCGTTCGGGGACGAGATTGAGGATGGAGGGATGCGAGGACGGACCGGCCGCGTGCAACGTCGCCGGCGACAGTTTTGCGAAGGCGGGATTCCAGCGCAGCGCCGCGCCCGCCTTGTCGACCGTGGCGATGCCCATCGGCGTCGAATAAAAAATGCGCGCAAAACGGCTCTCGCCGCTCTGCCCCGGCGTCAACACGCCCATGCCGACGTCGCGCCGCAGCACCAACGAACGCGAGGGCCCGGGAACGCCTTCGCCGGAATAGGCGACGCGATGAAGAATGCGCACGGGCAGCAAGCGGCCGCCGCGCGGCTTCATGTCGACGTCGAGCGTCGCCGTGATCACTTCGCCCGGCTTGGCCTTCGGGATTTCAAGCTGGAACAAGCTCTCGGGCGCGACCATGTCGGCCATGGTCAGCGCGCCGACATGGAACTTGGCGAGGTCGTAGTTGAGCCATTGCGCGAGCGTCGCGTTCAAATGGAGAATGGCGCCGTCGGCGTCCGCCGAGAAAAAGCCGGCGGGCGCGTGATCGAGATAGTCGATGGCGCGCTGCAGATCCTGAAAGAAACTTTCGTGGCGCGCCCGTTCGCGCGTGACGTCGGAGATCGTCCACAACATCCGCGCGTTGGACTTTTCGCCGAGCGGGGCGAGCCGCACGCGATACCACGCCGAGCCCGAGCCGCCGGCGAGCGGCTGATTGAGCCGCAATTCCTCGTTGCCGTTTTGGCGCGCGCGGGCCGCTTGCGCCAGCCGGTACACCGACTCCGAGACTTCGGGCGAGCCGGCGAACAGCCGCTCGACGGGGCGCAACCCCTCCTCCTTGCCCCCGCAGAGCCGGCGATAGGCCGCGTTGGCGAACACGATCGCGCCCTTGGCGTCGGTGGCGACGATGCCGTCCTCGCTGGCCTTGGCGATCTCTTCCCCTGTCGCCGATCCCTGATCCGTGGCGGACAGGCCGATGACGCCGAGCGCGCCGAGGATCAGCGCGAACACGCCGAGCGCGGCGAAGAACGCCAGCGCCCAAGAAGCGATGCGAAGGCCGGTCGGATTGGGGAACAGCCAAACCGCGATGACAAGCGCGATGACTCCCACCAAGGTGGCGACGACCAGTGTCGGCCTTGAGCGTCGCCAGGCCGCCGCGCCTTGCAGATAAGCCATGTCGGAGCTCATAGGTTGTCCTGAACCGCCGCGCATCGCGCGGTTTTAGGCCGTGATTCGCGCCCAAAAAACATGCGATGGCGCGCCCTCCAAGGCAATGAGGGAAACCAAGACGTTGTGGGTTCTCGCGGGTTGCGGGGCGCCTGAGCCTGCGAAAGAGTTTCCAAAATTGAGGAGTTTTGTTAACGAGAGCGCGGCCCTTATCGCGGGGCCGCGTGCAGTTCGCCCTCGCGTCCGGGTGGATCGGGCGTCGCGCTGTGGTGGGCTCTGGTGACTGGCAATGCAGTGGATTCAGAATTTTTTGGGGGGCGACAACCGCAGCTTTCAGCTCGCGATTTTGGTCGGCATCGTCGCCGTCGTGCTGCTGGTGCTTGTGGTGCTCTACCGTCTGCTTTTGCGGCAGCGGCTTCGCCTGCCCAAGGGCGCCCGCACCCGTCAGTCGCGCCTTGCGCTGGTGGACGCCCATAGCCTGGACGGGCAGCGTCAGCTTGTGCTGATCCGGCGCGACAACGTCGAACACCTCGTGATGATCGGCGGCCCCAACGACGTGCTGCTGGAATCGCACATCGTGCGCTCGACCGCCGCCTCGCTGCCGCTGAAAGAGCGCGAGGCTCCGCCCGCCGCCAAACCCGCTGCGCCGTCAGCGCAAGCTCCGGCCCGCAGCCTGCCCGCCAATGTGCCGGCGCCCGCGGAGCCGGCTCTCGCGTCCGCTCCTGTGGCCAAGCGCGCCCCCGACCCGCAGCCGCGTCCCGTCAAGCCCGAGGTTGCCGCCAACCCGCCCGCTCCGGCCAAGACCGAGCCTGCCGCCAAGCCCAGCCCCGCGGTTGCGCCGGCGCAGCGGCCCCAACCTGCCAACGCCTTTCCCGCGCCGCTCGAAAAGCCGGCCCCGGTCAAACCTGCCGCCGAGCGGCCATTCACCCCGCCCGCCCCCGCGCCTCGGCCAGCCGAGCCGGCGCCTCCCGCCGCCGCCAAGCCTGCCGCGCCCCCGGCCGCCGCAGCCGCGGCGAAAGAAGACGACATCGAGACGCTAGAAGCCGAAATGGCGCGGCTGCTCGGCCGAGCCCCGTAAGGGCCCGCCGCGCATCGCGATTTTGGTTTTTTGGGGATTTTTTGGAGCGGGCGAAGGGATTTGAACCCTCGACCCCAACCTTGGCAAGGTTGTGCTCTACCCCTGAGCTACACCCGCATCCAGCCTTCTTGCGAAAGCGCGCCGCTTATGGCGCAACTCGCCGGGCAATGCAACACCTCTGCGCTCACGCGCTAAAACCCAGCACATCCCGCATGGAATAGAGGCCGGGCTTGCGCTCGCGCGCCCATTGCGCGGCCTTCAGCGCGCCGCGTGCGAACAGCGAACGGTCCTCGGCGTGATGCGACAGCGTCAGCCGTTCGCCCTCGCCGGCGAAGATGACGCTGTGCTCGCCAATCACCGAGCCGCCGCGCAGGCTCGCGAAGCCGATGTCGCCCTTGCGCCGTGCGCCGGTGATGCCGTCGCGGCCGCGCGCCGACTTGTCTTTGAGCGAAATTGCGCGCGCCTCCGCCGCCGCTTCGGCGAGCATCAAGGCGGTGCCGGAAGGGGCGTCGATCTTGTGGCGGTGGTGCATCTCGACCACTTCGATGTCGAAATCCGCATCCAGCCCCTTGGCGGCCTGGCGCACCAGCTCGGCCAGGAGATTGACGCCAAGGCTCATGTTGCCGGAGCGCACGATCGGCGCATGGCGCGCGGCGGCGGCGATCTTGTGCAGATCCGCGTCGGTCAGACCGGTCGTGCCGATGACATGAGCGATCCGCGCCTGGGCGCAGAGCCCCGCCATTTCGACCGAGGCGGCGGGCGCGGAAAAATCGACCACGCCATCGGCCTGCATCAGCAGCGGCAGCGGGTCGTCGACCACCGCCACGCCGATTGGACGCAGCCCCGCCAGCACGCCGGCGTCGAGCCCGACCTGAGGCGAACCGGAGCGCTCGAGGGCGCCGGTCAGCGTGATCCCGATCGTATCCTGGATCATCCGCACCAGCGTCTGGCCCATGCGGCCGGCGGCGCCGGTGACGACGAGGCGCATGTCGGACATAGCGGCTTGACCTTCCCGAGTTAAATGCCTTCGACGATCGCCATGTCGCCCTTCAGGGCGGCGGCGCGCAAGGCGACGATTTTGCGGTATTCCGGACTTTCATAGGCGGCGACGGCCTGCTCATAGTCGTGGAACTCGATGACGATGTGCCGCGACCGCGGCGCGCCTTCAACGTCCTTCTTGCGGCCGGCCCTGACAAGAAACTTGCCGCGTTTGGCCTCGACGAATTCCTCGATCGCTTTGCGGTAGACGGCGTAAACGGCAAGGTTCGTGATGTCGTTCTGAATGACCCAATAGCCTCTGGCCATGCCTCAAACGCCTTCCACCAGAACCATTTCCATCTCCGCCGCCCCGATCCGCTTGGCCTTCGCGGCGGCGTATTCGGACGAATAATAGTAGGCGCGCGCGGCTTCGAAAGAGTCGAATTCGAGCACCACGTTGCGGGCCCGCGCCGTTCCCTCGAGCGCCTCGTGCTTGCCGCCCCGCGCCAGCGGCCTGCCGCCATATTTGCGGATCGCCTCGGTGCCGAGCTTGATGTATTCCGCGTAAGCCTCGGGATTCTTAACATCCACGCGCGAAATGACGTAACCCTTGGCCATAAAAGCTCCCCCACCAACCGTTCCTCTTAACGAGCGCTCCGCGCCTATGGCAAGAGATCGTGGCGCGGCGCGGGCGGACGCGAAGTCCGCGGTCAACACATTGACAAGCCGAGGGGGCCTCCCTATCTCAGCCTGCCGATTTTCAGGCCTGAATTTGGGCGCTTTTTGCGTTTTCTTAAGGGCGGAGCCGCTACGACGGACCGCTCTTTTTGACGGCAATGAGCGGCCCTGCGTCATTCAGTCTTGAACAGCCGGCGCGACGTTTGAAGGACGTTCTATGCTCGGCAAGACGCTCTCTGGCATTTTTGGCTCGGCGAACGATCGCCGTCTGAAGCGCTATCGGCCGGTGGTCGCCAAGATCAACGCGCTTGAGCCGGAGTTCCAGGCGCTCAGCGACGAAGCTCTGCGGGCCAAGACCACCGAGTTCCGCGCCCAACTCGCCGCCGGCGCCAAGCTCGACGATTTGATCGCTCCGGCTTTCGCCGCCGTGCGCGAAGCCGCCAAGCGCACGCTGAAGCAGCGACACTTCGACGTTCAGCTCATCGGCGGCCTGGTGTTGCACGAGGGCGCGATTGCGGAAATGCGCACCGGCGAAGGCAAGACGCTGGTCGCCACGCTCGCCGCCTATCTCAATGCGCTGCCGGCCAAAGGCGTGCATGTCGTGACGGTCAACGACTATTTGGCCAAGCGCGACTCCGAGTGGATGGGCCAAGTCTACAGCTTTCTTGGCCTGACGGTGGGAGTCATCGTTCACGGGCTCGATGACGACCAGCGACGCGAAGCCTACGCCGCCGACATCACTTACGGCACCAACAACGAGTTCGGCTTCGACTACCTGCGCGACAACATGAAGTACGAGATGGCGCAGATGACCCAGCGCGGGCATACCTTCGCCATCGTCGACGAAGTCGACTCCATCCTGGTCGACGAGGCGCGCACGCCGCTGATCATCTCAGGACCTTCGGAGGATCGCTCCGGGCTCTACGCCTCTGCCGACACGATCATCCCGAAGCTGGTGAAGGCCGACTACGAGGTCGACGAGAAGCAGCGCACTGTCAACCTCACCGAAGCCGGCAACGAGCATGTCGAGGCGGTACTTCGCGAAATCGGGCTGATGACGGAGGGCTCGCTTTACGAGGCCGCCAACGCCACGCTGGTCCACCACGTCAACCAAGCCCTGCGCGCGCACAAACTGTTCCAGCGCGACAAGGACTACATCGTGCGCAACGGCGAAGTCGTCATCGTCGACGAATTCACCGGCCGCATGATGCCAGGGCGGCGCTATTCCGAAGGCCTGCATCAGGCGCTCGAAGCCAAGGAACATGTCAACGTCCAGCCGGAAAACGTGACGCTGGCCTCGATCACCTTCCAGAACTATTTCCGCCTTTACGGAAAGCTCGCGGGCATGACCGGCACGGCGCTGACCGAAGCCGACGAGTTTCTCGAGATCTACAAGCTTGTCGTGGTCGAAATCCCGACCAATCGGAAAATCATGCGCGTCGACGAGCATGACGAGGTGTATCGCACCGCCGAAGAGAAGCTGCGCGCGGTGCTGCGCGAAGTCGAGCAGGCCAACGTCCGCATGCAGCCGATCCTGGTCGGCACAACGTCGATTGAAAAGTCCGAGCAGCTCGGCGCGATGCTCGAAGCGCATGGCTACAAGAAGATCGACTTTGCGTCGCCGGACGCTCTCAAGCCGCTTTACGACACCGCGCGCGGCGGCGCCCCGTCCAAAACCTTCGCCATCCTCAACGCGCGCTTTCATGAGCAGGAGGCCATGGTCGTGGCCGAAGCGGGCGTGCCCGGCGCGATCACCATAGCCACCAACATGGCCGGCCGCGGCACCGACATTCAGCTCGGCGGCAATGCCGAGATGCGCATGCGCGCGGAGATTCCCGCCGACGCCAGCCCCGAGGCCCGTGCGGCTCAAGAGGCGGCGATCCTCGCCGAAGTGGCGGCGCTGAAACAGAAGGCGCTCGCCGCCGGCGGCCTCTACATCCTGGCCACCGAGCGTCACGAGAGCCGGCGTATCGACAACCAGTTGCGCGGCCGCGGCGGCCGCCAGGGCGATCCTGGCCAGTCGAAGTTTTATCTGTCGCTGCAAGACGACTTGATGCGCATCTTCGGCTCCGAGCGGATGGACACGATGCTGCGCCGCCTGGGCCTTCAGCCTGACGAGGCGATCATCCATCCGTGGATCAACAAGGCGGTCGAGAAGGCGCAGCAGAAGGTCGAGGCGCGCAATTTCGACATGCGCAAGAACGTGCTGAAGTTCGACAACGTCATGAACGACCAGCGCAAGGTGATCTTCGAGGATCGCCGCCGGATGATGGCGGAGGAAAGCCTGGAGCCGAAGATCGCGGAAATGCGCGCCGGCGTGGTCGAGGATATTGTCACCCGGCACATTCCGCCCGACGCCTATCCCGAAGCTTGGGACGTCAAGGGGCTGGCCGCCGACATCAAGGCCAAGCTCAACATCGATCCGCCAGTCGACGCCTGGGCCAAAGAAGAGGGCATCGGCGACGAAGAGATCACGGATCGGCTGCACAAAGCGGCCGACGCGGGCTATGGCGCGCGCGTCGAGCGGAACACGCCCGATCTCATGCGCTTTGTCGAAAAGCAGATCATCCTGCAGGCGCTCGATCACCTCTGGCGCGAGCATCTGGTGACGCTCGATCATTTGCGGCAGGTGATCGGGTGGCGCGGCATGGCGCAGCGCGATCCGCTCAATGAGTACAAGCAGGAAGCGTTCGAGCTGTTCCAGCAGTTGATCACCCGCTGGCACGAGCAGGTGACGGAGCAGATGATGCGCATCGAAGTGCGCATGGCGCCGCAGGAACCGGCGGAGGCGCTGCCTACCGCTGCTCCCGCGTTCGGATTGTTGAATGGCGCGCAGGCGCTCGACGGCGCTCAGACGACGTCGTTCTTCGACGAAGCGAGCGCGCCGCGGCCGGAAGATTTGGAATCGACCATGCCTTCGGCCGGGCGCAGCGTGATGGCGGCGCTGTCGGCCGACGCGGGCGTCGCGGTCGCCGAGCGCGCCGCCGGCCCCGGCGGAACGCCTGCCCGGGTCGGCCGCAACGAGCCCTGCCCGTGCGGCTCCGGCAAGAAATTCAAACATTGCCACGGCGCGCTGGCCTGAGCCCAGCGCCCGATTTTTTAGGTCTCACCCGCCAGGACGCGGAACGGGCGCTGGCGCAGGCCCTTGTGGGCCTCCCGCCGCCGGATCGGCTTCGTGAGGCGCGGCTGACGTTGCGCGCCAGCGAGGGCGTCAGCGCCGCCGCCTGGATCGCTGCGCCCGACCTTGCCATCGCAGATCCCTCGCGAGCCCAGGCGTTCGCGGCGCGCCGTCTCGTCGGCGAGCCCTTGAGCCGCATTCTCGGCCAGCGCGAATTCTGGAGCCTTGCTTTTTTGCTATCCCCCGACGTGCTCGACCCCCGGGACGACACCGAGACGTTGGTCGAAGCCGCGCTCGCGGCCTTCGCCCAGCGAAAGGCGGAGCGGCTGCATGTGCTCGACTACGGCGTTGGGTCTGGGGCGATCCTGGCGGCTTTGTTGACGGAATTGCCGAACGCGCACGGCGTCGGCGTCGACAAGAGCGCGGCGGCCGCGGCGCAAGCGACGGACAACCTCGCCCGCCTCGGTCTCGCCACCCGCGCAAAAATCCTGGTGTCGGATTGGGGCGCTCGCTTGGACGAAAGCGCCTTCGACCTCATCGTCTCCAACCCGCCGTACATCGCTTCAGCCGAGATCGCGACGCTGGCGGCGGAAGTGCGGGACTACGATCCGCGTCTCGCGCTGGACGGCGGCGAAGACGGGCTCGACGCCTATCGCGCGCTGGCGCCTCAGATCGCGCAGCGGCTGGCAGCGGGCGGGCGGTTCTTCGTTGAGATTGGGGCTGAGCAGGCGGGCGATGTCGAGGCGATCTTCAGCGACGCTGGGCTTGTTGGGCTTCACGTCGTCAAAGATCTCGCCGGCCACGATCGCGTTGTTTGCGGGGGACGTTAGGCGGGACCACCCCAGACTTGCGCCGCCGCCTGCCGCGCGCCACGATGGAGCCTGTCTCCGCCTTCGCCGACAGGCCCCGCCATGCCCCCTTCCGCCTCCGACATCGAGCCGCGCGGCGAACTCACGGTCCGCTTGATGGCGATGCCGTGCGACACCAACGCCAACGGCGACATTTTTGGCGGCTGGGTGCTCAGCCAGATGGACCAGGCTGGCGGCATCTGCGGCGTCGAGCGCGCGCAGGGGCGCGTCGTCACCATCGCCCTTGACGGCATGACCTTCATCCGTCCGGTCAAGGTCGGCGACGTCCTGTGCGTCTACACCCGCGTCGGCGACATCGGCAGGACCAGCATGAAGATCCACGTTGAAGCCTGGGCCCGGCGCTTCCACACGCATGTGCGCGAGAAGGTCACCGAAGGTCTGTTTACGTTCGTCGCCATCGACGAGAATGGCCGCCCGCGCCCCGTGCCGCCGCTCGCGTGAGCGTCGAGTTGCCGTGACGCAACGTCATGCTCAGGCGATGATGTCGGGCGTTAACGAATCTTGCAGCGCCGCCAAGCGATCCCGCAACACGAGCTTGCGCTTCTTCAGACGTTGCAACTGCAGCTGGTCGGCGTCGCCGGCGCGATGCAACGCTTCAATCGCGGCGTCGAGATCGCGGTGCTCTTCCTTGAGACGCTCGATCTCCGCCCTCGATTTGGCTCGCTCGTTGTCGTTCGGAGCGTCCATCGCTTCCCCGCGTCGCCGATGGCGCGTGATTCCAGGGTGAATATGCGCGCCAGCGATTTGTCTGACAAGCGCGGTGGACGCGCAACATTAGCAACTTAAATTTGTCAAAAAAGCTGTCGGGCCTTCACAACTTTTTTTCAGCATGCCGCTGCGAAGGGGCTTGCGCATCGCAAAGTTTGTGACATTCTTTTGACGTCGCAACGAGAGGGACTCCTCCGATGTCGTTAGAATTGCACTTGAGCGAACTTCAGCGTCGTCACCAATCTCTGGCCCATCAAATCGAAGAAGAAGAAAAAAGCCCAGCCACAGACGACGTTCGACTTCACGAGCTCAAGCGCAAGAAATTGCTTCTAAAAGACGAGATCCAAAAACTTAGGCAGGACGCCCCGATCACCACGCACTAGAAGCGCGGCGAGTTCACGGCGTATCTGACCCACTGAGCTTAGGTCCGGTGCCGAGTTGCCACTCGGCGCGAACATCTGAGTTGGATTCGGCTGGCAGGTAACGAGCGGCCAAATCGTCGAACGCGCTCGCGGCCACAAGCTGCGAGAGCGCCCAGACGGCCATTTGCCGGACAATCGAACTTTCATGGCGTACGTGCGCCTCGGCGCTCGGCGCCAGAGTATGATCGCGTGAATTGCCTATGGCGACGAGCACGTTGCGCAGAAAGCGCGCGTGCCCGATGCGCTTGATCGGCGTCGTCGCGAAAGGGCGCGAAATCCCGCATCGTCGAGGCTGGCGAGATCGGCGAGCGGCACGGCCGCCAGATCGGCGCGCGCGGCAAGCTTGGCTTCCCGCGCGCGGCTTGGCGAACTTGTTCCACGGGCAGACCGCCAGGCAGTCGTCGCAGCCGTAGATGCGGTTGCCGATCGCCGCGCGAAACTCGTGCGGGATCGCGCCTTTGTGCTCGATCGTGAGATAGGAAATGCAGCGCCGCGCATCGAGCCGATAGGGCCCGTCGAACGCCTTTGTCGGGCAGATGTCGAGGCAGGCGCGGCACGCGCCGCAATGGTCGCTCTCGGCTTCGTCGGGCGGCAAGCCGCAAATCGGTGAAGATCGAGCCGAGGAACAGCCAGGAGCCGAACTCGCCGCGACACGAGATTGGTGTGCTTGCCCTGCCAGCCGAGACCCGCAGCCTGCGCCAGCGGCTTTTCCATCACCGGCGCCGTGTCGACGAACACTTTGACTTCGGCGCCGCCTTCGGCTTGCGCCGCGATCCAACCGGCAAGCTGCTTCAAGCGGCCCTTGATGACGTCGTGGTAATCGCGGCGACGGGCGTAGACCGAGATCGTCGCCCGATCGCGCTGCGCCAGAGCGAGGCCAGCGGATCCGCGTCCGGCCCATAATTGACGCCAAGCAGGATGACGCTCGCCGCTTCCGGCCACAGCGCTTGCGGATCGGACCGCCGCTCAGCGGTCTCCGGCATCCAATCCATGTCGCCATGGGCGCCGGCGTCAAGCCAGGCCGCGAGGCGATCGCGAACTTCCTCCGGCAGCTCGGCCCGCGCGATGCGGGAAGCGTCAAAACCGAGTTCCGCGGCCTTCGCGCGTAAACCCGCTAAAAATCGAGATTGGCGTAGCTCGCCGACGGCGTCAGGCCTGGCAGACGTTCGGCCAACAACGGGCGGAACGACGGCCGGGACTTTATCCTCGCGTACCATGACATCGCCGCTTCATTGCCGTCCCAAGGCGCATCGCCGAGATAGTCGACGCAAGACAATTGCGCCGCCGCCGCCAGGTCCGCGTAGGACAGCCGATCGCCCGCCAGCCAGTTTCGCGCTTCGGCGAGGCGGCCGATGTAGCGCAATGATAGCGCAAATTCTCGCGGGCCGCACGCACGACGTCCATGTCCGGCGCGCCGCCGCCTTGCGAGGCTGGCAAAAACCGTTTTTCGATTTTCTCGCGCAAGATCCAGCGCGAGGCCTCCTGGTACATCTTGCCGTTGAACCACCGCGCTAGCCGCCGCACCTCCAGGCGCGCGGCGGCGCTGGCCGGCAGCAACGCCGCTCGGCCGAAAATATCGGGATAAGTTTCTTCCAGCGTCGCGACGATGATGTCCTCGCCTGGCGCGCCGAGGCCATTGTCGTCGAGCAGCGCCGGTGTCGCTCCGTCGGGGCTGACCGCCATCAGCTTGGCGTTCTCCCGTCCCGCCTTGATCTCCACCCCTTCGAAGGGAAGCCCGGCCTCGGCGAGAACGAGCCGGACAAAGCGTGAGTGCGGGCAGAAACTTTGATAAAAAAGCGTGAGCATTGGCCATTTCGACGCTGACGCGCGTTCCGCGCCGCCTTCCTCGCGTTGAAGCCTGCCCAGAACGAAAAAGCCGATCGCCTTTTTCGAAAACCTGCGAGAGGCCGCGCGCGCCAAGCGGCGAGCCGCACCCTGGGCGAGGCAGAGTTAATCGCAGGTTAAGAGCGCGGGTGGCGATTTCGCTCTGCGGCGCTGCGCGGCCAATTGCGCCGCGGCGATCGCCTGGCCGCTGGTGGTGATTTCGGCGTATTCGCCGCGGAGGTTGGCCAGCGCGTGCCTGTGTACCTCTTCGGCCGCCCAGATGCGCTCGGCGCCGTCACGGCGCTCGACCGCCCAGCAGGCGTCGGCGGCGACGAATACGCGATAGCCGAGATCGCCGGCGTGGCGGACGCTGGCCTCGAGCGAGTTGTTGGTCAACACGCCGCACATCATCAGATGCGTTGCGCCGAGGGCGTCGAGCGCCGCTTCGAGCGCGCCGTCGATGAAGGCGCTGTGCGTCCGCTTGGGCACGACCAGTTCGCCCGCCAGAGGCATGGCCTCAGGCTTGAAGGCGTTGCCAGGGGCCTCAGGCGCGTAAGGAGACTCCGGCTCGATCGAATCGTGCCTGATATGGATGACGGTCATTTCCGCCGCCCGCCAAGCCGCCAGGAGCTCGGCGACGCGCTGCTCGGCGTCCGGATTGTTGCGCGGCCCCCATTTAGCGATCGTCGATCGCCGTTTGCAGGTCGATCAGCATCAGGACGGCGTCTTGCGGCAGTCGCATGCGGCGCGTCCGCTGAGCGAGGTAAAAACGCTAGAATACGTAGGGGTAGACGTAACGCGCCAGGATGTTCTCGAGCAGCAAGACGCCCAGCAGCAACACGACCGGCGACAGATCGACGTGCCCATGCGCGGCAGCCAATGGCGCGAATCGGGCGCAACAGACGGCTCGGTGACACCCACCAGAAAGTTCCAGATGCCGCGGGCCAGTTCGTTGTGCATGTTGACGACGTTGAAGGCGATCAGCCAGCTCATGACCGCCGCGGCGATGATGATCCATTGATACGCGTTCAGCACGACGAATACGACGTCGAGAATCGCCCGCATTTTGCCTCGCTCGCCGGCGGCCGACGCAAGCTCTGCGTTGACAGGCCGGACCCGTCCCCCTAAAGAGCCGCCCGGCCGGGGCTGTAGCTCAGTTGGGAGAGCGCTGCAATCGCACTGCAGAGGTCAGGGGTTCAAATCCCCTCAGCTCCACCAGGTACACTAGATAAACCAGTGATCGCCAAAATGCATAGGCGCTCGACACTCGCCTTCGGAAGCGCCGTCACACGCTTAAAGCGTCGATATCGACCTCGCCGTATTGTGCAAGAATCACCGCGTTCTCGAACTCGCCCGTCACGGGATCGCCGGTCCGCGAAAAGGCGACCGCGCCTGCGTGGCCAATCGCCGACGATCGCGCGGCCCTTGGCGCAGCACCACGATTCTATCGGCCAGCGCGAAGACGTCGACGAGGTTGTGGGTGATGAGGACCACCCCGACCCCTCGATCGCGAAGGCGTCTGACGAGACTATGAACGTTCGCCGTCTGCTGAACGCCCAGGGCCGCAGTGGGCTCGTCCAGCATCACCAGCTTTGACCCCCAGATCAGCGCGCGCGCGACCGCCTGACGCTGCCCGCCTGAAAGAGCGCCGATCTGATTGAAGAGCGAGGGCAGGTTCGAGCCCAATTGCTCGATGACCTCGGCGGCCTCCCGGCGCAAGCGGCGATGATCGAGAAATCTGCTGAGGAACGGCATGTCGGGCGCGCCCCGCTCGCGGCCCAGAAAGAGGTTTTGAATCATGTTCAAATTGTCGCACAGCGCGAGATCCTGGTAGACCGTTTCAATGCCAAGATCGCTCGCTGCGCGGGGCGAAGGCACCGACACTTTGCGACCGTCACACCAGATTTCTCCTCCATCCGGTTGCTAGACGCCGGCGATGGTTTTGATCAGCGTCGACTTACCCGCTCCGTTGTCGCCTAAAAGAGCGACAACGGAGCCGGAATGCGCCTCGAAGTCGACGCCGTCCAGCGGCGCCGCAAATAACGGACTTCGGATCGACTCCGTTTTTGCTCGCTGAAGACATGAGCCCTCCTTCCCGGCCTTGAACGCCGTATCGCATTGCTCTGCGGTTCCGTAATGTCGGCTTGATGGCGCATAGCGCTCTCCAGCGCTCTGGCGCCAGAGAACGTGAACGTTAACGTAGTGGGAAGGCGAACGTTAACTTTTTTCTTGACTCGGCCGGCGCAATCCCAGAGCTTGCGCGAAACGAGCGCCATCAAGCGCCACGTAGTCAATGGGAGGAAAAGAATGCGCGGAATGTTCGCGTTCGCCGCTGCGGTCGTTTTTTCACTCTTGTCGATGGGCGAAGCCGCCCTTGCCGCGCCTACGAAGCTGGTGTTTTGGGCGTTCGCCGATTGGACCACCGGCAGTCAGGGCGACGCCCTAAAAGCTCAGATCGCGGCGTTTGAAAAGGCCAATCCCGACATCACCATCGATCTGGAAGGAAAGCCTTCGACGGACATCATCGCCGGGCTGGTCGCGAACGGCAACGCGCCCGGCGTCGACGCCGTTGCAACGCAGTTTCGCGCCTCGTCGCTCGTGCAGGCCGGCGCGCTCGCCGACCTAACATCATACCTCAAAGCGAGCCCGGCCGCATTTCAGAGCCAGTTTCCCAAAGCCTTCATCGACATTCTGACGAAAGGCGGAAAGCTGCTCGGCTTGCCGTACACCACGACGACCGCGGTCGTGTACCGAAACCTCGACGTTCTCAAGAAGGCCGGAATCGACCCGGCGCAGCCGGTAAAGACATGGGCGCAATGGCTGGCGCAGATGCAGAAGGTCAAAGACAGCGGCAACTTCGCGGTCGCCAACCAGATGGTGTTCTGGTACGAGGCGCTGAGTTACTACGCGGGGGTCCCCGGCACGGCCCCCTTCGCAATCGTCGACGGAAAGTCCAACCTCGACCCAGCCGCGCTCACCAAAGCCCTCACCTTCATGAAGGCGACGCAGCCATTCGCTGCCCCGGTCGATTCACTGGCGCAGGGCGAGACCGACCTGTTCACGTCGAACAAGCTCGCGTTCATGATGACGGGAGCGTGGATGTATCCGCCGATCCTCGCCGCGAGCCAGACCAACGGCTTTAAGTTCGATTCGATAGGGGTTCCCGGCGAATCGGCGGACAAGACCGGCGGCGTTTTTGACGGCGAGTTCCTCGGGGTCGCCTCGGGTTCAGCCAACAAAGACGCCGCTTGGAAGTTTATCAGTTTCCTCGCTGACGCGCCGCAAGCCGCCGCGTTCTCGGCCGTCGCGGGGCGGTACGTCGCCAACAGCGTGGCTCTCGGAATGCCCGCCGTGAAAACCAACGCTTTTATCCAGCAACAGGCCCAGCTTCAGCCGTCGGCGATCAACGACGCGCCGTTCCTGCAGCCTGTTCCTGACGACGCTCCCAATGCGTTCGCAGCCGGTCTGTCCGACCTCAAGACTGGCAAGGCCCCCGCCGATGTCGCGGCCGAGATCATCAGCGCCTACGACAGCGCGCTCCAATAAGCCGACGTTTCGGCATGCTTCATCGAGGCGGATTTGGCTGAGCTTGCACTTCAGACCGGGGGCCGGCGCGGGGTCGTCAAGAGCCCGCGCCGACGCGAGGACCTGACCCAGGACGCGGTTTGGTCGTACGTTTTGCTCAGCCCGTTCCTGATCGTCTACTTCATCTTTGTGCTCGCGCCGATCGTGGTCGGCCTCGGCCTGAGCGTGATGAAATGGGACGGCATCCACGAAGCGAGCTTTGTCGGCCTCGACAATTTCAGGCAGGTCTTCACCAACAAGCCGATTATCAAGGCCTTCGGAAACCTGTTTTATTTCGTTGCGTTGGAGGTGCCCATCGCCGTCGTGGTCGGCCTCAGCCTAGCGCTGTTCATTGATCGGTTCTCTGCGCGAGCGGCGACGATCCTGCGCGCGATTCTCTTGTTGCCCTTTGTCATGCCGATGTTTCTCAGCGCCGCGATCTGGCAGTGGATGTTGGTTCCGCAGTTCGGGCTTTTCAACCAGCTCACGTCCGTGTTTGGACTGGGCGACGTTCAATGGCTTTCCGACCCCAAGTACATGATCGTTGGTCTTGTCATTGTCGAGACTTGGCGAAGTGCAGGTTTCAACATGGTGCTGTTCTACGCAGGCCTGAAAGCCATCCCTCGCGACACGCTGGAGGCGGCGCGGCTCGATGGCGCAAACACCTTTCAGGAAATCGTCTTTGTCGTTCTGCCGCAATTGGCGCCAATCACCTTCATCATCGCAGTGAATGCGCTGTTAGGCACTTTCCAAGTTTTTGACCTGCCGTGGCTCCTCTCCAAGTCCGGCTTTGTCGAGGGCCAAGGCGGCGCGGGCGGGGGACTGCTTTTCCCGGTCATGCAGGCGGTGTCGACCGCGTTCGGCGCGCTGCGTTTTGGCCGCGCCGCCGCCATCTCGGCGATTCTGCTGGTGCTCATTGTCCTGGCGACCCTGGCGATGTTCGGCCTCAGGCGTCTGTCGCGCGCCTACAATGTCTAGCTCTGCCGACGCGCCGCGCGCCATGCGCCCTATTCGCATCGGCTTCTTGGTGCGTTGGTTCTTCGCCGTCGTTCTGAGCGTCATCGCGCTCTTGCCGTCGTGGTGGATGTTCAATGTCGTTTTCTCCGACGCGGGCTCCGCGCTTTCGTTGGCGCCGCGCCTATTTCCGACCTCGCTATCTGGCGGGATCGACAACATTTCCGGCGTGCTGGCCGACGGCGCGTTCCTCCGCGCGTTTCTGAACTCGGTGATTTATTCCGGCCTGACCGCGGCGCTCGTTTTGGCCTTCGCCTCGGCTGCGGCGTACGAATTCGCGCACTACGAATTCCCAGGCCGCCGGGCGCTCTACGCAATTTGCCTGATGGGGTTGATGTTGCCGCTGGCCGTGATCGTGATCCCCACGCAACAAATCGTCGCGGCGTTGGGTTGGCTCAACACCATTCAAGGCGTCGTCTTGCCGTCGACCGCGTCGGCCTTCGCCTTGTTCTTTCTCACGGAGTACATGCGAGGGATCCCTCGGGAGTTGTTCGAAGCGGCGCGCCTCGACGGCGCAAGCCATTTCCGCATATATTGGCGCATCGCAGTGCCGCTTTCGCGCAACGGCCTGGTGACCATCGGCATTCTTATTTTGATCATCGCTTGGGCGAGCTATCTGTGGCCGCTCGTCGTCGCCTCGAACAGCGCAGCCTACCCGATCAGCGTGGAGGTCGCAGGATACTTCGCGATCGGCGCGAAATATCCGGCCAATGTCGTGATGACGGCCGCCTTTCTCTCGGCGATTCCCATCGTCGTTTTCTATTTGGCGTTCAATCGGCTGATCGTCGAAGGGATCGCCCGATCGGGCGCGACTGGTTGAGAGCGGGGGCCTGCTGAGATGACGACTAAGACCGCAATCGTGACAGGCGCCAGCAGAGGCATCGGCGTCGCTCTTACGCGCGCCCTGGTGGGCGCGGGCTACGGCGTACATGCGGTGGCGCGCGATCTGGCGATGCTCAATGCCGTGTACACCGTCGAGATCGCCGCCGGAAAAGTCCACGTCACCGCTTTGGACGTCGTCGACGCCGAGGCGGTCGACCATTTTTTCGCAAGGCGATTCCCACCGGGGGTCGCGCTCGACCTCCTGTTCAACAACGCCGGCCGCTTCGGGAGCTTCGCGCCGCTTTGGGACGCCGATATCGAGGACTGGTGGGAGGACGTGACCGTGAATGTCCGTGGCACGTTTCTTGTTACCCGGAGCGCGCTCGCAATTATGAGACGGCAGGATCATGGCACGATCATCAGCATGGAGGGCGGACGACCGCCGGCCGGGTCGGGTTATGCGGTCGGAAAAGCCGGCGTGAGACAGCTTACGCGTTCGCTAGGCGAAGAGCTTCGAAAGGTGGGCTCTAGCATTCTTGTCTATGCGGCCGATCCTGGCCTCGTCGAGACGGACATGAGCCGCGCCTTAGCCAATAGTCCGCTTGCCGCCGATTGGCTCCCGGAAATCCCTGCGCGATTTGCCGATGGGAGCACGCACCGGCCAGAAGAAATCGCTGCAAAGGTCGTCGAACAGCTCCCGTATATGTCGCGCGAGAATAGCGGGAGCTTTTTCGATAAGAGCACCCCAGCCGGCCACTTCATGCCTCTCGCCTGAGCTCCGCCGGGCGAGTATCAATCTGTCAGGCGGCGATTGGAATGCGATGAAGACAGACAAAAGCGCGAAAGCCTCACCTAAAAAGCTGGGCCGACCCCGGCGGGGCGACCGACATTCTGGCGCGACGACACTTAAGGACATCGCCGCGACGGCAGGCGTGTCGGCGCAGACGGTCTCCAGAGCCATTAACTCCACCGGATCGGTCAGTCAGAAGGTCAGGGACCGCATTCGTCTGATCGCTGGCCAAATGGGCTATGTCGTCAACAAGTCGGCCAAGGCGATGCGCACCGGCCGCAGCCACATCATTGGCTTTGTCGTAACCGACATGCTGAGTCCGTTCTTCCCCGAACTTGTGCGCGCCGTCGAGCGGTCTGCGGCGACCGCCGGGTACTCCGTCCTGCTGGTCGACGCTCAGGGATCGGCGGGAAACGCCAACGACACCGTCGAGGTTTTGAGAAGCCATCCCGTCGACGGCGTGATTCTCATGGAAAACCTGCCCGTCCTCGATCGCTTCGACCTGCCGGTCGTGGTGATGACCGGTCCGATCCGGGGGAGGGACACCGTCACGTCGAACGACGTGCAGGGAGGCGGCTTGCTGGCGCAACACCTGCTCCGCAAGGGCCACCGGCAAATAGGCATGGTAACCAGCCAATTGAGTGGCTGCGTGCCGATCCGGCGCAATGCGTTCATCGCCTCCCTCGACAACGCCGAGATGGTCTGTTGGGAGCAATACACCACCAAGGATGAGAGGATCACCGACGAGATCGTGTCGCGATTGAAGCGGCGCGACGTCACTGCGCTCGTGTGCAGCCACGACGTCATCGCCATACGGGCGCTCCGAACCCTGTGGGAGCTGGGCATTAACGCCCCGCGTCAGATGTCAGTGGTGGGCTTTGACGACGTCCCTTGGGCGAGCTTGGCGACCCCGTCGCTGACGACCATTCGCCAACCCTTCGAAGCGATGGGCTCGGAAACGGTGCGCCTCCTCGTCGAACGAATTAAATATCCGGCCCGTCGGACGCGGCACGTCACGCTCGACGTCACCCTCGTCGAACGAGAGTCCGTGCGCGCTCTGAACCGACCAGATCAGTCGAGCGACGCGCGAGGCCTTCGCCAGCTCAAGCAATCGATTATGGGCAATGAGCGGCTGCAACGCGCCGATGGGTCGATCACATAAGTGGAAAGCCATGCGCGGAAATTTAACTCAAACTCGCGTGAAGCCCTGCGAGAATTTTGCGAGACTTGCGGCAAGTTCATCCTTGCGAAATGGCTTCGTAAGACGAGGTAGGTTGGGAGTGATTCCGTCCATCTCGGCAAACCCCGAGATGATTAATACTGGCACTCCCGGTAGTCTGTCACGCACAGCCAGCGCGAGATCCACTCCCGTGAGGCCGGGCATCAAATGGTCCGTGACGATGAGGTCGAGCGGACCGCCGTTCTCGATCGTGCGCAGTGCCTCCTCCGCAGTCGTGGCCTCGACGACGCTATAACCCAACTCTATCAGCATCTCTGCGGTGCTCATCCGCACAAGTGGCCGCATCGCCAGGCGCTGAGCCGCCCACGGAAACTCCATTCTGGCAAATGCGCATTTAATCACCTTCCCCGTGGACGACCCGCCCTTTCAGGCGAAATGGTCCAGCTTGACAGCCGATCGCGGTATATCCGGGCTTTCCAGGGCATCGTGGACGGCGCGCGGACATTCGATCTTGATCGCAAGCCTCAGGGCATTTGGCCTGGACCGTAGTCGATCGTCACCGCGTCAATCCAAAAATTTTCGCCGCGCATGCTGATCACCTTGGTGAAGTTGCCGGAGCCCTTTGCAATTGGAAATCCGGGGGCAAACGTGAGTGCGTACTGTCCCCAGTCGATGGTGACGTTTCCACGTCGAATGCCGCCTTTGACTACGTCAGGCTCCTGATGAAAGCCTGGCTTGAACAACGCCGCCATGTAGTCGACGATCGCCCTGTGTCCCTGGAAAAAGCCATCAGGCGTAATGAAAACGCCCTCGGGAGCAAAGAGCGACGCCAGTCGGACGCATTCAATGCGTTGGCGGCCGATATGTAAATCTCGCCGGTGACGTCGCAAATTTGGGACGCGTCGCCCGCAGCGAACGCTGCGCCGACGCCCGAGTCCTTCGCCCAGGCGGCGCGGGGCAAAAAAGCTTTCGACATGAGGCACTCTCCCGATTGTTCGTCAGTTCGCGTGAGGCCGCTTGGACCCGCAAGCATTTCAGGGCGCTTTCGAGCGGGATTATTTCGCGCAAGCGACCTTACCGATCGCCAACGGATTCACGAAGGCGAAGGTGGGCCGGAACGGCGGATTTCGCGAAACGGTCGATTACGGCTGAATGACGTAATTGGGCGCAACGAGAACCGCTGGTCACGGCCGAAAGCGGAATGGAAGGTCCTGTACAACGGAATGCGAAACCGGACGTTCGGCTTGTTCCAAAATTCTCTTTTGGAGGTTTCGCGAGTGATGAGGTCAACGCCAGCTAAAGCCGTGAGAGAGTGGACCAATCAGCGCTCGAATCGCTCGCAATGAGCGGCTGCGATCTCACACGGCCGCGCCAGCCATATGGTGTTGGAGCGCGCCGCTATGTGCTCCAGCGCCACGGTCAGGGCGCGCAGCCGAAAGGGTTGGCCCGAAATGAAGGAATGCAGAACCACGCTCATCACCAGTGGACGCTCGCGAGAAGCGTCGAGCATCTCGTCGAATTCGTCGATGATCATTTGCGCGAAGTCGCGCGCGCTCGTTTGGCGCCCGATCATCGTTGTGCTGTCGTTCAATTCCAGCGCGTAGGGCATCGCGAACAATTCCCCCGTGCGCGTGCTGAGCCGAACGGGCTGGTCATCCATGCGAAAGTCAGCGACGTAGCGAAATCCCTGGCCGGAAAGAATGTCGAGCGTGGCCGGGCTGTGAGCGAGCCAGGGACTGGACCAGCCCGTCGGCGGCGCGCCCTCTTCATCGGCAATTCGCTCGTACACCGCCTTGATGTAGGAGGCCTCCTCAGCGGGGCTCATCGTTGCGAGCGTGTCGGAATTGGCGTGCCCGTGCGCGACAAATTCCGCGCCCACGGCCCTCGCGGCGTAAATCACCGCCGGCGCATGGTCATAGACCGACGTGTTCAGCAATACGGCCGGTCGGATGCCGAAGGCGGCGAGACGATCGAAGAGCCGGAAGGCGCCGACTCGGTTGCCATAGTCGCGCCAGGAGGTGTTGACGAGGTCCGGAGCCGAGGCGTTCGAAAGGATGTTTTCGGTGAGCCCTTCGCCAAAGGCATATTCCTCAATCCCCACGGCGACGTAGAGCGCGAGTTCCCGCTCCTGAAGGCCATCGACCCTGCGCACGCCCAGGAAGCGCGGAGTAGCTGTAGCGACCGTTTGAGGGGAGCATAGAGGTTGTCCTAAGCGCTTGGCGCCGCGTCGCCGACCCAACGGTTCATTCCAACATTCCGGGCATTCGCCTTAGCCACCATAGCCCGGTAAAACGGTAACCAGCGATCCGCCGCGCGGCTGGCGGCCTCTAAGGCCGGCCGTCGCTCCGCAAAGAGCGATCGCGCCTCAGCGCGCAGGGCTGGCTCGTCGATGGTCGTGAGCGTTCCGTTCTCGAAAACGACGCGGCCGGCCACCATGGTCATGCGCACCGACCCACCGTTCTCGCAGTAGACGAGTTGGCGGGCCAAATCGTTGAGCGGAGTGAAAGGCAACGTGTCGAGGTCGATCAGCACGAGATCAGCAAGGCGCCCGGGCTCGACGACGCCAAGATCGTCTGCGCGCCCCATCGCACGAGCGCCGCCGCGCAAGAGGCATTCGAGGATTTCGGCGGCGCGCGGCCATTGCTGGTAGTCCGCATCGGCGATGTTGTGGACGAGGCCGACGGTCTTGGCGACGGCCCACATGTTGACCGCATCGTCGGCAATCGCCTCGTCGGTGCCCAGACATATCGGGATGCCGCGGCCGCGGATGCGGCGGAACGGCATTACGCCACTGCCAAGCCGCAGATTGCTGATGGGGTTATGCGCAATGACCGCGCCGGCCTCTGCGATCAGGTCGAGGTCATGGTCGTCGACCCAGATGGCGTGGATGATGTTCATGCGCGGAGAAAGCAACCCGAGGTCCGCGACGTAGCGCACCAGCGAGCGTCCGCCAAAGCGTTCCTCTCCCAACACCCTTTGGAGCTTCGTCTCCAACATGTGGGCATAGAACGGCAAGCCGTAGGCGCGGCTCAGGTCTTCGAGGGCTTCAAAATAGGCGACGCTGACCCGCTGCGGCGCTGAGCATGACACGGCCGCGCTCAGCCGGCCGTCCGCCGCGCCGTGCCAGCGCCCGATCAAATGCGCGTAGACGCTCAATAGCTCCGTGGCGCCGAAGGCGCGCGGGGCGGAGAGCTCGGTTTTGAGGGTCGAGGGCAGCAGGTCGGCTAAAAATGGAAGTTTATCGAGTTCGGCCAGGTTGGGCTCGTCGAGCGCGACTGTCGCCCGGATGCCGAAGTCGGCATAGGCCTGCATCACCGCATCGATGATTTCCGGCGTGGGACGCGGAACGAAGAAAGCGTCATCCTGAACGGCAGTGACCCCGGTTTGCAGCATCTCGGCGCAGGCAAGTTGGGTGCGGACATAGGCTTCTCGGGGGCTGGGCATAAGTTCATCCAGCGCCGGCAACTCGAAAAGCATGAAGATCTCAAGCGGAAGGCTGTCGAGCCGGCCCTTCATATGGTTCACCGGTGAATGGAAATGGGCGTTGATTAAGCCCGGCATCAATAGCTTGCCTCGTCCGTCGATGATGCGTAGCGACGGTTCGTCAGCGGGCGTCAACGGCGGCCCGACCGCGGCGATGCGGTCGCCACGAACCAGGACGTCGGTGGGCGCCGATGCGCCGCCGCCGTTCTCGAGCGAAAGCAGTTGGACGTTGCGAAAGAGGACGCTCAAGGCCGCGGCCTCATACGCCGACGTCCTGCATCGTGCGCCGCGCCTCCGAACGCGAGCGTGAGCCGGTTCGCCTTTCTAGGTAACGCACAAGGGAGCTCAAGCCCAAATTCACCGCGAGGTAAAACAAGGCGACGATTGTGTAGATTTCCAACGGCGCGAATGTCGTCGACACGGCGATCTGGCCGGAGCGCAAAAGCTCTCCGATCGAGATTGTCGAGATCAGGGACGTGGATTTCACCAAGCTGATCATCTCGTTCGCCATCGGCGGCAGCACCAGCGCGACCGCCTGCGGCAACTCTATCCGCAGCAAGGTTTGGCTGGAGCTCATGCCAAGCGAGCGCGCCGCCTGAACATGCGGGCGCGGAACGCCTTCAATGCCGGCGCGAAATATCTCCGCGAGATACGCGCCTGCATTGATGCCGAGCCCGAGGACGCCGGCGACGGGCGCGGACATACGCACCCCAATCGAGGGAAAGGCGTAGTAAAGGATGAAAAGTTGGAGCAGCAGCGGCGTTCCGCGGATGAAATCGACATAGCCGCGAGAGAAGACCCTCAGCGCGCCATAGCGCGACAGCCCGAACACGGCGATCACCAAGCCGATCAGAAGGCCCAAAACCAGCGATCCAATCGTGAACGCGATTGTCACCGCCAGCCCCTGAAGGAGGATCGGCAGATACGTGACGATCACGCCGAAATCGAAGTTGCCCATGGCGCTGTCCCCTCGCGGTCGGATCGTGGTCGCTGATTGCGCTAAAGAACCTTGGCGAGGAACGCGCGCGCGCGCTCCTGCGTCGGATTTGCGAAGAATTGCGCCGGCGGCGCGTCCTCCAAAATGACGCCTTCATCCATAAAGACGATGCGGTGGGCGACCTCGCGTGCGAACGCCATTTCGTGGGTCACCAGCAGCATTGTCATGCCCTCAAGCGCGAGACTCTTGATCACTTCGAGCACCTCGCGCACGGTCTCAGGATCGAGGGCGGAGGTCACCTCGTCGAGCAGCATAATTTTGGGCTGCATGGCGAGCGAGCGCGCGATGGCGACGCGCTGTTGCTGGCCTCCGGAAAGCGTGCCCGGATATTCATTCTGCTTAGCCAAAAGGCCGACGCGGTCGAGTAATTTGCGCGCCAGGACGACCGCCGCGTCCCGCGCCATGCCGCGCACGAGGATTGGCGCTTCGATCAGGTTCTGCAACACCGTGCGGTGCGGCCATAAGTTGTAGCTTTGAAACACCATGCCGATTTCGGCGCGCTGTCGGTTGAGTTCGGCGTCCCTCAGCCGCACCAGCGTTCCAGCATCGGTCTTTCGGTAGCCGAGCAAGCTGCCGTCGACATAGATTTGCCCCGAACTCGGAGCCTCGAGAAAGTTGAGGCACCGAAGCACAGTGCTCTTGCCCGAGCCGCTCGGGCCGATGATGGCGACGACCTCGCCCTCTTTGACTTCGAGATCGACGCCCCTCAGAATTTGACGGTCGCCGAAGGTCTTGGTCAGCTTGCGGATCGAGATCGTCGACATGATCTTGCTTTCAACAAACGATGGAGGAGATTAGTTTTGGTCCCATGTCGCCGGCAGCGGGCCGCTCGGCGCTCCGAGCCATTTCGTCTGCAGCGCCGCGATGGTTCCGTCGCTCTTGGCCTGGTTGAGAATTGCGTTGACGGCTTCCAACAACGTGGTGTCTTCTTTCCTGATCGCCGCGGAGAAATACGATTTGTCGCCCAACCCGCCGAACGTCTTGAAAACCCCAGGATGCGCCGCGGCGTAACCGCCGGCGATCGGCAACGGCAGCATGATCTCGTCGATGTTCTTGTTGGTGAGGTCGAGAAACATCGAGGGAATGTCGTCGTAAGTCTTGATCGTCAACGCCGGCTTGCCGGCCGCGACGAGCTTCGCGCTATAGGTCTTAGAAAAGTCGATCGTGTTGGTTCCGAGCAACACGCCAACGGTAGTCCCGGGAAGGTCGTCCGCGGATTTCACTTTGTCGTTGGCCGCCAGCGTCGTCGCCGAGAGGGAGGCGTCGCCGTACGGCGTCGTAAAGCTGACTTTTTCGGCGCGCGCTTTCGTCGCGGTCATGCCGCTCAAGATCATGTCGAAACGCGTGCTGAGCAACGCCGGGATGATTCCCGGCCAAGCCGTCGGCACCATCTCCAGTTCGACGCCAAGCTTCTTGGCGATCATGGCGTTGATGTCGGCGTCAAGGCCGACGACCTTGCCGCTGGCGTCTTGCGCGAGGATCGCGCCTGTGCCGCCAGCTTCGACGCCGACCGTCAGTTTTCCGTGAGCCTTGATGTCGGCGAGCGCGTCGGCGTTGGCCGATGCGCTCGCGCCGATCGCAAGGGCGAAGGCGAGGGGAATGAGTTTACTGAACATGGACAGTCCTTTCGGTTGCTACGCTTGGATGAACTGAAAAGTGGGAGGGCGCGCTATCGGCGGGGGGCGAGCGGCTTGCGCGGCGGTCATTTGGGCGGCCCCAAAAACCTTTGCATCGCCGCGCTCAGCCCGAGCGTTGGCCTGCCGGCGACCAGGGCGCGCACATGAGGCCTCATTCGGACGTTCAGCCCGACCAGAAGCTCAGCTTGGCCGACCGCGGCGCTCACGCCGTCGAGGAGGGGCATCGCTACCTCAGGCTGAAGCCGACGCGCCATGCCGGCGATCGCTGCACCGCAGATGACGATCGCCTCGACCCCGTCATGGCGCGAAAGCCGCGTCGCCGCGTCCAAAGCCCGCTTATCGAGCGTTTCGGCATCGAGGTAGTCTTGCGGCGACGCGAGATCGACGACCTCGATGGCCGCTATGCGTCGACGCAGCCCCGTATCGTCAAAGAGGTGGACGTAGAGCGAGCGACTAACGGCTCCGAAAATTATGGCGCCAACCTGACGCGCCAGCAGACAGGCCGTATGCAGCGCGGCTGCGGTCAGGCCCAAGACAGGGATGGGCGACAGTTGGCGGGCGGCCGCGAGGCCGGAATCGAACGAGATCGCAAGAATCGCCGCGTCGTGGCCCGGATAGTGCGTCGCCAGAAGGTCCAGCGCAGCGTGACTGGCGATGACGTTTTCTGCCTCGGTGGACACGATGCCGACGCCGAAAGTTGCAGTGACCGCGAAGATCTCGGTCTCAGCGCGCGCGCAGCGGCGCGCCTCGGCCAAGACCAACTCCGTGACGGCCTCAGTCGTGTTCGCGTTGACGAGCAACAGCTTCACGGTCTTGGCCTCGGTTGCCGGGCGACGGATTGAAACAGAGTCGTCATGGCGCGGCGCCTGGCGCTGCTGCAGACCGTGCGAAGAGGTCGCCCCACTGGGCCCCACGTCCGTCGAGCGTACCGATCCCGGCAAGGCCGTGCCAGACCGCGAGCGCCACAGAATCGAACACGGGAACGCCGAAACGCTGTTCAATCGCCCGCACCTGAAAGGCGGCCGGGAAATTGGTGCACCAAGTGACGATCGCCTCGGGCTTGGCTTTAGCCACGACCGCGCACATGGCTACGATCGCCTCTGGCGCGACGGTTGCGAAAGACAGGTTGTCGGCGAGGTCGGCATGCGCCTCTGCCGCCACCACGTAGCCTTCTCGCTCGAACCCCGCGACGAGCTTCTTCTGATAGGCCGTTGCATAGGGCGCGACGATTGCGATGCGACGCAAGTCGCGTTTGGTCAGTACGTCATGAAGCGCCAATGTCGACGAGGTCGCCAAAATGCCGGTTTCCGCCGTCACGCGAGCGCAGAACGCGCGATCAGCGGCGAAGCCCAGGGTGGCGCCCTTGCTGCCGTTCCATATGATCCGATCTGGCTTGGCCTGAGCAAGCAGGTGCACGGCGCTCATCATGCCGTCCCAATCGTAGTCATTCGGGTGGAGGTCGGTGGCGCCGAATACGGGCGTGCGTGAAAAATGCCCAGACACTTCGGGAAAATCCGCGAGAATAGCGCTGGTCACCCGCTCAGCCACAAGATTGGCCGACGGCGTCACAAACCCGAGCGCGGCTTTGTACGCCGCCATTCCGGTGTGGGCGCTCATGCGGCTTGGTCAAGAACGACATGGTTGCGCGACGCGTCCCAGCTCAAGTCGACCTGTACGCCGGGCTCAAGCGGCGTTTCGTCTGGCGTGTCGCGGGCATCATTCTGGCGCACGACGATCAGGGGTTCGCCACCCGCGCGGAGCAGATGGAAGTGCGTGTTCAGCCCGTGATAGACGACCTGTTCGATGACCAGCCGCAGCCTGTTCGGTCCTTCCGGCGGCTTCGCGGCGGCCCTTGCGATCTCGATCGTTTCCGGGCGCAGAGCGACGGTGACCTCGCCCGCGCTCGGCGGTGCGCCGTCGATCTGGAGCGTCGTGCCGTCCTGGCTGGTGATCATGTAGCCTTGCGTGTCGCGTCGACTTACGGCGCCGCTAACGAAGTTCGAGGTGCCGATAAAATTAGCGACAAATCGCGTCGCCGGTCTCTCGTAGATGTCCTTTGGCGTCGCCAGTTGTTCGATGCGCCCATTGTTCATGACGGCGACGTAGTCCGAAAGCGTCAGCGCCTCGTCCTGGTCGTGCGTCACCATCAGGGTCGTGATGCCGAGGCGACGCTGCAATTGCCGCATTTCGATTTGCATTGTCTCGCGCAGCTTCTTGTCGAGGGCGCCGAACGGCTCGTCGAGCAGCAGCACGGCGGGCTCAACGATCAGCGCGCGCGCTAGGCCCACGCGCTGTTGCTGGCCGCCGGAAAGTTGGTGCGGAAGGCGGTCCGCAAGATGGGAGAGCTGCACCATGGCCAGCGTCGCCTTCACTTGGCTGTCTATTTCGGCCCGCGGCGTCTTTCGCATTTCGAGGCCGAAGGCGACGTTTCGCGCCACCGTCAGATGCGGAAACAGCGCGTAGTTCTGGAACAGCATGCCGATGTTGCGCCGATGCACCGGCACGTCGACGACGGGCGCTCCGCCGATCCTGATGTCGCCCACCGTCGGATCGATAAGGCCGGCGATCATCCGCATGATCGTCGTCTTGCCGCAGCCGCTCGGACCGAGCAGAGACAGCACATGTCCCGGCGCGATCGTGAACGAAACCCCTTGAACGGCCCGGGTTTCCCCGTAGCTCTTCTCGATGTCGACGACCGCGACCTCGGCGGCCTTCGCGCGTGCAAGGGGCATGGCGATCAGGCCACGAAGATTTGGTTGAGTTTCTCGATCCATTGCGACCGGACCGAGTTCACGTAAGCCCAATCCGGGCTGAACAAGCCGAGTTGGTCCATCTTGGTGTCGGGATAAGCGAGGTATTTGGCGAACTCAGGCTTGAAGGTCAGGCCGCTGATGGCGGGAGCGGCGAGCGCCGCTTCGGCAAGGCCCTGTTGCACGGTGGGGTCCAACATGCGGTTCATGAAGGCGGCGCCAAGGTCCGGCTCCGGGCCGTTCTTGACCAGGATCTGGCAGTTCACGCCAGCGAAGGCGCCTTCCTTCGGGTAGCACATGTCAACCGTGGCGCCCTTCATCGTGTAGGGCAGCACGTACTTCGAATATTCGGGGCCGCCGATCATGCCCTGGCCCTGCGAAACCAGCAGCGAGGCGTCGTCGGCGCTGTAGAGGTTCAGGATATTGGGCTTCAGCTCCTGCAGCTTCGGCCAAGCTTGGT
The DNA here is from genome assembly GCA_963730695.1 of uncultured Pseudomonadota bacterium. Taxonomy (GTDB): domain Bacteria; phylum Pseudomonadota; class Alphaproteobacteria; order Rhizobiales; family Beijerinckiaceae; genus Roseiarcus. The sequence continues at coordinate 130,451 of CAVSSV010000019.1, forward strand.
CGGCGAGGTATTGCGCCTCTTTGTAGGGTTTGCCGGTCGCAACCGCCGCCGCGGCGATCACGGTGAAAACGCTCGGCGTCGTCTTGGTGCCGACGAGCGAGATCTGACCCTTAAACTTCGGATCCCACATGTCGGCGTAGCTCGCGAGCGGCTGAGTCGTCTCGCGTGTTGTAGAAGATACCGGCCGACGAGACGGCGAGCGCAACGCCGTAGCCGTCGTTGTAGATGAAGCGCGGATAGACCTTGGCGAGATTAGGCATCTTGTCCTTAGGCAGCGGATCGATCAGCCCCTCGCGCTTGGCGATCTCGACGCCGAGGTCGTCGACGAACATCACCGTGAACTTCGGTGCGTCCTTGGCCGCGCGTAGCAGTGCGATTTGGCCCAGCGTGGAGCCCTGCTGCGCGTCGATCTTGCAGTCGAAATTCCTTCTCGAAGGCAGGCAGCACGCTTGAGCGGATGAACGCGCCCTGCTCGCCGCCCCAGATGCCGATCTGCATCGTTTTGCCGGCCGCCCAACTGTTTCGGACGAAGAAGTTGGGGGTCGCGAACGCGGCGGCGCCGGTCTTGATGAGCGTGCGTCGGCTGAGGCGTATTGGCATCGTAATTCTCCTGGGTTGAGGCGGCGATGGTCGATGTCGTTGGTTCAGATGCTGAGGACGCGCCGGAGGCCGGCAAGACGTTCGAGCAAAATCACCATGACGAGTGAAAACAGGATCATCAGCGCCGCGATCGCGGCGATGCCGGGATCGAACATGCGGCTGATCAGCGAGGTCATCATCAACGGCAGCGGCACGTGGCCGGCGTCGAACAGCCACATCGAGATCGCGTAATTGTCGAAGGAGGTCACGAAGGCGAAGAGCGCCCCCGCGACGACGCCGGCCATGATCTGCGGACGCGTAATGCGCCAGAAGGCCGCAAAGCGCGTCGCCCCGAGCGTGCGGGCCGCTTCCTCGAGGCCGGGATCAACCAGCAAAAGCGCCGCCGAGACGGTCCGCACGACGAAGGGAGTGGTGACGAGCACATGGCCGATGATCAGGTTGGTAAAGGCGTCGTTCGAACCGAGCGTCAGGAACAGCCGCAGCAAGGCGATGCCGGTGACGAGCGCGGGAAAGATCAAGCGGGGACAGTACAAGCGCCTGGACGAGCTTGCGGCCGGGAAAGCGCAGGCGCACCAGGCCCACCGCCGTCGGCACGCCGAGAACGATGGCGCCGCTGGCCGCGCACGTCGACAATAGCACGCTGAAGCCAAAGGAGCCGGTGAAGTCCGGGTCCGCCAGCACCTTCGCATACCAGTGCAGCGTGAATCCTTTGGGGGGGAACACCACGAAGGGCGTATCCGACACCGACAGCACGAAGGGCAGCACCAGCGGCAGCAGCAGAAAGGCGACGATGAGGGTCGCTAAGCCGTAAAGTATGACCGTCTCGGCCTTGATCGTCGCGCGGCGCATCACCGAGCCTCCGTCGCACGGGTTTTGACGCCGCGCTCGAACACCGCCGTGGCGCCGAGGTTCACCGCCAGCACGATGACGACCATCACGGTCGCAATGGCGGCGCCGAACGGCCAATCGAACACGGAGAGGATCTGTTCTTCGACCAGCGTGCCGAGCATTTTGGTGAAGTCGCCGCCCAGCAGCGACGGCAGGATGAATGAGCTTGCGGTCAGCGAGAACACGAGCGTGCAGCCGACGCCCAGGCCCGGGACGCTCAGTGGAAAGGTGACGCGTCGGAAAACCGCGAAGGCGGAGGCGCCCAAGCGTGCGCGCGGCGTCCTCGACGGCGCGGTCGATGCGACCGATCGTCGACGACAGCGGCAGCACCATCATCGGCAGGAACACTTGCACCGAGCCGATGATGATCGCCCATTCCGTGTAGAGGAGATGCACCGGCCCGAGACCGACTTTCGCCAACGCCCAGTTCAGCGCTCCCGGAGTTGCTGTTCGCGAGGATGACCCGCCAGCCGTAGGCGCGCACCACGACGTTAACGAGCAAGGGCGCGATGACGAGGACGGTCAGCAGTCGGCCCAACAGCGCTGGCCCGCGCGCGATGATCAGCGCCAGCGGATAGGCCAGCAGCGCCGTTCCAGCGTCGTGAACAGGCTGATCCGCAGCGTCGCGAACAACACGTGCCGGTAGAGGTCCACGCTGGCGAGTCGCACGTAGTTGGCGCTCGTGAGTCCGCCGACGATGGCTCCGTCCGGCGACTGCTGTAGAACGCTGTAGCGGATCATGAAGGCGACTGGGATCGCGAACAGCGCAGTGAAGAAAATGACCGCGGGGCCGAGCAGCGCAACCGGGCCGGAAGGCCGTGTTGCGGCGAAGCCGCTCCAGACGCGCGAACCGGCCGGCCGTGGGGCTTTGGGCCCCGGCGCGGCGACGAGCGCGCCTAAGGCGGAATGGCGACGAAGGGGCATCGGAAGCGGACATGAGAGGCTTGTCTCGAGCGCAACGTTCGTCGACAAACTTAACCTATATTATCGACAAGAGAAGCCTATATGATAGACAGAACTAGCGACGTTATTGCCGCATTTGTTTGCACAAAGTCGACAAAATCAGGCGACTTTGCACTAGACTCCGCTCGCGCGCGCCAATAAATGAGCATGCGTCGAGCATGGATCAGAGGCCTCACATGAAGCCCCGCGCGGCCGCGGATTTTGGGAACGGCGCCGGCGAAGCCGATCCGGTCTATCGACAGATGCACGACGCCATCTCCGCGCCAGGCGATGCCGCCCGGCACGCGGCTGCGCGAAGACGAAATGCGAGCCATCTTTGGCGTCAGTCGCGCCCACATCCGCAAGGTGTTTGCCCAGCTGGCCTATGCGGGACTGGTGACGATCGAACCCAATAAGGGCGCCTCGGTCTATCGCCCGACCCCGCAGGAAGCGCGCGACATATTCGCGGCCCGGCGCGGCATCGAGAGCACAATCGTCAAGATGCTCGCTCGCAGCGTCACCGACGCCGACATCACCCGGCTTTCGCGCCACGTCCGGTCCGAAGTCGCCGCCGAGGCCGCGCGCGACACGATGGAGATGATCCGCCTATCCGGGGAGTTCCACCTCCGCCTCGCCGAGATCTCCGGCAACGCCATTCTACTTCGGTTCCTGCGCGAATTGATCACGCGTGAAGCGCTGGTGATTCTCGTGTATGAAAAGCCGGGAAAGCCCAGCTGTTCCCATCATGAGCACCAGATGATCCTGGACGCGATCAGAGCCGGTGATCCCGCGAAGGCGGTTGCGCTGATGGATGAGCACCTCGGCAACGTCGAGGAGCGCCTCGACCTCGACCGCGACGCGCGCAAGGAGATCGACCTAAAGAAGCTTTTTGGCGCAATATCACGTTCGCCAGTAGCGAGCGATATCGGCGGGGGTTTAACGGACTAGGTTCGCGCACCGACCAAGCCGAGTTTCGCGCCTGATCGAAACCGGCGGTTCCGGCAACGCCAGTCGCTGTCGTGTCGGCTTTGAAGAGCTGTCGTATCGACTTGTACCGACCTAAACGGGCGCGCAACAGCCTTGCCGAACGAGAATGATCGGCCGACAGCGCAATGACGGTTTTCTTAACGAGCTGGGGGCAAGTAGACATTCACTACGCCTCCCGGCCGGCTTGAGGGCCCCGCAATGGGGACGTCGGAACGGCGCAACGAACGCTACGCCGGGTGTCCTGTGGAAAAGCGGCGCGCCTCGAACAGTACTGGCATCAGTTTCCGACCCTCGTCGGACAACTGATATTCAACACGAGGCGGATTTTCTTCGAAATCAATCCTCTCGATGAGACGATCTTTTTCCAGCGCGCGCAGATGCTGCGTGAGCATCTTCTGCGAAATGCCGGGCATGTCCCGCATCAACTGCGAGGACCGCATGGCGGAGTCGGCAAAAAGGCGAAACAGGATCGGCAGCTTCCAGCGGCCCTGAATCATGCGCACCACGCGGGTCACATCCGCAACGGCGCCATCTGGACCCAGACATACTTTCCGATCCTCGGCCGCGGCAGGCACTTTAAGGTGCGTACTTGTCACACTCATCGTCTCGATCGACCTAACGGTTCATCAGCGAAATAGAATGGGCTCCAAGCGATGGATCTGCAACTCAACGACAAGACGGCCTTGGTGACAGGGAGCAGCAAGGGAATCGGCGAAGCAATCGCCCCTGGCACTGGCGCGCGAGGGGGCGAGCGTCGTTGTTCACGGCCGCGATAGCGTTCAAGCCGAGCGCGTCGTAAACGCCATCGTCGCAAGGGGAGGCCGCGCCTATGCAGTGCTCGGGGACCTGACCAAGGACGAAACGGTGGAGCGTCTGGTCGCTGAGGCGCAAGAGCGCATCGGCCCCATCGCCATTCTGGTCAACAATGCCGGCGGTTCCCTTCCCAAAATCGACTGGCAGACAACTGCAGCCGCCGGATGGGCGTCCACCTATGATCGCAATGTCCTTGCTGCGGTCCGCGTTAGCGCGCGCCTTCTTCCTCGAATGCGGCAAGTTAGTTGGGGGCGCGTAATCAACATCTCGAGCGGAGCGGCCACGATGCCGCCGGCGACGGGGCCAGATTACTCCGCTGCGAAAGCAGCGATGAACGCCATGACCGCCTCAATGGCGAAAGCCGTGGCCGCTGATGGGGTCACCGTTAACGCCATCTCTCCCGGAACGATCAAAAGCGTCAAACTCGAAGCGGGTTTTCGCGCCGCAGCCGCAGCGCGGGGGATCGCGGCGGCCGATGCGCCCTGGGAGGATATACAGCGTGACGTACTGCCGTTGTTCGCCGACGTTCCGATTGGCCGGGTCGGAGAGCTGCACGAACTCGCGAACACTGTCGCTTTCCTAGCGAGCCCGCTTGCCGGATACATCACCGGCGTCAATCTCCATGTCGATGGCGGCTACTCATCGATCCCCTAGAGCTCTCCTACCTCGCAAACGAAACTCGCTGGCAGTGGGGCTTCCTAGGCGATCCGTTTCCAATCGGACTGATCGCCGCGCATTGGCACCGACATTGGAGCACTGTCCGCTGATTGCGGAATGACTGGTTTGGAACATTGACCGAATGAATCGGACATAAGCGCACCAAGCGATCGAGCGGGGGGCACGCACGCGCTCCGCACGGCAACAGGCGTTCATCTAGCCCTTGGCCCTGACAGACCCGAAGCCTAGGAGCAGCAAGTCACCAGGCTGGGATGCAAGTCAGCGTCCCCGGTGACCCGCCACGCCTCAGTCCCGCGGTTAAGAGAGCCCCGCGAGTCGCGGCGCGTATGCCGCGAGCCTTCGGGAAACGAACTCCGTGAAGAGCCTGACGCGCTTCGTCTTGCGGGTCTCGCCCTTCGTAAGAAGCCATAGCGTTCCATACAGGTGCAGGTCCGCCCCTGGCGCCCGCGCGAGCAGCGGGTCGGCGTCGCCAATGAAGCACGGTAGCGTCGTGAGGCCGAGACCTTGCCGCGCGGCGGCGATCTGCGCCTCGCCGTCCGTGGTCCTGAACGGCGCTCCCGTTGCGCCAACCTCACCCGCGCTGGCCCAATCCGGAATCCCATGCGCGCTTATGACGATCCACCTGAAAGGATCGGGCGCGCCGACACGCCACGCCGCCAAGCGATCGCGGGACATGTAGACGCCGCCGAACAGCTCTGGTCCTTTCAGGCCGTGAAGATTGAGCGGCAACGTCTTACGGTCGTAGACGACGCGGATAGCGACATCGGCTTCTCGGTTGGTCAGGTTTGCGAGCTCGCCGGACGACAAGATTTCCATCTCGATCTCCGGGTGCAGACGCGCGAAATCAGCGAAATCCGGCATAAGGAGGTGTGTCGCGAGGGGCGGCGCCAGCGTCACCCGCAGCAGGCCCCGAACGCTTTCGTCGCGCCCCAGAACGCGCGTCTCCAACTGGTGCGAGGACGCCTCCATCTGCTTGGCGAGCTCGAGGACCTCCTCGCCTGCAGCCGTCAGCCGGTAGCCCGAAGGCAGCTTTTCGAACATTTGCGCCCCGAGGCGTCCTTCGAGCTGAGCGATGCGTCGTAGAACCGTCGCGTGATTGACTCCGAGGCGCGTGGCGGCGGCACGCACCGAACTTTCCCGCGCGACCGCAAGAAAGTAGCGAATGTCGTCCCAATCGATCATGGTGCGATCTAGCACCGCGAAGGTGCGCCTTTCAAAGCCTGCGCATCGCGCATCGAACAGTACGCGCCGCGATCATCATCCGGTGGCGACGAGCGTAGCCCATTTCGGAGCGGTGGATGTCAACGGCGTGGCCGGCGTTGGTAGCATTGCCGGATCGATTTCGCACCACCGATGTGCGCGCTTCCGCACTCCACGCCTGACCCCGGCAAACCCATGTCCAGCTGCGCCGGGCGTGCCCGAATGACCTAGGCGGAAGCCCGGAAGGATTTACGCATGACCAGACTGAAGGGAAAGACGGCCGTGATCACGGGCGGCGCCACCGGCATCGGCTTCGCCGCTGCGAAGCGCTTCATCGAAGAGGGCGCCTTCGTCTTCATCTTCGGGCGCCGCCAGGACGCGCTCGACGCCGCCGCGGCCGCCCTCGGACCCAACGCGCGAGCGGTGAAGGGCTCGGTCTCGGATGAGGCCGACCTCGACCGGCTCTATGCCGCCGTGAAGGCCGAGCGCGGAACGCTCCACATCGTCTTCGCCAACGCCGGGGTCGGAAGCCAGCTTAAGCTCGGCCAGATCACCGCCAAGCAGATTGACGAGACTTTCGACGTCAATGTGAAGGGTACGATCTTCACCGTGCAGAAGGCGTTGCCGCTGATGGGCCCGGGCGGTTCGATCATCCTGACGGGATCGAGCGCCGGCACCACGGGCGCCCCCGCGTTCACCGCCTATAGCGCGAGCAAGGCGGCCGTGCGCAACCTCGCACGGACTTGGGTGGAGGACCTGAAAGGGACCGGCATCCGCGTAAACGTGCTGTCGCCCGGGGCGATCGCCACCGAACTGGCGACGAAAGCGCTCGGCGAGGCGGGCCTGAAGGTCTATGGCGCGATGACGGGGTTCCAGCGCATGGGCGATCCGGCGGAGCTCGGAGCGGCGGCGGCCTTTCTCGCATCCGACGACAGCAGCTTCATGACCGGCAGCGAGGTCGCCGTCGACGGCGGCCTAGCGCAACTCTGACCCTGGCGCCGTTCCGCGCCCTGCCCACACAACGAAAGAAAGCGATCATGAAAATACTAGAAGGCAAGGTCGCCGTCGTCACGGGCGGCAGCAGCGGAATCGGGTTAGCCACAGCCAAGCGATTCGTGGACGAAGGCGCGCACGTCGTCATCACCGGGCGAAGAGAGAAAGAGCTCAGCGAGGCTGCAACCCTCATCGCCAGAAACGTGACGACGGTCGTCGGGGACGTGTCGCGCCTGGAAGATCTGGACCGCCTGTATGCCGTCGTGAAAGAGAGCCACGGTCACATCGACATTCTCTTCGCGAACGCGGGCGCGGGGACGATCGCGCCGCTCGCGGTCGCTACCGAGGCTCACTTTGACCAGACCTTCGATGTGAACGTGAAGGGCCTGTTTTTTACGGTGCAGAAGGCCCTTCCGCTCTTTAAAGACGGCGGTTCGATTATCCTGAACTCTTCCGTGTCGAACGTGTTGGGGCTCTCCGGGTTTAGCGCTTACGCCGCGAGCAAGGCGGCCGTGCGCAACTTTGCGCGCGCTTGGACGTTGGAGCTCAAGGACCGCAACATCCGCGTCAATGTGATGAGCCCGGGGGCGATCGAGACCCCTGCCTTGGAAACAACGACAGGCCTGACCCCTGAGCAAGCCCGGCAAGCCGCCGCGCAATTTGCGTCACAGATTCCCATGGGGCGCAGAGGGAAGCCCGAAGAAATTGCGGCGGCCGTCACCTTCCTCGCCTCGGAGGAAAGTTCTTACATCACCGGCGTCGATCTGGCTGTCGATGGCGGTATGGCGCAGGTCTGAGCCGGCGTTGTCACAGGATCGGAGACACAGGATGAGCACGGCAATCATTGGCTTCGGCAAGATCGGCAAGGCGCTGGCTAAGGCGTTTGCTCGCAGGGGCATCGACGTCTCCGTGGCGACCACGCGCGACCCCGCAAGCTTTGCCGCCGATGCGGCGGCGATCGGGCCGAAGGTCATCGCCAAAACGCTGGCGGAGGCCGTCAAAGCCGACGTCGTCTTTTTGGCGGTCGGTTTCGCGGCGTATGCGGAGGTCGCTAAGGCGCTTCCCACCTGGCAGGGCAAGACGATCGTCGACGTGACCAACGCCTACGGCGTGGCCCCTGAGACGCTGGGAGGACAGCCCTCGTCCAAGGCGGTCGCGCAAGCCTTCACGGGCGCCAAACTGGTCAAGGGCTTCAACCATTTGGGCGCTGCCACGCTTGAACAGGATCCGGGCGTGCATGGCGGCCGACGCGTCGTGTTCCTGGCGAGCGACGATGACGGCGCGGCGGAGGAGATCGGCGCGCTTGCCGAAAAGCTCGGCTTCGCGCCGATCAAGCTTGGCGGACTGTCGGAAGGCGGGCTGCTCGTCGGGACGCGCGGAAAGAGCTGGGGCCGGCTGATCTTCAAGGACTTGTTCAAGTTCGACTGAGGAAACGCGATGGCAAATGCAGTTGCCGTCCTGCGCCCAGCCGTAACGGAGATCCCGATGTACGAACAAACCAAGCTATCCCAGTTGATGCGGTTCTCCCGCGTCGCTGCGGGTTCTAACGTCATCGACGTCTACCCCGGCGACGGCGACTGGACCCGTCTCTTCTCAGATATCGTGGGACGCGCAGGGCGGGCCACCAGCTTCGTGCCAGCCGAAGTCGCCCACTTCAAGGGCGATCCGGTTGGTCGAATGCGCATGCTTGCGAAGGAGCCAGGCCGAGAGAACGTCAACGTGGTCTCGGCGGACCTGTTGGCGCTGGGAGGGGTTACGCAACCCGCGCATGGCCTGTGGATGCACCTGTTCTATCACGATCTCCACACCGCGCTAATGCAGGCCAAGGGCGCGACGGCGGCCGCCTTCAATCGCGCGGTGTATGAGCGGATGAAGCCCGGCGGGGTCTACGTCATCGTTGACCACGTCGCCGCCGGGGCGGGCACGAGCGACACCCAGGCGCTGCATCGGATCGACCCGGTCCTCTTCCGCAAGGAGGTGGACGCGGCCGGCTTTATGCTGGATGAGCAAAGCCTCATGCTCGCCACGAGGACGATGCGCACGCGGCCAAGGCGTTCGACCCCGCGATCAAGGGCCAGACCGATCGCTTCGCCTATCGGTTCGGGAAGCCCCAAGCCATCCGGCTGTCTTCCAAATGTCTTCGCGAGGCGCCCGAAAGGTTCACCCATTAAGACTCGCCGGTTTAGTCCGCTTTCGAGAGGCGCCGAGCTGGCGACGGAGGACCTTAGTGGGCGCAAAGGTGGGAAATCGCGCCCAACAACGCCCCCTCGGAAGTCAACCATAAGATATTGAACATATTGGGGGATTGACGATTTCTTCCGGGGTCGCGATTGGAAGCGACGCGCCGCTACCGAGAGACACGATTTATTAATTAGATCAGAGTGTTGAGCAGAGGGCGCTGTGGGATCATTGTTGGGTTCGATCTTGCAGCCTGCCCTTTGCTCCGCTCCGGCGTTCAGGGTTTCCAAGAAGCTGTAGATTCGGGGGTGCTAGGCGGCTCGCGACTAAAAAGCGTAGTCCTTATCAAAGCTTAACGACGAGTTTGCCATGCGATCTCGCCGACATACCGCGCAGCGTATGTTGCAAGGGAAACGCACCGAGGCGTAAAAGAATCTTGCCGACGCTGTGATCGTGCGTGGCAACGTCAGCGCGCTGTCGGCGCAGGCGACGGTGATTCGTCGTTCATGAGCCACCGAATGAAGACGCGTCATATCGCAACTCTGGCACTCCTCTGCATTGGGGCGGCCCTGATCGCCTTCGTCAGCGTTATCGGGCTTGACGGCCTCTCGTATGTGCTCATCGCTCTGGAGCCCACGCGTCACCAGAATGCCATTGAGGCCGGAAATCTCCTTGGAACATGGGCCGTTGATTGCGACCGGCGGCCATCGCCGCTCAACATGCACATTGTGATTTCGTCCGCCACCGGCATCGACGGGGTCATCGATTATCAGTCGAGCGAAGAGGCGAACCGAGACACGTTTAGAGTGTTGTCCGCGGATCTCCGCGGCGCAGCCTTCGACACACGGCTGGCCGCCCAGCCGGCCTGGGACGATGGGGGGGTGGGTTATGTCGATCTCACGCAATTGGCGAAAACGCGACAGAAGAACCTCGTGACCCTGGCGATGGCCGTCGACGGCAAGCCAAACGCCTGGGGCAAAATCACCGTTGCCGCCTGGCAGCGCGCAGACGGAACGTTTGAAATTCGCAACGGCATACGGTCCGTCGATAAGACCGCATATGGTTGGCTGAAGCGCTGCGAAACGTGACCGACACGACGCGCTGGATTGGACAATGCCCGCGAGGCACGGAGCAACCCGCCCTGGCTCGCAGACAAACCTTGCAAGCCCCCATCAGCGTGGTGGATTAGCGCCTGGCCGAGCAGCACGGAGGCCTTCCATTCGGCCCCGAGAAAAGTGTTGTATACGCGTTGAAAGGCTGAAGTCCGTCCATCGCGTACGGCTCATCAGTCCAGGTCGCCGCCAGAGGAAATGTCATGTTGCTCGCGATATCAGCGCTTAAGGGCTATGCGGTCGAGGCCACCGATGGGCGGATTGGATCGGTCGACGATTTCCTGTTCGATGACAAGACTTGGGAAGTGCGGTGGGTCGTCGTCGACACAGGAGGCTGGCTGCGCGGACGCCAAGTGCTCGTGCACCCGTCCGCACTCGGCGCCGCGGACCTCAATCAAAATGGAATTCCCGTGAATTTGTCAAAAACGCAGGTCGAGGGCAGTCCGGGCGTCCTCCAGGGCCAGTCAATCTCAAGCGGCACCGAAAGAAAATTGTTCAGCTACTATGGCTGGGATCCGCTTTGGTCGGGCGGGGGCTACCTCGGTCCGGGCATGGACGCCACCGGTCCGATCTCGGAATCCTCCGTCGAATTTGGCTTTGGCGCGCGGCCCAATGGCCCGGACGCCATTCCCGAAGTACATGACGCGGATTCAAAGCGCCGGAGCGTCGTCGAGGTTACTGGGACTCACATTCAAGCGTCAGATGGCGAAGTCGGCCATGTCGAGAATTTCATTATGGACAGCGAGACCTGGACGATTCGCTACTTGATCGTCGCCACGCGCAATTGGTGGCCAGGGAAACACGTCCTCATTTCGCCCACCGCTGTAGAGAACCTCGACTGGATGGGACGCGAGGTGAAACTCAATGTGACGCGCGAACAGGTGAAGGCGAGCCCGCCTTGGGACCCGCTGGCGACGATTAGCGACGACTATGTGTCGCGCCTTCACGACCACTACCGTTGGCCGCTCAACGAAGTCTGAAGACGCCGGACGAAGGCTTCGCCTCGGCGGCGCGCGGCTCGAAGCAAGTCCTACTGCGATCGCCCTATGCGTGGCGGCGCCCGAATTTGGTATTTATGGCTTCGGCGCGATCAGAGCGCTGGACGCGAGACGGCAAAAACCGACTGCGAAGTTCGGGTCGAAACGAGAAATTCGAACCGACCCTTTGCCGGGGATTGACAGGCGTGGCGCGTGCGCTGATCTTGAGACCATGACGCTTGAGGCTGCTCTAACCAGTCTGCTTGGCCTCGAAAGCTCACGTGCCGAAATCACCAGCGATCGAGTGACTACCGTGGTCGCCGGATATCTTGTGGGCTCTGGCGTTGAGACTTATCGGATGCAAAGGACCTTAATTGCCGACTTCGAGCAATGGGCTCCGAAAACAGATAGGGCCGAGCAAATCGTAAAATTAATCAAAGACGGACAAGAGCCTATCGGCGGCTGACCGTTTTAATTCGCCGTTGTGGCAACAAGGAAACGAACCCTTGGCGACGAGTCGACGCCGGTTTCGTGCGGGCCGCACTCCGCCATGAATTTCCCAACCGGGGCGCCCGAACCACAACCCAAGTCGAGAACCCTTGCGGCTCTTGGCGACGCCGCGACAAACGCTCGTGCCAGGGCCTGTCGTTCCATGGACTGACGTGAATTGCGGTCAGCATCCCAGTCGCGAGCATGTGTGATGGTCGATGATACGGTCCGCCACGTCGTGAAGACTCAACCGCCGTGGCGGTCATTCTGGATGCGAAGGATCGGCCGAAAGCAGACGAGAGCTTTCGGACGTTGAGAAAGCAAGGCGTTAGACGTGTGTTCGTCGAGTCCCGTAATCCGCCGAAGAGCGACCCACGTCACTCAAATGTTAAGCAGGGAAAAACGCTAGCCGCCGGCATTGGGCAAGTGTCCGTGCAGGTGGCGGATGTCGAGGATTTGCACTTTCGTCGGCACATCGAGCAGAAATTCCGGGTCTCGCGGAAGATGGTGAATGTTCGTCGGATCGCCACCCGTGAAGCGGCGCATATCTTCCAGGCTCGACCAATAGGAGATGGTGACGAACTCGCTCCAGGCTTCGCAATCCTCACGTAAGGTCATTACGCCGACCGCCAGCTTAGCGAGCGGCTCAATTCCGTCCTGGTGATTATATGTCTCGTATTCATCGGCCCGCGCGCGCGCCACGCGTCCGCGCCAAATGCGAGCGATCTTCGCTTGCCCGAATTGAGCGCCCATCGAACCTCCTTCCCCGCCACGAACCATCGCAATGGCGGGAATGGCCCCGACGAAATGGTATGGCGAAGCGGTCGCAGTCGAAGCTATTGGCACACGGGACCCCTGAACGCAAAGGCCGAGTAAACGGTCGATTAGCGGCCAACATAGTCCGACTGGCCGCACGTTTTTAGCACCGCCTGATGGCGACCAATGACGGTCAGCGGCAACGCCTAACGTAGGTCGGCTTTCGGGGACTAACTAATCGCAGTTGAATGACCTTGATTGGCGCGTAGCGGGCCGAAATCGGAATGACGGGTTTGGATCGGCCAAGTTAGCTGCCATTTGGCGCCCGTCGCTTATTGACCTCGCAAACCACAAGTCCGGCTACCATCGGTAGCATGTGCGGGGCGCCTAGAATTCGCGATACCCGAAGCACGGAGTCCGGTTGTTGGGCGGAACCTTTTCATTTGCTCCGGCGTTGGCCAAATTGTGGCGTGGTGGATTAACCCGTCGCGTCGCCTTCAAAAGGAGGATCAAATGAGCAGAATTATCAAAGCCGTTGCGGCCTCCACAATTGCGTTGGGTCTTGCAACCGCATTGCCCGTTCAGGCCGAAGCCAATCCCCTCATTATCGCTCCGGCCGTGGCGGTCCTGTTGTTTGGAGGCGCAGCGGTTGGGGGCGCTGTGCTTGGCGCATCCGCCGCGCATGCCAATGACGTCGCCGCGCCCACGCCGGGCACCGTCGTCGTCACCGACAATCCGCCTCCTGCTCCCGCAAACTGCTACATGACGCGCGGGCTGGTGCACGGTGTCTGGCGCCGTGTGCAGGTCTGCAACTAAGTATCGGTCTGGAACAGATTGCTTCCCCGAAACAAAAAGCTTTCTGATGTGCGCGGCTCTTCGGGCCGTCACGAAAAACAGCACGGGATAGAGCGGACCCTATCCCGTGTTTTCATTATGCGGCTAGAATGCGCTCTCGCCCGGTTTACGGTGCGGGTGAAGCGACGGGGGACGGAACGACCGTTGCAGAAGGCGCTTTCGGCAACGCTGGTGCCCTGACGGCCCCGGGCGCCGCTTCGGTCGTGTCTTTTGTCGACACAGGCGTCGGGCTGCGGCTCACGCTGTATATGCCCATTGCAGAAAATCACGACTACTGCTGCAAGGATGATCCACACCGTCGATCTCGAAATCGGAGGAAGATCGTCGACAGAGCGTTCGAAGTCGGAGCGCCCCTCGCCGTATTCCTTCGGACGAAAGTCTGGGCTCGGGATGTTCGTCATTTTAAGTCTCCTCTCATGACAATTCGTGACCTACGATCCAACGCGGTTTTGGTTCCGAAGAGCACGCTCCGTACGTACGACGGCGCGATTGCGACCGCCGCAGGCTCTTGCAGTGAGGATTCGCCGGAGGCGTTGGTGCGCCTAAGCAACACGACCCCTTGCGCGGCGATGAGTTCTCGCGGCCTCCCGGAACAACCGGTTGTGAACATCGCGATCGGCCAACATAGGGCAGGACTTGACTCCGCTCGCCTTCTTCGGCTGAATTCCGCCCACGGCGGAAAGTCGTGGCGCGTGCGCGGCGGCGCGATTGGCCGCCCTCCACACACTTCTCAAAGATTTTTGCCAGTGCCCCTTTAAATCGTCGCGGTGTCGCGGAATCTTTCGGTAGCGCCGCTCATTGTGGCACGAGGAGGGGCATGCGCTGCTTTTTCATAAAAGGCGGTCATGTCGTGGGCGCGAGGAATTGCCCGACGTAGCCGATGGCGTCGCGGTCGAAATGGCGCGCCGTTTATTCGACGAACGCAAGGGCGAGTTTGACGGCTTCGAGGTCTGGGAGGGTGACCGCGCAGTGTATCTCTTCCCGGAGCCGTTGAGGGATTCGGCCTGATAAACCCACATCAGCCTTTCGAATGGGAAGGACCGATCGGGAACGGAAGGCCAGGATTTAAAACGAGTTCTCGCTCGACTGCGCCCCATTCGCTGCGAATGTCGCTACAATCGCATCCGAGATCGGCGATGGCGCGCAAACGAGGATGAGCTCGGACCTTTCGGACTGCGATCGAGTTCATTTGTCCAGAGAGTCGTAGGCAAGAATTGACAAAAACGCCGCGACTGGCGTTCATCCACAAATGGCCGTCAACGCACAAATGGGAAACTTTTCAAACGCTTCATTCATCCCGGAACTCGAAGCGTTTATCAGTGATGGGAGCAATTTAGGGCGCTTCTTCGGCGCAGGCGAATTTGCGCGCGCCCCCCTGGACCTGCTGGTCAAGGACGAGCGCGATTTGCCGAGCGAGCGGAGCAGTCGCCGGTTCCGGCCCGCCCCACGCGGCATAAGTTGCGAGACTTAGGACATGCGCGTTGTTTGCATCGGCGCCTTGGCCGGCGGGATCCAAGCGTTCCGGCAGTTCTTCGAAGCCATGAAGGCCGATAGCGGCATGGTCTTCGTCGTTGCACTCCACATGTCCGCCGAGCGCAAAAGCATGCTGCCGGAAATCATTGCCCGCTGGACAGCCATGCCCGTGGCGGACGCGGAAGATGGCGGCCCCGTCGAGGCAAACCGCGTTTATGTAATTCCGCCCGGCCATATCGGAACGCTTCGCCAAGGTCGACTGCGCCTACGGCATCTAGCCGCCGGCGTCCCGCGTGAGGCCGCGCCGATCGACGAGCTCTTCGACAGCGTGGCCGCCGAGCTCGGCGAGGACGCCATTGGCATTGTGCTGTCGGGAACCGGGCACGACGGCGCATTAGGCTTAAAGGCGATCCGCGCGCGCGGCGGCCTCACGCTCGCCCAGGGCGCGGATGGGTCAGCGCCGGAGTACAGCGACATGCCAATCAGCGCCATCGCGACTGGCGCGGTAGACTTGATTGTGCCCGTGCAGGACATGCCGGGTCTTGTTGTGCGCATCAAGGACAGGCACGAGGCGGGAATTCCGCCCTCGACGGCGGGGGAACAGAGCGACACGTTGCGCCGGAGGATCTGCGCAATTCTGCTTTCCCGCCTCGGCCATGACTTTAGCGGCTACAAGAAGGCGACGTTCCTCCGCCGCGTCCAACGCCGCATTCAGGTTCTGGGCGTGCCGGACATGCAGGCATACGTCGCGCGACTGGAAGAGGACCGCGAGGAAGCCATACTGCTGTTCCGCGACTTGCTTATTGGGGTCACGACGTTCTTCCGCGATGCCCACGCATTCAAGGCGGTCGAGGAGGTCGTTTTGCCCCGGCTATTCGAAGGCAAGGGCGCCGACGATCAAATCCGCGTGTGGGTGCCTGGGTGCGCCACAGGCGAGGAGGCTTACTCGATCGCGATGCTATTGCGCGAGCACATGGATGGGCTGAACGACGCCCCCAAGGTGCAGGTCTTCGCGACCGACATCGACGAGCGCGCCATCGCCACCGCAAGGGCCGGGCGTTACCCCGCCACCCTTCTGAACGGCCTGTCGCCGGAACGGCGTCAGCGCTTCTTCAACCGCCAAGAAAACAGTTACGTCGTTGCGAAGAACATACGCGACCTCTGCACCTTCTCGGCGCACAGCGTGGTGCGAGACCCGCCTTTTTCCCGGATGAACCTTATTTCGTGCCGCAATCTGCTGATCTACATGGACGTGGAGCTGCAGGCCACCGTCATCCCCGCCTTTCATTACGCTCTATTGCCGGGAGGCATGCTGCTGCTCGGCACTGCGGAGACGGTCGCCCGCTTTGACGGGCTGTTCGCGCCGCTGGAAAAGGAGCACCGCATTTTCCTGCGCCGCGATGGTCCCAGTCCCGCTTTCAAGGTGAAGCCTCGCTCCGCGCCGCGCGTGCTCGCGACGTCCGTCCGCCCGCAGCTGGACCCGCAGAACGGGCGGAGCGATGCGGCGCGCGCGATCGCTGTCGCGAACAGCCGCGTGCTCGAACGCTTCGCCTCGCCATTCGTGGTGGTGTCGGAGAACGGCGCGCTCGTGCACTATTCCAGCCACGTCGGAAGCTTCCTGTTGCCGGCGCTCGGTCCACCCAGCGCCAACATATTCGACATGGCCCGTCGAAGTCTGCGCCACGCTCTGCGCGCCGCGCTGCGGAGCGCGGCCGAGACCGGCCGCACGGTGGAGAAGACTGTTCCCGGCGATGCCGACGGCGCCGGACCCGTCACTTTGGTCGTCGAGCCGCTGCCGGGTCAGGAGCCGGATTTGCACTACCTGATCGTGTTCAAGGAAGACCGCCCGCCGAATTCCGGCTCCGGTCCGGCCGATAGCGACCGGGCTCGAGAGGGGGCATCCTCGCGGAGGTCGATCGCGAGCTGGGCGACACCAGAGAGCAGCTGCAATCCCTGTCCGAGGAACACGAAACCGCGCTGGAAGAACTGCGCAGCGCCAACGAGGAACTTCACTCAGTCAACGAGGAACTGCAATCCAGCAACGAAGAACTGGAAACCTCAAAAGAGGAGCTCCAATCGGTCAACGAAGAGCTGCAGACCGTCAACGCCCAATTGTCCGTTAAGGTGGACGAGTCGGATCGAGCCAACAGCGATCTGCGAAACCTGTTTGAAAGTACGCGCGTCGCCACCGTGTTCCTCGACCAGCACATGATCATTCGCGCCTTCACGCCCGAAGTCGCCACCGTTTTCAACCTAATTCCCAGCGACCGCGGCCGGCCGCTGACCGACATTGTAAGCCGCCTGGACTATGATGGGCTTCGCGAAGACGTTGAGCACGTTTTGCGCACGCTGGACGCGCTAGAGCGACGCGTATCGCGCCGAGACGGGACGGCGCACTACTTGTTACGCATCTTGCCCTACCGGACACCGGACAGCATGGTGGACGGGTCGTTGGTGACGTTCGTGGACGTCACTCAGATCGTCGAAGCTGAGAAGCATCAGCGTTTGCTAGTGGACGAGCTGAACCATCGGGTCAAAAATATGCTGACCGTGGTGATCTCGCTCGCCACGCAGACGCTCAGGCGGGCGGGCACGCTAGAAGAATTCTCGGGGGTGTTCCTGGGCCGGATCCATGCCCTTACGGCGGCCTATTCCCTGCTCAGCCGGGAAAGCTGGTCGGGCGTGCAGCTGGATGAAATCGTCACCGAAGAGCTGCGGCCGTTCATGGCGCGCGATCGAACCAACGTCGTCATCACGGGTCCACCTGTCCTACTGGACTCGCGCGGCGCTTTAGCGCTCGGCATGGCGCTGCACGAACTGGCGACCAACGCTGCGAAGTATGGCGCGCTGTCGGTGCCCGAAGGCGACGTCGCCGTGACATGGACCGTCGAGCGCACCGACAGTGGCGAGCACTTCGTGCTCGAGTGGGTCGAGCGCAATGGGCCGCCGGTGAAGGAGCCTGCGAAGCGAGGATTTGGCAGCATGCTGATCGAGCGTGCGCTGGGTCATGACCTGTCTGGTAAGGCCACGATCGAGTTTTCGTCCGAAGGCGTTCGGGCGACCGTTCGGGCCCCCGTATCGACAAGCGCTGGTGAACCTACCCGCGCCGCGGTGGGCCAAGGTTGATGCCGCCCGAGCTTGCCGGCAAGCGCGTCTTGCTCGTCGAGGATGAGATGCTAGTCGCCCTCCTGGTCGAGGACATGCTGGCCGACGCGGGCTGCATCGTCATCGGCCCCTATGCGCGCGTGCCCGAGGCGCTTGCCGCCGCAAAGGCGGAAATGGTTGATTTGGCCCTTCTGGATGTGAACGTCGCAGGCGAGAAGGTCTTTCCGGTTGCACATGCCCTTGAGGAACGCGGGGTGCCATTTTTGTTTCTGACAGGCTACGGGCAAGCCGCGCTGCCAAGGAACCGCCCGGATTGGGAAGCCGTTTCTAAGCCATTCGGCTCAAGGGAGCTCGCAGAGCGACTTGCCCGGAAGGTCAAGGCCGCTCAACCAAGATCACAGTCCCTCTGACACGCTCTACTGGCGACGCGCCGCGGCCGAGAGTCAGCTGGCTACCGGTTCGCGCCGTCCCGGATGACCGGCATGGCATTCGGATGGATCGGCGAGACAACCTCGATTTCTTTGCACCCTGGGAAGCGGCTTGCCTTTAGTCGCGTAAGTCACGTCAGAGCGTTTGGTCACTCGGCCCGATTTGAGCAGCGACCAAACCGCCCCGGCTTCCCTGCGTGCCGACACTTCCACACGGGTTGCATGCGCCGGTCGGCTGGATTGCTCTATGCGCGACTGCGGAGCCACGCGCGAGACGCGTTGGCCTAGGTCGACCGCCTCGCCGTCTGTCCGTTGATGGAACCGAAATGCCGTGGACGAGTCTGATCGACGCACACGTTGTTTCGCCAAGACTCAGCAGCTCCTGTCGGGCGGCTTTTTCTTTACGTGCCGTCAAAGCCCTGCCAGAAATTGGTCATCATTTTGCGATGAAAATTCTGCAGCAATTTAATGGTGATGTTGGGGAACCGGCGTCGACCCGAACGCGTTTGGCGCGCGATAGGACAAGTGTCGTCAGCAAGCAACTAGCAAAGCAGTAAAACTCTGGGGGGCAATTTCAGTGCCCTGCCGAGCCGCTGACGGCGGCTATGCAACTTTCAATAAGACGTTTTGTGCCACGGAGACGCATCCAAATTTCAACCAGGCTCGCAGCTCCGTTTGGGCCGTCATCGCCGCGAAGTGATGTCAGAAGGCCGTCAAACCAAGTTGGAAACCGCTCGGCGAATTCCAATTCCGTTCTTGCTCCGCTCCCATTGCGTTTCGATATCCAAGAAAACGGGCGCTCATCGGCGGTGAACTTGTCGCGCAGATCGCCGCGGAGCGCCTCGTCGCGCCACTTCAACAGGGCAGCTATGTCATCATGAAAAGCCGGCCGCTCCGGTAGCCACGATGCTTGCGCGGGGTGCAATGGGCGAGTGACGAGTGCTTGTTGCAGTTTCAACTTGGCTGGGGTTCTGCCTATTTGGGATGGCGCGCATTTGTTCATGCGTAAAGCGCGCGAATTAGGGGCCCCGCGACAACACCCCGTGTTGCGGGGATTTGTCCGTCCGAAAGCTCAAATTTTTTACCGGGACGCCTCTTGAAATTTTAAAGGTTCGGCGGAATCTTCCGTCTCACGCCGGTCATGTTCGGCGCGGGGAGACTTAAGGCCATGCGCTGCTTTTTCCTAAGAAGCGGGCACATTGTCAGCGTCCAATTGCTACCCGGCCTCTCAGAGCGAGACGCAATCGTAAAATCCCACAAGCTGTTTGCAGAAGCGCCCAAAGACCGGTTTGACGGCTTTGAGCTTTGGGAAACGACCCAATTCGTGATGCGCTACGAACAACCACAAGAGCTTCAAAGACAAGCGAACGGATCTGGCCATCACGAAAAGCGAGTGGAAGATGGCAGCTAGGCGAGGGCGGCCATGACGGTCTTTGCCGCGATTTTCGAAGGTGGCGGCCGCGCCTTGGCGTACGCCCTCGTAGCGCCTAAGCCGGAAGCGGCGTTCGCTCTGTTGGCCGAGCCCCTGTGGCCTGAGGCGGCCGACAAGGCGCGAATAGTCGACGACCAAGGGCGCACCCAAATCGAGCTCGCACGGTCGTCGCGCCGGGTAGTTTCGTTCCGCCTGAGACGCCGTTCGGACTTACTCGCCGACGTCCATGCTTAGGCCGGCTAGCCATCCTTAAACTCATTGCGTGCAACGCGTTGCCGGAGACCGCGCGTACGCGCTTTGTGGTGCGTGCAAAACCTGCGCCTGAGTCGCGATCGATTTCGCGGATCGCGCGGAACCTCACGGTCCGTTCGACGTTTGCCTCTCCGGCGCTTGATTTGCGTCGCGACAGCGGAGAATTACGATGAGGAATACGATCATTGCTGCGACAGCGATTACATTGTTGCCGTCGTTCGCCATGGCACAGAATGCAGGCGGAGCTGTAGGGGGTGCAGTTGGCGGCGCGGCGGTCGGGACTGTAGTCGGCGGCCCGGTAGGCACCGCCGTCGGCGCGGGCATTGGTGCGCTCGTTGGCTCGACGCTGCCGCCGCAACCATCCGTCACCTATAACGGACAGGTCGTTGTAGGTTCAGCGTTGCCGGACAGCTATACCTATTATCCGGTCCCCCAATATCAGGACTACGACTACGTGATTGTGAACAATCAGCGTGTTATCGTCGATCACCGGACGCACAAGGTGGTGCGGGTGATTCCGTAGTTCCAACTCCCGCCGCGTGTAGGCATAACTGCACGCTGCATCGGTGCAGACACCGTCGCCGAGCCGCTTAGGGACCAGGCGGCGGTGTCCGTTCGAGCAACTTGGCCCGCGCCAGACGCGAAGCCGGAACTTGCCCGACGCGACCTGTTCGACCCGCACCGCCGGGCAGTGTCGGAGCATATTCGTTTGCGGACAAGACCTCGGCTAACCTCTGCTGAGGACATACCCTTTCCGCTATTTCAACAACTCGCCGGAAATCATTCGCCTGGCGGTCATAAAGTGCGTGCGCGATCCGCTCTCGCTCCCCGACGTCGAGGATCTCTTGGCCGAGGGCTGACATCGACGTCAGCTACGAGATCGTGCGTTTCTGGTGAAGCCGATTTGGCCCGCTGTCGGCCGGAGCACAATAATCACGTTGGGAGTTGGAGGAGAACGACCTCCCCTTCCAAGGACGCGCCGGTCTTGCGGGCTAAAGAAGAAAACGTTGCCGACTTTCTTTCGGCACCTAGCATTGAAGAGGCCGCACCCCCGCAATCGCTTGGCTAGATCCACATCGCCGAAAGGGCGTCCACAGGCGTTCGGGGCGCGAGGGCAGTCAATCGCTACATGAGGGCAGACCGTGCGCGGATATCAGGCAATGCAAATCGGGGGCAGTCGTCGCGGCAAGTCTAACATTGTTGAACGCCAAGGAACCTCGGCCCCCGAAGCGGGTTTTTCGGTGCGAGATATGCCGCGGCACTAGCGACGAACCTATTGTGTTGTAAGGAGATGAAAATGAAAAACGCGGATAAAAAGGATCGGCTTGCACCTAACGTTGAACGAGGCATACGACCCGACGTCTTGAGCATCCAACGTTCCGAGAAAGGGCCATATTCTCAAGAGGTCGAGGACTACGACAAGTACGTTCATGAGAACCAGGACAATCCGGGTAGCAAAAATTCATCGAGCAGGGTCCGGAAGGGTCGGTAATTCACTATTCGTTTATCGCGAACCGCTTTGGAGAATGGGGGACGGTCGGCGACCTCGTTTACGACCGAAGCGCTCGGACTCGGCTTTGGTCTAGGACTTCGTGATTTTCGGCGGCCTCATTGCGGCGATTGCTTGTGCCTATGCCGTAGGCGTCGACGCCGTGACGTTTTGGCTCGCCTATATCCTGACGCGACCGCTCGGCGCCTCCCTCGGTGACCTGCTTTCCCAAGCGAAAACCTATGGCGGATTTGGCTTTGGCACGGTCGCCACGAGCCTCGCCTTTTTCACGATCATCGTCGCGCTCGTCGGTTACGTGACGTTTGCGCAGCGCTGCGACCGCCGGCGAGGCTGCCTAACACAAGTCTTTCCCCTCAATGCAAAGGAGACGTCATGATTCATCGTGGTCCTTTCCGGTCGATTCTCGTGCGTACGGCGTTCGCAGGAGCAGCCATTCTCGCCGGTCTCGGCGCAGCCGATCACGGCGTCGGGTTTCGCATGGCAGCGCAGGCGGCGACGTCCTCTAAGCTCGGCGACCTATCGAGTTTCCGGACCCTTGTCGTCGACGTGTCGGCGCTCGTCGACAAAGGCGATCTTGCCGCCGCTAAGACCCGAGTTCGCGATCTCGAAATCGCGTGGGACGACGCCGAAGCGGGACTGAAGCCGCGTGCGGCCGCCGACTGGCACGTCGTCGACAAAGCGATCGATCAAGCGCTTGAGGCGCTCCGCGCCGGAAGCCCCGATGCGGCCGTTTGCAAACAGGCGTTGACGAACCTTTTGGACACGATGGACAAGCTCGGCAAAGCGTGAGCGACAGCTTGTCGCGGCGCCGCTTTGACGGAGGATGTCCCCGCCCGCGTTGGACCTGCGGCATCCGCGTGAGTGACACGCGCGTTCGCCCATGCCATAGGGCCCGCCCCAAAATCATAAGGAGCGGGTTTGTTGAATACCTCGGAGCTAGCCGCCAAAATCGCTGATGCAAATGAAGTCACGAAGGCTCAAGCGAAAACTCTCGTCGACGCGTTTCTGAACGAGCTCATCGCTGCGGCCGCAAGTGGCGAAGAAGTCTCCTTGCCGGGCTTTGGAAAGTTCAAGGTCAAAGAAAGTCCCGAGCGCGAGGGCCGCAATCCCGCCAACGGCGAGAAGATCAAGATCGCCGCCTCAAGGAAGCTTTCCTTTGTGCCGGCGAAGGCGGTCAAAGACGCGCTCAACGGCTGAGCCGTTTCGCGAAGCTAACGGCAGGCGCCGTCGCTGATTTCGCGCGGCGCGAGGTCGAACGCGTTCGCCCAAACCGAGCGGTTTGCCGTCAAACGGCGGGCCGCTCGGGATCGCTCCCGACGCCGGTGCGCAAGGGCGTCGGCGTGTGACGTCACTCCGCCTGTTTGACGAACCGCACGCTTCCGTCGTCGTGCCAGACCCTCCGATAGCGCGATCCCGCCTCGTGCTCGAGCGTCAGTTCGCCGCCGTCGTATGCGATTTGCGTCTGCCCCGTCCGAAGGGCGGTAAAGACCGCCTCGGTCAGCGCGCCATTCTTCCACGCCAGCGCCACGTCGAGCCCGGCGCGGGTCCGGACGCCGTCGATACGGCCGCCCGGCCAGTTCGTTGGCAGCGCTGGCAACAGCCTAAGCCGGCTGGGCCGCGACTGAACCAGCATCTCAAGAATGCCCGCCGCGCCGCCAAAATTACCGTCGATCTGGAACGGCGGGTGAGCGTCAAACATATTGGGATACGTGCGCTCAGGGCCGAGCAACAGCGTCACGACGTCGTTGGCGTGGTCGCCGTCGCCGAGCCGCGCCCAGAGATTGATGCGCCAGCCGATGCCCCAGCCCGTGGCGTCGTCGCCTCGAATCTCAAGGGAATGGCGAGCGGCGGCGGCGAGCGCAGGCGTCTCCTCCCGATCGATCTGAAAACTGGGGTAGAGCCCGTAGAGATGCGAGACGTGGCGATGATCGATCTCGGGCGCGTCCATGTCCCAATCGTCTTGCCATTCCTGCAACTGGCCCGCTTTTCCGATGCGATGCGGCGGCAGCCGATCGCGCGCCGCAAGCGCCCGCGCGCGCAAGTCGGCGTCGCGTTCGCGCGCGGTCGACGCCTCGGCGAAGGTGGCGAAGAGATCGCGCAGGATCTGGTTGTCCATGGTTGGGCCAGCGCACAGCGCGGCGCCCCGCGGATGGACGTTTTCCGGCGACAGCGACGGGCTGGTGACCAGATGCGCCCCATCCGCCGAGGGCACAAGCGCGTCGAGAAAAAACGCCACGGCGCCTTTGAGCAGGGGATAGACGCGCGCAACGAGCGCGTCGTCCTGCAGAAACGCGGCATGGTCCCACAGCTGCGCGCAAAGCCACGCGCCGCCGGTCGGCCATAGCCCCCACTTGGCGCCGTCGATCGGCCCCGTCGCGCGCCACAGATCGGTATTGTGGTGCAGCACCCACCCGGCCGCGTCGTAGTGCGCGCGCGCCATGCGGGCGCCGGTCTCCGCCACGTCTTCGGTGAGGCGGATCAGCGGCTCAAAGCATTCCGCGAGATTGGCCGGATCCGCCAGCCAATAGTGCATCTGCAAATTGATGTTGCAGGTGTATTTGCTGCCCCAGGGCGGCGACGTTTCTTTGTTCCACAGGCCCTGCAGCGTGATCGCCTGCGTGTCCGGCCGCGAGGCGCAAATCATGAGGTAGCGCGCGAACTGGACGTAAAGCGCGGCGAGCGCAGGATCGGGCGCTTGCGGATTGCGCGCGATGCGCTCCTCCGTCGGCAAATGCAGATTTGGACTTTGGCCGAGATCGATGGACATGCGTCGGTAAAGGCGCCGATGTTCAGCCTCATGCGCTGTCTGCAAAGCCGCAACGTCTTTCGACGCTGCAGCGTCGAGACGGCGCTCGACTAGCGCCTCCGGGTCTCCGCCGACATCGTCATAGCGCCGAAAGCTGGTCGCCGCGTCGAGAAGGAGAATCAATTCGTCCGCATCGCTGAGCCGAAGCGCGTCGCCTTCCACGCGCAGGCTCCCGCCTTGGCTGCGCACCCGTGCGTGCGCCGCGAAGCGGAGCGCGCCGTCGACGCCGTGTTCGCCGCGATTTGTCCCGGCAAAGCGCAGCTGATCGGGCAACAGCGTCAGGCGACCCGGCTGCTCGCTCGTCAGCCTGATGGTCGCCGTCAGCGCGCCCGGCCGGTTCGCGCGCACGCGCAGCACAAGAACCTGATCGACGGGCGAAATGAAGGTCTCGCGGATGTAGCGCACGCCGCCGGCGACATAGGAGACGGTCGTCAGCGCGCGATCGAGGTCGAGACTGAAGCGATAGTCCGCGGCGCTGTCGTGCTCGAACTCCAGGCAAAGATCGGCCGCCGGCTGGTAGGACATCTGAAGCAGCGGTCGCGCCATCGAATGGCGATTGGCCAGCGCCTCGGCTTCCGCATAGTGGCCGTCGGCGATCAGCCGTCTGACGTCAGCCAGATGCGGCAGAGCTTCCGGGTTGATCGGCTCGTAGGGGCCGCCCGTCCACAGCGTCTCTTCGTTGAGCTGCAGATGCTCGCGGGCGATTCCGCCGAACACCATGGCGCCAAGGCGGCCGTTCCCCAAGGGATAGGCTTCCGTCCACGCCGTGGCCGGCTTGTCGCGCCAGAAACTGTGGTCGCCGGCGCTCATGCCGCCACCCGCAGGCGCGCGCCCGACGTCGCGAAAAGCAGCGCACGGCTTGCGGAGGCGCCGATACGAATGTCGTCGCCGGGCTTGGTCTGCAGCGCATCGCGCGCCTCGATCACCAGCGTCTCGTTCGAGGCCGTCGTGCCGTGGAGATAGCGCGTCCCGCCGAGATATTCGACGACATCGACATGGAAGGGGAAGCTGAGGTCAGGTCCTCCTCCGACGACGAAGTGTTCGGGCCGAAGACCGACAAACAGCCCGGTTGTGTCGGCGAGGCCGGAGGCGGGCAGACGGCCGCCGGCCGCCAGAGTCGCCGTGCCCCCGGCGAGGTTGGCCTGGAGGAAATTCATCCGGGGCGAGCCGATGAAGCCGGCGACGAAAAGGTTGTCCGGGTTTTCATAGAGCTCGTTGCGGAGAGCCTACCTGCTCGATGTTGCCGGCGCGCATGACCACGATCTGGTCGGCGAGCGTCATCGCTTCGGTCTGGTCGTGCGTGACGTAGATCATCGTCGCGCCGAGGTGCTGGTGCAGCTTTGCGATCTCGACGCGCATGGAGACGCGCAGCTCGGCGTCGAGATTGGAGAGCGGCTCGTCGAACAAGAACACTTCGGGGTCGCGCACGATCGCGCGCCCGATGGCGACGCGCTGGCGTTGGCCGCCCGAAAGCTGCGCCGGCTTGCGATGCAACAGCTCGCCGACTTGCAGCGAGCGTGCGGCGGAGGCGACGCGTTCGACGATTTCAGCCCATGCGACGCGCGCCATGCGCAAGGAAAATCCGATGTTCTGCTCCACCGTCATATGCGGATAGAGCGCATAGTTTTGAAAGACCATCGCCACGCCGCGCTCGATCGGTCCGGCCTTGTTGACGTTGCGCCCGCCGATCTCGATGTCGCCGCCGGTCAATTCCTCAAGCCCGGCGATCAGCCGCAGCAGGGTCGACTTTCCGCAGCCGGACGGTCCGACGAAAACCGTGAAAGCGCCGTCGGGAATTACGAGGTTCAGGGCGTCAATGACGCGCACCGGCCCAAAGGTCTTGTGCACGCTTTTCAGTTCGACTTGCGCCATCTTGCCTTACCTTGCCGCAACCGCCGCCAGATGCGGCAGCCGCCGCGTCGAGCCTCTGAGAATGATGTCGCAATCGATCGTCACGGTATGCCGGCCGAGAGCCCTGGGCGAAGCAAAGCGATCGGCGAGCAACGACGTGATGGTGTCGGCGATCTTGGCGATGGGCTGGACGATTGCGGTGATGCCGGGCTCGTGGACGGTGAAGGCGGCCACGTCGTCGAAGCTGACGAGAGAGACGTCGCGAGGCGTGCGCAGATCGTGCTCGCGCATCCAGGACAAGAACCCGATCGTCATGTTGTAATTGGCGCTGAAGACCGCTGTCGGCGGCCGCTCGAGCGAAAACAGCTCGCGCGCCGCGGTATAGCCTTGAGCTTCGCGCCAATGCGCCTCGACGGTCAATTGCGGGTCAACCGGCAGGCCATGGCGCGCCAACGCATCGCAGTAGCCAGCGTGACGCAAGGCGCCCGCAGAATTGTGCAGGCTTCCCGAGATCATCGCAATCCGCTCGTGGCCGAGCTCGATGAGGTGGCTGACGGCGCGGTCGCTCACCTGACGGTTCTTGACGAACACGCGGTCCGCGGGAATGCCCTCGACGTCGTTGTCGTAGAATACGAGATTTGGCACGGACTCGGCGAACGCCAGCAGCCGCTCGCGCGGAACGCTGCCGCCGTCGATGACCAAAGCGTCGACGCGGTGCGAAGCGAAGAAGTCGAGACCCTCGACGATCGAGCGCGGATCGAGATCGTGTGAATAGGAGACCACCGCCCGTCCGGTGCGCCGGATGTGCCGGCTCAGCTGCTCCAGCAGGCTCGCATGAAACTCGCTGAGGGCCGGCACCATCAGCCCGACGATGTGGGTGACGTCGGTCCGCATCGCCGAGG
>CAVSSV010000020.1:0-8638 GCA_963730695.1 uncultured Pseudomonadota bacterium
CACCCGGCGGGAACCAAACCACGTCTCCGGGCCGGATCTGTTCGATCGGCCCGCCTTCGCGTTGCGCCTGGCCGGCGCCTTCGGTGACGATCAGCGTCTGGCCGAGCGGATGCGTATGCCAAGCCGTGCGCGCGCCGGGCTCGAAGGTGACGAGCGCCATCGCGACGCGCGCCGGCGGCGGCGCGGTTGCGAGCGGATCGATCCGCACCGTTCCCGTGAAATACTCGGCCGAGCCCCTGCCCGAAGGCTGCGAGCCGCCGCGTTTGATGTCCATGTCCGTGCGCCTTCCTCACGTTGGCCTGGGGCAGACCGCCCTCGCCTGCCGCTCATAGTAGCACCGGGGCCATTTCTTTAGCCGCGATGATCCGCATCGGCTTTTAAGCTGGAACGATAAATTTCGAGCGGACGCCGACAGCGGAACTCCGCAATTGATGCGTTCGTCGCGTTGCGGTTAAGACTTATGCGTCCGCGGCTTAAATCGAGCGACGGCGTCGGAAAGGGAGCTACGCGATGATCGTCAAATTTTCTCTCGTTGCGGCCTTGGTCGCCTTGGCGGCGCCAACGCCAGCGTTGGCAGGCGGCGCGATCGCCGCAGCGGCGAAAGCGCCGCCGGTGAAGCTGTCCGATAGCAAGACTTTGCAGGCCAAGCACGGCTACTGGGTGGAATGCGACGCGGTCGGCGAAAATTGCTATTATGTCGATTCCTTCAACCAAACGTTGGCCAACGGCGACCCAGCGCCAGGAGCGTTCATTCGCCGCGTCAAAGCGACGGCGCCTGTCGAGAAAAAAGACGGCTACTGGAACAAATGCGACAGCGCCGGCGTCGGCTGCGTCAATCTCTACACCACCGTCGTCACGGGCCGCATAGAGCGCTAGAACGTAAGTGGGAAAGGCCCGCGAGGGTCAGAGCGGCGGGAAGCTGTCGTGCTGCCGCCGCCAACCCTGGGGAGATCAGCGATGCCGCAAAACGACGCCGTCTTTGTCGGTTCGATGCCGCTCTTTTACGACCGGCATATGGGCAATCTGCTGTTCCAGCCCTATGCGGACGACATCGCAGCGCGTCTCTCCAGCATGACGCAAGGCCGCCTGCTGGAGACCGCGGCCGGCACCGGCATCGTCACCGCGACGCTTCGTGCTGCGCTTCCCCAGTCGGTCGAAATCGTCGCGACGGACCTGAACCAGCCGATGCTCGATTACGCCGCGACCAAGCCCGGCGTCGCGCGGGTAAAATTCCAGCAGGCGGACGCGCAGGCGCTGCCGTTCGCCGACGCTTCGTTCGATGCGCTGGTCTGCCAGTTCGGCATCATGTTCTTTCCCGACAAGGCGCGCGCGCTGCGCGAAGCCCATCGCGTGCTGAAGCCCGGCGGGCGGCTGATTTTCAATGTCTGGGACGGCCGCGCCTCGATGCCGATGTTTGATGTTGCGCTGGCGGCGCTGGAGCGGCGCTATCCCAGCCATCCGTCCTGGTTCATGGAGCGCACGCCGATGGGCTATCGCGACGAGGCCGTCATTCGCGCCGATATGGCCGCGGGCGGCTTCGCCGACTGTACGATCGCGACACTGGTGCGCAGCGGCCATGCGCAGAATGCGAGCAGCCCGGCGCTGGGCTTTTGCCAGGGCTCGCCTTTGCGCAATGAGATCGAAGCGTTGGAGCCAAGCGGCCTCGTCGCCGCGACCGAAGCCGTCGCCGCCGCGCTCGCCGAACGCTTCGGCGCGGGCGCGTTTCAGCCGAAGCTGCAGGCGCTGGTGATCGAGGCGCGGAAGTAGGCGCCCCTCCCCCTCACCGCCCCTCGAACGTCCCCGCCACGCTTATTGCGTCGCCGCCTTCGCCCTCGCCCGCAAGCCGCGCGCGATAGACCGTCAGCGCTTCGCTCACGCGCTGCACGTAGTCGTGCGTCTCGTCGAACGGAATGCGCTCGACCCAATCGGCCATGTCGGTCTGGCCGCGGCGCGGGTCGCCGTAGAGCTGCAGCCATTGCTGCACCCTGCCCGGCCCGGCGTTGTAGGCGGCCAGCGTCAGCGTCATGTCGCCGCCGAGATCGGCGCGCAATTGGCCGAGATAGGCGCCGCCAAGCTGCAGGTTGAATTGAGGATCGGCGAAATAGCGATGTTCGTCGAACGCCACCCCCGCCCGCTTGGCCGCGTCGCGCGCGGTGCCCGGCAATAACTGCATCAGCCCGTGCGCCCCGGCGCCGGAGGCCGCGCGAGCGACGAAGCCGCTCTCCTGGCGCATCACGGCGAGCATGGTCGGCCGATCCGCGGAGAGCGCGAGCGGCGGCGCGTCCGGCACGCCGGCCACCGGGAAGGCGTCCTGTTCGAAAACAAAACCGGCGTCGGCGGCGACGCGTCCAAAGGAGAGGCGCGTCGGCGCGTCGCCATAGCGCTCCATCACACGCGCCATCGCCGCCGCCTGCGCGCCGTCGTGCGTGCGGGTGATTTCGGCGAAGCTGAGCGGCGCCGCCAGATCGTCCTGCCCGGCGGCGAACAATTGCTCGGCGACAGCGATGGATTCCACGCGGCTCGCCCCTTCCGCCGGCGTCGGCTCGGCGGCTTGTTCCGCAGGCTCCGCCTCGCGTCCCAACGCGCGAGCGGCGAGCTGTCCATAATAATCGTTGCCGGCGGAGGCGGCGCTCGCGTAGGCGGCGGCCGCGCCGTCGTCATCGCCTAGCGCGGTCAGCGTGCGCGCACGCCAGTAATCCGCGCGAGCGTGGGCCTGGACGCTGACGGCGACTGTGTCCGAGGCTTCAAATTGCGCCAGCGCCGTCAGCGGCTCGTTGAGGAAGCGCAGGGCGATCCAGCCGCTGCGAAAGCGGGCGTCGGCCAAAACGCCGGGCGAGCCGACATTGGCGCCGGCGACCAGCCGATAGGCGAGCCCGTTCTGTCCGATGTCGAGCAACTGGCGCATCAGTTGCCGCCGCTCCTGCCACCACAGATCGGGGTCGCCGAGCGCCGCGCCGCTTGGCGCCAGCGCAAACCAGCGCGCCGCATCCTCAAGCCGATTGTCCTTCCGCGCTTTGCGGGCTTGCGCCAGCACCAAGTCGGGAGCGAGCGCGGCGGCGCCAGGAGCGTCGGGCGAAAGCGTGGTCAGCATCGTGCCTTGCAGGGCGGCGATGCACTGGCTGACGCGCGCCAGAACATCGGCGCCGCCGCGCGCCGCTGCACGAGAAGCCGCGCCATATTGCCCGGCATGGACCAGACGGCTCGCGCGGGCGATATCGTCCTCGCGGGTTAAGATCGGCGCGGCGTCGCGCACCAGGATCGCCTCCGCCCAGGCTTCGTCCGCGCCCTCGCGCCAGAGCTTTCTGACATCGGCGTCGGCGCCCGCGACATCGCCGATCTCGCGCTTGGCGCGCGCCAGCGCATAGCGCCCGGCGCTGGAGCGCGGCGGCGTTGCGGCCAGAGCCTGCAGCACCTCGCCCGCCGGCGGATGGTTCAGGAACAGCCGGGCTTCGATTGCGCCCTCAAGCCAGCCCTCCCCGGCCCAGCCGGGATGCGCGCTCAGAAAATCCTGCAGCGCCGCCAGCGGCGGATCGGCGGCGCGGCGCAGCCGGCCCCATTGATAGGCGGTCAGCGCCGCGGGCGCCTGGAGGCGGCCGGCGATGACGTCGGCGACGCCAGCCTCGCCTCTCGCGACCTGCGCGAAGGCGGCCTTCAGCCGCCCAGCGTCGCCTTTGGCCGCGCCAAAGTCGAGACCCGCCAGGGGGCCGTCCACGCCAAAATCTTCCGCCGCAAAGCCGTGGGAAGCGGCAAGGCTGAGCGTGAGCCCAAGGGCGATCGATAGGCCCCGTACGCGCGAACATGCAAGCATAGGTCACCTGACGCTGTCGTCAGACTACGCAGCCATCGCTTGGGGTTCGGTTAACGCCGGGATAAAAAATGCGGTTAAAAACTCTTTCTCGCGGCAGACCAAACGTTTAAATGTCTCGCCTCTTATAGAGACACGGGGCGGGGTCGGAGCGGGCAATGAGCAAGCGGGCGAAGTTTCACGGGTCGATGCCTGCTCTGGTGACGCCGTTCAAGGACGGCAAAGTCGACGAACATGCGTTTCGCGCGCTGGTCGATTGGCAGATCACGTCGGGTTCGCACGGCCTGGTCCCCGTGGGGACGACGGGCGAAAGCCCGACGCTCAGCCATGAGGAACATCGGCGCGTCGTCGCGATCTGCATCGACGAAGCCCGCGGCCGCGTGCCCGTGATCGCCGGCGCCGGCTCCAACAACACCGCCGAGGCGATCGAACTCGCCCGTCACGCCGAGAGCGTCGGCGCGGACGCCGTGCTGGTGGTCACGCCCTATTACAACAAGCCGACGCAGGAAGGCATGTATCACCACTTCAAGGCGGTGAACGACGCCATCGGCCTTCCCATCATCATCTACAACATCCCCCCGCGCAGCGTCGTCGACATGTCGATCGACACGATGAAGCGGCTGTACGAGCTCAAGAACATCGTCGGCGTGAAGGACGCCACCGGCGACGTCGGCCGCGTCTCCAAGCAGCGCCATGCGCTGGGGCCCGATTTCATCCAGCTTTCCGGCGAGGACATGAACGCGCTCGCCGCCATGGCGCTGGGCGGCCACGGCTGCATCTCGGTGACCGCCAATGTCGCAGCCGGTCGCCTGCGCGGCGCTGATGGAGGCCGTATTCAAGGACGATTGGAGCCAGGCGCTGCTGCTGCAGGACCGGCTCGCGCCGCTGCATTCGGCGATCTTCCTTGAACCTGGCGTTTCCGGCGCCAAATATGCGCTGAGCCTGCTCGGCCGCGTTCAGGACGAGCTGCGCTCGCCGTTGCTGCCGGTGACCGAACAGACCGCAGACGCTCCTCCGCCGCGCCATGGTGCACGCCGGCGCGCTGAACGCCTAAGACGAGAAAAAAGCGAAAAGCCTTGGCCGAAAAAAAAGCTCCCGTACAAAAGACCGCCGCCGACAACCGGCGCGCGCGCTACGACTACGAACTCGGCGAGACCTTCGAGGCCGGCATCATGCTGACCGGCACGGAGGTCAAGTCGCTGCGCGGCGGCAAGGCGAGCGTGCTGGAGAGCTACGCCGGCGTCGAGCGTAACGGCGATATCTTCCTATACAACGCCAACATCCCGGAATATCTGCAGGCCAACCGCTTCAATCACGCGCCGAAACGCCCGCGAAAGCTGCTGCTGCACGCGCGCGAGATCGCCAAACTCGCCAAGGGCATCGAGCGCGAAGGCATGACCATCGTGCCGCTGCGCATTTACTTCAACGAAAAGGGCCGCGCGAAGGTCGCGCTCGCGCTCGGCCGCGGCAAGAAGCTGCACGACAAGCGGGATTCCGAGAAGACGCGCGATTGGTCGCGCGATAAGTCCAGGCTGATGCGCGAGCGGGGCTGAACCCCTTCTCCACGCAGTGGAGAAGGTGGCGTTGCGAAGCAACGACGGATGAGGTGCGGAAACCAGGTCGGCTCTGGTGGAAGCGTTGCACCAACGCTTGTGGAACGATTTGCCGCGCGTCAGCCCTGCTTTCCACACCTCATCCGTCACGCCTACGGCGCGACACCTTCTCCAGCATTCGCTGGAGAAGGAGGCCATTGCAGCGAATCTTTCCCGCGCGTAAGGGCGAACGATGCTCTTGCAGGACTTGCTCGCCCAAGGCCGCCCCCTGCTCGCGGACGGCGCGACGGCCACCAACTATTTCGAGATGGGGCTGGCGCCGGCGATTGTCCGGAATTGTGGAACATCACACAGCCCGAGCGCGTGCGCGCCCTGCACCAAAGCTTCATCGAAGCCGGCTCCGACATCATCCTCACCAACTCGTTCGGCGCCAATGCGCGACGGCTAAGCCAGTACAAGCTCGAAGCCAGCGTGTTCGAACTCAACCAGCGCGCCGCCGAACATGCGCGCGCCGTCGCCACCGCGGCGGAGCGGCCGATCGTGGTGGCCGGCTCGGTCGGTCCGACCGGCGATGTGTTGGCGCCGCTCGGCCCGCTGCGGGTCGAGGACGCCGAGGCGATGTTCCTCGCGCAGATCGACGGCCTGAAGGCCGGCGGGGTCGACGTGATCTGGATCGAGACGATGGGCGCCCCGGAGGAAATCCGCGCCGCCGCCCGGGCCGCCGCCCGGCGCCGGATGCCCTATTGCATCACCGTGAGTTTCAACGCCGACGGCACGACCACGCAAGGCTTGTTGCCGGAGACGCTCGCCGCGCTGGTGGCCTCGCTCGATCCGCCGCCGCTCGCCTTCGGCGCCAACTGCGGCGTCGGCGCCACCGACACCATGTTCGCCGCGCTCAAGATGACGGAGGCGGCGCCGCAGGCCAAGGTAATCGCCAAGACCAATGCCGGCCTGCCGCGCCGCCGGGGCGGCGCGCTGCACTATGACATCACGACGCATATGATGAGCGAATACGCGGCCTATGCGGTCGATGCGGGCGTTTCCATCGTTGGCGGCTGTTGCGGCAATCGGCCGGAGCACATCGCCGCGATGCGCCGCGCGCTCGACCTCTATGTCCCCCGCCCGCGCCCCGACGAGGGAACGATCGTGGCGGTGCTGGGACCGCCCGTCGCGCCGCCGCGCGACGAGGATGGCGCCAAGCGCAAACGGCGGCGCGGCACGCTGCGCTGACGGCCGGCCGCCCAGGATTCTCGCGGTGGAAATTCATCAACCATTCCAGAAACATCCAGCCTGCCGCCGAAGGTTTTTCGCGGGCCTTCCGCAGCGAAATTAACCACCGCAATTCGTTAATCCTTAAAGGACCGCGAACGCGGAAGCGCGTTTTAAGAGCTGGTCAACCCTCAATATTCAGGAACCCCCGGGCGTGGGTTAACGCGCGGCGGCCCCGGCGCCACAAACCGCTTTTTCCCTCGCCGGCGGGCGGAAACGTCCTCTTCATTTGTATAAATCCCGACGCGCAAATTTGAGCGAAACGCTTCGAACGCCCTCAAAACCCTGATGCGATT
Source organism: uncultured Pseudomonadota bacterium (assembly GCA_963730695.1). Lineage (GTDB taxonomy): Bacteria > Pseudomonadota > Alphaproteobacteria > Rhizobiales > Beijerinckiaceae > Roseiarcus. The sequence continues at coordinate 6,924 of CAVSSV010000020.1, forward strand.
GCTTGGCTATCGAAGCGGGCGCCGGAGCAACCGGGCGGCCAAAGCTTCAAAGGCCGGGGCGTCGTCATGTTCAAGAGCTTGGTCCGCATCAGCGTCATCGTCGCCAGCCTGTGCGCCGGCGTCGTCGCTGGCGCCGCAGCGACCGCGAGCCAGGTGCCGCAAGGCACGGCGGCCGTCGTCGGCGATGAGACCTCCATCCCCTACGGCTGGGTCGATTTCTGCCACCGTGAAGCCCAGGAATGCACAGTCCCGGTGCTGCCGGCCTCGGTGATCAAGCTGACCCCCTCGACACTCCGGACGCTCGACCGCATCAATCGCCTCGCCAACTCCACCATCGAGCCCGTGAGCAACCTCGACCATTGGGGCACGATGCTCGACCATTGGGATTATCCGCTCGACGGCCGCGGCGATTGCAAGGTTTACGCGCTCTATAAGCGCAAGCTGCTGATGGAGATGGGCTTCCCCCGCCAGGCGCTGCTGATGACGATCGTCAAGGATCTTGAGGGCGAAGGCCACGCCATCCTCACCGTGAAGACCGACCACGGCGATTTCATTCTCGACAACCTCACCGACGCCATCCGCTCGTGGGACGTCACCGGCTACACCTATCTGAAGCGTCAGAGCCAAGAGGACCCGAACATCTGGCTGGCGATCCTGCCGCCGGCGACGCAGGTTTCTGCAGCGGAGTGAGGACATCAGTTTTCGCGGGCTAAAAAACCGCCCCGCTCTTGTCAGCGTCCGCCCGCGCCCCTATAGCGCGCTCACGCTAAAGCACGCGCCCATCGTCTAGCGGTCCAGGACGTCGCCCTTTCACGGCGAAAACACGGGTTCGATTCCCGTTGGGCGCGCCAATAAAATCAAATGCTTAGGTCCGTTTCGACTGTGATTGTTTGTTTCTGTATGCTATCTGCTCAAAACTTCGCGTAGGCGCGAGTGGTCGTTCGTAAGGCGTAGTGCGAATCGACTTCAGAACGAAAGCGGGCGGACGCCCTCAGATTCAGCCTATAAAATCTTGGCTCGAAGACACGATCTCGCCGAGTTTTTGGCCGCGTAGAAACCACAGCGCGTCGCCAATACCTGCTAATCCCGCCTTCACGGCGCGCCCGCGTCCACACCGCGCGGGATCTGACCGCGACGGCGCTTGCGCACGAAGTTTTTGGGCTCGCGCAATGTAGTCACTCGCCGTCCTCAATCCGTGCTACGATCTTGTGAGGCCATTCTTTTTCGCGAGGCTTGTGTCCTTTGGGGGCGGCCTCGCGAGCGCCGCCCATGGTCGCGCCTGGGCGGCGCAACCTCACGCGCTCTTTGCGGCCCCAGGCGCGCCCGGCGCCGTGTAAAGCACGACCACCTTGCGGGAGCCGCATACCGGACACGCGAGCCGGTCCTTGAGCCTCTCCAGTGGGAAGGCCACCCCTCGCGTCCAAGCGAGGCTAGCGACGTCGAACCGCACGGTCGACCGACAGCGTTGGGTCGGATTGCGGTCGGTGTCGCGTGTCCAGCCCTGGCAGGTCGCCGAGATGGAAATTCCCATGCGGAGGGCGTCGGCGAGCGTGTCGGTCATGTCGGAACGAATAGGGAACGGAATGCCCGTCAGTCAAGTCTTGACGACCCTCGCCGACCAGGACACACTCTCCGTCGGCGGCCCTCCACTGCCGCCGACAAAGTGCAAACTCCCGCCTTCACGCCGCCCGCATCCCCATCGGGCGGCGTTCCTC
>CAVSSV010000021.1:0-53530 GCA_963730695.1 uncultured Pseudomonadota bacterium
CAACGCTACGAGCGCCTTGGTGCTGAGCGCGACGAGCTGGGCGGTTGAGAGGGTCGACAGGTTGGCGGTGGCGAGCGCCGCGGCTTGCGCCGAGCTCAGAACGCTGATCTGCGCCGAGGTCAAAGCGGCCGTCTGGTCGGTTGACAGCGCGCTGACTTGGGCTGTGGTCAGCGCTGCGAATTGCGTCGCCGACAACAACGCGACGTTCGCCGTCGCGATGACGCCAATTTAAGTCGTCGTGAGCGCAGCGAGATCCTTGGTGTTGAGAGCGCCGATCTGACGGGTCAGCAGCGCGGCAAGGTCGTCGGTCGTCAGCGCCTGCGCCTGAGCGGTCGTGAATGCGTTGACTTCGGCTGTGGTCAGCGCCGCAAACTGGTCGGTTGTCAGCGTGTTGACTTCGGCGGTCGTCAGAACTCCGATTTGCGCGGTGGTCAACGTCGCCGCCTCAGCGGTGGTCAGAACCTGGATCTGGGTGGTGGCGAGGGCGGCGATCGCGTTTAACGTAAGGGCAGCGATCTTTGGCCCCGTCAGCGCGGCGATGTCGTCAGTGGACAAATAGGGGATTTGCGAAGAGGTGAGCGCCGCGGCCTGAGCGGTGCTCAACGCGGCGATGTCGGTTGTCGTCAGACCGGCGATCGTTGCGCTCGTAAGGGCGCCGATTTGATTGGCTGAGAGCGAAGAAATGATCGACATGGGACCCGCGCCTTGCGTTCACGCCGCCGCCGGGATGGAAGAGTCGGTTAGGTCTGCTTTTCGTCGGCGGCTTGGCCCGGTCGACCGCGACAAGGCGACCGACGTCCACGGCGCCCACAAAAATCGAACCTGACCATCCCAGACCGGGCCAGCCAAAACAATTTTTGGGGAACATGGCGCGCGAGGCGCCGCAGCATCAGAAGGGCTTCATGCCTTTGGCCGGACACTTCGGCGGCCAATTCCAACGCCCGGCTACAGAAGTCTTATCCCGCCACGTCGCTCGGGTCGCGCTTGCCGCGCGGTCGACGCGAAGTTGGTCCGGTAAATCCCACAGCCAAATGATGATTTAACGAGCAAGAGTTAATGAATGATTGAAAATAACGGCCGCGGCCCCGGGAGCGCTGACAAAACTAACGCCTTGTAAACGGCCAAGGCTTTAGCAGGCATGCCGCCTATGGGCCGACGCCGCGGCTCGCGGCGGTCGCGCAGGTCGAGAAACGTTGGCTCCCTGAGCTGGACTCGAACCAGCGACCATTCGATTAACAGTCGAATGCTCTACCAACTGAGCTATCAGGGAACGACGTGGCGCGGGGTATAACAGAAAAATCCGGATTGCAAAGCCGATTTTGCCCGGTCCGTTTTTTCGGGCTTTCTCGCCCCTTTACCGCAGAAACAGGCGCTCGTCCGTGACACATCTCGATCCGTTCCAGGCAAACGCAATATACACGGTCGAAGCGATGCGCCGAGCCGACCTAGCGGCGATCTCAGCGGGAACGCCGGGGTTCGAGCTTATGGAACGCGCCGGCGCGGCGGTCGCCGACGAAGCGGAGCGCCTTGCGCGCACCGGGGCGCGGATCGCTGTGCTTTGCGGTCCTGGCATGAATGGTGGCGACGGGTTCGTGGCGGCGCGTCTGCTCGCGGAACGGGGTTATCCAGTCGCCGTCGGTTTGCTTGGCGAGCGTGCCGCCCTTCGCTGCGATGCGGGACTTGCGGCGCAACATTATCCCGGCACGGCGGTCCCCCTTGCTGCGCTGGATTTCGAGCGAAGCGACCTGATCATCGACGCATTGTTCGGCGCGGGGCTTGATCGTCCGCTCGCCGGCGACGCCAGAGCGGCGGTGGAGCGCCTGAACGGGTGCGGCGTGAAAGTCCTGTCGGTCGACGTTCCCTCCGGCGTTTTGGGAGATACTGGCGAGACTTTGGGCGCGGCGGTTCGGGCGGCGCGCACGGTCACCTTCCATCGGCTGAAGTTCGGCCATGTCTTGCTGCCGGGCGCTGGTCTGTGCGGGGAGGTCAAGCTTTTCGACATTGGCCTCAGCGCCGAAGAACCTTGGGCCGCTAAGGTGATTGGCCCCGCCGCCGTATCGCAAGCGCGACGACCTCGTGCGCTTGCCGATCATAAATTCTCGCGCGGAGCCATGCTGGTTCTCTCGGGCGGCGCCTATCGCACCGGCGCAGCGCGGCTTGCGGCGGAGGCCGGTCTGCGGGTCGGCGCCGGCATCGTCACGATCGCCTCGCCTAGGGATGCGGCGACGGAGAATGCGGCGCACACCACTGCGGTGATGGTCGAGCCCTTCTCCGACCTTGCAGGCTTTGCGCGGTTGCTGGGAGACGAGCGACGGCGAGCGCTGCTGATCGGGCCAGGGGCGGGGGTGGGGGAGGCGACGCGGGGGTATGTGCGCGCCGCGCTGAAGACGGACCGGACGATCGTGCTCGACGCGGACGCGTTGAGCAGCTTCGCCGGCCAGTTTGACGCCCTGGCCGAGGCGGTCAAAAGCGGGCCGGCAAAGGTCGCGATCACGCCACATGAGGGCGAATTCCATCGGTTGTTTGGGGGAAATCCGGTCGTCGAGGGGGCGGCTGGAAAAGTGGCGCGCGCCCGTGCGGCCGCACGGGCACTCGGCGCGGTCGTACTTTACAAAGGCGCAGACACTGTCGTTGCGGACCCAGACGGTCGCGTCGGGGTATCGTGGCGGGCCCCGGCAACTCTGGCCACGGCAGGGTCTGGCGACGTGCTCGCCGGCCTGATCTGCGGCTTGGCCGCGCAAGGGGCCGGTCCGTTTGAGGCGGCGACGGCCGGCGCGTGGCTTCATGCCCGTTGCGCCGACGTCGCGGGCGACGGCCTTTGCGCCGAGGACCTTTCGCATTGCCTGCCCAAGGTGCTTCGGAACTTGAGTGACGTTACCCAACGTAAGTAACAATTCATTAACCAACACAAAATACTGTCGAAAACGTAAGAATTTCTTGACAAATCGTTGATGGTCAACGCACGCTCGTAATAGCGTTCGAGAGGTAATTGCGTGATGGGCGTCGGCTCAACGGCCGCCACACAGGACTCTCAAAAATGGACGATCCAATCGCGGAGGGGTGCCGGGGCCTGATGGAATGGTCCGACCCTGTCATCTACGATCGCCTGCAATCCATCTATCTCGACAAGCTCCGTCATCAGGGCGAAGCGCGCAATCTGGCTTCGCTGCACGCGAAGATCTGGCGCGCTCTGATCTCGGGGGAATATGAGTCCTTCGCTCAGCTTCGTCATGAACTCGTCGACGCGCTTGAAACCGTCTCCCTCAGCCTGGACGACTTTGCCGCCGCCGACGCGGAGATCCTGGTTGAACTCTTGGAGATCGTCGTTGCGCGATTTCAGCGCTCGCACCGGACGGCTGTCGGCTATCACTTGGCGCTGATTGAACTGTCGCGTCACGTCGCGCTGCCGACCGCGGCTTGACCGCCCAAACGCGCCCCGCGTGACGACTTTGAGCCACGCACGGCTTCGGCAGCAACGCCGCAGTTACCGCGGCGGCGGAGCGTCGGGAGTCTCGTTAAGCTTTGCGCAGTCCCGTCGACCCATTTCCAGGCACTGCTCGATCTTCCGGCTCTGATCGAGTTCGCGCATCACCCAAATCGCGCCGATCGCAAGAACGAGCACAGCGATGACGGCGATGAGGTTCACGAGCGAGCGATGATCGCTCTCCTTCTTCTCGACATCCTGCTGCTGCTCAGCGCTCACGCGATCTTTCCGACATAGGCCGGGGCGTTCGCCGCAAGGGCTTCCACCGCCGTGTTGACGATGCCGCGCGCGTCCAGTCCAGCATCGGCATATTGGCGCTCGGGCTTATCGTGCTCCTGAAAGCGATCGGGCAGCGTCAGGCTGCGCACTTTCAGGCCTTCGTCGAGCATTCCAAGATCCGAAAGACACTTTAGCACGGCGGCGCCGAAGCCTCCCGTGGAGCCTTCCTCAATCGTAATCAACAATTCGTGCGACTTCGCCAAACGTTCGATCAACTCGATATCGAGCGGCTTGGCGAACCGCGCATCGGCGACGCTCGCGGAAATTCCCTTGGCGCCGAGCTCATCCGCCGCTTTCAGAGCTTCGCCAAGACGTGCGCCAAACGAGACGATCGCCGCGCGCGATCCTTCGCGGAGCACCCGTCCCTTGCCAATCGGCACCGGCACGCCGATTTCCGGCAACGCGACGCCAGTTCCCTCGCCGCGCGGATAGCGCAACGCGATCGGCCCGCTGTCGTGCGCGGCCATCGTCGCCACCATGTGCACGAGTTCCGCCTCATCCGCCGCGGCCATGACGGTGAAATTCGGCAGGCAAGCGAGATAGGCGACGTCGAACGCGCCAGCGTGCGTGGCGCCGTCGGCCCCGACGAGGCCGGCACGATCGACAGCGAAGCGGACCGGCAAATTTTGCAACGCGACGTCGTGCACAACCTGATCATAGGCGCGCTGCAGAAACGTTGAATAGATCGCGCAGAACGGTTTGAGACCTTCCGTGGCGAGTCCGGCCGCAAAAGTGACCGCGTGCTGTTCGGCGATACCGACATCGAAAACCCGGGTGGGATGCGCGCCCTCCATGGCGTCCAGCCCGCTCCGGAGCCCATAGCTGCCGTGATGGCGACGATCCTGTCGTCGGCGTTCGCCTGAGCCAGCAGCGCGTCAGCGAACACCTTCGTGTAGCTCGGCGCCTTGGCCTTGGCTTTCGCTTGCTTGCCGGTCTCCACATCGAACGGCACGACGCCGTGGTATTTGTCGTCGGCGGCTTCGGCGGGCGGATAACCCTTGCCCTTCTTGGTCACGACATGGACAAGGATAGGCCCCTCTTGCGCGTCGCGCACGTTGCGCAGGACGGGCAGCAGGTGGTCCAGATTGTGACCGTCGATCGGACCGACGTAAAAAAATCCGAGTTCCTCGAACATCGTGCCGCCCGTCCAGAACGAGCGGCTGAATTCCTCGGTGAGTTTCGCCTTGTCGTGCCAATATTTCGGCAAACGCCGCGCCAGTTGCTTGGCGACGCCGCGCAGCGAGCGATAGGTGCGCCCAGAAACCAGCCGCGCCAAATACGCCGACATGGCGCCGGTCGGCGGCGCGATCGACATGTCGTTGTCGTTGAGCACGACGATGAGGCGCGAGCGCATGGCGCCGGCGTTGTTCATCGCCTCGAAGGCCATGCCCGCCGACATCGCGCCGTCGCCGATCACGGCGACGACATTGTTCGTGCCGCCTTTGAGATCGCGCGCGGTCGCCATGCCTAGCGCCGCGGAAATCGAAGTCGATGAATGGGCGGCGCCGAACGGATCATACGGGCTTTCGTCGCGCCGCGTGAAACCGGAGAGGCCGCCGCCTTGGCGCAGCGTGCGAATCCGGTCTCGGCGGCCCGGTGAGAATTTTATGGGGATAGGCCTGATGGCCGACGTCCCAAACCAAACGGTCGCGCGGTGTGTCGAACACGTAGTGCAAGGCGACGGTCAATTCGACCACGCCGAGCCCGGCGCCAAGGTGTCCACCGGTGGTCGAAACGGCGGCGATGGTCTCAGCGCGCAATTCGTCGGCGACGCGTTTGAGGTCGCGCTCGGGAAGGCGGCGAAGCTCTTCGGGGGTGACGATTTGGTCGAGCAACTCTGTCGCGGGAACGCTCATGGAACCTTATTTTCGACTGTCGCACTGCCTTGCAAGTGGAATGGGTTCAAATTCGGGCAAAAGCCGACGCCCAACCCCGCCAAGCCGAGACGAATCAGGGAGATACTGTCGCACCATACAGGCGCGCGCTGCCCGCGGCCTTCCTACGCCAGGCATAGGCAATGACCGCACGCCGAGCCGCTGCTCAGGGCTCGAGTTCGCTGTCCCAATAAAGATAGTCCAGCCAGCTCGCATGCAGATAGTTCGGTGGGAAATGCCGCCCATTCTGGTGAAGATCATGGACGCTCGGCTGGTAGGGCTCACGCGCCGGAAACATCCTCGCCGTGGCGGGCATCAAATCCGCTTTTTTGAGATTGCAGCCCGAACAGGCCGCGACGACGTTTTCCCAACTGGTCACGCCGCCTTTGGAGCGGGGAATGACATGATCGAAGGTCAGATCGTCCCGAGCGCCGCAGTACTGGCAGGTGAAGCGGTCGCGAAGGAATACGTTGAACCGCGTAAACGCCGGGTGTCGCGAGGGTTTGACGTAAGTCTTGAGCGACACCACCGACGGCAGTCGCATTTTGAAGCTGGGGCTGTGCACCGCCATGTCGTATTCGGATACGATGTTCACTCGATCCAAGAACACCGCTTTGATCGTGTCCTGCCAACACCAGATCGACAGGGGGTAGTAACTCAGCGGACGGTAATCCGCGTTGAGCACGAGCGCCGGACAAGACTTCGGCGACCCGGCAAAGGCGTGTACGGTCAAGTCCTAAGCTCCGTCCTCCATCCCCGTCGCACCCGGCGATTCCAATCGCTTGCCCATAGTCTACAATCGCTGTGACGGCTTTGTGAAGGCGCCTCAGCAACTCTCAGTCGGCAGAGGCCTCAATTCGTTCGATGTCCTCGTCGGAAAGGCCGAAATGATGGCCGATTTCATGAATCAAGACATGCTCGACGATCGCCTCCAGCGTCTCCTCGCCCTCGCACCAAAGGTCCAACAAGGGCCGCCGGTATAGAAACACCAGGTTCGGCTCGGCGCCGGTTTCCGGCATGCCGCCGCCCTGCGCCAGACCGCGGCCGCGAAACAACCCGAACAGGTCGAAAGGGCTCTCGATCCCCATTTCATCGAGGGTTTCGTCGTCGGCGAACTCGTGGACCTGAATCACAAGGCCCTTGCAGAGGCGAAGGAACTCCTGCGGCAAGCGGTCAAAGGCTTCGCGCGCCAACGCATCGAGATCGGCGCTGGTTGGAGCCAGACGCCACTGACGAATTTCCTCATTTCCGGCCGCGTCGCTCAATTTTCGCTTCCTGTTTGGAACCCCGGGGAGGGGCAGACCGTAATACCAGCGCATAGGTCAGCTTGGGAGCCGAACAATGCTTGCGACGCTAAACCTCTTCCGCCGAGCCTTCACTTCCGATGGCGAGATGATGCGCGCGAGCGCCGCCCGCCAACTCGCCTGTTCTTCTGCGCTGACGGCGATTGCGGCTTTGGTTATATATGGCGCGTTGGCCCATCATCCGACGGCCCCACAGACCGTGGCGGTGCAGACCGCAACCTTTCGTCATGCGTTGCCGATCATGACGACCGCGACCGTGCGCTCGCCGTCAGTCATGCTCGCCACGGCGCAGTGACGGGCGCTGAGCGGAAAAGTAGTCTTGATCCAATTTTTCGAGCGGGGCCGCGAGACGCGAAGCCCGCTGACGTAACGCAAGCCTGATGGCGCGTTTGGCCTGCGGAAACTCTTGCAGGACCCGCATGAACACCGACCGGGGTATCCGCAGCAATTCAGCATTTTCGAGGGCTGAAGCCTCATAGCGGCGCTCCACAGCGGCTACCAAAGCGGCGCCCCCGATCAACGATCCGGCCTCAACTCGTCGCGCCTTTTTACCAGTATGCAATTCGATCGCGCCGGAGAGCACGAAAAACCCGGCGTCGGTCTTGCCATGCCCGAGGAAAAGGTGGTGCCCGGCCGCCAGCGTTAGGCGTTCGCTGGAGAACGCGATGATCTGCACAGCTTCCCGGGGCAGGGCGCTGAAAGGCGGAATTGCAGCCAGGCGCTGGACGTCTTCGAGAAGACTCATCGAAGCCGCAGCATGTGCGGCGTCCGCGGCGCCCGGTCAATGCCTTAAGCCTTTCCGGGCGCTTCCGAGCCTGTCTTCAAGCGAGGCGGTAGCCCTCCGGCTCGGTGAGCAGCAGCTGCGCCTGTCCGGCCTCAGGCTCGATTTTCTGCCGCAGGCGGTAGACGTGCGTCTCGAGCGTGTGCGTATCCACGCCCGCGTTGTAGGCCCAAACTTCGCGCAGCAGCGTCTCGCGGTCGACCGGCTTGGGGCGGGCGCGCAGCAGGAAGCGCAGAATCGAGGTTTCCTTCTCGGTCAGCCTGATATCGCGCCCTTGCGGATTGGCGAGCAGCTTCTGCGCCGGGCGGAACGTATAGGGCCCCAGCGGAAACTCGGCGTCTTCGCTGGAATCGAGCTGACGCAGCTGCGCACGCACTCGGGCGAGCAATTCGGCGAAGCGGAACGGCTTGGCGACATAGTCGTTCGCGCCGGAATCGAGCCCGAACACCATGTCCGGCTCGCTGTCCTTGCCCGACAGGATGATGATCGGGCGTTTGAAGCCCGCGTCGCGCATTTTCTTGACCGCCTCGCGGCCGTCCATGTCGGGCAGGCCTACGTCCATGATGACAAGGTCGGGCGGCAGGGTGGTGACGATCCCAATGGCCTCCTGTGCGTTCTGCGCCTGGGAGATGCTGAACTCCTCTGAGAGCTCGAACTGTTCGGCGAGCGCCTCGCGCAGGTCGTGCTCGTCGTCGACCAAGAGCAGGCTTCTGGGTTTTGTTGTGGGGGTCATCGGCTGCCGATTAGGCTCCTATTGGGCCGCTTGTGCGGCGCGCTCCGGTTCACACGCAATTGCGCGGCGAATTCAGGCGGAATTTTGTCTGTTTTCTTCATCATTTTGCCAATCGGCGCGTGTCAACGTCTCATGACAAAGCGGTCGCGAGGATGAGCCGATGAGCGTCGACAAGGCCTGGTTTCTCGCCGCCAATCGCTTTGGCTTCGGCCTGCGATGGGACGGCGCGTCGCCCTCCGGCGACCCCCGCGAAGCGCTGATCGCCGAGATCACAGATTCGAGAGCGCTCGCAATTGATGCTCCCGGCCTGATGACGACGGCGGAAAATCAGGCCGCCGTGTTCGCCAACGAGGCGGAAAAGAAACGGCTGCGCGAGATGGGACCATCGGGCACGCCGCTGCCGAACGGGCTGCCGGGCGTCTTTCCACAATCGGCCAGCGCCGCGCCGCCGGTGAAGCCGGTAGTCGTTTTGAACGGCATGACCGGCGCGCCGGAAATGGGCAAGGGGATGGCCGAGATGGCCGGCGGCATGATGGCCGCCCCGGTCCTGGCGCAGACGCCGCCGCCCAAGCCGCCGGAATCGCCGGAGGCGCGGGCCTATCGCACCGAAGCGCTCGCCCGGCTGGCCAAGGCTTGCGCGGCGCCCATCGGCTTCGGCGAGCGCTGGGTCGCTTTCTGGTCCAACCATTTTTGCGTTTCGATCTCGAAGTCCAATCTCGTCCACGTTTCCGCCGGCGCCTTCGAGCGCGAGGCGATCCGGCCGCACGCCTTGGGACGCTTTGCCGACATGCTGCTCGCGGTCGAGCAGCACCCGGCGATGCTGCATTTCCTCGACAATCAAAACTCGGTCGGGCCGGACTCCAAAGCCGCTAAGAACCGCAAGGCGGGCCTCAACGAGAATCTCGCGCGCGAGATTCTCGAACTGCACACCATGGGCGTCGGCTCCGGCTATACGCAGGCGGACGTAACATCGTTGGCGCGGGTCATCACGGGTTGGACCAGCGTCGGCGCGCAAGGAAAACTCGGCGAACCCGGCACCTTCGCTTTCAACGCCAATGCGCACGAGCCGGGGCCGCAAACCGTGCTCAGCCGCGTCTATGCGCAAGCCGGCGTCGACCAGGGCGAGGCCGCGCTCGCCGACATCGCGGCAGCGCCCGCGACGGCGCAGCACATCGCCCGGAAGCTGGCGCGCGCCTTCGTCGCCGACGATCCCGATCCTAAACTGGTGGCGCATCTTTCTCAGGTTTTTGAGGACAGTCACGGAGACCTTAGCGCTCTTGCCAAAGCGCTGGTCACCGCGCCCGAAGCGTGGGCGGCGCCGCCGACGAAAATTCGCAATCCCTGGGAATGGCTGGTCGCTTCCACCCGCGCCCTCGGCCAGTCACCGTCCGATCCGGGCCGCGCGCTCAACGCTCTGCGACTGTTGGGACAGCCGCTGTGGCAGCCGGCGGGACCGAACGGATTTTCGGAAGATACTTCGGCCTGGCTCTCGCCCGAGGGCTTGAAGACCCGCGTCGAAGTCGCCGTGCAATTCGCCAAGCAGGTGAAAGATGTTCCAAACCCCAACGTGCTGACTGAAGCCGTGCTTGGCTTGGCGGCGTCCGCCGACACACGGCAGACGATCGCCCGGGCGGAGACGCCGGAGCAAGCGTACGCGTTGCTTATTCTCGCCCCCGAATTCATGCGCAGGTGACCGATGGCTACCCAATTCATTCCGCACCCGAGCCGACGCAGTTTTCTGACGTACGGAGCTGCGACATTCGCTTCGGCGAGCATCCCGAAAATCGCCAGCGCCGCGAGCGGGCGCGACCCCAGGCTGATCGTGCTGATCCTGCGGGGCGCGCTGGATGGGCTTTCGGCCGTCGGACCGGTCGGCGATCCCGATTATGTCGGCTTGCACGGCGATATCGCGCTGAGCTTTTCCGGCGATCACGCGGCGATCAAACTGAACGATTTCTTCGGCCTCAATCCGGCGATGACGAATTTCGCGCGGCTCTATGACGCCAAGCAGGCGCTGCTGGTGCATGCGGTGGCGTCGAACTATCGCGACCGTTCGCATTTCGATGGGCAGGACGTGCTGGAGAGCGGCATGCTGGCGCCCGGCCATACCGAGAGCGGCTGGCTCAACCGCGCTATCGACGCTTTGCCTGCGGGCGATAAGGTCGAGGCGCCGAACGGGCTGGCGGTCGGCGCGATTGCGCCGCTCGTCATCCGCGGTCCCGCGCCGATTCTGGGATGGGCGGCGAGCGGCCTGCAGGCGCCGACGGCGGATTTGGTCAACCGAACGCTTGGCAATTACGAACATGTCGACCCCGCGCTCGCTACGGCGTTGCGCGAGGGTTTTTTCGCCGAGGCGCTGGCGACCAAGGACGGCATGGGAAACGCTAAGGGCGGCGGCGGCGAAGTCGCGGCGATGCGGCAAGCCGCTGAAGGCGCCGCGCGGCTGATGGCTGCCGACGACGGCCCGCGCATCGGCGCGCTCGCCATCGACGGCTGGGACACCCACGCCAATGAGGGCGGCGCCACGGGGCGGCTGGCGCAATTGCTCGGCGGGTTGGATCAGGCGTTCGCCGCGTTTCAAACGGAGCTTGGCGATCACTGGAAAGATACCGTGATTGTCGCGGTGACGGAGTTCGGCCGCACCGCGCGGATCAACGGGACGGTTGGCACCGATCACGGCACGGCCACGGTCGCTTTCCTCGCCGGCGGGGCGGTGGCGGGCGGACGGGTCGTCGCCGATTGGCCGGGGCTCAAGGACGCCGATTTGTTCGAAGCGCGCGACTTGAAGCCGACCAACGATCTTCGCGCCGTGCTGAAAGGCGTGCTGGCCGATCATCTCGGATTGAGCGCGCAAACGCTCGCGGCGAAAGTCTTCCCCGACACGCTCGGCGTCGCGCCGATGAAGGGGCTGATTGTTTAGGGCGGACAAGAGCTTGCCGGAGAAGCCCTTCCCCCCTTGCGGCACGGCTGTCCGGGGAAGATTTGGGGGCGAGTCAAAAGGTCGCGGCGCATGTCCCGTCTTTTCAAGGAATTCCTTGGGAATCCTTGGTATTTTCCGTCTGCCAAGACTTCAGAAAATCGCAGGACGGGACATGCGCTTCACTCCTACCATTTTCAGCCAGCTCGTCGAGCCCCTGGACCGGCGCCGTTTCCAGGGGATCGTTGAGCGCCATGACGGGGACGCCTACGACAAGTCGTTTCGCAGCTTCGACCATCTGATCGCGCTGATCCACGCCCAGCTCAGCGGCGCCGACAGCTTGCGCGGGCTGACGGCGAGCTGGAACGCCCACGCCGGCGCGCACTATCATCTGGCGGGCGGCGAACTGGCGCGTTCCACGCTCGCCGACGCCAACGCGCGCCGTCCGGCGGCGGTGTTCGCCGAGGCCTTCGCGATGGTCGCCAAACTGGCCGACCGCGGCGCCCGCGCCGACGCCGGGGCCATGCTGCGCTTGATCGATTCCACGCCGATCCCCTTGGGCAAAGCCTTCGCTTGGGCCAAGTCCAACGGCCACATCCGCGGCATGAAGGTGCATGTCGTCTATGATCCCGCCCGCGACCTGCCGGCCTTGCTCGACATCACCCACGCCAACGTCAACGACGCCCCGATCGGCCGCACCCTCGCGCCCAAAGCCGGCCTCACCTATGTCTTCGACAAGGGCTATTGCCATTACGGCTGGTGGACGCAGATCCACGACGCCAAGGCCTTCTTCGTCACCCGGCCCAAGACCAGCATGCGGCTGGCGGTGAAGAAGGAACGCCCATGCGAGATCGCTCGCGGCGACGGCTTCGCCATCGTCGGCGACCAGGAAGTCGCCTTCGCCAGCAAGGGCGACTCCAAGCTCGACATGCCGCTGCGCCTCATCCACGTTGAGCGCGAGCAGGACGGCAAATCCTTCACCGTCCTGACCAACGACCTGGAGCGCCCGGCCGTCGAAATCGCCCAAGCTTACAAGAGCCGCTGGCAGATCGAGCTGTTGTTCCGCTGGCTCAAGCAGCACCTGAAACTACGCAAGTTCCTCGGAACCAACGAAAACGCCATCAAGCTGCAGATCTACGCCGCCATGATCGCCTACGTTCTGCTGCGCTGGGCCGCCAAAACGGTGAAAACCGAGCTCGACATCCTCAGGTTCACCGAACTGGTCGGCTTCTGCCTCTTCTCCCGCCGCCGTCTCGCAGCCATCGAGAAGCCGCCGCCGACAAACCCAAATAAAAAACGAGACCGATCAAGCCCAAACCAGATCGCCTTCAGCTATGCGTGACTTTCCCCGGACAGCCGTGCCCTTGCGGGGGAAGGGATATTCCGGCGACGTTGGAGGGGACGATAGGGTGCCCTGCATAATCACGCCCTCACTCCGGCCGCCGGTTGATCGAACTGGCTCGCTTCAACCAGCCGCTCTCCCGCGCGCTCGCCGAGCTTTTCCAACAGCGGAATGCCCCTGGGATCGTCCATGCGCCTGACCATCGCTAGTTCGAGCGCGCTGGGCTTCATGTCGAGCCGGGAAGCGAGCCAATCTTTCTCGAAGCGCACGTCGTAGCGGCGGTATTTGAACAGCGCGCCGAACGGCGGCGTCACGCCGGCGAGCGAGCCGATTTCTGAGTTAACCGGCCAGTCCGGCCCGCCGTGCGCGCCGAGCCAGGACATCATCGTCAAAGTCTGCGCCTGGTTGTCGCCGATCTGTTGCACCAGCGAGCGCAAGGCGATGGTGATCGAACTAGCGCGCTGCAGCGCCCGCGCATCATGCCGGTCGCGATAGCCGCCGGCGCCGATGGAGACGATGGTCAGCTTGTCCGGCGACAGCGGCCAGTTGAGGCCGTAGCCCGGCAGCGCCGCGAGCATGAACAGAGCGAGCGAAGGATCGTTGTGCGGCGTGAGCCCGCCGTCCACGAACAGCGCCGGCGGCATGCCATCGCCAATGGCGATGCTTTGTGGATCGAAATAGTGCGGGGCGGCCGTGGAGGCGCGCACGATGTTGGCGAGCTGATAGTGGCGATTGCCCAGGAAGCTGTTGTCGGTCGGCGACTCCCAGAATTTTGACCGGGGGTTGTTGGTCAGGATCCAAGAGCTGGCGGCGTCGATGCGCTTGAGCGTGATGGCCAGACCCGTTTGCAGATCGCTGGTGTCGAGCGTGCGGTCGCCAATGATGCCGATCAACTGCCGGCGCAACGCCTCCGCGTCGAACTGCGCCTGCCAGCCCGGCAGCCGGAAGAACGGCTTCTTGAACACCTGCGGCGCGAGGCGGCGGTAGAAATCGCGCATCTCGGTGACGCTGTGGCCGAGCGCTAAGCCGGTGGCGATGATGGCGCCGGTGGAGGTGCCGCCGATCAGGTCGAAATAGTCGCACAGGCGTACGGGGGCACCGTGGATCTTTTCAAGAGTCTCTTCGATCTTCGACAGGATCGCCAGGGACATCACCCCGCGCACGCCGCCGCCATCCAGGGCGAGAATGCGCTTGGGCCCCGGGCCGAACAGGTGGCGCTCCACCGCGGTCGCCGCCTTAGCGTTAGGGGAAGGAGAGTCGGTCATGTCAGCCCAGCCTGTCGGCGCCGTCGCGAAGAGCCCTGGCGTTGCTGCCCATTGATTGTGAAAACCGTGCGAAGATCAATGGCCCGAGCGCGGGCGGCGGCGTCGGGCTCGCTCAAGGCGCCAATCCTACACCAATCCGCAAAGCGCCCCTGGCGGCTGAACCGCAGAAGCCCTATGGCGGCGGGCTCCAGGGTCCCGCGCCTTGGAACAGGAGAGCGATTTTGGCGATATCCAGCATGACGGGCTTTGCGCGCGTCGCCGGCGCCCATGGCGCGTGGCGGCTTGTCGTCGAGCTGAAATGCGTCAACGGCAAGGGCGCCGACATCCGCATCAAGCTGCCGCCGGGGTTCGACGCGGTCGAAGCGCCCGCCCGCGCCGCGATCGCCGAGGCAATCGCGCGCGGCTCTTGCTACGCCACGCTGAACGCCATGCGCGAGGGCGAAGGCGCGGAGCCACGCATCAACCTTAGCGCGCTGAAGCGGCTGGCGGAGTCGAGCCGGCAGGCGGCGGTGCTGACCGGCTTGCAGCCGCCGTCGTTCGACAGCCTGCTCAGCGTGCGCGGCGTCGTGGAAGTCACCGAGCCGGAGCAAGACGAGGCCGCGATGAAGGCCCTGCACGAGGCGATGCTCACGCTGCTGCGGCAGGCGCTGACGGCGCTTGGCGAGGCTCGGCGCGGGGAGGGCGCGGCGCTGGCGGTCGTGCTCAACAAACGTCTGGACGGCATCGCCGTACTGACCGAAGCCGCGGACGCCAATCCGGCGCGCCGGCCCGAGGCGATTAGAGCCCGGCTTGGCGAGCAGGTCGCTGCGTTGATGCAATCGGCGCGAGGGTTCGACGAGAATCGTCTGCATCAGGAAGCCATCATTCTGGCGACCAAGGCGGACGTGCGCGAGGAGCTCGATCGGCTGAAGACGCATCTCGCCGCGGCTCGGGCGCTGCTGGCGGGAGGAGGAGCGATCGGGCGGCGGTTCGATTTCCTGGCGCAAGAATTGGGGCGCGAGGCCAATACGCTGTGCGCCAAATCCAACGACGTCAGCCTGACCGCGCAAGGGCTTGAACTGCGCTCGGAAATCGAGCAATTGCGCGAGCAAGTGCAGAACATCGAATGAGCGCGCCAGCCAAAATGCCCAGCCGACGGGGGATGATCCTGATCCTGTCCTCCCCCTCCGGGGCGGGCAAGACGACGCTGACGCGCATGTTGCTGCAGGACAAATCGCTCGATCTCGGCCTGTCGATCTCGGTGACGACGCGGCAGCGCCGCTCTTCGGAAGCGGACGGCATCCACTACCACTTCGTTTCCAACGAGCGCTTCGAGTCGATGCGGCGGTCGAGCGAATTGCTGGAGTCGGCCATCGTGCACGGCAACGGCTACGGCACGCCGCGGGCGCCGGTGGTGAAAGCGCTGGCCGACGGACAGGACATGCTGTTCGATATCGACTGGCAGGGCGCCCAGCAGGTCAAGCGCGAGATGACGGACGACGTCGTCTCGATCTTCATCCTGCCGCCGGCGATGTCCGAATTGCGCGCAAGGCTGGAGCGGCGCGCGGAAGACTTTGCCGCCACCATCGCCGCGCGGCTGGAGAACGCCAAGCGCGAGATCGAGCGCTGGCGGCAGTATGATTACGTCGTCGTCAACGACGACCTGCAGCGGGCCTATGCCGAGACCGTGGCGATCATCGTCGCCGAACGCCGCCGCTGCATCCGCGTGACGCCGGCCGTTGAGGGCTTGGTGGCGAAGCTGCTGGAGGGGTAGGGCCGCGGGGCGGTATGCCTCCCACTTTTTGCGCACTTTTGGGCTTGGCGGAGCGGGGTTTTTGGCCCAAGCCTTTGAAATGTTGAGAATTGAGCTTGCCGAGCCTGATTTAAGGATTTCAAGGGCTTGGGCGAAAAGGAAAATTTGTGTGCGATGGTCTGATCTCATGTTTTCAAGGGGTTAGGCGGTGAGTTCTTTGGTTTTTGGCCCTCGATGCTCGAAATTTGGGTTCCCTTGGCCATTCGCGGTGTGGCCCGCGTCGCGCCAAAGGTGCGTATTTCATAATTTCTGAAAAATGTAAAGTGCTTATTTTGTTTTTATAAAACAATAGCGAGGGCGCGAGAACCCCTCGCCCGTAGGGAGAGGGGAGCGGTGAGGGGACGAGGCGGATGGTGTTGTCGCCGACTATCAAGCGTCCCAAACCTCTCCGCCTCCTCCCCTCACCTCTGTCCCTCTCCCTCCGGGAGAGGGAGGACGCGCGCCTCGCCGATTCCCTTGGCCCCAATCCCGCACTAAACTCCCCGCAAATGTTCCAAAAAGTCCTCATCGCCAATCGCGGGGAGATCGCCTGCCGCATCCTGCGCACCGCCAAGGCGCTGGGCGTACGGACGGCGGCGGTTTATGCGGCTGACGACGCGGGCGCGTTGTTCACTCGGCTGGCCGACGAGGCGCATCCGCTGCATGGCGCGGGCTATCTCGACGGGCCCCAAATTGTCGCGCTGGCGCGCGCAATTGGCGCCGATTGCCTCCACCCCGGTTACGGTTTCCTCTCCGAAAACCCCGAATTCGCGGAGCAGTGCGCGGCGGCGAAAATTGCGTTCATCGGGCCTAACCCGGAGGCGATGCGCGCGCTTGGCTTAAAGCACCAGGCCAAGGCGCTGGCGCATGCTGTCGGCGCGCCGGTGTTGCCTGGCTATGCCGGCGACAATCAGAACCCGAAATTCCTAAAGGAGAAGGCCTACGAGATCGGCTACCCCGTCCTCATCAAGGCGGTGGCAGGCGGAGGCGGGCGGGGCATGCGCGTCGTCTCCGCCCACGCCGCCTTCGAGGAAGCGCTTGAGGCGGCGCAGCGCGAGGCGGTAGGCGCTTTCGGCGATTCGCGCGTGCTGATCGAAAAGTTCGTGGTCTCGGCGCGCCATGTCGAAGTGCAGATCTTTGGCGATTGGCACGGTCATGTCGTGCACCTCTATGAACGCGATTGTTCGGCGCAGCGGCGCCATCAAAAACTGATCGAGGAAAGCCCCGCGCCAAACCTCAGGCCGGCGACGCGGCTCGGCATGACCGCCGCCGCCGTCGCGCTGGCGCGGGCCGCCGGATACACCAATGCGGGCACGGTGGAGTTCCTCGTCGATCCCGCGACCGAGGCGTTCTATTTTCTTGAACTGAATGCACGGCTGCAGGTCGAGCATCCCGTCACCGAAGCGGTGACAGGGCTCGATCTCGTGGCGTGGCAGTTCAAGGTCGCGGCAGGCGAGGGCCTGCCGCTGCGCCAGGATCAAATCCGCCTGCACGGCCACGCCGTGGAAGTGCGGCTATGCGCCGAAGATCCCGAGAATGGCTTTCTGCCCGCGCCGGGACGGCTGGCGGCGCTGCATTGGCCGGCTTTGGGGCCGCGCATCGAAAGCGGCGTCGAGGCCGGCAATTCCATCGCGCCGCGCTATGACTCGATGATTGCGAAATTGATCGCCCATGGCGAAACGCGCGCCGAAGCGATCGGCGCGCTGCAGAACGGCCTGAGCGACACGTTGATCGCCGGGCCAAAAACCAACATCGCTTTCCTGCGCGCGTTGCTGGGCTCGCCGACGTTTCAAGTGGGCGAGATGACCACGCATTTCATCGACGATCATCTCGCAGAATTGGGCGCAACGCCGCGCGGGCTCGACGTCGCCGCCACTTTGGCGGGCGTGACCGCGCTGCGCGAGCGAGGGGGCAAAGGGTGGGCGGACTCGCGCGATCCTTGGGACGTCGCCGACGCCTTCGAAATCATGGGGCCGCGGCGCGTCAGCTTTGATTTCCTCGTTGAAGGCGTTCAGGAGCGCTTCGTCGAAAGCGCGGGCCGCATCGCTTTCGCCGATGGGCGGACGACGACGTCCAGCGGATCGTTAAACGTGATCGCCGACGGCGACGCCGTTTTCGTGCTCAATGAGGGCCGGCAGACTCGCGTCGTGCCGCTAACCTATTCTGATGCGCTTGAGGCGAAAAGCGCGACGGCGAGCGCCGAGATCCGCGCGCCGATGCCCGGTCGGGTTGTCGCGCTCGATGTCGCGGAGGGCGACGAGGTTCAGCAGGGGCAACGGCTCGGCGCGCTCGAAGCGATGAAGATGGAGCACGCGCTGACGGCGCCATGGGCCGGGCGGGTGGCGAAGCTGAGCGTTGCGGTTGGCGACGTCGTGGAGCAGGGCGCGACGTTGATGCAGGTGGAGGCGAACTGAGCGCGCCCTTCTCCAACGAAGTTGGAGAAGGTGTCATTGCGAAGCAATGACGGATGAGGTGCGGAAAGCAGGACTGATGCGTCAGTAAGCGTGGCACAACGTCCGGTGCAAAGTCACAAAACACTGTGCCTTGCTTTCCACACCTCATCCGTCACGCCTACGGCGCGACACCTTCTCCACTACGTGGAGAAGGGGGACGGCTACTTCAAATCCGCCGCCTCATAGTAAACCGCAATCGTCACAGAACGGCTGTCGGGATTTTTGTTGAGCGATTTTGTCACCGTGACGCCGAATTCGGCCTGATCTTGGCCGTCTTTCTCCTGCGTGCGCCACCAACTCAGCGACTCCGTGTCCAAGGCGGCGCTGTTGGAAAATTCGTCGGAGCGACGCACGCGCGTGCCGAACGCAAGGCTCGCCATGCAGAAGTCCACGCCGATCTTGGCGTCGGCATAGAAGGCCTGCTGATCGGCGATCGCCGGGGCGTCGAACACGACCGTGCAGTCGTAGTCGACGCGATGTTCGACATAGGCGGTGAGACCGCAGGTGGCGTTCAAGGCGTCGGCTTGCGCGTTGGCCTTGCTATGCCAGGCGTTGTCGCTCGATTTCGGGCCGCGCAGATCGGCGAAATGCTTTGGCGGGCTGGCGAAGAAAGGTTGCAGGAGCGCACAGACGTCGGCGGGGCTCGCCATGGCGGGCTGTACGGCCATGACGGCGGCGGAACATACGCAAGCGATCGTGAAACGAGACGGCATCGATTTCCCCCAAAGGCCAACAAGAAAGGCTCGCATGGGCCTGACGCGGCGGCAAGACCGGGGAGACGGCCGAGGATAGGAAAATGCGCAATGAAGGGAGCCGTCGCACCCTCCCTCTCCCGGAGGGAGAGGGGTTCTACGGCGCAAATCTACGCCGCCACCGCTTCGCCGACGCGCTCCTTCGCCATCGCCAGCGCCGTGACATAATCCGTCTTGCCGGTGCCGAGCAGCGGCAGTTTGTCCACGACCAGGAATGTCGACGGCACGGCGATCTCGGGCACGCCGGCGCTGCGCGCCTGGCGCAGCAGCGCGTCGCGCGCGGCGTCTTTCTCGGTCGTCATCAGCACCAGCCGCTCGCCTTTGCGCGCGTCGGGCACGGCGACGACCAGCGATTGCGCTTGCGGCCACACGGCGGCGGCGAGGTTTTCGCTGGCGGCGAGCGAGACCATCTCGCCGGCGATCTTTGCAAAGCGCTTGGCGCGGCCCTTGATGGTGATGAACCCTTGCGCGTCGAAGGCGACGATGTCGCCGGTGTCGTGCCAGCCGCCGGGCGGCGGCTCGAGCACGCCAGGATTTTCGGCGCGATAATAGCCGAGCATGACATTCGGACCGCGCACGCTGAGGCGGCCGCCCTCCTCGATGCCGGGCACCGGTTCGAGCCGCGATTCCATCAACGGCGAAATGCGGCCGACAGTGCCGGGCTTATTGGCCATCGGCGTGTTCATCGCCAGCACCGGCGAAGTCTCGGTGACGCCATAGCCCTCGAGAATGCGCAGGCCGAAGCGCGTCGCGTAGGTTTCTCGCGTGCGCGCTTTCACCGCCTCCGCGCCGGCGATGACGAGCCGCAGCGAGCGGAAGTCATAGGCGTGCGCGCTGCGCGCATAGCCCGCCAGGAACGTGTCGGTGCCGAACAGGATGGTCGCGTTGGTCTGGTAGACCAGCTCGGGAATGAGCCGGTAGTGCAGCGGCGAGGGGTAGAGATAGACCGGCACGCCCGCGAGCAGCGGCATCATCAGCCCTCCGGTGAGCCCGAAGGAGTGGAACACCGGCAGCGCGTTGAACACCTTGTCGGCGCTGTTGGCGTCGATGCGGGCCAGCGCTTGCGCGGCGTTGGCGAGGATGTTGCGATGCGACAGCACCACGCCCTTCGGCGCGCCCTCCGAGCCCGAGGTGAACAACACCGCGGCGGGATCGTTAGGCGAGCGCGTCACCAGCGGCTGCTTGCCGTCGAGGATGCCGCGCAGCTTGTCGGCAAAGCCGATGCTCGCGCGAACGTCTTCGAGGTAGACAAGCTTGCAGGTCTTGGCGAGGCCGTCGGCGAGCGGGCCGAGGCGGCCCTTGTCGATGAAGGCGCGCGAGGTGAGGATGGTCTTCACCTTGGCCGTCGCGCAAGCCGACGACACCGCGCTGAGCCCGGCGGAGAAGTTGAGCATCGCCGGCACGCGGCCTGCGGTCTGCAGCGCGAACAACGTCACCGCGACGCCATTGGCGTTGGGCAGCAGCACGCCGACGCTCTCGCCGACCTCGGTGAAGGTCATGATCTTGCGCGCGAGAATCTGCGCGCCAAGAATGAGGCGCTTGTAAGTGAGGCCGCCGGTTAGCGGATCTTCCACCGCAGGCTTGCCGTGGTCGAAATTGCGATAGGCGGCGACGAGGCCCTGAAACAGCGTGCGATCGAGCGCGGCGTTCTCGACGAACGCGTTGGTCATGACGTCCTGCAGCGCGGCGCCGGCGGCGACGCGCCGCGCTTTGCCCCGCAGTTCTTGGTCGATCTTGAGCTTGACCGGCGGCAGGAAGGTGAGCGTGACCTTCGGAAACAAAGCCTTCTTCACCTGCCAGGATTTGAGATAGCTGAGGGTCGAGCGCTGCGCGCCTTCAATACGCGCGGGTACGACGACGGCGTCGCCTTTGTCGGCGATCATCGCCGCGCCGTCATAGACCTTCATCAGGCTGCCAGTGACGGTGACGCGGCCTTCCGGGAAGATCACCAGCGGATCGCCCGACTTGACGAGGTTCACGAGATGGCGCGTCGCCAGCGGGTTGGTCGGATCGAGCGTGTAGACGCGGATCATCTTCATGAAGGGCTTTGCCCACCACGCTTTCGAGATGCCGGTGTCGACGGCGAACACCGCGTCGAACGGCAAGAAGGCATGCACCAGCGGCCCGTCGATCAGGCTGACGTGATTGGGCGCGATGATCATGTTCGTGCCGACCGGCGGCACGTTCTCAAGGCCGCGGACCTCGACGCGGAACAGCGTCCTGAACACCAGCTTGCCGAGTTCCTGCATGCCGTGCCGGCCCCAGGTGGTGAGGACGAAGGCGGTAGCGAGCAGCGTGCCGATTCCGAGCAAGGCGAACAGCAAGCCAATGCCGGCGCCGGCGAGCTGCAACAGCGCCACGCTCAACGTCGCGGTGACGATGAAGGCTGCGTTGACGATGTTGTTGGCGGCGATCACCCGCGCGCGCTTGTCCTCGGGCGACCACGACTGCACGGCGGCGAAAGACGGCACGACGAACAGGCCGCCGCCGATGGCGAGGCCAAGGAAATCGACGATGAAGCGCCAGCCCTGGAACGTGCCGAGGAAGCCGCTCCAGGAGAGGTTTTCCATGCGGGAAAGATGACCGTCACCCCAAGCGGTGTCCAGGCAGAACAGCGCGATCAGCACGCCGCCGACAGGCACGAGCGCGAGATTGGGACGCGCGTGACTGGCGCGCGCCGCGAGCAGCGAGCCGACGGCGATGCCGACGGCGAAGATCAGCGAAGCCAGCGTCGCCACGGTCTCATCGCCGCCCATGTCGTCTTTGACGAGAATCGGCAACAGGCCAAGAATGATCGCGCCGACCGCCCAGAACCACGACACGATCAGTACGCCGTCGAACAAGCGCCGGTCGCGCCAGAGTTCGGCGAGGAGCGTGCCGGTGGAGACGAGCGGGTTCGCGGTGATGGCGATATTCGGCGCGGCGGGGTGGGAGCGCGGCATCTGCCGCGAGGCGAGCCAGCAGGCCACAGCGACGATGAGCATGATCGCGGCGACTGTCCAGGCCGAGAGGTAGCGCCCGCTCGAAGCGCCGCCGGCGATGGTGCCGAGGATGATCGCGGCGAAGGTGGCGCTCTCCACCAGCGCATTGCCCGAGACGAGTTCGCCGGTGGTGAGCTGCTCGGGCAGGGCGCCGTATTTGATCGGCCCGAACAGCGTGCCGAGCACGCCGAAGGCCGCGAGCGCGCAGAGCAGCACCGTCGTCGACTGCATGGCGAAGCCGACCGCGGCGAGGCCGGTGGCGAAGATCTCGGCGAATTTGACGCGCTTGGCGACGAGCGCCTTGTCGTATTTGTCAGCGAGTTCGCCGGCCAGGCCCGAGAGAAAGAAGTAGGGCGCGATCAGCACGGCGCTGGCGATCTGCGTCAACGCGCCCGCCCCGCCATGGCTGAAGTCGGCGCCGAAGGTGACGAGGATGATGAACGACTGCTTGAGGTAGCTGTCGTTGAGCGCCGCCAGGAACTGCGTGACGAACAGCGGCGCGAAACGGCGGGAGGACAGAAGCTGGGCGATCATGGCTGCGGCTCGGGGCGTTCAGGCGGCGAGGGAGGCGGGAGAACGAAAAGGCTGTACGGTCTGGTCGGCGCCGGCGCCCGCTCCAGGCTATCGGACGGCGCGTCGACAGTGGACGTCGACTCAGCCTCTTGCAACGTGTTTTTTCCGGCGACGACCGAAACGATCATGGCGCCGACCATGAAGTAATAGCCTGCGCCCCACACGGTAAGCGGAACGTAAATGATGCCGACGATTCCGAGGACGACGGCGAGGGCGAGCTTGGCGTCATCGACGGCCTGCTGGATGCGCTGATTCAAGTCTTTGCGGTCGTTCATCGGAAGTCGCTCCTGCTGCTTGGTCCAAGGCCAGGCCAGCTGCATTTTGCTGGAAATCCACTTTTGAACATTGTTCACGCCCTTCCCATATCGCAGTTTTGAACACTGTTCAAGAGATAAATTGAACAGTGTTCACTTTTTTGCTAAGCGGACGGACATTCCTCAATGAGCGCCAAAGCCGTCACCACCGCCGACCGGAGAGAAGCCCTGCGCGGCGCGCTGGTCGACGCCGCCGAGCGCCGCATCGCCAGCGAAGGCCTCGCCGCTTTGCGCGCGCGCGACCTCGCAGCGGACGTTGGCTGTGCACTGGGGGCGATATATCTGGTGTTTCCCGATCTTGATGCGCTGGCGAGCGCGGTGCGCGAGCGCACCCTGGCGCGGCTTGAAGCGGGAGCCGCCGCGGCGGCCGCGCCGCCGGCGCGAGGCGGAGCCAGCGCAGAGGAAGCGGCGCTCGCCGCGCTGCGGGCGCTGGCTTCGCTGTACATGCGTTTCGCTCAGGACAACCGCAACCTCTGGCAGGCTCTGTTCGACAACCGCACCCCTGCAGGCGCCGAGGACGGCCGCGCGCTTGCCGCGATTTTCGCTTCCATCGAATCGCAATTGTGTGTCCTTGCGCCTGAGGCGCCGGAAGAGCAGCGGCGGCTCTATGCTCACGCGCTGTTCGCCGCGGTGCATGGCGTCGTCGCCCTGGGCCTCGACGAGGAGCGGTGGGGATTGTCGCAACAACAACTGGCCTGGCAGGTCGAGGCGATCGTCGCCGCCGCGGCGTCGGGCTTTGCCGGGGACATCAACCCGGTTGGCGCGCGCGCCGGCCGGCGCAGGAGCTGAATTGGCTTACTTAAGCAACGACGTCGTCAATCGCGCCAACATCCATACGGGCCTGCAAACCGCGGCCGCGGCGAGCGGCGGCGCGTTCGTGTTCGCTTTTCTGCTCAAGCAGGGCTTTTCCCTCGCGCAGGCGCTGGCGCTGATATCAGGCATCATGGCGGGGCGCTTCGCTCTGCGCCCCATGCTCATCCCGCTCGGGGTGCGCTTTGGCATCAAGCCGTTGCTGCTGACGGGAACGCTGGTGGGCGCGGCGCTCTATCCGATCCTCAGCCTGATCCATGGCGTCAGTCTCGTCGTCATCGGCTGCGCTTTCGTCGCGGCGCTAAGCGACGTGTTCTATTGGACGAGCTATCACGCCTATTTCGCGTCGATCGGCGATGCCGAACATCGTGGACATCAGATCGGCGCGCGGGAGGCCCTGGGCGCCACGTTCTGCGTCATCGCGCCGATCCTCGGCGCTTGGTCTCTGGTGAACTATGGCCCGACGTGGACGTTCGTCGCGGTCGGGCTGTTGCAGGCTTCGGCGGCGCTACCGCTGATTGGCGCGCCGAACGTGGCTGTCGCCCGCGCGGCAAGCCTGCCGCCGGCGTCGGTGCGTCTGGGCGTTACGCTCTATCTTATGCATGGCTGGTTTGACGCCTGCTCGGTGTTCGTCTGGTCGCTGGCTTTGTTTGTCTCGCTCGGCGAGGACTATGGCTCCTATGGCGGCGCGCTGGCGCTGGCCGGATTGGCGGCGGTGGTCGGTGCGCTCTGGCTTGGCCGCCAGGTCGACAAGGGCGGCGGCGCGCGCGCGGCCGCGCTCGCCTTCGGCTTCGCCGCGGTCGTCACCGCGTTCAAATCGGTCAGCCTGCATTCGCCGTGGCTTGCGGTCGCCGCCAACGCCGCCGGCGGGCTGGTCATGCCGCTGCTGATGCCGTCGATGGCGGGCGCGGTCTATAATCTCGCCAAGCAGTCGTCTTGCGTGTTGCGCTTCCACGTCGCCGCCGAGGGGGCGTGGGACATCGGCTGCGGCGGCGGCTGCCTGATCTCGGCGGGGTTGGTGGCGGCGGGCGCGCCGATCGGCCTCGCCGTCGCGCTCGGCCTGCCGCCGCTGGCGATCGGGCTTGTGGCGCTTAGGGGGTATTTCGCAAAGGTGAATGCGTTGGCTGCAACGTAACGGGAAGCTGGCGTGCCCTTGACTTGCCTCGCCCGCCTCGAAATTCTCGCCACGCTTAAAAGGACGCTTTCATGCTCACGCTGATTCTCGGCAACAAGGCCTATTCGTCCTGGTCGTTCCGGCCGTGGATCCTGCTGGCGCATTTCAAAATTCCGTTCCACGACATCGTCATCCCCTTGGACGTGCCGGACACCACGGCAAGAATTCTGAAATATTCCCCGACCGCGAAAGTGCCGACGCTGATCGACGGCAAGATCACGATCTGGGAATCGCTGGCGATCATGGAATATGTCGCCGAAACCCATTCCGATAAGGCGATCTGGCCGAAGACCAAGGCGGCGCGGGCCCATGCGCGGGCGCTGGCGAGCGAAATGCACGCCGGCTTTCAGGCGTTGCGCCAGGCTTGCCCGATGAACATGCGCCGGCCGGTGCGCGCGATCGAACTTTCCGACGCGGTCAAGAAAGACGTCGCCCGCATCGAGGCGGCTTGGGCCGAGGCGCGCAAGGCCTTCGGCAAGGCCGGGCCTTTTCTCTACGGCCGGTTCAGCGCGGCGGACGCGATGTTCGCGCCGGTCGTCAATCGGCTGCATACTTACGGCGTGCCGGTGAAACCGGCGACGCGCGCCTATATGGAGGCGATGATGGCGCTGCCGGCCTGGAAGGCCTGGGTGCATGACGCGGAGCAGGAAGCGTGGCGGATCGAGAAGTACGAAGCCATCTGACCGCCTTCGCCGCCCGGCTGAACGCGCGTAAGACGCGGCGCGTCCTGACGCTGTCAGGCCGCCGCATCATCACCCACGGCATCAGGCGCACCTTCTGGGCGGACCTCTATTACAACTCCATCACCACTTCGTGGGTGGTGTTCGTCCTCGGCGCAGCCTTCGTGTTCTTCTTCAGCAATTTTGTGTTCGCCCTGGTGCTGGACATTGGGACGGACCCGGTCGCCAACGCGCACGGTCTGCTCGACCTGTTCTTCTTCAGCCTGGAGACGACGACCACGGTCGGCTACGGCGAAATGCATCCGCAGACGGCGTTCGGGCATTCGATCTCGGGTCTCGAGGGTTTCTCCAGCCTGTTCGTCACCGCCGCGCTGACGGGGATGATTTTCGCACGTTTTTCGCTGCCGCGCGCCCGGCTGTTGTTTGCGCGCAATCCGATCGTGATGCGCCGCAACGGCGTGCCTACGCTGACCTTCCGCGTCGCCAACGCACGCGGCAATTTCATCTCCGAGGCCACCGCAAAGGTCTGGGTGCTGATGGCGCAGGTCGACGCGGAGGGTAGGCGTTTGGTCGGCTTCCAGCCGCTGCGCCTGATCAAGAACGAAAACCCCGCCTTCGTGCTGAGCTGGACCTTGTTCCACCCGATCACCGACGACAGCCCGCTCTTCGGCATGACGGCGGAGGAGATGAAGAAAGAGGACGTGGCTTTCGTCGTCAGCATCACCGGGCTCGACGAGACGTCCGCACAGATCATGCACGCCCGCGAAACGTTCTCGGTTGAAGACGTCCGCTTCGATCACGAATTCGTCGACATGTTCTTCGTAGGCGACGACGGCGAGCGCGGCCTCGACTACAATCTTATCCACGAAACGCAGCCGGTTCCCGATGCGGCGTGGCCGGCGCCGGGCGCTTGAGATGGCCTTGATCGGAACGCGTCCGAAGCGCGGCCCCGCCGCCGAGCGAAACCAGGCGGATTGGCGCGTCCTGCTCGACGAACTTGCATCGCGTCGCACCGCCGCCGCGCTTGGCGGCTCGGAACGCGCGCGCGAGCGCCATGTCGGCCGCGGCAAGCTGCTGACGCGCGAGCGCATCGCGCGGCTGCTCGATCCGAATTCGCCGTTCCTCGAAATCGGGGCGCTGGCCGCTTACGGCATGTACGAGGGCGACGTGCATGCGGGCGGGCTGATCGCTGGGATCGGCCGCGTCGAAGGCCGCGAGACGATGATCGTCGCGAACGATCCCACCATCAAGGGCGGGGCCTATTATCCGATCACGGTGAAGAAGCATCTTAGAGCGCAGGAGATCGCCGCCGAGAACCGCTTGCCTTGCGTCTATCTCGTCGACTCGGGCGGCGCGAACCTGCCGCATCAAGCGGAGGTGTTTCCCGACCGCGAGCATTTTGGCCGCATCTTTTACAATCAGGCGCGGATGTCGGCGGCGGGCATCGCGCAGATCGCAGTGGTGATGGGCTCGTGCACCGCCGGCGGCGCCTATGTCCCCGCCATGGCCGACGAGACCATCATCGTCGAAGGGCAGGGCACGATCTTCCTCGCGGGGCCGCCGCTGGTGAAGGCCGCCACCGGCGAGATCGTCTCCGCCGAAGCGCTCGGCGGCGCCGACGTGCACACGCGCATCTCTGGGGTCGCCGACCAGATGGCGCGCGACGATGGCCATGCGCTGCACCTGGCTCGCCGCGCCATTGCCAACACACGGGCGCCGGAGAAGAGCGGGGCGCTCGAGGAGCCAAAGCCGCCGGCGCTGCCGATCGAGGAGCTCGAGGCGCTGATGCCGGTCGACGTGCGCAAGGCGTTCGACGTCCACGACATCATCGCCCGCCTGGTCGACGGCAGCGAGTTCGACGCGTTCAAGCCGCGCTATGGCGCGACGCTGGTCACGGGCTTTGCCCGGCTCGCTGGCCAGACCATCGGCATCCTCGCCAACAACGGCGTGCTGTTCTCCGAGAGCGCGCTCAAAGGCGCGCATTTCGTGCAGCTTTGCGCGCAGCGCGGCGTGCCGCTGCTGTTCCTGCAGAACATTTCCGGCTTCATGGTCGGCCAGCGCTATGAGGCGGGCGGCATCGCCAAGGACGGCGCAAAGCTGGTGAACGCCGTCGCCAACGCCGCCGTGCCGAAGGTCACGCTCATCGTCGGCGGCTCGTTCGGCGCGGGCAACTACGGCATGGCGGGGCGGGCCTATAGCCCGCGCTTTTTGTTCTCCTGGCCCAACGCCCGCATCAGCGTGATGGGCGGCGAACAGGCCGCGAGCGTGCTGGCGACCCTGCGCCGCGACGCGCTGGCGGCGGAAGACAAGTCTTGGTCTCAAGAAGAAGAGGAGGCCTTCAAGGCGCCGATCCGCGCCAAATATGAAGCGGAAGGCTCGCCTTATTACGCGGCGGCCAGGTTGTGGGACGACGGGATCTTAATGCCTTCGGAAACCCGCCGAGCTCTAGCGCTCGCCTTTTCGGTTTGCCGCAACACTCCCTTCACCAATAGTCAGTACGGTGTATTCCGCATGTAATTGTAAGAATTCTATACATCGAACTTGGTTTGTAAAACGCAATGGCGCTTCCAAGCTTTCAACAACTCATGGCGCCGACTTTGGTTGTGCTGGCCCGTCACTCCGCCGGGCTGCATATCGCGCTGATAGAGCAAGAGATCGCATCGGCGCTGGAGATTTCCGCCAGTGATCTCGCGCGGCTGCTGCCCTCGGGCACGCAATCGATCTACGCCAACCGCCTGCATTGGACGCGCTGCTACCTCGCCAAGGCTTTGCTGATCGAATTGCCGCGGCGCGGCCTCTGCCGCATCACGCAACGCGGGCGCGATCTGCTCGCCTCGGGGCTCGTCGAGGTCGATATCGGCGTGCTCAACCGCTACCCCGAATTCGTGGTCTGGCGCGAGCAGCAGAAAGAGGAGGAGCGCACGGGCGACGGCGGCCCCCGCGGCGGCCCCGAGGAGCTGATGGCCGCGAACTTCGACCTTCTCAACAACGAACTCGCCCGCGATTTGGTCGAGCGCGTGCATGTGTCGTCGCCGAGTTTCTTTGAGCGCCTGATCGTCGATCTCTTGCTGCGCATGGGTTACGGCGGCGGCCGCATTGAAATGGGCAAAGCGATCGGGCGGACGGGCGACGGCGGCGTCGACGGCGTGATCCGCGAAGACGAACTCGGCCTCGACGTCGTCTATGTCCAGGCCAAGCGGTTTCAACCGGAAAAAGGCGTGCCGGTGCGCGAGGTGCGCGATTTTGTCGGCGGCCTTGAGGGGCATCGCGCCACCAAAGGCGTGTTCGTCACGACGTCGTTTTTCCCGACCACGGCGCTCGACTTTATCGCCCGGGTAACTAAGCGCGTGGTTTTGATCGACGGGCCGGAACTGGCCCGGCTGATGATCCGCCACGGCGTCGGCGCCCGCACGAAAGCGTCATACGAGATCAAGCGGATCGATGAGGATTATTTCGCGGTGTAGCGGCGGCGCACCAATGCGCCTAGCGGCGCCTACTGTCGTTTCCCTTTTGAACTGAGCAGCCGAGCCGCACTCGCTTAATCCGCGTGCGAACGCTAGTGTCCAGACTTCATCGCGGCCCGTTGCGAAAGGCCGCTCGTCGAAAGTCTAGACAGGCGCGCATGCTCATCGATCCTTCGATAAAACAGATCGCCATTCCGCCCGGCGGCAAACCGCAGGCGCCGATGGGCCTTGGCGGGTCCTGGTACGTTTCCCAGGGACCGGCGCATGAGCACGATGCGGATTTTCTCGCGGCGATGCAGACGGCCTACGATCTCGGCATCCGCCACTTCGACACCGGCGCGCGCTACGGCGGCGGCCATTCCGAGGAACTGTATGGCCAATTTCTCAAAGGCCGGCGCGACGAGATCTTTCTCGCCTCGAAATCCGACACCGCCGAGATGACCGCGGCGGCGATGATGGCGGAAGTCGACGGCAGCCTGAAGCGGCTGCAGACGGACTATATCGATCTCTATTACATTCACTGGCCCAAGGCGGGGCGCGACATGCGGCCGGAGATGGAAGGGCTGGAGACGGCGCGGCGGCAAGGCAAGGTGCGCGCCGTGGGCGTCTCGAACTTCTCCGCCGCGCAAATGCGCGAAGTGCAGGAGGTCGGCTCCATCGACGCTCACCAGCTCGGCTACAATCTGCTGTGGCGCTATGCCGAAGACGAGGTGCTGCCGTTCTGCGCCGAGCACAAAATCGCCGCCGTCGCTTACAGCGCGCTGTCCCACGGCATTCTCGCCGGCAAGTTCGCGCGTGACCCCGGGCTTTCGCCGGGGGATCAGCGCAACCGCATCCTGCCGTTCCGCGCCGACATCTGGCCGCATGTTTACGAAGGCGTGGAGAAGATGAAGGCGCTCGTCGCCGAGGCGGGCCGGCCGCTGATGCATCTGGCCATCCGGTGGCTCTTAGCGCGGCCGGGCGTCACGTCGGTAGTGATCGGCGCGCGCAACCGCGCACAATCCGAATCCAACTTCCGGGCGCTTGAGGGCGCGATTTCCGCCGACATCCTCGATCGGATGACGCTCATCAGCGACGAGATCGTCGCGCACGTGCCGAACGCGGGCAATCTGTTCAACCATTTTCCGTGAGAACGCCGCGAGGGTCGCGGCTCGGCGCGGCTTCGTGCTAGAGCGCCGGTCGACCCATAAGAAATCGATTGCGCCATAGTCGCTGAGGACCTGGAGGAGCCGCCGATGAAGACGTCCTATCTCATTCGCAACGTCATGGTTTGGGACGGCGTGAACGATGCCGCCTATCCCGGCGAAGTCTTGATCGAAGGCAACCGCATCAAGGCCGTGGCCTCCGGCTCCAATCGCATCACGCGCGAAGGAGCAGCGTCGGAAATCATCGACGGCCGCGGCCAGTTCCTGATGCCGGGCCTTGTCGAGGGCCATTGCCATTTGAGCTTCGTCGGCCCCGCGCGAAACCAGGACCTCGGCGAAATTCCGCCCGAGGAGCACCTGCTGCGCACCATGCGCAACGCCACCTTCCTGCTGAACTGCGGCTTCACGTCGGCCTATTCGGCGGCGTCGGCGAAGCTGCGCATTGACGTCGTCGTCCGCCAGGAAATCGAGGACGGCCATCTGCACGGTCCGCGCTATCGCGCCGCCGGCCCTGAGATCACCGTCACGGGCGGCCTCGGCGACGAGCGCAAGCAGCACACCGAATTCACCAGCTTCGGCATGATCGCCGACGGCGTCGATGAGATCCGCAGGGCGGTGCGCGTGTGCGCCCGCGAAGGCGTCGACAACGTGAAATTCAACGTCTCGGGCGACGAATTCACCTCAAACATCCGCGCCGAACTGGTGTCGATCACGCAAGAAGAGCTGAGCGCCGGCGTCGCTGTTGCACACGATTTCGGCAAGCGCGTCGCCACGCACGCCCGCGCCGCCGAGTCGGTGAAGCGCGCCTTACGCGCGGGCGCCGATTGCATCTATCACTGCGACTTCGCCGATGAGGAAGCGCTTGACATGCTCGAAGCCGCCAAGGACCGCGTCATCGTCGGCCCGGCGTTCGGCTTGGTGCACAATTCGGTGTTCGAAGGCGACGTGGTCGGCCTGACCAAAGCGGTCGCCGAACGCATGGGCCTGCCGCGCAAACTCGAACACACCTGCGCGGTCTACAAGGAGATGCGCAAGCGCGGCATGCGCGTCGTCGTCGGCGGTGACTACGGCTTCACGATCACGCCGATGGGGCAGAACGCGAGGGATATCGGGCATTTCGTGAAGTTCTTCGGCTACACCCCGGCGGAGGCGCTGAAATGCGCGACGGCGGTCGGCGCCGACTTGATGGGGCACAAGGGCGAGTTGGGGATCGTCAGCGAAGGCGCGCTCGCCGATCTGCTGCTGGTCGACGCCGACCCGCTCAAGGACCAGTCCGTGCTGGTCGGCCCCGATCATTTCTCGATGATCATGAAGGACGGCGTGATGTATCGCGATCCGCGCGCCAAAGCGGAAACTAGCTATGTCTATCCCGCGCGGAAGATCGCGTGAGGACGCAACGCGGCGCCAAGGCAAGACTCCGGGGGAAGACATCGCGATGAGGGCAACGCCGACGCTCGCGCAACTGCTCGAGGAAGAACGTGCGATCGTGCTCGATCGCTTCGACTACGATTTCGCCTGGGCGCTGGGCAGCGCAATTCGCGAGAAGGCGGCGCTTGCCAAGGCGCCGATCGCGGTCGAAGTCACTCACGGGCTCGACCGTGTGTTCTTCGCGCTGCTGCCCGGCGCGACGCCTGACAATTTCGACTGGACGCACCGCAAGGCCGCAGTGGTGCATCGCTTCCACCATAGTTCGCTCTACATGCGCATCGCCGCGGAGGAAGCGAAGTTCGACTTCAATCTCCGCTATCGCCTGCCAGCGACGGACTATGCCGCAAGCGGCGGCGGCGTTCCGCTTGTTGTGAAGAACGCAGGGCTCGTCGGCGTCGCCGCAGTCAGCGGCCTCCCTGACGTCGAAGATCACGCGATCATCGTCGAGCAGATCAAAATTCTGCTGGGCGGGCGATAGTCCCCCAGCGAGATCGCCGACGACACATCGAACGAAGAGGTCCTCAATCCATGGCGATAGCGCCGTTCAAACTTGCCTTTCAGCTTTACACCTCGCGCGCGTTTCCCCCGCAGGAGACGGTGCTCGAAGGCCTCGCCAAGATCGGCTATCCCGCCGTCGAAGCCTGGCTGCCTGACTATGGCGACGATCCGAAAGGCTTCCGGAAGAGGCTCAACAACTCCGGCCTGACCTGCATGGGCCTGCACATTCCGTTCGTCGGCCTCGTCAACGAGCCGCAGCGGTTCATCGACATCGCAGGGATAGTGGGCGACAGGCCGCTGCTCATTCCGCCCTATCTGAACCATCCCATTCGCCCGGAGGACGCCGACGGCTGGAAGCGGATCGGCGAGCAACTCGCGGAGGGCGCCGAGCGCGTGAAATCCGCGGGCCTGCACGTTGCCTGGCACAATCATGAGTTCGAGTATCGCCTGTTTGGCGACGGCTCACGGCCGATTGACCATTTGCTCGCGAGCGCGGGCGACAACGTCGGGTTCGAGATCGATTTTGCCTGGGTGCTGCGCGGCTGGGCCGATCCGCTCGCCGAGTTGAAGCGCTTTGCGTCGCGGATCACCTGCATTCAGTTGAAGGACACCGCGGCCGGCGGCGTCCACGACGACCAGAACGGTTGGCGCGCGGCCGGCGACGGCGTCGTCGACTGGGCCGCGCTGTGGCCGCTGTTCAAGACGACGCGGGCCGACTATCTCGTGGTCGAGCACGATCGGCCGGTGGACTGGCGCGTCGTCGCGCAACGCTCATACGATTTCGCCGTCGGGAAGGGGCTGGCGCGGTAGAGCGTCTCGCTTCCTAGCATCCGCCCCGTTTACGCGGAGTCAGTGCAACGACTCCGTGTAGACGAATTTCGGCATGCTCCAGCCCAAGCGGAGCGCGAGCAGGCGAAGCGCCAGTCCCGCCGCCATCGCCACGAGCGTTCCCACATTGTGAGGAATGCCGAGCTGCTGTTCAATGAGATAGAGGCCGCCCGTCGCCACTGAGACCGTGGCGTAAAGCTCCGCTCGGAACAACAGCGGGACATCGGCGCACAGGATGTCGCGCAGCACGCCTCCGGCGCAGCCCGTGATCATTCCCGAGGCGATGACGACGACCACAGGCAGGTCGAGGCCGAGAGCGACGTCGCAACCGATGACGGTGAACACGACGAGGCCCACCGCATCGAGAAACAAGAAGATCGCGCGCAGTCTCCGCATGTGCGGAGCGACCGGGATCGTCGCCAGCGCCGCGCCGCCCGCGATCAAGAGATACGAGGGATGCTCGATCCAAGACAGCGGATGATGCCCGAGGAGCACGTCGCGGACGGAGCCGCCGCCCAGCGCGGTGACGCAGCCCAGCAGGCAGACGCCGACCCAGTCCATTTGCCGGCGGCCGGCGGCGAGGGCCGCGGTCATCGCTTCTGCGACCACGGCGATGAGATAGAGCCCGTGAACAAATTCATCCGTGAGCATGCGTCGTCCTTCCGATGCGGCTGCGGCCAATGGCGCTTCAGGCGCGGCGCGGGAGGCTCACCTTATCGGCGGCGCGTATTGGATGCCGCCGTTGTTCCAGAGTTCGTTCAGCCCGCGTGGGATCCCGAGCTTGGAGTGCACGCCGACATTGCGCTCGTAGACTTCGCCGTAGTTGCCCACGAGCCTGACGACGTCGGCGGCCCAGGATCGGCTGAGCCCGATCTCGCCGCCGAAGTCGCCCTCTCGCCCACCAGACGCATGACCTCAGGGCGCTTGGACTGCAAGGCTTTATCGATGTTCTGAGACGTGACGCCGAGCTCTTCGGCGTCGAGCATGGCGAAGTGGACCCAGGTGACCACGTTCAGCCAGCGCGGATCGTCCTGCCGCACCGCCGGGCCGAGCGGCTCCTTTGAGATGACGTCAGGCAGAATGGTGTGCTCGCCTGGCTGGGCGAGTTGCAGCCTGAGCGCATAAAGCTGCGACAGGTCGCTCGTTAGCGCGTCGCATTGCCCGGAATCGTAAGCCTCGAGCGCCTCGGCTGGGGAGGCGGCAAGAACGGGCTGGAAGTGCATGGTGTTGTCGGTGAAATAATCGCCGAGGTTCTGGATCGTCGTCGTGCCCGCCTGCACGCACACCTTGGCGCCGTCGAGTTCGAGCGCCGAATGCACCTGCAGGCTGCGGCGCACGATGAAACCTTGACCGTCGTAGTAGTTCACGCCGGCGAAGCTCAGGCCCAAGACGACTTCGCGCGACATGGTCCACGTCGAGTTTCTGGAGAGGACGTCGATCTGGCCGCTGCGCAGCGCCTCAAAGCGCGCTTCGGCGGACAGCGGCACGTATTTGACCCTTGCGGGATCGGCGAACACCGCGGCGGCCAAGGCGCGGCAGAAATCAACGTCCAGGCCCGACCAGCTGCCGTCGCTGCCTTGGTTCGAGAAACCCGGCAGCCCGACGTTGACGCCGCAGGTGACATTGCCGCGCAACCGGACGGCCTCAAGCGTCTGGGCGGACGCTGAGGATGGCGGCAACGACGCGGCGGCAAGCAGCAGGAGAAGCGCCGCCACCAGGCGCCAAGTATTCGAGAAAGCGCGCGAACGACCAAGCGGCAGCCCCCAGCAAGGTCACCATTGCTGGACCTTTACGCAACGGCGATCAAGTCGCTTACGTTCGGGACGCGCGGAGGAGTGCGCCGTCGTCTAGCCTAAGGCGGCGAGCCGGCGTGTCTGGCGGGCGATGAGGTGATCGATTTCCGCGGCCTGTTCCTGGCTCGCTGCCTTGCCGGGTTTGCGCTGGGCGGCGGAGGCGATCACGCCGCGCTTGGCCAGTACATATTTACGCGCGGCCAGACCGACGCCCGGCTGCTGTTCGTAGCGCACCAGCGGGAGATAGGCGTCGAAGACGTCGAAGGCGCGCTCGGTTTTACCGGCCTTATGGAGACGCCAGACCTCCGTCATCATCTCGGGATAGGCGAACCCGGTCATGGCGCCGTCGGCGCCACGGGCGAGCTCCTCCGGCAGGAACGCGCCGCCGTTCCCGCACAGTATGGACAGGCGCCGGCGGCCGCCCTTGGTCTCGGACCGGCGTAGCGCCGTGATCTTTTCAAGGCCCGGCCAATCCTCGTGCTTGAGGACGACGCAGGTCGGAATGGCGTCAAAAATCGCGGTCAGCGTCGCGGGCGAAATCTGCACGCCGGTCGCCAGCGGAAAGTCCTGCAGGACAAAGGGGATCTTGCCCAGGCTCTCGGCGGCGGCGTGGAAGTAGTCCGTGATCTGCGCGTCGGTGCGCAACTGCCCTGATGGCGCGATCATCACGCCCGCAGCGCCCGCGTCCATGACTTGGTTGGCAAGCTCCGACATCGCGGCGAAACCCGGGCTAGAGGCGCCGACCACGACGGGCACAGCGCCGCGGACGCGCTTGAGCACGCGCCGCACGATCGCGATCGCCTCCGAGGACGTGAGCTTTGGCGCTTCGCCCATGATGCCGAGCAGCGTCAGTCCTGTCGCGCCGGCTTCGAGGTAGAAATCGGTCAGCCGGTCGGCGCTCTCAAGGTCGAGCTCGCCGCGATCGGTGAACGGGGTCACCGCTATGACGTAGACGCCGTTCGCGGTTTCATCGAGGACGGGCATTGTTTGGTCTTTGGCGATCGGAGTGGGACAGCGCCCGCGACTATGGCCCATGACTCCCGGTTTCGCCATCGGAGAAAAACGCTCGGCTAGTCCCCGATCTGCAAATTCGCGGCCCGCCGCCCGCCCTTGGAAATCGCTTCATACAGGCCATGCCGTGTCGCCTCGTTATGCGCGATCATAACTTGGCGCGCGGCCTCACGGTCGCGCGCCCGCAAAACGGTGACGATGCGATGGTGGTCCGGTTCGACGTAGCCGTTGATGATGCGGGCCCGACCGCCGTGGCGGAAATAGCGCTCGAGTTCATCGAACATCTTGAACGCCAGATCCGCCAGCCGGCGGTTTTTCGAGGCGCTCGTGACCGCCAAGTGGAATTCGCGATTGGCAGCGATGAAAAGCGGGAGATTGGAGTCCATTTCGGCGCCGTAGCTGACGTTCGCCAGCTCCGCGAGCCGGTCAAGTTCCTCCTCGGAAATGCGCTCGGCGGCCAGCTCCGCACTGGCGCCCTCGACGATCGCACGCAGGTCAAGCAGTTCCTCGAAGTCGGCTATCGTCAGCGGCGCGATCTGATAGCCGCGTCTGGGGAAGGCTTTGACGAAGCCTTCGGCGCGCAGTCGCGCCAAAGCCTCGCGCACCGGCGTTTTGCTCATCTCAAGCCGATCGGCCAGCAGCGCTTCGGAGATGTCGGAGCCCGGCTGCAACGCGCAGGTCAGCACTTCCCGGCGAAGGACTTGATAGGCTTGATCGGTGAGGGACGAACTGTCCTTGCCGTTTCCCACCTGTTGCGCTCGTACGCTGTGCGGCCCCCAAGCCGCAGGCTTCCCCGTTACGGACATCGCGTGCTTTCTGGTCCCGCCGTTGGCTCGCGTTGGTTCGCATAGACCGGCCGGTCGAGGCCTTCGAGATAGTCGTTGCGCTTAACCTAGCACAGCAATTCAAGTTTTCCAGCGGAAGTGGTGAAATAGTTGGGTAGAACGGGGGCAGCAGAGCCCGACTAACAACAGAAAGACTCCCCAACTTCCCGTAATATATCAGATGCAGCCTATGTCATCTCGCCGCGATATGCACATTCGGCGGTATCGCGCTGGTCGAATCTCCTGAAGAACTTGGCCAGAGGTATTATAGCGGCCCAACCTTGCGCGAGCCGGTCATGTCGGTGACGTGTCCCGGTCTTGGGGTTCGGGACACTTCCGCTTCGGAACTCTCGATGCGCCACGGGTCGCCGGGGATGCCGCAAACGTGTGCGGCGCGAGGCTGGCGGCGACGGCCCGCAGGGACTTATGTCGAATAGTCGTTTCGTTGGCGCTCGGCGAACCCAGAGCGCGCGGAGAGAGAGATGCTCACTCTTACAATCAACGGGCAATCGCACGAGGTCGACGCCCCTGCGGAAACGCCCCTCCTTTGGGTGTTGCGCGATTATCTGAGCCTGGTCGGCTCCAAATATGGCTGCGGCGTCGCCCAGTGCGGCGCTTGCACGGTGCATGTCGGCGGCAAGCCGGTGCGGTCCTGCCAACTCGCGGCCGGCGACGTCGGAAGCCGTGCGGTGATCACGATCGAAGGGGTCGCCAGCACCCCCAACGGCGCCAAACTCCAGCGAGCATGGATCGAAGGTTCTGTGCCGCAATGCGGCTATTGCCAGGCCGGGCAGATCATGTCGGCCGCGGCGCTGCTCGACGCCAATCCCAATCCCGACGACGCGGACATTGACGCGGCCATGGCGGGCAATCTCTGCCGTTGTGGGACCTACATCCGCATTCGCGGGGCGATCAAGAAAGCGGCGGCGACGTCGGCCTGACGATGAAGAGGATCATTGGCGCCCTTGTCGCCATCGTTGTTCTCGCCGCGGTTGGCTTCGGCGGATGGCTGTTTGCTGGCCGCGATCCGCTCGCCTTCGCCGGCGGCTCCACCGTCGCCCTTGAAGAATACAAAGGCGGCGAGATCACTGGCGCTCCTCCCGCGCTGGCGGGCGAGGATCTGGTGACGCGCGGCGCCTATCTCGCCCATGCCGCGGACTGCCAAGCCTGCCACACCGCGCCCGGCGGCGCGCCTTACGCCGGCGGCTTCGCCTTCGTGCTGCCGTTCGGGACGATCTATTCCACCAACATCACGCCCGACAAGGAAACCGGCATCGGCGACTATACGCCGGCGCAGTTCCTGGCCGCGGTGCACATGGGCATTCGCGCCGACGGCGAGAAGCTTTATCCCGCCATGCCCTATGCGTCCTACGCCACGATGACGAACGACGACGCGCTGGCGATCAAGGCCTATCTGTTCTCGCTTGCGCCGGTGCATGCGCCGCCCCGGCAAAACCAGCTTTCCTGGCCGTTCAACCAGCGCGCGCTCATTGCGGCTTGGAACGTGATGTTCAACGCCGACCAACGCTTTCGTCCCAACGCCGACAGGAGCGCGCAATGGAATCGCGGCGCCTATCTCGCCGAAGCCTTGGGCCACTGCGGGGAGTGCCACACGCCGCGCAACCTCGCCTTTGCGCTGGACAATCACCGCAAGTTCGCCGGCGCGATGACCGCGGGGTGGCGCGCCTACAACATCACCGGCGACAAGGATTCCGGCCTTGGCGATTGGAGCGATGACGACCTCGATGCCTATCTCTCCACGGGTCACGCTAAGGGACACGGCGGCGCGGCGGGGCCGATGGGCGAGGCCGCCGACGACAGCCTGAGCTATCTCGTCGCCGACGACGTGCACGCGCTGGTGACGTATCTCCGCAGCGTCCCCGCTGAGACGAGCGACCTGCCGCGCGCCGTCACCACGCCGGCGCCCGCGTCGTACAAGGAAGGACCCATGGCGAGCGGCGAGAATGCGCGCGGAGAGAAGATTTTCGCCGGCGCTTGCGCAAGCTGCCATGACTGGACCGGCGTCAGCCCCGTCACCGGCTTTGCCACGCTCACGGGCGTGCGTGCGGTGAACGATCCGAGCGCCACCAATGTCGCGCAGGTCGTGGTCTACGGCGTCAATCGCGACACCGGAAACGGCAAGATCTTCATGCCGGCTTTCGGGGCCGGCTATTCCGACGACGATATCGCGGCGGTGGCCAACTACGTCACCGCGCGCTTCGGCGCCAAGGGCGCGCAACTCACCGGCAAAGATGTCGCGGACCTGCGCAAGCAGGCGGCGCGATGAACGCGATGGAGGCGGAGATGCCCTCAAGCTTTGCAGAATCCGACGCGACCCTCTCGGCGCTGATAAGCGAGATGCGGTCGCCGCTGGCCGCGGGCGCGCCGGCGATGGCCCGGCGCACGTTCTTCAAGCTCGCGGGCGCAAGCGCGGCGGGCTTGGTGCTCGGCTTTAACCTCGGCGGGCCGGCCTTCGCCGCGGAAACGGCGGACGGCGCCGCTCAGGCGCTCAACGCTTTCGTCCGCATCGCGCCGGACAATGCCATCACCATCTATTCCAAGGCGCCCGAGATCGGGCAGGGCATCAAGACTTCCTTCGGCGTGATCATCGCCGATGAGCTCGACGCCGACTGGGCGCATGTCACGATGGAGCAGGCGGACATCAACACCAAGCTCTATGGCTATCAGGGCGCGGGCGGTTCGACCTCGATCCCGCGTGCGTGGGACCAGCTGCGCCAGGCCGGCGCGGCGGCCAAAGCGATGCTGACGGCCGCAGCGGCGGAAGTGTGGGGCGTCGGCGCTTCGGAAATCACGGCCGCCAATTCGGTCCTGACCCATGCCGCCAGCGGCCGCTCGGCGCCCTATGGCGCGTTCGCGGATGGGGCGGCAAAGATGCCGGCGCCCGATCCCAAGACACTCAAATTGAAAACCCGCGCGCAATGGACGTTGATCGGCAAGCGCTTTCGTGGCGTCGACGATCCCAAAGTCGTCACCGGGCAGCCGCTGTACGGCATCGATGTCCAGCGCCCCGGCATGGTCTACGCCAACTACACCAAATGTCCTGCGACGGGCGGCAAGGTACGCAGTTTCAACGTCGCGCAGATCAAGGCGCTGCCAGGCGTGCTCGACGCTTTCGCGCTCGAAGGCACGGGCCAGCCGGTGGAGACGATGCCGGGCGTCGCCATCATCGCCAAGGACACCTGGAGCGCCTTCAAGGCCAAGGACAAGCTCAAGGTCGATTGGGACCTCAGCGACGCCTCGACGGATTCGACGTCGCGGCTTGCTGCGCACGCCAAAGCCGTCGCCGTGAACTTTCCCGATAAGACCGACGACAACGTCGGCGACGTCGACAAGGCGTTCGCCGTCGCCGCGAAGACCGTGGAGGCCTATTACGACTATCCCTTCGCTTCGCACGCGCCGCTGGAGCCGATGAACGCCACCGCGCACTGGCACGACGGCGTGCTGGAGATTTGGACGCCGACGCAGCAGCCCGACCGCGGCCTGCCGTCGGTGGCGAAAGCGGCGGGATTGCCGCTGGAAAAAATCGTGATGCATCAGACCCGCGTCGGCGGCGGCTTTGGCCGGCGCCTGATGAACGACTACACCTGCGAAGCCGCGGCGATCGCCATGAAGGTCGGCGCGCCGGTCAAGCTGCAATGGACGCGCGAGGACGATTTTGGCCACGACTTTTATCGTCCCGGCGGCGCGCATCAATTCAAGGGCGCGATCGACAAGGACGGCAGGCTCGACGCTTGGCGCGAGCACTTCATCACCGTCACCGCCGACGGCAAGAAGGAAGCTTCCGGCGCCAACCTCACGGACAATCTGCGCTACTCGATCAAGGCGCCGAACCTGCGCCGCGGCAAAACGATGTTCGCGCTGAAAATCCCGACCGGCCCGTGGCGCGCGCCGGGCGACAACGCCCAGGTTTTCGCCGCGCAGAGCTTCATGCACGAGATGTCGGCGGCGTCGGGTCGCGATCATGTCGCGTTTCTGATCGACGCCGTGAACCGCGACGTGCCGGAGCTTGTGGCCAAGGACAAAAGCGTCAACTTCAGCCCTAAGCGCGCCAGCGACGTGATCGCGCTGTGCGCGGACAAGGCGGGGTGGGGAAAGAAGCTGCCGCAGGGCGGCGGGCTTGGGCTCGCCTGGTGCTATTCGCACGCAGGCCACGTTGCGCAAGCGGTCGAACTCAGCGTCGACGCCAACAAGCGCATCACCGTGGACCGCATCGTCGTTGCGCTCGACGTCGGGCCGATCATCGACATGCAGGGCTCGGAGGCGCAGGCGCAGGGCGCGTCGACCGACGCTCTCTCCACCGCGATGGGGCTGAAGATCGATTTCGAGAACGGCGTGATCCAGCAGCAGAACTACAACGCCTATCCCGTCCTTCGCATGCCCTTTGCGCCGATGATTATCGACGCTTTTTTCATCCAGTCAGACAACCCGCCGACGGGCATGGGCGAACCGGCGTTCCCCGCGCTGGCGCCGGCGCTCGGCAACGCGATCTTCGCGGCGACGGGCGAGCGGGTGCGGCATCTCCCGCTCAGGGATTTGGGCTATTCCCTGGCGGGGTAAGGCGCGATCCTCAAGACCAGGAGTAGACGAAGGCGCCGACGGCGAGGAGGATGATGACGGCGGCGGCGATGTAATGTTTAGCTTCGAAGTCGTGCATCGTCATCGCTGTTTCCCCCGAATAGAAGCGCCTCGTGCGGCGCCCGCCTGACGCTAAGGGACGACGCACTAGCCTATCCCCAGCGTCTGCGCACGAACGAACGGCTTGCACCCAAAGGGATGCAAATAAATCCAAGCCGAAGCAAGCAGGCATGGCATGGAGCCAAGTCCCACAAAGCCAGGACAAGTTTTCGGAAGTCTATGCAAGTGTTTTTGGGGCTTTCTAGGCTGCGACCTTTAGTGATATCAATGGGTTATGGCGTGGTTTGGTCCCCGTTCTCTTGTGTTCGAGCCAATTTGGTTTGCTGCTTTCGCTGGGCGTTTTGACGTACAGGCATGACGAGAACATTTAGTGAACAAAAGCGTCGCGTCAAGCCTCGCCCGCAACATATTTTGTGGGAGGCCTGATCGTCCGCGGAATAAAACGCCGTCCTCGCGAGTCTCTTATTCGACGCGGCCATTTGAGCCGCTCGCCGCGAAGCCAACAGGCTCGCACAGGAGAAAATCTGATGATCCGCAACAATCTTTGCTGGGCGGCTTGCGCCGTCCTAACGGTGGCGCTCGCCCCTTACGCAGCCTCGTCGCATCCGGTGAAAGCGCCGAAGCCGCAGATCCCGCAAACCGCCGTCGCCGAAGTGCGCCCGCTGCCGCCGGGCTTTGTGACGAACGGCAATACGTGCGCGCCGGGCGTGGCTATCCCCGCTGTGGATGCGTACGGCGCCGCGGGTTACCAGTGCGCGCCGGGCGGCGGAGGGTCGTGAGGTACATGAGCATCGCACAAAGGCGTGGATGGCCGGGTCAAGCCCGGCCATGACGGAGGGAGTTGCGAAGTCGTTGAGCAATTCAAGGCCTTGAGCGGCGCATGGAGCGCTCAGACAAAACCATCCGTCATGACCGGGCTTGACCCGGTCATCCACGTCTTGCCGACGAGCTGACGTTCATGATTACGCAAGCGTCTCATACAAATCCGCCCACTCCGGATTGTTCGCCAAAATGAGTTTCACCTTCCAAGCGCGCGACCAGTGCTTGATGTTGTGTTCGCGCTGGATGGCGGCTGTCACGCTGTCGTGGAATTCGAAATAGACCAGACGTGTCAGCCCGTAGCGCTTGGTGAAGCCTTCGATGAGGCTTTCTCGGTGCTCGTAAGCGCG
Organism: uncultured Pseudomonadota bacterium; assembly: GCA_963730695.1. Lineage (GTDB taxonomy): Bacteria > Pseudomonadota > Alphaproteobacteria > Rhizobiales > Beijerinckiaceae > Roseiarcus. The sequence goes on from CAVSSV010000021.1 coordinate 42,304, forward strand.
GCGCGCGATGTTTGAGGTGACGCCGGTGTAGAGTATTCCGTTAGGACGGTTGGTCACGATGTAAACGCAACCGACGCGCATCGCGTCTCACAGAGGCGTGGATGGCCGGGTCAAGCCCGGCCATGACGGACGGAGCGTGAAACTCAAGCCCTCACGAGCACCCCGTCGTGCCCCCGCACGTGTCGCACTTCAGGCACGTCCCATTCCGCACCATCGTGAAATTCCCGCATTCCGGGCAGCTCTCGCCGACGTAGCCTTTCATCCGCGCTTCCGCGCGGCGGTCGGCTTCTGACGGCTCGGGCGCTGCGAAGGGCAGGGACATCACGGCTTCCACTTCGGCTGGCTCGCCTTTGAGCGCCGTCGCGCCTTGCACATAGGCGCCTTGCGCGGACGAGCCTCCCACGGAAACGACCTGCGCGGGCGCGCCTGCGGTATGCCCGCCTTGCACCAGCATCAGCTTGTCCGTCTTCGAGCGCACGAGACCGCGCGAGATTGCGGTCGAGGCGGGGCGGGGGATGTTGGCTTCGTTCGGCGCCCGGCTTTGCTCGACGCCGCCGCCCAGCACCGTCGCGCCGATCTCGTCGGGCGAGACATGCGCAAGGTCGGAGCGGCCGAGGTAGGAGATCGCGAGTTCGCGGAAGACATAGTCGAGGATCGACGTCGCGTTCTTGATGGCGTCGTTGCCGCGCACCAATCCCGCGGGCTCAAAGCGGGTGAAGGTGAAGGCTTCGACATATTCGTCGAGCGGCACGCCATATTGCAGGCCGAGCGAGATCGCGATGGCGAAGTTGTTCATCAGCGAGCGGAAGGCGGCGCCTTCCTTGTGCATGTCGATGAAGATTTCGCCGATGCGGCCGTCGTCATATTCGCCGGTGCGCAGATAGACCTTATGGCCGCCGACGACCGCCTTCTGCGTGTAGCCCTTGCGGCGATCGGGCAGGCGCTCGCGCTCGCGCGTGCGCTCGATCCGCTCGACGACGCGCTCGACGATTTTTTCGGCGATCTGCGCAGCGCGCTGCACGGGCGCAGCGGCATAGAGCTGCTCCACCGCGTCCTCGTCGTCATCCTCGTCGGAGACGAGTTGCGCGTTCAGCGGCTGCGACAGCTTTGAGCCGTCGCGATAGAGCGCGTTGGCCTTCAGGCCGAGGCGCCAGGACAGCATGTAGGCGTCCTTGCAATCCTCGACGGAAGCGTCGTTGGGCATGTTGATGGTCTTGGAGATGGCGCCCGAGATGAACGGCTGCGCCGCCGCCATCATGCGGATGTGGCTGTCGACCGAGAGATAGCGCTTGCCGATGCGCCCGCAGGGGTTGGCGCAGTCGAACACCGGCAAATGCTCGGCCTTTAACTGCGGCGCGCCTTCCAAGGTCATCGCGCCGCAGATGTAGGTGTTGGCGGCTTCGATGTCGGCCTTGGAGAAGCCGATGTGCTGCAGCAGGTCAAAGCCCTGCACATCGGACGTTTCGGGCTCGATCTTCAGCGTGTCCTTCAGGAAGTCGGCGCCGAGCGTCCACTTGTTGAAGACGAAGCGGATGTCGAAGGCGCTGCCGAGCGCCGCTTCCGCCTTGGCGAGTACCGCGTCGGTGAAGCCCTTCGCGCGCAGCGTCGCGACATTCACGCCGGGCGAACGCGCCAGCACCTGATCGGCTTTCGCCGAGAGGCTAGCGTGGCCGACGGCATAGGCTTCGATCTCGGCGATCTGCGCTTCGGTGTAGCGGAGCGCGCGCAGCGCTTCCGGCACGGCGCGGTTGATGATCTTGAAATACCCGCCACCAGCAAGCTTCTTGAACTTCACCAGCGCGAAGTCGGGCTCGATGCCGGTGGTGTCGCAATCCATGACGAGGCCGATGGTGCCGGTCGGCGCGACCACGGAGACCTGCGCGTTGCGGTAGCCGTGCGTCTTGCCGAGCACCAGCGCGTCGGACCAGGCCGCCTTGGCGGCGCTGCTAAGGCCGGCCCAGGCGTGCCCCGCCTTGTGCAGCGAGGCATGATCGAGCGGCGTGGGCGCGACGGCGAGCTTCTCGTAGCCGTCGGCATGGCCGTCGGCGGCGCGCGCGTGGTTGCGAATGACGCGCAGCATCGATTCGGCGTTCGGCTTGTGGCCGGGGAACGCGCCGAGTTTGGCGGCGATCTCAGCGCTGGTGGCGTAGGCGCGGCCCGACATGATCGCCGACAGCGCGCCGCAGATGGCGCGCGCTTCGTCGCTGTCATAGGCGATGCCGCAGGACATCAACAGGCCGCCGATGTTGGCGTAGCCGAGGCCGAGCGTGCGGAAGTCATAGGAGAGCTTTGCGATTTCCTTCGACGGGAACTGCGCCATCATCACCGAGATTTCGAGCGTCAGCGTCCACAGCCGCACGGCGTGCTCATAGGCCTTGACGTCGAACACTTTCGTCTCGGGATCGCGGAAGCCGAGCAGGTTGAGCGAGGCCAGATTGCAGGCGGTGTCGTCGAGGAACATATATTCCGAGCACGGATTGGAGGCGCGGATCGGGCCCGAGGCGGGGCAGGTGTGCCAGTCGTTGATGGTGGTGTGGTATTGCAGGCCGGGATCGGCTGAGGCCCAAGCGGCGTAGCCAATACGCTCCCAGAGATCGGCGGCCTTCAACGTCTTGTGCACCTTGCCGTCGGTGCGGCGGATCAGCTTCCATTCGCCATCGGCTTCAACCGCGCGCAGAAAATCGTCGGCGACGCGCACCGTGTTGTTGGAATTCTGGCCGGCGACGGTGAGATAGGCCTCAGACTCCCAATCGGTGTCGTAGGTGTCGAACTCAAGATCGCGATAGCCCTGCTTGGCGAACTGGATGACGCGCTTGATCATGCCATCGGGCACGTCGGCGCGGCGCGCGAGCTTCACTTCGCGGCGGAGCGCCGGGTTCTTCTCGACGTTGAAGCAATCATCGCCCGGGCCCTCGCAATTCACGCAGGCGCGCAGCACGGCTTTCATATGCTTCTTGACGGTCTTGGAGCCCGCGACCAGCGCCGCGACCTTTTGCTCTTCCTTCACCTTCCAATCGATGAAGGCCTCGACATCGGGATGGTCGACGTCGAGCACCACCATTTTCGCCGCGCGGCGCGTGGTGCCGCCGGACTTGATCGCGCCAGCGGCGCGGTCGCCGATCTTGAGGAACGACATCAGGCCGGAGGAACGACCGCCGCCCGACAGCCGCTCGTTCTCGCCGCGCAGCGCGGAGAAGTTCGAGCCGGTGCCGGAGCCGTATTTGAACAGGCGCGCCTCGCGCACCCACAGATCCATGATGCCGCCTTCGTTGACGAGGTCGTCAGCGACGGACTGGATGAAGCAGGCGTGCGGCTGCGGGTGCTCGTAAGCCGACTTCGACTTCACCAGCTTGCCGGACTGATAATCGACGTAATAATGGCCTTGGCCGGGGCCATCGACGCCATAGGCCCAATGCAGGCCGGTGTTGAACCATTGCGGTGAATTGGGCGCGGCAAGCTGCTTGGCCAGCATGAAGCGCATTTCGTCGTAATAGGTCTGGGCGTCTTCCTCAGTGTCGAAATAGCCGCCCTTCCAGCCCCAATAGGCCCAGGCGCCGGCGAGACGATCGAACACTTGCTTGGCGGTGGTTTCCGAACCAAAGCGCTCGGCTTTCGGCAAGGCCTCCAACGATTCCTCGTCGGGCACCGAGCGCCACAGGAACGACGGCACGTCATTCTCTTCGACGCGCTTCAGCCGCGCCGGGATGCCCGCCTTGCGGAAATACTTTTGGGCGATGACGTCGGCCGCGACCTGGCTCCAGCCTTCCGGCACGTCCATCTTCGGCAGCGAGAACACCACGGACCCGTCGGGGTTGCGGATTTCGCTCTTGGTGGTCGCGAAGGGGATAGCGTCGTAGGGCGAGGCTCCCGTAGCGGTGTAGTGCCGTTCAATGCGCATTTGTCGTCGTCCCAAGCTCTAGACATCGCGAGGCAAAGCTCGCTCTTAACCGCGCACGAATGCGCGCGGCGCCCCAACCCAAAATAATCCCCGATATCCCCTCGCGTTCCGGCCCCGGGCCTTATGACGGCCCGATGGTCAACGAGAAACGCACACCAATACTTCCGTTACGAAATCACTTTTCGACCGCTGCTTTAGTCACCGTCGGTGACCAGGGCTAGGGGTCGAGTACGTCGCTGACACCATATATTGTGGACTACGACGATTAACAAGCCGTAAATGACGCTCACGAAAGGCGACCTTCCGCCGAGTCGGCGGCGGCCCGCAAGTTGTAATTCGGTCTTTTCCAGGACGGATCGCAAATAAATCGCTTGCCAGGAATTTGCCGCGTCACCCTTGCGCTGGACAGCGCGCGAGTTGCCCGCCATAGAAGCCATTCGACGGCACTCTTATTTCAGGGCGGCGATGTTCGATTTCCTGCTGCGCTTCTTCACCTGGTGGAACGGCGCCACCTTGAACACGCTTCGCTACACCCGGGTCCACGGCGAATTCGTCGGCAAGGACGAGGCCGGCAATGCCTATTACCGCTCCAAGGGCGGCGCGATCGATCCGGCGCTCGGCTTCGAACGGCGCTGGGTGATCTTCAACGGCGAATCGGAGGCCTCCAAGACCCCGCCGGGCTGGAACGGCTGGCTTCACCACACCGTTGACGTTCCCCCGACCGACGAGACCTACCAGCCGCATCCCTGGGAGCGGCCGCATATGGCCAACCCGACCGGCACCGCGCGGGCGATTCGCCCCTTGGGTTCGACGCTTGGGCCCGGGCAGCGCCAAGCCTCATCAGGCGACTATCAGGCCTGGGCGCCCTAAGCCGACCGCGCGACGCCTTGCTGGCGCCAAGGTTGGCCGCTAGCGCCGCGTCCGGATTGAAGGAAAGGTTCGCTGCTTTATGGCGCGATTAGGCTGGGTGGCCCCGATATTGGCATGTCTGTGCCTGAGCGCGACGGCGGCGCAAGCCGACAAGATCAAGCACCCGATCGCGGTGTTCGCGGGCCTGGACAAGATCACCGGGCGCATCTTCAGCTTTGAAGTGAATATCGACGAGACCGTCGAATTCGGCACGCTGCAGATCACCCCGCGCGTGTGTTTCTCTCGCCCCGTGACCGAAGCGCCGCACACCGACGGCTTTGTCGAGGTGGGCGAGACCGACGAGAAGAAGGCCTATCGCTCAATCTTCTCGGGATGGATGTTTGCCGACAGCCCCGGTCTGCATGGCGTCGAGGACCCCGTCTATGACGTCTGGCTGACCGACTGCAAAGGCGGCACGGAGGTCATCAAGGACAAGCCGCAAGTCGCCGAAGCCATGGCCCCGCCGCCGGCGCTGACGCCCGATCCGGGCGAGGTCGACCCGAACGCGCAGCCCACGCCGACGCCGACGGTCGTGGCGAAGAAGAAAAAGGTTCGCAAGATCCCCAACGTGATCAATGCGCCGGCCGCGCCGATGGACCTGAGCCAGCAGCCGCAATAGCGCGGCATTCCCGTTTCCCACGAAAACAATACGTCCGCGCTTCATCTGGCGCGCGGGCGCTCTGTCGCATTGCCGAAGACCCGCCGCGCGCTCTAACGTCGCCCATGCGCGATGCAAATCCGTGTCCTTGAATGCAAGGAAAGTCGAAGATGATGCGATGGTCCGCGACCGCAAAAGCTGCGGCGCTTGTCTTGGCGGCTTGTGCGTCAGCTTCGGCGTTTGCGGCTGAAGCCGCGCCTAAAATGGGCGAGGGAAGCGAACGTCTCGCGCTCATCACCATCCAAAACGACGACGCCGGAGGGACGCCCGTCCAAACTCCGGCGCCGTCAGCCACCCCCGCGCAGGCGACTGGCGACGCCGCAGAGTGCGAAAAGTTGGCCAGGCGCGTCCCGCCGTTCTCAACGCCGGACGATATCATCGCTGTGCGCCGGCAGCGGGATTGGGCGCGCGCGATCGTCGTTTGCAAGGCCGCAGCCGACGCCGACCCGAATTCGGTCAAGCTGAAGTCTTTGCTCGGCGCCGCCTATGTCGGCGCCAAGGACTACATGAGCGCCCAGCGTTCGCTGACGGCGGCGGCGGGCTATCCGGACGCGCAGGTCAACCTAGGATTCATGTTCGCGAACGGCTCTGGCGTAGTGAAGGACTACTTCCGCGCGGTCGACTATTTCAACAAGGCGGCCGTCGCGAACTACCCCATCGCGGTCACCGATCTCGGGTCGATGTACAGCAACGGCTGGGGCGTCCCGCAGGACTCCGCCAAAGCGCTCGCGCTGTACGAGAAAGGCATCGAACTCGGCAATCCCTTCGCGCTCTCGCAAGCCGGAGTGATGTGCTTCAACGGCAAGGGCACGCCGCGCGACTATGTCGCCGCCGAACAGTACTTCTTGCAGGCCGCGAGCCTGCATGACGGCTACGCCATGAAGTTCCTGGCGGTGCTTTATGTCCACGGGCTCGTCGGGCCGACGGATGCCGCGCGCGCCGATCAGTTCCGCCTGCGCGCCGCGCAAGAGGATCCGGACAACTCGACCCCTGACGTCACGTTTCCGAAGGCCGCCATTCGCCTGGCCCAACATGCGACGACCGCGCGGCGGATCGTCTATTACCGTTGGAACGGCGGCGGGGGCGGGTACAATCCGGCGTGGCAGGCGGCCCCCGGCGACAATCGCTGCTGCCCTAACAACATGCTGGTTTGTCCGCTCGGCCGCCATTGGTGCTAACTGACACGTTGCGGGCGGTTGCTCGCATCGCCCATCGCGGACAAGATTTCCTAGCGTTAATAACGATTTAGTCTTGTAGAATTAGTGCAAACTTGTACCGAGGAAATTGTAGGATGAAGCGAAAGTCGGCGAGCGCGCAGACGTTGGCGCTCATTCTCGCGGTTTGCCTGGCGACCTCTGCGGCCGCCGCGCAACCGCTTGCGCAGACCAAGGCCGACGGCGCCCCTGTCCGCCTCGCGCTCATCACCATCCAGAGCGACGATCCTGGAGCCGTGCCGACGCCCGGTGCGTCTCCGCCGGCAGGCGATCCGACGACGGCGCCTGACGTTCAGGCGACCGGCGATGCGGCAGAGTGCGAAAAGCTGGCCAGGCGACCCCCGCCGTTCTCGACGCCAGACGAGATCCTGGCGATCCGGCAGCACCGGGACTGGCCGCGCGCGGTTGTGGTTTGCAAGGCCGCGTCGGCCGCCGATCCCAAATCCGTCCGACTACAGACGCTGCTCGGCACCGCCTATTTCGGCGCCAAGGACTACTTGAACGCCCAGCGGACCTCCCTGCTGGCCGCGGACGCAGGCGACGCGGAAGCGCAACTCACCTTGGGCTACATGTTCTTAAATGGCTTGGGCGCGGTGAAAGACCCCGTCAGGGCGGCCGACTATTTGACCAAGTCGGCAGCGGCGAACAACGCGGTCGCGATCGCCAATCTCGGATCGATGTACGGCAGCGGATCGGGGGTGCCACGCGACGCCGCACGGGCGCTTGCGCTCTACGAGAAGGCGATCGAACTCGGCAATCCGTTCGCGCTGTCGCTGGCGGGAATCGCCTGCTTTAACGGCGCGGGCACGCCGTTGGACTACGTCGCGGCTGAGCAATATTTTTTGCAGGCCGCGAGTATGCACGATGGCTATGCAATGAAGTTCCTTGCCATTCTCTACGACCACGGACTGGTGGGACCTGCAGACCCGGCGCGCGCCGACCAATTTCGTCTTCGCGCCGCCCAAGAGGATCCGGATAGCCAAAACCCGCAGGTCACTTTTCCCAAAGCGACAATTCGCTTGACCCAACACGCGACGACCGCGCGTCGGATCGCGTACTACCGTTGGCGGACGGGCGGTTCCTCGTACAATCCCGCTTGGCAGGCGGCGCCCGGCGACAACCGCTGCTGCCCCAACAACATGCTCGTTTGCCCGCTTGGGCGGCATTGGTGCTAGCGCGCGGCGCCTAGGGCCGGCCCGCGCCTTCGAACACGATCTGGTCGGCGAACGCTTGGGCCCGGGCGCGCTGCGCGGGGCTGGCGACCGTCCAGGTCATCGTCGGCGCGCCAGTCAGCGCCTTGAGCAGCGTCGGCGCGGCGTGGGGCAGGTCATCGACGTTGAAGGAGATGAAGTCGGGGCGGGTGCGCTGGATGTGCGCGAACGAGGCGCAGTCCCGCCGTTGCGCATCGGTAAGGTCGTGCCATTCGGCCGCGTCGTAGCTCGCCATCGCGACAATGCCGAGCGGGCGCGGCGCGCCGTCAGGGCCGCGAGGGGCGAAGTCGCGGACGAAGGCGATGACGTCGGGATCGAAGCTTTTGAACGCGAGGGCGCCTGTGTAGGGGGCCGTCAGCGCGACGACACGGCGGGCAAGGCCCGTATCGCTTTTGAATAGACTCTTGATCTCGCAGATCAGCGGCGTGCGCGCGTCGATGCGCGCGAGGAACGCCGATAGTGTGGGGCACGCCGGAGGGGCCGCCGCGCAGTGTAAGGCCGCCAAGTTCGCGCGCGTCGCGCCCGCCGAACGCCCCCGTTGCGCTCGTCAGGCGGTCGAGCGCATCGTCGTGGAACACCATCGCTTCGCCATCGCGGCTCAGCTGAACGTCGCACTCGATGGCGAAGCCGCCCGCGATGGCGGCCTCGGCCGCTTCAAAGCTGTTTTCGATGACGCCTCGCGCCGCGTCATGCAGGCCGCGGTGCGCGATCGGCCGCGCCATCAGCCATTGCGGAGCGAAAACCGTCAAACCGCGATCTCAAAAATCGCCTCGACCTCGCAGAGCGCGTTGAGCGGCAGGAAGGCGACGCCGACCGTGGTGCGGGCGTGGCGGCCGCGCTCGCCGAAAACCTGGGCGAACAGGTCGGAAGCGCCATTCATAGCCAGCGGCAGGCTGTTGAATTGCTCATCGACCGAAAAGAAACCGCCGAGGCGGACCACTCTCGTCACCCGATCGAGGTCGCCGACGGCCGCCTTGGCCTGGGCGATCACGTTGATGGCGGCGAGGCGCGCCGCTTCGCGGGCGTCTTCGATCGGGGAGGAGACGGACAGCTTTCCGGTGTGGGCGGCGGCCAGCTTGCCGTCAGACCCGAGCGGCAATTGGCCCGAGACGAACAGCAGCGAGGCCGTCAGCGCCGCCGGCACGTAGTTGGCGACCGGGGCGGCCGGGGTTGGCAGCGTCAGGCCGAGCTCCCTCAAGCGATCTTCCGTCTTTGACATTTTGTCTCTCCCCCTGGCGCCTTCGAAAGCCGAACGGTGCGCAGCGCTTTACCACGAGGCAAGGCCCGGCGGACAAGCGCAAGCGCATCCTTGTTTTTGCCGCTTATTCGCCCTAGGTTCTAATTCAAGTTTCTGGCCCGGCAGGCGTACGCCCGCCATAATTGGACGAATTCCATGGGTGGTTTGAGCATTTGGCACTGGATGCTGTTCGCAGCGATCGCTTTGCTGCTGTTTGGCGGCAAGGGAAAGATTTCGGACATCATGGGCGACGTCGCCAAGGGCGTGAAGTCCTTCAAGAAGGGCTTGGCCGACGAAGACGCGCCGGTCCCCTCGACGGCGAGCGCGAGCGCTCCGAAGAGCTTGGAGCCCCGCGCGGTGGCCGCCGACATCCGCGACCCGCACAACGTAAACTGATCCCTCGGATCGTTTTCGCGCCGACTTGAAAGGCGGAGCGCCCCGGGCGCTTCGCAGCGCTTTGGGCCGACATGTTTCCGTTTGACCTCGATTTCAGCAAGATCCTCGTGTTCGGGATCATCGCCATTGCGGTGATTCCCCCGAAGGATTTGCCGCGCGTGATGCGCACCGTCGGCCAGACGATCACCAAGATGCGCCGCATGGCGCGCGACTTTCAAAACCAGTTCATGGACGCCATCAAAGAAGCGGACCTGGAATCGGTGAAGCAGGAATTCGCCTCGCTTGAAAAGGCGGCGAACGTGAACACCACGTTCGATCCTGTCGCCGACATCAAGAAAGAGCTGGAGCCTGCGCTGAAAGAGGCGGCCAAGCCGGTCGACACGTTCGTGACGGGTCCCGAAGTTGTCGCGCCCGCTAGCGTGGTGGCCGCACCCGAACCGAGCGCGCAAATGGCGCCGCTCGCGCACGCCGGAACCGTTGAAGAACCCGCCAAATGAGCCAGGACGACATCGACGCGACAAAAGCGCCGTTGATGGATCATTTGATTGAGCTGCGCGGGCGGCTCGTCAAAGGCATCTGGGCCTTCCTGATCGCGTTTTTCATCTGCTTCTATTTTTCGCGGACGATCTACAACATTCTTGTCGAGCCCTATGTGCATGTCGTCGGCGCGGACAAAGCGACGTTGATCGCGACGCATTTCCTCGAGCAGTTTTACACCAACGTCGCCTCAGCATGTTCGGCGCCGGCGTTCATCGCCTTTCCGATCATCGCCACGCAGATCTATCGTTTCGTCGCGCCCGGCCTCTACAACAAGGAGCGCGAGGCGTTCCGGCCGTATCTGTTCGCTACGCCGGTGTTCTTTCTCGCCGGCGCGCTGCTCGTCTATTTCGTCGTCATGCCGCTGCTGGTGCGCTTCTCGGTGTCGCTGCAGCAGGTGAACGTGCCGGGCGAAGCGACGATCGAGCTGCTGCCCAAGGTCAACGAATATCTGTCGCTGATCACGACGCTGATCTTCGCCTTCGGCATCGCTTTCCAATTGCCGGTGATTTTTGACGCTGCTCGGCCATGTCGGCATGGTCAGCGCGGCGCAACTGGTGGCGATGCGGCGCTACGCCATCGTCGGCGTGACGGGCGTCGCGGCGGTGCTGACGCCGCCGGACCTTATTAGCATGGCCTCGCTCACGCTGCCGATGATCGCGCTCTATGAAGGTTCCGTGCTCGCGGTGAAATGGATCGAGCGCTCGCGCGCCAAAGCGGCGGCGGCGACGCCCGCTGCTCCGGCGTGAGCGGGCGCGACGTCGGACTTGCATTTTCGGTCGCGGTCACCTGGGGTCTGACTTTCATTTTCATCCGCATGGGCGTCGAATCGACGCCTCCGCTCGCGCTGTCGGGGTTCCGCTTCCTTTTTGCGGCCGTGCCGGCGGTGTTCTTCGTGCCGCGCCCCAAGGCGTCCGCTTTCATCGTCACGCTGTACGGCTTGCTGATCGGCGTCGGCGAGTTCGGGCTGCTGTTCATCGCCATACGCTTGGGGATGCCGATCGGGCTGAGCTCGCTGGTCATTCAACTGCAGGTCTTTGTCACGATCGCGCTGGCGCATGCGTGGCTGGGCGAGCGGCCGCGCGGCACGGCGGTGATCGCGGCCGGAATTGCCCTGATCGGCATGGCGCTGATCGGTTACGCGCGCTTTCAAAGCGCGGCGCTGCT
>CAVSSV010000022.1:0-49328 GCA_963730695.1 uncultured Pseudomonadota bacterium
CGGACGGCGCGCGTTGGCGTCGGCGAGCGTGGAACGCGCCAGTTCGCCGCCCGCCAGATGATAGTGCGCGCCGGCGTGGGCGTTCCAGCTCGCCGTCAGCCCGCGCAAGCTGTCGGCGCCGCTGAGCTGGGCGTGGATCAGCGCGATCAGATGGTCGAAGCTGCGAAACGACTTGTCGTAGGCGTCCCCGTCATGGCGCTCAACGATCCCCTGGAAACGGCGCCGGTCCAGGGGCTCGACGAGCTGGCTGAAAATGGTAGGAGTGAAGCGCATGTCCCGTCCTGCGATTTTCTGAGTCTTGGCAGACGGAAAATACCAAGGATTCCCAAGGAATTCCTTGAAAAGACGGGACATGCGCCGCGACCTTTTGACTCGCCCCCAAATCTTCCCCGGACAGCCGTGCGCCGTCCGGCGGCGGTGTTCGCCGAGGCCTTCGCGATGGTCGCCAAACTGGCCGACCGCGGCGCCCGCGCCGACGCCGGGGCCATGCTGCGCTTGATCGATTCCACGCCGATCCCCTTGGGCAAAGCCTTCGCTTGGGCCAAGTCCAACGGCCACATCCGCGGCATGAAGGTGCATGTCGTCTATGATCCCGCCCGCGACCTGCCGGCCTTGCTCGACATCACCCACGCCAACGTCAACGACGCCCCGATCGGCCGCACCCTCGCGCCCAAAGCCGGCCTCACCTATGTCTTCGACAAGGGCTATTGCCATTACGGCTGGTGGACGCAGATCCACGACGCCAAGGCCTTCTTCGTCACCCGGCCCAAGACCAGCATGCGGCTGGCGGTGAAGAAGGAACGCCCATGCGAGATCGCTCGCGGCGACGGCTTCGCCATCGTCGGCGACCAGGAAGTCGCCTTCGCCAGCAAGGGCGACTCCAAGCTCGACATGCCGCTGCGCCTCATCCACGTTGAGCGCGAGCAGGACGGCAAATCCTTCACCGTCCTGACCAACGACCTGGAGCGCCCGGCCGTCGAAATCGCCCAAGCTTACAAGAGCCGCTGGCAGATCGAGCTGTTGTTCCGCTGGCTCAAGCAGCACCTGAAACTACGCAAGTTCCTCGGAACCAACGAAAACGCCATCAAGCTGCAGATCTACGCCGCCATGATCGCCTACGTTCTGCTGCGCTGGGCCGCCAAAACGGTGAAAACCGAGCTCGACATCCTCAGGTTCACCGAACTGGTCGGCTTCTGCCTCTTCTCCCGCCGCCGTCTCGCAGCCATCGAGAAGCCGCCGCCGACAAACCCAAATAAAAAACGAGACCGATCAAGCCCAAACCAGATCGCCTTCAGCTATGCGTGACTTTCCCCGGACAGCCGTGCCCTTGCGGGGGAAGGTGGCGCGAAGCGCCGGATGAGGGGTTGCTCCCGCAAGGCAACGCTCTACGAATTCAAGTGCCAAGTCGATGCCGCGCGCCCTCGCGGCAACCATGGCGCCCAGTCGGACCGACCCCTCATCCGGCCTTCGGCCACCTTCTCCCGCAAGGGGAGAAGGGCTTTAGCGCGAGACGACTCGATCGACGACAAAACGGCGCGCGCGAGCGATGAGGCGTAGTTACTCCGCCACTTCCTTGCGCTTCTTGTCCGACACCATGGAGTCATCGAGCAGCTTCTGCATCTCCGCCGCGCGGCGGAAGGAGGGCTCTACGGTCGAGCCTTTCTTCACTGCCTTGGCGAAGCGCTCGTAGTTGGTCTCTACCGCAGGCGCCTCGCGGTCGCTCCACGTCGCGGTTTCGTAGTCGGCGCCGAGGCAGGTCTTCAGCCACGAACCCTTCGGCGTGTGCAGCACTTCGAGCGCGCCCTTGTCGCCGTAGACGCGCAAGCGCAGGTCGTTGAGGTGGCCGGTGGCGAAGCGGGAGGCGTGGATCGTCGCCAGCGCGCCGCCCTTCAGTTCGGCGGTGGCGACAAAGCTGTCGTTGGCGTCGAGCGGATATTCGCCGATCTTGTCGCCCTTGGCTTTGTGGAACGTCTGCAGCGCGGCAGAACACGTTCTCCACCTCGGCGTTCGCGCCATAGAGCGCGAAATCGAAGATGTGGATGCCGATGTCGCCGAGCACGCCGTTCGAGCCGTGCTTCTTGCGACAGGCGCCACAGCCATCGGCTTTCGGTGCGCCAGTCGCCCCAGGCCTTCGAGACCAGCCAGCTCTGGAGATAGCTCGCCTCGACATGGCGGATCTCGCCGATCTCGCCTGATTTCACCATCTTATGCGCGGCCTGGATCGGTGCGACATTGCGATAGGTGAGATTGACCATGCCGACGAGGCCGGCCTTCTCGGCCGCCTCGGTCATGGCGAAGGCTTTCTTGGCGTCTGTCGCCAGCGGCTTTTCGCAGAACACGTGCTTGCCGGCGGCGAGCGCCTGCATCGTCGTGGGGTAGTGCACGTTATCGGGCGTGACGTTGGTCACCGCGTCAAAGTCGCCCCAGGCGAGCGCCTCCTCAAGCGTGGCGAAGCTTCTCTTGACGTCGTGCTTTTCGCAGAACGCCTTGAGCCCCGCCTCTTGGGTGTCGACGGCGCCGACGATCTTCACGCCCTTGATCTTGGAGAAATGCGCGGCTTGGGCGTTGGCCATGCTGCCGGTGCCGAGAAACAACAAACGCATCGAAAAGTCCTCTCTCAGCGTAGGCCGGCTTCGCCGGCTTTGTGCAACCGCGGGCCCCGTTCGACGATAGGCTCGATGGCCTTCTCGACCGGCACGTTCGGCGCGGCATGGACAGTCTTCCAGGCGCCGTCGACGTTGTTGGCCCAGCGCACGGCGTTGCGGAGAACCTTGCCCACCGTCGCGTCGTGATAGGTCGGATAGGTCTCGTGGCCCGGGCGGAAGTAGAAAATGTTGCCGGCGCCGCGGCGATAGGTGAGGCCGGAGCGGAACACTTCGCCGCCCTGGAACCAGGAGACGAACACCGTCTCCAAGGGCTCGGGCACGGAGAAGGGCTCGCCGTACATTTCTTCGTTCTCAAGCTCGAAACAGGGGCCGAGGCCGCGCGCGATCGGATGGCCGGGGTTGACCACCCACAGCCGCTCGCGCTCGCCCGCCTCGCGCCACGACAGCGCACAGGGGCTTCCCATCAGCCGCTTGAAGATTTTCGAGAAATGCCCGGAGTGCAGGACGATCAGGCCCATGCCCTCCCACACGCGCTTGGCGACGCGCTCGACGATGGCGTCCTGAACGGCGCCGTGATCCTTGTGGCCCCACCACACTAGCACGTCGCAATCCTTCAAGCGCGCTTCGGTCAGGCCGTGCTCGTCCTGCTGCAGCGTCGCCGTCTCGGCGTGGATGTCGCCTTCGGCGCGCAGGGTCCTGGCGATCGTCTCGTGCATGGAGTCGGGGTAGACCTCGGCGACGGCCTTGTTGATGCGTTCGTGGATGTTTTCGCCCCACACGATCGTGCGAATGGCCATCGTCAAAATCTCCCTGGGTGCGGACGCCTCGGAAAGCGCGGCCGCAAAGATGAGTTCCTATACGCGCAACGCCGCGCGGCGCCCAAGGCTCCGCGCGGCGTTGCGATGAAAATATCGTGAGGCGAACGCGTCACGCGGCCGCGGGCAGGCCCGACTTGTCGAAACGATGCACCTTGTCCTGCGTGAGCGGCGCCACATTGACCTTGGCGCCGACGGTGAGGCCGGCCGCTTCGTCGGAGCGCACGATGATCGGCTCGCCGCCGAGGCCGAGGTCCACAAACGCGTAGGAGTCCGAGCCGAGATTCTCTTTGTGCACGAGCGAGCCGGCCCAGCCGCCGTTCTGCGCCAGCATCAGATGCTCCGGCCGCACGCCGATGGTGTCGGCGCGGTAGGGCGCGGCGAACGCGCCGTTGAGGAAGTTCATCTTGGGCGAGCCGATGAAGCCGGCGACGAAGGTGGAGGCGGGCCGCTCGTAGAGCTCCATCGGCGTGCCGACCTGCATGACGAGGCCGTCGCGCAGCACGCAGATGCGGTCGGCGAGCGTCATCGCCTCGACCTGATCGTGCGTGACGTAGATCATGGTGGTCTTGGCCATGTCGTGGTGCAGCTTGGCGATCTCGATGCGCGTGGCGACGCGCAGCGCGGCGTCAAGGTTCGACAGGGGCTCGTCGAACAGGAACACTTTCGGGTCGCGCACGATCGCGCGGCCGATCGCGACGCGCTGGCGCTGGCCGCCCGAGAGCTGCTTGGGCAGACGATCGAGATATTGCTTGATCTGCAACAGCTCGGCCGCCTTTTCGACCGCGGCGTCTGATCTGGTCCGGCGAGCGGCCGTTGCAGCTTCAGGCCGAAGGCCATGTTGTCGTAGACGGTCATGTGCGGGTAGAGCGCGTAGCGACTGGAACACCATGGCGATGCCGCGCGTCGGACGGCGTCTTCTCGTTCACCACCTGGCCGTCGAACGACAGCGTGCCGGAGGTGATGTCCTCGAGGCCCGGCGATCAAGCGCAGCAAGCGTCGACTTGCCGCAGCCGGACGGGCCGACGAACACCATGAACTCGCCCGCCTGGATGTCGAGGTCGACGCCTTTGATGACATGCGACGGGGCCGAACGACTTCTTGACGTTCTTGAGCACGATCTTCGTCATGGGATGTCCCTCAGCCTTTGACGCCGCCGGCGGTCAGGCCGGCGATGATCTTGCGCTGGAAGATGAGGACGAGAACGACAAGCGGCGCGGTGACGATCACCGACGCCGCCATGATCGGCCCCCAGGGGATTTCGCATTGGCTGGCGCCGGTGAGCAGCGCGATGGCGACCGGCACGGTGCGGTGCAGATTGTCCGAGCGTGAAGGTCAGCGCGAACAGGAACTCGTTCCACGCCGCGATGAAGGCGAGGAGGCCCGTGGTGACCAGCGCCGGCCACATCAGCGGCAGGAAGACCTTGGTGATGATGACCCAGGGCGTGGCGCCGTCGACGATCGCGGCTTCCTCGATCTCGATCGGCAGGTCGCGCATGAAGGTGGTGAGCACCCAGACCGTGAAGGGCAGGGTGAAGATCATGTAGGAGAAGATCAGCGCCCAGATCGTGTTGATAGAGGCCGAAGGCGCGGATCAGCTCGAACAGGCCGGCGAGCACGGCGACCTGCGGGAACATCGACACCGCAAAGGATCGTCATCAGCAGCAGGCCGCGGCCGCGGAAGCGCACGCGCGACAGCGCGAACGCGGCGGTCACCGCCATCAGCAGCGCGAGGCAGACGACCAGCGCCGAGACGATGATGGAGTTGACGAGATTGCGCGGGAAGCCGGTGATGTTCAGCGTGAAGATGTCGGCCAGCGTCATCCCCGAGCCGCCCGAGGTGAGCACGGACTTGTAGTTCGCGAGGTTGAACTGACGTCGGGCAGGTAGGATGATCTCGAACAGCTCCGTGCCCGTTTTGAAGCTGGTGATGATCGCGTAATAGAACGGAAAGACCGAATATACGACGATCGCGACGATGAAGAGGTAGAAGAAGCCCTTCTTGGCGATGTTGGCGACCATCAGCGTCCTCCCTCACCCGAAAGGTTGACGCGACCCAGCCACATGATAAAGCACGATGCACGACCAGCAGGATCAGGAACAGCAGCGTCGACATCCGCCGAGCCCGTCGGCGAATTTGTCGAAGTCGAAGAGGTTCTCGCGGGCAATGACCGACATCGTCTTGGTCGCGGAACTGTTTGGCGTCAGCACGTAGACGAGGTCGAAGATGCGCATCGCGTCGAGCAAGCGGAAGATCACCGCCACCATGATGCGCCGGGCGCACCAGCGGCAGCGTCAGCTTCCAAGAACACCTTGATCGGATGCACGCCGTCGATCATCGCGGCTTCGTAGATGTCGTTGGGCACCATCTGCAGGCCGGCGAGGATGAGCAGCGCCATGAACGGCGTCGTCTTCCAGATGTCGACGGCGAGCACGGCGTACATCGAGGTCGCATCCGTCGCGGTCCAGGCGATCTTCTCGGCGATGAGGTGCAGCCTCAGCAACAGGTCGTTGATGATGCCGAACTGGTCATTGAGCATCCAGCGACCACATCTTCGCCGAGACGATGGTCGGGATCGCCCAGGGCACCAGGATCGCGGCGCGGACTATGCCGCGGCCCGGGAAGCTGGCGTTCAGCACCAGCGCCACGGCCAAGCCGAGCGACCGTCTCGAGGATCACCGAGATGAAGGCGAAGCGGAGCGTGTTCCACACCGCGTTCCACCATTCCGGGTCCACCAGCACGCCGGTGTAGACGGTCTGGCCGCTGTCGAGCTTGATCCAGCTGAAATAGTTGGCGAAGCCAATGAATTGGCCTTCGTTCAAATGATCGGTCGAGGCGTCGGTCAGGCTGAACCAGATCGAGCGCGCCAAGCGGCCAGCCCGCCACGATCAGCAGCGTTAGGCACATCGGCACCAGGAAAATATACGCAGAGCGCAGACGGTCGCGCGTGAGATCGCTTTGGACGGGCTTTTCGAGCGCCGCGATATCTGCGGCGAGGCACGATACTTTGCGTCGTCATGGGCCGTTTCCCCTTGCGAGCTGCTCCGCCCCATCCGTGCGTCGGGCTTAGCGGACTGCGGCCGCCGCTCGACGTCTTTGCGGAAGGGTCTTGTTTTCTTGGACCGCGCGGAAAGCCAATCCCGCGCGGTCTTTTGCGTTGCGCCGCGTCAGCCGACGCGGCGCTGAACCCTTACTTCCAGCCGGCGCCCTTCAGCGTCGCGAGCTTGACTTCAAGCTTGGCCAGATTGTCCTTCGAGGTGCCCTTGCCCGACAGCGTGTCGTGCACGGCCGACCAGAACGCCGCCGAGACTTCGTTGTACTTGGTCTTGGTGCGGCGCCGACGGGCGCGGCACGGCGTTGTCGAAGATGGCCTTCCACTTCACCAGCACCGGCTGCTTGGCGGCGATGTCCGGATCGGCATAGAGCGACGAGATCGTCGGCAAATGCGTCATTTCCAACGCGTTCGCCTTCTGCACGTCCTTGCCGGTCAGGAACAGCACGAGCTTGATGGCCTCGTCGGTGTTCTTGGAATATTTCGACACCGCCAGGTTCCAGCCGCCGAGCGTCGCCGCCGAGGTCGTGCCTTCGCCGGCCGACGGCAGCGGAACGACGTCGAACTTGTCCTTGATCTTGGAGTCGGCGCCGTTGCCGAGCGCGAAGGCATAGGGCCAGTTGCGCATGAACACGGAGTTGCCGGTCTGCCAGACGCCGCGAGCTTCTTCTTCCTGGTAGGCGAGCACGCCGGGGGGCGAGATCGTGCCGATGAACGACTTGATCTGGTCGAGCGCGGCCGCCGCCTTCGGGTTGTTGATGGAGATCTTGCCGTCGGCTTCGACGATCTGACCGCCGCCGTGGGACTTCACCCACTCGAGCGCGTTGCAGGTCAGGCCTTCATAGGCGTTGCCCTGAAACACGAAGCCCTGCAGGTCCTTGTTGTTCTCGCCGGCGAGAACCTTCTTGGCGTCGTCGCCCAACTCCGCCCAGGTCTTCGGCGGCTGCAGGGAGTACTTGTCGAGCAGGTCCTTGCGGTAGAACAGCGCCGGGGCGTCCGTGAAATACGGCATCGCGACGAGCTTGCCATTGACGGTCTGCGACTCGACGATGGCGGGGAAGTGGTCCTTGGAAGCGGCGCCGCCGGCTTTGGTCAGGTCGACCAATTGGTCGGCGAGCTGCGGCGCCCAGATCACGTCCGTCATGTAGACGTCGATGTCGGAGTTGCCGGCGGCGAGCCACAAACGATACTGACCGAACTGGTCCGTCGTCGAAGACGGCATCGGGGTGATGGTGACTTTGTCGCCCGTCTGTTTCTCAAAGACGTCGAGCTGCTTGCGCATGAAGTCCAAGTCGCCGCCGGTCGCGCCGGAGACGAGGGAAAGATTGGCGGCTTGCGCCGCGCCGGTCATGAATGTCGCCGTCAAAAGTGCCGCGGCGAATGTGCGGAACGCCATATAGTCCTCCCAGGTTTCGTCCCATTCAAAACTTTGAGGCAAGCCCTTGGTGAGCCGGCCCCTTATGGCCCCGATTTGAACTCGGGCGCCCGCCGATAACAGGCGAGACCCGGCAAATTCAAAGGCGCTTACAATTTCTTTTTTGTCAGAGCGCTTTTGGCGAGTCAAGACAAGCTTCGCTCACGAAAGACGTCAATAGTTCGGGAAATGTCGAAAAGGGCCGCATTCGCGGTCGTTTTGCGCCGATTCGGACGATCGGCGGAGAAGCCTCTTGGCTTTTTGCGGCGTGCAGACTAGGTTCCGCGCCAAGCGCTGTCGCGGCGAAAATTGAAAGCGCTTTCAATAAGCTGCGGCGAGCGAATTTGAGGAAACCCCGAGGCGTCCGCAAGCGATGCAGCTCAAAGAGTTTGCCAAACGCGTCGGGCTGTCGCCAACGACCGTCAGCCGCGGCCTGAACGATTATCCCGAGGTTAGCCCGGCCACGCGCCAGCGCCTGCGCGAGGCCGCCGCCGAGCTCGGCTATCGTCCGAACGCCAACGCGCGCCGGCTGGCGACGGGGCGCGCCGGGTCGATCGGCGTCGCGCTCGATCTGCAGGCCGAAGTGCACATGAGCGAATTCCTCTATGGCCTGGGCAAGCAGTTCGCCGACAACAACGTCGATATCCTGCTGACGCCGACGGAGACGTCGCTCGACGAGATCGACATCTACCGGCGTTTGGCGCTGTCGAAGAACGTCGACGCCATCGTGCTGCATTCGCCGTTCCCGAACGATGCGCGCGCGCGTCTCCTCGCCGAGATCGGCATGCCCTTCATCATCCACGGACGCACCGATATCGGCGTGCCGCACGCTTGGCTCGACATCGACAATGAAGGCTCCGTGCGCCGCGCCAGCGAGCATCTGCTCGATCTCGGCCACAAGCGCATCGCCATGATCAACGGCCCGGAGGGGCGCACCTTCGCCGAGCACCGCAATCGCGGTTACCGCGAGGCGCTGCTGGCGCGCGGCATCGTGCCCGACCCCAGCTATATTGTGCACGGCCGCTTCACCGACGAAATCGGCTACAACTTCGCGCGCTCGCTGCTCGAGCAATCGCCGCGGCCGACGGCGTTTCTGGCGGGATCGATGATGAGCGCCATCGGCGTCTATCGCGCCGTGCGCGCGGCGGGGCTAACGGTGGGACGCGACGTCTCCGTCATCGCCCATGACGACGTGTTTCCCTTCCTTAACGCCGATCAGATGCAGCCGGCGCTGACGACGACTCGTTCGTCGATGCGCGCCGCCGGCAGCCGTATTGGCGAGCTGCTGCTGCAATCCCTGCGAGGCCGGCCAGTCTCGGAGATTCACGAGCTTTGGCCGGTCGAACTCGTGCTGCGCGAGACCACGGGCCCGGCGCCGTAAGGGCCCATGCGCAAGCGCATCGACGCCCTTCTGGTCGCGCGTGGGATTTTCGCGAGCCGGGCGCGCGCGCAGGCGGCGATCGAGGCGGGGCTTGTCAGCGCCGATGGTGCGCTTGTCCGCAAAGCTTCGGAGTTGATCGAGGAAACCGCGGCGCTCGAAGCCAGCGAGGCGCACCCTTACGTCTCGCGCGGCGGCGTCAAGCTGGCGGGGGCGCTCGACGCTTTCGCGTTAAGCCCCGAGGGGCGGCTTTGCCTCGACGTTGGCGCTTCGACTGGCGGCTTCACCGACGTGCTGCTGCGGCGCGGAGCCGCAAACGTCGTCGCGGTCGATGTCGGCGTCGCGCAGCTCGCCGACAGTTTGCGGCGCGAGCCGCGCGTGCGCGTGCTCGAGGAGACGGACGCGCGCACGCTAAAATCCGCCGACGTCGGCGCGCCGCAAGCGCTGACGTTCGACGTCAGCTTCATCTCGCTGACGAAGATCTTCCCTCACGTGCTGCCGCTGGCCGCGCCCGGCGCGTGGCTTGTCGCGCTGGTGAAACCGCAATTTGAGGCCGGCCGCGCGGCGTTGGTGAAGGGCCGCGTGCGCGAGGAGGCGGATCTGATCCGCGCCCAGGATATTGTGCGCGAGTCCGCCGAGAGCCTCGGCTGGACGACGATCGGGCAAATGCCCTCGCCAATCCCAGGGGGAGACGGCGCCATCGAATTCCTCTATGCCGCGCGGCGTGACGGACCAGGCTGAATTTCATATCCAATCGCTCAACGCCGCAGGGGAGGGCGTCTCCGCCGAGGGCGGCCAGGCTGTGTTCGGCGCGTTGCCCGGCGAAAGGGTGCGGGCCGAGCGCGCTGAAGCGGGATGGCGGCTCGAAGCGATCGACGCGGCAAGCCCGGAGCGCGCCTCCCCATTCTGCCCGCTGTTCGGCCGTTGCGGCGGCTGCGCCACGCAACACTTCGGGCCGGATCTTTACGCCAATTGGAAGCGGCAGCTTGTGGTCGACGGCCTCGCCAAAGCGCGGCTGGAGGCCGAGGTCGCGCCGCTGGTCGACGCCGGAGGCGAGGGGCGTCGGCGGGCGATTTTTCATGCGCGTTTTGGGCCGGACGGGGCGATCGAGGTCGGCTTCATGCGCCGGCGTTCCCATGAGATCGTCGATGTTCCCGCTTGCCCGGTGCTGTGCCCCGCCTTGAACGGCGCGCCGCAGATCGCGCACGATCTGGCGAAGGCCTGCGCCGGGGCAGGCAAACCGCTCGACATCCAGGTCACTGCGGTCGACAGCGGCCTCGATGTCGACATCCGCGGACTCGGACCGCCGGTCGATGACATCGCCCGTGCTTTGGTCAAACGCGCTGAGCGGCTCGATCTGGCGCGCCTGTCCGTGCATCGGCAGACGCTCATCGAGCGGCGCGAGCCGACGATTGTCGTCGACGGCGTCGCGGTGGCGCTCCCGCCCGGAGGCTTCCTGCAGGCGACGACGGCGGGCGAGGCGGAGATTGCGGCGCGCGTCGTCGGCGCCCTGGCGGACGTCAAGAATGTCGCCGACCTGTTTTGCGGCAGCGGCGCGTTTGCGCTGAGGCTGGCGCGCCGGCACGACGTGCTCGCCGTCGACGGCGAGGCGGCTGCGGTGAAAGCGCTGGCGCAGGCGAGCGGACGGCTCACGGGGCGGCGGGCCATCGCGGTCGAGATCCGCGATCTTTTCATGCGGCCCCTGCAGGGCGCCGAACTTGATCGCTTCGGCGGCGTCGTGTTCGATCCGCCGCGCGCCGGCGCCGAGCGACAAGCGCGGGCGCTGGCCAGTAGCGCCGTGCCCATCGTCGTCGCCGTCTCCTGCAATGTCGAGACCTTTGCGCGCGACGCCAAAATACTTCGCGACGGCGGCTATCGCATGGGCGTGGTGACGCCGATCGATCAGTTCCGCTATTCCCAGCATGTCGAAATCGTCGCGACATTCACGCGCAGCGCGCACCGCCGCCGAGCCAAGGGCGTCCTCAGTTGAAGGCTTTTCTCGACGCCTGCCGCGCCATCCTTGGCGACACAAACGTCGTCACCGACGACGAGGTGAAGGCGGGCTATCTCGAAGAACCGCGCAAACTCTACTACGGCAAGGCGCTTGCGGTGCTGCGCCCAGGTTCGACCGCCGAGGTCGCGGACATCGTCAAGCGTTGCCGAGAATTCGGCGTCGCCATTGTGCCGCAGGGCGGCAACACCGGCCTGGTCGGCGGCCAAATTCCCGACGCCAGCGGCCGCCAGGTCGTGCTGTCGCTGAAGCGCATGCGGGCGGTGCGCGAGGTGGATCTGGCCAGCGACACGATGATCATCGAGGCGGGCGCGACGCTCGCCGAGGCGCAGGCCGCCGCGGTGGCGCATGATCGGCTCTATCCGCTGTCGCTCGCCTCAGAAGGCACCTGCACCGTGGGCGGCAACGTCTCCACCAACGCCGGCGGCGTCGCCGTGCTGTCCTACGGCAACACCCGCGAACTGACGCGCGGCGTAGAGGTGGTGCTCGCCGACGGCACGGTGCTCAACGGCTTGAGCAAGCTGCGCAAGGACAACACGGGGTACGACCTCAAAGACCTGTTCGTGGGCGCCGAAGGCACGCTCGGAATCGTCACCGCCGTGGCGCTGAAACTGTTCCCGACGCCGCGCGCGCAGGCGACGGCCTTCGTCGGCTTGGAGAGCGCGGAAAAGGCGCTCGAACTGCTGTCGCTCGCCAAGCGAAGGTTTGCGCAAGAGGTCACCAGCTTCGAGCTGCTGCCGCGCATCTGCCTCGACTTCGAGTTTCGCCACGTGCAGGGCGTGCGCGAACCGCTCGCGGGCAAGCACGCCTGGTACGTGCTGATCGAGATCTCCTCGGTCGCCGCGCGAAGATCTCAGCGACGCCGCGGCGGCGTTTTTCGAGGAGGCGCTGGAGCAGGGCCTGATCGAGGACGCGAACCTTGCGGCTTCGCTCGAGCAGCGCAACGCCTTCTGGCGCATTCGCGAGACGATGCCGGACACGCAGATGAAAGAGGGCGTGTCGCTGAAACACGACGTCTCCGTCGGCGTCGCCGACGTGCCGGCGCTTTACATCCTGGGCGGCGCGGCGGTTGAGGCCGCGGCGCCGGGCTCGCGCCTCGTCGCGTTCGGCCATGCGGGCGACGGCAATATCCATTTCAACGTCAGTCAGCCCATCGGCGCCGACCCCGTCGCTTTTCGCGCCAAGACGGCGGAGATTCAGGAGGCGGTGTTCGCCGTGGTGGCCAAGCTTGGTGGCTCGATCTCGGCCGAACACGGCATTGGCGTGAGCAAACGCGGCGTGCTGCCGCGCTTCAAGGACCCGGCGGCGCTGGCGACGATGCGCGCGATCAAGGCGGCGCTCGATCCTCAGAATATGTTCAACCCGGGAAAGGTGCTCTGAGCCGCTCGGCGATCCGCTCACGCAAGGCCGGCACGACCTCGGCTTCGAACCACGGGTGGTCCTTCAGCCAGCCGATGTTGCGCGGGGAGGGGTGGACGAGGGGCACGAAGCCGCGTCCCAGGTGCGTGCGCCAGGCGGCAACGGTCTCCGCAAGGGTGCTTCCACGCGACGCGCCGAGATAGCGCTCGTGCGCGTAGGCGCCGATTAGCACCGTGAGGCTTCGCTTGCTGAGAATGCGCGAGCGCACGCTCGTGCCACAGCGGCGCGCATTCCGGGCGCGGCGGCGCATCGCCTCCGCCCTGGCGGCCGGGGTAGCAAAACCCCATCGGCATAATCGCGAACTTGTCTTCGTCGTAGAAGTCGGCGGGCTCGACGCCGAGCCAGCCGCGCAGGCGCTTGCCGGAAGCATCGTCCCACGGCACGCCGCTGGCGTGGACTTTCGTCCCCGGCGCTTGGCCGATCAGCAGGATCGGCGCGAGGCCGCGCCCGAGACGCACCACCGGCCGCGGCCCGAGCGGAAGATGCGCCGCGCAGACCTGGCAGGCGCGGATGTCCTGGACGAGCGCCGCGAGGTCAGACGCGGCGCTCGGCCTTTGGCCGCTTACGGCTTGAAGTCCGTCGATAGGTCGACGGCGCCTTTGAAGGTCGCGACGGCGACCTTCACCCAATCCGCGCTCACGCCCGGCGCGAACATGAGGTAATAGGTGAAAATCAACGAGCCGTCGTCGTTGTTGCTGGCGCGCACGTAGTAGATGCGCGAGTTCCAAGCGTTCAGCCAGGCGGCGTCAACGTTGGCCTTGCCCAAATTCACGAACACCGCTGCGCCCTGGCAGTTGTCCGGATGGTCGGTCAGGCACGACACGCCATAGGCGCCGCCGAACGTGCTGGTGTCATTGGGCCAGAACTGCGTTCGGACCATGCGGACGGTGGTTTTATCGTCGATTTTGTTCTCGTAGACTTCCGATGCAAAGCCGGCGGCCGTGAAAAGCTGGGCGAGCTGCTCGGCGTTGAACTGCTGGATCAAGCCCTGCGGCGCCGCGCCGCCACCGCCGCCCGGCTTGCCGCCGCCGCCGCCCGAGACGCCGCCGGATACGTTGCCGCCTCCCGGTCTTGGCTGCGCCATCGCCGCGCCTCCGGCCAGAGCGAACACAAGCGCCAACACCGTGGCCCAGGTCAAAGACCGCATGTCGAACTCCTTGGGAAGAGCGGAGATAAAGTTAAAGCCGATGTACCCCTGAGGAAGCAAGCCGTTTTTGCCAAATTTTTTACTTGGCGCCGCTGCGTTGTCGTGCAATTTTTCCGCCAAAAGCCCACGAATCCGCCCGAATTCGCCCCTAGCTCGAACTCATCGTCGCTTTTGGAGCCGCGCTATGAAGAAAAGCCTGTCGTTCGCGCTTGCGGTGTTTTTCACGGCCGGAGGTTTCGGCGCTTCGCTAGCGAGGGCCGACGATCTCGGCGCGCTGGCGTCGCCGCCCACGGCCGCACGGC
Organism: uncultured Pseudomonadota bacterium; assembly: GCA_963730695.1. Lineage (GTDB taxonomy): Bacteria > Pseudomonadota > Alphaproteobacteria > Rhizobiales > Beijerinckiaceae > Roseiarcus. Next base: position 14,147 of record CAVSSV010000022.1, read on the forward strand.
TTCTGGTCGCCCCTGTCCATCTGCCGCCGATCAAGGCGCCGCACGTCGATGCGTCGGCCAAGTCCGCGCCGCTGGCCACCGGCGCAGCGCTTTCCGGGAATGCCAGCACGCTCGTCGCCAACCTGAGCGGGGCGGCCGCGATCGCGCCTGCGGCTACGCTGATGGCGACGCCGATCGATTTGAAGCTGATCGCTCCCGGCGATCTCGCCGGCGCTGGCTTTGCGCCGATCCAGGCCGCTGCCGCCGCCTCGCCTAAGAACGGGAATGACATCCTCGCCTCGCGCGCCGCGCCCGCCGGCCCACAATTGTTCTTGATGCCTTCCTCGAAATAGTTTGACGAAGCGAACGCGCCTCGCGCCGGAGGCGTTGGCGCGGCGATAGACCCGGGGTGCGCGGCGATGAGACGGTGGCGACTTGCAGCCGCGATTTCCGCGGCGCTGATCATGAATGCGGCCGCCGCGCTCGCCGACGATGCGTCGGCGCCGACCTCTCCGCCGGCGCCCACCGCGGCTTCGTCAACGCCTGCAGCAGCGGCGCCGTCCCTGGGGTCGACGTCGCAGATCGCTATCGCCTACGAAAAACCGGCCGACCCGCAATTCCTGCTGTTTTATGAGGCGCTCAGCCGCCGCAAGGTGCTCGAACGTCTGCAGGGCATGCTGTCGCCGCTGCGCCTGCCGAAGCCGCTTACCATTCGCTTGGCGCAATGCGGCGCCGACTCCGTCGAATACGAATCCGGCGGCCCTGCGACGATCTGCTACGAGCTCGTGCAGAAGATCGTCGCTATCACGTACAAGAACACCAGCGATCCGAAAGAGCGGGTGCAGGTAATCTACGGCACGTTCGTCGCGGCGGCGCTGCATCAGGTCGCCTACGCCGTGTTCGACCTGCTGCAGATCCCCGTGTGGGGACGCGAAGACGACGCGGCGGACCGGGTCTCAGCGTTCATGATGACGCAGTTCGGCGACCAGGTGGCCGAGTCGACCATTCTCGGCACCGCGAAATTCTTCGAATATTCGGAGCACGCCTGGACGGGCGGGGATTTTGCGCAGGAAGTGTCGCCCGAGGCGCAGCGCTTCTACAATTTCCTGTGCATGGCCTATGGCGCGGATCCGCTCACCTTCCGCTATCTCGCCGGCGCGCCCTCGCCAGGATCGCACGTGCACCAGATCCCCGACTATCGCATCGGCTATTGCCCCGGCGAGTTCGCGCAAGTGCGGCAGGCATTCGACTTGCGCATTGCGCCGTTCGTCGACCCGGATCTGCTGACCAAAGTGCGCGCGACGCAGTGGCTGACCTCAGATGAAATCCCGGCGGCGTTGAAATGAAAGCCTTCGCTTGGATGGGCTCTCCGATTGCGCGCGTCGTTGCGCTGCTCTCGCCTTTGGTCGCGGCCGCGCCGGCGTTCGCGGAAACTTGGCAGGACATTCCGCCCAATCCGCAGATCGGCATCGTCTATGAGGAGCCGATCTCGCCGGAGCTGAACGGCGTCTACACCTACATGAAGGATCGCAAGGTCCTCGAGCAGATCCAGCGTTTCCTGTCGCCGTTGCGCTTGCCGGCGCATCTGGACGTCGTGATGCTGGAATGCGACCCCAACCACGACTTGCCCGATCATGGCGAAAACGCCTACTACACGCCGGTGTTGCGGCAACTCAGGCTTTGCTACGAGTTCGTCGCCGCCGATATCAAGGCGGCGCCGGAAACGGCGACCGACGACGGCTTCATCACGCGCGAAGCCTCGATCGTCGGCGACTTCATGGGCACCGCGCTGCACGAGAGCGGCCACATGATGTTCCACATGCTGCGGGTGCCGGTGTTCGGCCGCGAGGAAGACGCCGCCGACGAAATGGCGACCTACATGGCGTTCAAATTCAACAAGGACATCGAGCGCACGATCATCAAGGGCTTCGCCTATTACTGGGCGACAAAGAAAGATCCGCCGGGCGAGGCGTCTGGCAGCGTCTATTTCTCCGACAATCACGGCACGGCGAGCCAGCGCATGTACAACACGCTGTGCCTCGCCTACGGCGGCGACCCCCAGACGTTTCAGGAATTCATCGACCGCGGCTGGCTGCCCAAAGCCCGCGCCGACCATTGCGCCAAGGATTTCGCACAGCTCAAGCTGGCGTTCGAAAAGACCATCGAGCCGTTTATCGACGAGGATCTGATGGCAAGAGTCAGCAAGGTGGATTGGCTGACGCCGGCGGAGTTGAAGTAGGGACTGCGAAGCTGGAAGAAAACAGCTCGGTTGCGGCGGAAGATTTTCGCCCCCCTTGCGGGGGAGGGCTGGGGCGGGGGGTAGCACTGCGCTCTCCGAGTTTGCCGCGTGCGGAATGCGGAAAGGTCGGAGAGACCCCCACCCCGGCCCTCCCCCGCAAGGGGGAGGGGGGCGCAGTCCTCGCGCTGATGTGTGTTGTCGCGAGGCAAACCGTTTCCGCCGTTTTCTCAGTAGGCTAGGGGCCCGCACACCCTCCCGCGTCTTGACGCCAGTTCCCCAAACGGGCGAAGGACGGCCAGGAAACGTCGCCAAGCGAGCCCCGATGATCTACGAACTCCGCATCTATACCTGCCTTCCCGGCCGGCTGCCGGCGCTGCTCAAGCGCTTCGAGACGGCGACGCTGCGCTTGTGGGAAAAGCACGGCATCAAGCAGGCGGGTTTTTGGACGACGCTTATCGGGCCGGTCAGCAACGATCTGACCTATCTCATCGCCTGGGAGTCGATGGCCGAGCGCGAGAAAAAGTGGGTCGCCTTCCAGTCCGATCCGGATTGGCTCGCCGCCCGCACCGCCAGCGAGGCCGACGGGCAGATCCTGACCAACGTCGCCAGCTCCTTCCTGACGCCGACGGCCTTCTCCAGCGTCAAGTAGCGACAATCAGGGCGTTTCTCGCAAGGCAGCCATGCGGCGGCACACAGCTGTTAAAAATTCGTCAGATTCTGATTGACAGCAATGCCGCGCCTCGCTAGGAGCGCCCATCCCGACGGAAATCGATCCCGGCGCGAGCCTTTCTCGCGCGAGGGGTTTTTTGCGCTCAGGGCTCTGACAAGGGCCGGCCTCCACCGGACGTCAGAGTTTAACCCATGCTGCGGGTCTCGCGCAACGAGGCTCCGGCCCCACATGGAGAGGTGAGCTTTGGCTCGTATTGCAGGCGTCAACATCCCCACGGGCAAGCGCGTCATCATTGCGCTTCAATATATCCACGGAATCGGCAAGAAGAAGGCCGAGGAGATCTGCGAGAAAGTGAAGATTCCGGCCGACCGTCGCGTCGCCCAGCTTTCGGACGCTGAAGTCTTGCAGATCCGCGAGACCATCGACCGGGACTATCTCGTCGAAGGCGATCTGCGCCGCGAAGTCGGCATGAACATCAAGCGGTTGATGGACCTGGGCGCGTATCGCGGCCTGCGTCACCGCAAGTCGCTCCCCGTCCGCGGCCAGCGCACCCACACCAACGCCCGCACCCGCAAGGGCAAGGCCAAGCCGATCGCCGGCAAGAAGAAATAAGAGGCACCTGACCGATGGCCAAAGAAGCCGCCCGCGTTCGGCGCAAGGAACGCAAGAACATCGTTTCCGGCGTCGCGCACGTCAATTCGACGTTCAACAACACCATGATCACCATCACCGACGCGCAGGGCAACACCATCGCCTGGTCGTCCTCGGGCACGATGGGCTTCAAGGGCTCGCGCAAGTCGACCCCGTTCGCCGCCCAGATCGCCGCCGAAGACGCGGTGAAGAAGGCCTCCGAACACGGCATGCGCACGCTTGAGGTTGAAGTTTCGGGTCCGGGTTCGGGCCGTGAATCGGCGCTCCGCGCGATTCAGGCCGCGGGCTTTTCGGTGACGTCGATCCGCGACGTGACCCCGATCCCGCACAACGGTTGCCGGCCGCGCAAGCGCCGCCGCGTTTAAGCGTTATTTGCGTTTGTAATTGCCGGGGGGCGGCAAATCGCCCTCCGCGTCCCTATTTAGCCGCTGGCGTCCTTTACACGCCGTAGCGAGCATCGCGGAAAGGAAGCGACCGCCGTGATCCAAAAAAATTGGCAGGAATTGATCAAGCCCAAGAAGCTTGAAGTGCACCCGGGCGAAGACCCGCGCCGCATGGCGACCGTCGTCGCCGAACCGCTTGAGCGCGGCTTCGGCCAAACGCTCGGCAACTCGCTGCGCCGCGTGCTGCTGTCCTCGCTCCAGGGCGCCGCGATCACCTCGATCCACATCGATGGCGTGTTGCACGAGTTCTCCTCGATCCCCGGCGTCCGTGAGGACGTCGTCGACATCGTGCTCAACGTCAAAGACGTCGCGGTGAAAATGCAGGGCGATGGCGTCAAGCGCCTCGTGCTGAAGAAGCGCGGCCCGGGCGTCGTCACCGCCGGCGACATCCAGACCTCCGGCGACATCCAGATCCTCAACCCCAACCATGCCCTGTGCACGCTGGACGAAGGCGCGGACATCCGCATCGAGTTCACGGTCACCTCGGGCAAGGGCTACGTGCCGGCCGACCGCAATCGCGCCGAAGACGCGCCGATCGGCCTGATGCCGATCGACAGCCTGTTTTCGCCGGTCAAGAAGGTGTCCTACCGCATCGAGAACACCCGCGAGGGCCAGGATCTCGATAAGGACAAGCTGACGATGACGATCGAGACCAACGGCGCGCTGTCGCCGGAGGACGCGCTCGCCTATGCCGCGCGCATCCTGCAGGATCAGCTCGGCGTGTTCGTCAACTTCGAAGAGCCGCGCCGCGAGGAAGCCCAGCGCGCCATTCCAGAGCTCGCCTTCAACCCGGCGCTGCTCAAGAAAGTCGACGAGCTCGAACTCTCCGTGCGTTCGGCCAACTGCCTGAAGAACGACAACATCACCTACATCGGCGACCTCATCCAGAAGTCGGAAGCCGAGATGCTGCGCACGCCGAACTTCGGCCGCAAGTCGCTCAACGAGATCAAGGAAGTGCTGGCGCAGATGGGTCTGCACCTCGGCATGGACGTGACCGGCTGGCCGCCGGAGAACGTCGAAGAGCTGGCCAAGCGCTTCGAAGAACACTACTGAGCTTTTCTCCTCCTTGCGGAGGAGAGTGAAGACCGGCTGAAAGCGCTGCTCTCAGCCGGAACCCTCGGCGAATAATCGCAGAGGGCAAGATGATCCCGTCCGACCCTTGGCACGGCGGCGGCAAGAAGGAGACAGCCTATGTATCACGGACGCGCCAAGCGGCGCTTTAATCGCACGTCTGAACATCGCCTGGCGATGTTCGCCAATATGGCGCAAGCCCTCATCAAGCACGAGCAGATCACCACGACGCTGCCGAAGGCGAAGGATCTTCGCCCGGTCGTCGAGAAGCTGGTCACGCTCGGCAAGCGCGGCGATCTGCACTCCCGCCGCATTCTGATCGCGCGCCTCAAGGACGAAGCTCTCACCAAGAAGCTGATCGACGTCATCGGCCCGCGCTACAAGGCCCGCAACGGCGGCTATCTCCGCATCATGAAGGCCGGCTTCCGCCCCGGCGACAACGCCGCCATCGCAGTGATCGAATTCGTCGACCGCGACGAGAGCGCCAAGGGCAAGGATTCCGGCCCGGTGATCGACAACGAAGCGGCGGCGAACTAAGCGCCATAGCGAAGCAGGTTTTCTGGGCCGGAAGCAGCGATGCTTCCGGCCCTTTGCGTACACGGCGTGTCCGACATCGGGCGTCACACGTTAACCGACACTCCTTCTGGGGTCATGACGTCGCATGCCTGGGTGTGCTTCTCCTCCCTCCACGAAGTGGGGGAGGGGGAGCGGGCTGTACGACCCAGTTTGATCGTTTACAGAGGAGTTCCGCCGCCGCGTCCTAATCGGCAGACGAGGCATCACACCGCAACCCCTTCCACCATGCTTCGCATGGTCCCCCTTCCCCGCAAGCGCGGCAGGAGAGCAGCCTCGCCTTCAAGGCAATTGCGCAGCACAAGGGCGCTGACGACGCCATTTGATGGGAACGCGCTCCAAAGATTTAGAATAAAGCTCAACGGTTAGAACGGCGCCCCTACACCCCTTTCGTTTCGCGTTTTCTCCAGTATAAGCAAACCATGCGTGAGGGCTCTTCGCCACTTCGCAACGGTCAAACTGGGAGGAAGACTATGGAGCAATCCGGAAATCGTCGTGGCGGCGGTGGGCCCGCTTGGAGCAGGCGCTCGGTCCTGCGGGCCGGCGCGGCGCTTGGCGCCGCCAGTGCCCTCGGCGGCGGCGTCGCCCGCGCGGACGACGTGGTGGAGCTGACCTATTGGGCATGGACCCCGGGCGATCCGGACATGGTCGCAGCCTTCATGAAGGCGTTCCCCAACATCAAGATCAACTATCAGAACGTCGGGCAGGGCGGCCCGCACTATCAGAAGCTGCGCGATGCGCTCACCGCCGGCACCGGCATCCCCGACGTCGCGCAGATGGAGTTCAACTCCATCCCGAGCTTTAGGGCCCTCAACGCCCTCGCCGACATGGGCTCGGCCGGCGCCAACAGCATCAAGGACAAATTCGTCGACTGGACCTGGAAGGCCGCCTCGGACGGCGACAAGGTTTATGGCATTCCGTGGGATTCCGGCCCGATGGGCCTGCTGTACCGCGACGACGTCTACAGCAAGAACGGCGTGCAGCCGCCGGAGACCTGGGACGACTTCGCTGAAGCCGCGTTGAAGATCGCCAAGAACAGTCCCGGCTCCTACATCGCCAACTTCCCGGCGGCGTCCGACGCAGGTTGGACCGCCGGCGTGCTCTGGCAGAAGGGCTGGCGTCCGTTCCATACCGACGGGACCACCATCACGATCAAGATCAACGATCCGATCGCCAAGGAATGGGCCGCCTATTGGCAGAAGCTGCTCGACGCCAAGGCGATCGACACGGGTCCCGCCTGGACGGCGGATTGGTTCGCCGCCTTCGACAGCGGCAAGGTCGCGAGCTGGGTCTGCGCGGCATGGAGCCCCGTGCTGATGATCTCCTCGATGAAGAACAGCGTCGGCAAGTGGCGCGCAGCGAAGATGCCGCAATGGAAGAAGGGCGAATATGTCGTCTCCAACTGGGGCGGCTCGAACTTCTCCACCTTCGCGGCGACCAAGCACCTTAAGGAGGCCACCGCCTTCGCGATGTGGATGGGCGGCAATCTCGAGACGGCGAAATACTGGAACCAGAAGCAATATCTGTTCCCGGTCGTCAAAGAGGTGCTGAACGACCCGGCCGTGCTGGAGACCAAGTTCCCGTTCTACGGCGACCAGCAGGTCAACAAGATCTTCGCGGAAGCCGAAGCGCATGTCGACCCGAGCTTTGAGTTCGCGCCGTTCCAGGACTACGTGAACTCCCACTTGCAGGACGAGTTCGCGGCCGCCATCGGCGGCAAGGGCACCCTGGCGGACGCTTTCGACCGCGTGCAGGACGCGATCGTGGCTTACGCCAAGGACCAGGGCTACACCGTCAAGTAATCCAAACCCGCGGAGCGCCGTCACAGGCGCTCCGCGATACACGTGCCGCGTCGCTCCTAAAAAGGAGGCGCTCCGCCGGAGGGGAATATGGTCGACGCGGTCGCAAACGCCGCAGCAGCCGCTGCGCCGCGGCGAAGGCGATCCAAAGCCTTCAGCCGCAGCTTTGCGCCCTATCTCTTCCTGCTGCCGTTCCTGCTGCTCTTCCTCGCCTTTCTGATCGTGCCGCTGTTTTACGCGCTCGATCAGAGCGTTTATCGCAAGGCGCTCGTCGGCGGCACGCGCTTCGTCGGCTTCGACAACTACGCGCGAGCGTTCGCCGATCCGAAATTCTGGGGCGGCGTGCTGACGCTGGTGCAGTTCGCGCTGATGCAGATTCCCGTGATGCTCGGGCTGGCGCTGTTGTTCGCGCTGATCCTCGACAGCGGCATCGTCTATCTCAAGAGTTTCTTCCGCATCGCCTTCTTCATCCCCTATGCCGTGCCGACCGTGATCGCCGCGCTGCTGTGGGGCTATCTCTATTCTCCCGTCTCCGGCCCGCTGGTGCAGATCGCGGAGGCCTTCGCTTGGCCCAAGCCCGATTTTCTCGCGCCTGCGACGATCCTGCCCTCGATCGCCAACATCGCGACGTGGGAATACACCGGCTACAACATGATCATCTATTTCGCGGCGCTGCAGGCGATTCCGTCGGAGCTTGAGGAGGCCTCGCTCATCGACGGGGCGACCGCCTTTCGACACGCCGTCTATGTCAAGCTGCCGCTGATCGCGCCGACGATTCTGGTGACGGTGATCTTTTCGATCATCGGCTCACTGCAATTGTTCGCCGAGCCCTATCTGCTGATCAACGTCGCGCGCACCGTGATCAACTCCTCCTTCACGCCCAACATCTACGCCTACACGCTGTCCTTCATCGGCCAGCAGTTCAATTATGCCGCCGCGATTTCCTTTGTGCTGGGCGGCGTGACGGCGGTGATCTCCTACGTCTTCATGCTCGTCACCAGCCGGCGGAGGGCCGCCTGATGGCGATCGTCGGCAAGACGCAGGCCTCGGGGCAATTCCGGCGCAGCCGCTGGCTGCTGACGACGGTGCTGGCGCTGTATTTCATCTACACCTTCGTGCCGATCTTCTACGTGATCGCGGCCTCGACCAAGACCAACCCCGACCTGTTCGGCACCTTCGGGCTGTGGTTCTCGAGCGACTTCCACTTGTTTCAGAACCTGCACGACCTGTTCACGCAAGACCGCGGGATCTTCAGCACCTGGCTATGGAATTCGTTCTTCTACGCGCTGTGCGCCGGCGTCGGCTCCGCGCTGGTGTCGACGCTCGCCGGCTACGCGTTCTCGAAGTATGAATTCGTGGGGAAGAAGTTCATCTACGCGCTCGTGCTCGGGGCGGTGATGATCCCGCAGACGGCGCTGGTCATTCCGCTGTTTTTGTTGCTCAGCCAGGTCAAGCTGCTCGACACCGCCTGGGCGGTGATCCTGCCGCAACTGGTGTTTCCGCAGGGCGTGTTCCTGATGCGCGCTTATATCGACGACGCCGTCAGCAACGACATCATCGACGCCGGCCGCATGGACGGCGCCGGCGAATTTCGCATTTTTTCGACGCTCGCTTTCCGGCTGGTGATGCCCGCGGTGTCGACGGTGTTCGTGCTGGCGTTCGTGGCGAGCTGGAACAACTATTTTCTGCCGCTGGTCGTGCTCAACTCCTCTGAGCATTTCCCAGTCACGGTCGGCCTCGCCAATTGGTACGCTTCTGCCGCCGGCGGCAGCGGCGGCGCGCTGCTCTACACCACCGTCATGGCGGGATCGCTCGTGTCGATCGCCCCGGTGATTTTCGCGTTTCTGATGATCCAGCGCTTCTGGCAGGGGGGGCTGTCGGCGGGGGCGGTGAAGGCTTAAGCCCGTCCCGAAAACGCCGGCGCGCCGGGCCGCAAAGATCGCGCGAGATAACGCACCGTCTTCGCGCCGCCGTGGATCGCCGCCGCGCCGACCTCCTCAAAACCGAGCGAGCGATGCAGCGCGTCCGACGCCGAATTGGGCGGGTCGGCGTTGACCTCGCAGACGAGCGTGTCGTGCCGCGCGCGCCCGGCGCGATCGATGAGGTCCGCATAGAGCATCCGCGCGTAGCCCTTGCCGCGCGCGCCCGCGGCGACCGCCAGCCGGTCGACATAGACGAAGCGCGGATAGCGCGCCAGAAACCAAAGATAATTCGGGCTGGCGTAGCTTGGATGGGTTTCGTCGAGCGCGATGAGAAACGCTTCGAGGTCGCCGACCGAGCGCGCGTAAAAAACGCCGCGGAGGAGGGCGGCGAGGCTCGCCGCGTCGAGCCACGAAAGCTCCATTGCGTGCGCGTTGTTGAACGCGAGCAGCGTTGCGTGCTCTTGCGGCGAAAGATCGCGAAATTGGGTCATGAGCCCGGACGTTTCCCGCGCGATTTGAGCCTGCCTTGACCAAAGCCGGACGGATCGACGCGCATAGCTCGCGGGTCGCCGTCTGCGGGCCGTCCCCCGCCCGTCATCGCGGCGTCGCCAAGCGGCGGCGCCACGCATTTGACAGTTTCGGCGCGCCCGCCCCGCGACATTTGCCGCTTTTTTGCGCTTGGCGCGGGGGACGGCGAGCGCAAAAGTGTATAGGAAGCGAACACGGCGTCGCCCAGGCGGTCCACGATCTTGCCGCCTCAACCCGAGACTCAATGACAATTTTATCGGTCAGACACGTCACGACCTATGCCTATCACGCGCCGGTTCGGCTCGGCGAGCACCGGATGATGCTGCGGCCCCGGGACAGCAACGACCAACGGCTCCTTAGCGCCAGTCTCGCCATTGAGCCTCGGCCGCATCGGCTTCGCTGGATACACGACGTGTTCAACAACTGCGTCGCCATCGCGACCTTCAAGGGCGAAACGCTCGAATTGCGGGTCGAAAACGCCATCGTGTTGGAGCACACCACGCCCAACGAGCCGGAAGTTTTTCTTGAGGAGCAAGCGCGCTACTACCCGTTCTCCTATGACGCGGACGAGATGCCCGATCTCGCGCGCTCGATCGAGCGCCACCATTCCGACTCTCACGGGCTGCTCGATCGGTGGGCGCGCAGCTTCGTTCCCCGCGGCCGGCCGATCGAGACCGCGGCGCTTTTGATGACGATGACGTACGCGATCAAGGAAGGATTTCAGCTATCAGCGCCGCACTGGCCACGGAACGCAAACGCCATTGCAGACGCTCGCCTCGCGGCGCGGCTCCTGCCGGGACTTCGCCACCTTGATGATGGAGGCCGCCCGCTCGCTCGGGTTCGCCGCGCGTTTCGTTTCCGGCTATCTCTACGTGCCCGACAGGGACTCCCCCGACGCGCATCTAGGCGGCGGGTCGACGCATGCATGGTGCCAGGTCTATTTGCCGGGATCGGGATGGGTCGAGTTCGATCCCACCAACCGCATCGTCGGCAACCGCGACCTCATCCGCGTGGCGGTCGCGCGGGACGCTCGCCAGGCCATCCCCTTGCATGGCACCTATTTCGGAGACCTGGCGCACGACGCCGGAATGACGGTGTCGGTCGTGGTGCGCGCTCTGCCCGAGCCCGAGCTTCTGACGCAACACTAAGGCGGCCGCGGGCAACGCGGCAGCGTAGGGCGGCAACCCATCGTGTTCAGCGTTCGCGCCTCGCTTGCGAGGCCGTCACAACAAAGGTCATGCACATGTTAATCCAAGCGGGATTTACGATCGGGTTTGAATGTACGGCTCCGACGCCGATGCTCCTCCAATTGAACATCCATCCGAGCCGCTCGGCGGACCTGCTGACGGCCGACCGCATCACGTCGAACCCGCCTGTGCCGATGCGCTCCTATGTCGACCTTTTCGGCAACACGGTCACCCGCCTCGAAGCGACTGTCGGCCTGACGACGTTCCAAAACCTGTTCACGATCGCCGACTGCGGCGAGCTCGACGAGACGCCGCTGACGAACACGCGCGGCGCCGCGATCGCCGAGCTTCCCGACGACGCGTTGCTGTACTTGCTCTCAAGCCGCTATTGCGACAGCGACAACTTGGCGGATTTCGCGTGGTCGCAGTTTGGCGGACTTGCCGCCGGGCTATCCGCGCGTCAAGGCGATCTGCGACTTCGTCCACCGCCATATCCGCTTCAGCTACCCGACGCCCGGCCGACGCGCAGCGCCAGCGAAGCCATGCGCGAAGGCATCGGCGTTTGCCGCGACTACGCCCATCTCGCCATCGCCCTCTGCCGCTGCATGAACGTGCCCGCGCGCTATTGCACGGGCTATCTCGGCGACATCGGCGTTCCCATCGACGTCAATCCGATGGATTTCAGCGGCTGGGCCGAGGTGTTCCTCGACGGGCGCTGGTACACCTTGGACGCGCGCCATAATCACCCGCGCATCGGCCGCATCCTCATGGGCCGAGGCCGCGACGCCGCCGACGTGGCGATGTCCACGGCGTTCGGCGTCGCGCGACTGGCGCGGTTCGAGGTGGTGACCGACGAGGTGCGACGGTAGCGGCGGCGGTATGGTTGTCATCCCGAGCAAGCGCAAAGCGATGACGTCACGAGCGGCGCTGTCGCGCGGCCACGACGCCGTCATCGCGAGCAGCATGGGGCTTTGGAACGACGCCCGACCCTTGGGCGGGCCGGCCCCCAATCGCCGTAGCGCCAGCGTTTGTGAGTGCGTGGGCTTGCGGCGGAAGGTCGCGAAATTGGGTCATCGCGCCAGACGTTTGCCGCGCAATTGAGACGTCAGGGTTTCGCCGAGAGGCTTCCATGAGAGCGCTAACACGCTCGCAAGGCCGCGCCGAAATCCCCACATTCTAATTTATAGAATATTTTCTTGCAATTTCCAGAAAATGAACTATTTAGGCCCGCGTTATTGCTTTTTTATAGAAAGTCATGCGCATGCAACCTCTCCCAAACGCGCCCACTCGCGACCCCGCGCGTCCGCGTCAGAAATTCTACATCGACCGCCGCGAGTGGGTGCTCGAGGCCCTTCGCGAGGGCAAGACGCATCGCGAGATCGGCTCAAAGCTCCGGCTCACTGTCGAACGCGTGCGGCAGATCGCCAAGGAGGCGCTTGAGGGCTATCGGGTCGAGCCCACGCGCGATCACAGCCATCTGCAAATCGCCCGCTTGCGCCCGGCGCTGCGCACCGCGGCGGACGCGGTGGTGCGCGGCGACGTCAAAGCGGTCTATCCGCTGGTGAAAATCCTCGAAAAGCTCGACGCCTACCAGGCCAAAGTCGTCAAGCTCGACGTGCCCGCGGAAGACCCCGAAGCGCGCGCGTCGGTCAAAATGTTCAACGACAAGATCCAGATGATCAAAGAGCACTACAACCGGATGGGCCTCGTCGAGCAGGTGCAGACGCTGGCGCAGGCCTATGCGCTGGCGGAGTTGGAGAAGGAGCACATGGAGGCGAAGGCGAAGGCGGCGGAGGCGGAGGCGGAGGAACAGGCCGCCGAGGCCGAGACTTCCGCGAACGAGACCGAAACGCCTGACGCCTAAGGCGCTGACTCCTTCCCCCCTTGTGGGGGAGGGTCGGGGAGGGGGGTCTCTCGGACCTAACCGCGTTTGGCGCCCGCAAATGTCGGAAAGGTCAGTGCGACCCCCCTCCCTAACCCTCCTCCGCAAGGGCGGAGGGGATGTCGCCGCATGGCGGGGAGAGAGCTGCGCCGGTGCTGCCGAGGGGCGAAAACCAAAGAACTTGGCCTCTAACCCCTTGAAATCCCACAATCCCCCTACGCCACACAAATTTCCCGGGGGAGCCTAACCCCTTGAATTCCCCACAAACCCAAAATCAGCCAAAATTTGCCAAAAGCCCTGAAATCAATGCCTTAGCCCAGCCGCCGCAGCAAATTGTCGGCGATTTCAGCATAGGCTTTGGCCTGCGGGCTGTCCGGCGACACCGCCACCACCGGCCGGCCCGAATCCGAAGTCTCGCGGATGACGATGTCCAGCGGCACTTCACCCAAAAACGGCACGCCGAGTTTTTCCGCTTCATGCCGCGCGCCGCCATGGGCGAACACGTCGGTGCGCCCGCCGCAGTGCGGGCAGACGAAATAGCTCATGTTCTCGACGATGCCGAGCACCGGCACGTTGACCTTGGCGAACATCGCCGCGCCGCGCCGGGCGTCGATCAGCGACAGATCCTGCGGCGTCGAGACGATCACGGCTCCCGTCAGCGGCACGCTCTGCGCGATCGTCAATTGCGCGTCGCCGGTGCCGGGCGGCATGTCGACGATCATCACGTCGAGTTCGCCCCACACAACTTCGCGCAAAAACTGCGTCAGCGCCGACATCACCATCGGCCCGCGCCACACCACCGGCGCGCCGGGCTCGACGAGAAAGCCGATCGACATCGCCTTGAGGCCGTATTTTTCCATCGGCACGAGTTTGGCGCCATCGGGCGCGATCGTCGGCTTGCCTTCGAGCGCCAGCAGCGTCGGCAGGGAAGGGCCGTAGATGTCGGCGTCGAGCACGCCGACCTTCAGCCCCTTGGCCTGCAGCGCCAAGGCCAGGTTGATCGCCGTGGTTGATTTGCCGACGCCGCCCTTGCCGGAAGCGACGGCGATGACCTTGTCGACGCCGGGGATCGCCCGCGCCTCCGGCACGCCGCGGCCATGCGCATGCGGCGGCGGCGTCTGCGGACGCGCCGGCGCGTCGCCGGGGCGGGCCTCGTTCTCGGCGGTAAGCGTGACGACGGCGGAGCGCACGTCGCTGAGCTGCCGGATCGCGCCCTCCGCGGCGCCGCGCATCGCCTCGAGCAGCTTTGCTTTGCGCGGATCGACCTTGATCGAAAGAAACACTTTGCCTTCGCGCAGCGTCAGGCCGTCGATGGCGCCGGAGTCCGGCAGCGGCGTTTTGCCGTCGGGGCCGGGAACGCGGCCGAGCGCTTCGAGAACGGCTTCTTTTGTCAGCACCGCGTCAGGCCTCATCGCCCGCGGCGGCGTCGAGGAAATAGGACTCGACCGGGCCGGACAATTTGATCAGCAGCGGACGGCCGTAGCGATCGAGCGCCTTGCCGGCGGGCACGCGAATCCAGCCTTCGGAGATGCAATATTCCTCGACGTCATGCCGCTCCTGCCCCTTGAAGCGGATGCCGATGCCACGCGTCAGAACCGCCTCCTGATAGTGCGGCGAGTTCGGATCGATGCTGAGGCGGTCGGGAGGGGCGTCGGACATGGGAAAGGGGGATCGCTAAAACTTCTGGGGACCGCCGTATGCGCCGAACTGTTCCGCGATGTCCAGCGAGCACGAACGCGGCAAGGCAAGCCGAGCGCGGCGGGCCGCCGCCGGCGCACGATCCGCGCGAGGCCTGCCGTTGGAACGATTGCGGTGGCGTGCGGCGCGGGCACCCGCGATTTTTATTCCGTCGGATTACCGATAAAAAACAAATTGACGCCGCCTCCGACAAAGCGTTTTTTGTCGATAACAAACTATTTTGCCGTGGGAGGCGAACGCATGTGGTTGGGAGTTCGCGAAGTCGTCATCGTGACGGCCCGAGCGCTGCGCCTTTGGCGTGCGACCACCGCGCGTGCCCTACAAAACGCGAACCGCCGCAAGACGCCGGAGCGCCTTGACAATCCTTTACGGATCGCCGCAACAATAGGCCGTCAGTTCAATCCGGGCACAGACAAGATGCCGGAGCGGCTGAAGGTACGGGAGGATATTTGGCGTTCGCAAGCCTATGCGGACGTCCACGGCCAAGACCGCGGCCATATCCTCCTGAAGAAGCGCGTTGGGGCCAACCCGACCGCCGAAAGCCGATTCCGAGGCCGGAAGCTTCGGTATTTGTGGAGGAATGTATGAAGAAGCTTATGATAGCGGCCGCGACGGCCATGGCAGTGGCGCTGAGCGCGCCGATTGCGGCCTCTGCGGCTGACGCGCCGACGATCCCGATCATCGTCAAGGACACGACCTCGTTCTACTGGCAGATCGTGCTCGCCGGCGCGCGCAAGGCCGGCAAGGACCTGGGCGTCAACGTGCCGGAGCTCGGCGCGCAGTCAGAATCCGACATCAACGGCCAGATTTCGATCCTCGAGAACGCCGTCGCCGGCAATCCCGCCGCCGTCGTGATCTCGCCCGACGCAGTTCCAGGCGCTCGGCAAGCCGATCGACGAGGCCGCCAAGAAGGTGAAGATCATCGGCATCGATTCCGCCGCCGATTCCAAGGCGTTCACCTCGTTCCTGACGACCGACAACGTCGCGGGCGGGCGCATCGCCGCCGACGGCCTCGCCGCCGCCATCGCCGCCAAATACGGCAAGCCCGAGGGCGACGTCGCCCTGATCACCTCGCTGCCGGGCGTCGGCTCGCTCGACCAGCGCGCCAAGGGCTTCAAGGACGAGCTGGCCGCCAAATATCCCGGCCTGAAGCTCGTCGCCGACAAGGTCGCCGACGGTCAGGCCACCACCGGCCTCAACATCACGACCGACCTGATCACCGCCAATCCCGAACCTGCGCGGCGTGTTCGCCTCGAACCTGATCATGGCGCAGGGCGCAGGCCAGGCGATCGCCGAGAACAAGAAGGGCGACACGATCAAGGTCATCGGCTTCGACTCCGACGACAAGACCGTGAAGTTCCTCGCCGACGGCGTGCTCGCCGGCCTTGTCGTGCAGGACCCGTTCCGCATGGGCTATGACGGCATCAAGACCGCGCTCGCCGCCTCCAAGGGCGAGAAGGTCGAGGCCAACGTCGACACCGGCGCGAACCTGATCACCACCGCCAACATGAACGAAGCCGCGGTCGCAGGAACTGCTCAACCCGAAGGTGAAGTGACGTAAAACGTCTGAGCAGGGCTGAGAGGCGCCGATCCATGCAAGCCAATGCGGCGCCGCAATTCCGCCATCAGCCGACAAAAACGACAGCGGCGCGCCTGGCGCGCCGCTGCTCAGCCTGACCAAACTCGATAAGCATTTCGGCGCGACGCACGCGCTCAAAGCGGTGGATCTCAGCTTCGAAGAGGGCGAGATTCACGCCATCGTCGGCGAAAACGGCGCCGGCAAATCGACCCTCATCAAGCTGCTCACCGGCGTCTATCCCCGCAGCAGCGGCGAGATTTATTGGCGCGGCGCGCCGGTCGCGCTCGGCGACGCCGCACGAGGCGATCAACCTCGGCATCAACGCCGTCCATCAGGAAGTCGTGCTGTGCCCGCATCTGACCGTCGCCGCCAATCTCTTCCTCGGCGACGAGATCTCGCGCTTCGGCCTGCTGCGCAGCGGCGCGATGATCCGCGAGGGGCAAAAGCTGCTCGACGACCTCGGCTTCGATCTGCCGGCCGGCGCGCGTGCTCTCCAGCCTGACCATCGGCCAGCAGCAGCTCGTCGCCACCGCGCGCGCCGAACGGCGCGGCGCGAAATTCCTGATCTTCGACGAGCCGACCGCCTATCTCACCCGGCAAGAAGCCGCCGCGCTGTTCACGCTGATCCGCCGGCTGAAGGCGAACGGCGTCACCATCGTCTACATCAGCCATCGCCTCGAAGAAGTGTTCGAACTCGCCGACCGCGTGTCGATCCTGCGCGACGGCGCGCTGATCTCGACCAAGCGCATTGCCGACACCAACGAGGCCGACCTGATCGCCGGCATGATCAACCGCTCGATCGAGCAGATCTATCACAAGGACAGTCGTGCCGATCGGCGACGTCTGATCGAGACGAAGGGCCTGACCGGCAAGGGCTTCCACGACGTCTCGATCGACGTCCGCGCCGGAGAAATCGTCGGGCTCTACGGCCTCATCGGCGCCGGTCGCAGCGAATTCGTGCAGAGCGTGTTCGGGCGCTTCCCCGCGACCGCCGGCCGATATTGTCTGGCAGGGCAAGCCCGTCGCCATCCGCAGCGAGCGCGAAGCGATGAACCTTGGCATCGCGCTGGCGCCGGAAAGCCGGCGCGACCAGGGCCTGTGCCTCAACCTCGGCGTCGGCTTCAACATCAATCTGCCGATCTTCGACCGCCTGACCATCGGGCCGGTCGTCAACGCGGTCGACGAGTCTCAGGCATGCCGACAAGCAGATCAAGGATCTGCAGATCAAAACCGCCTCGCGCGCGGCCAAGGCCTCGAGCCTGTCGGGCGGCAACCAGCAGAAGATCGTAATCGGCAAGTGGCTCAATCACGGCGCCAAGCTTTTCATTTTCGACGAGCCGACCGTCGGCGTCGACGTCGGCACCAAGGCCGAAATCTACCGGTTGCTCGGCGCGCTGCTGCGCAATGGCGCCGGCATCATCATGATTTCTTCCTATCTGCCCGAGGTCTACGAACTCGCCGACCGGCTGCACGTGTTCAGGCGCGGCGCGAATCGTCGCAAGCCACGGCGCAAAGCCGCCGCGCCCGAGGAGATTTTGGCGCAGGCGATCGGCACATGAGCGGGCTGCGGACTAGGGCGAGCGCGAGCGGGAGCAACTGGGCATGAGCGTTCAAACATCGCCGCAAGCGGGCGCGCCGCCGGCGAAGCGGAGCGGGGCCGCCGTCAACGCGCTGCTCAGCCTCACCCTGCTCGGGTTGCTGGCGCTGATGTGGCTCGCGCTCTCGATCGCCACCCGCACGTTCTGGACGCCGACCAACATCGAGAACCTGCTGCGGCAGGGGTCGATGATCGCCATTCTCGCGATCGGCGAGACCTTCGTCATCATCACCGCCGGCATCGACCTGTCCGTCGGCGCAGTGGTCGGCGTTTGCTCGCTCGCCGTGGCGCTGCTGCTCGGCGCGGACTATCCGATCTGGGAGGCGGTCGCCATCACGCTGCTGATCGGCGTCGCCATCGGCACGTTTCACGCCTTCGGCATCGTTCAGATGGGCCTGCCGCCGTTCATCATGACGCTGGCCACGATGCAGGCTTTGCGCGGCATCGGGCTGCTCATCACCAACGGCGCGACCATCTCGATCACCAACGACACCTTCACCAATTTCTCGCAAGGCAGCGTTTTCGGCGTCCCCAACCTGTTCCTGCTGGTGTCCTGGTCGCCGTGCCCGCCTATATCTTCCTGCATCTAGAGCAGGTGGGGGCGGTATCTCTTCTCGATCGGCTCGAACATCGAGGCGGCGCGCCTGTCGGGCGTCAACACCAAGGCGATGATCTATGTCGCCTATATCCTCTCGTCGTTCTGCGCCGCCTTCGTCGGCGTGATGCTCGGCATGCGCATCGGCATCGGCAACCCGACGCAAGGGGAGGGGTGGGAGCTGCAGGCGATCGCCTCCTCCGTCATCGGCGGCACCATCCTGTTCGGCGCGGTCGGCTCGGTTTATGGCCCGCTGCTCGGCTCGTTCATCCTGACGACGATCAACAATGGCGCAAACCTGCTGAACCTCAATTCGTTCTGGCAGCGCATCATCACCGGCCTGCTGATCATCGTGATCGTCTATTTCGACAGCCTGCGGCGACAGAAGCGCTGAGCGGAGGCCCTCAGTAGACGGGGCGCGAATCCCGCCGCATACAGCGCGCCATGACGCCGCGCCCGCAATACAGAAACATCGCCGGCATGCTCACGCTGGCGCTGGGGATTTTCGTTTTCTCGACCCAGGACGCCATCATCAAGGCGATCAGCGGCGAGTATGCGGTGACGCAGGCGATCGTCATCAGATCGGTGGTTTCGCTGCCGATTCTGGCGGCTTTGGTGCAGGCCGAAGTCGGAATTGGCGCGCTGGCGACGCGCAATTTCCGGGCGCTGCTGGCCCGCGGCGCCATCCTGCTGGTGTCCTACACTACATACTACATGGCGTTTCCGGCTTTGCCGCTGGCGGAAGCCATCGCATTGTACTCGCTGGCGCCGGTGTTCATCACGCTACTGGCGCCGCCGCTGCTCGGCGAGCGGGTCGGCCTGCGCTCCTGGGGAGCCCTAGGGATCGGCTTCGCCGGCGTCCTGCTCATCCTAAGACCCGGAGCCGGCCTTTTCGAGCCGGCGGCGCTCCTGAGCCTCGTGAGCGCCATGTTCTACGCCCTGGCGATGGCGCTCGCCCGCAAGTTCGGCACGGAGGAGTCGGCCGGCGTGATGGCGTTCTACCAGAACGCGGTCTACGGCGTCGGCGCGCTCGTCATCGCTCTCATCTGCAAGGGCCTGGGTCTGGTCAGCCTTGGCCACCCCTCGCTGGATTTTCTGGTGCGGCCCTGGGCGACGCCTTCGCTGCGCGATCTCGTGCTGATGGGCCTCTGCGGCGTCATCGCCGCCGTGGCGATGTCGCTGCTCACCCAGGCCTATCGGATGGCGGAGGCTAAGGCGGTGGCGGTCGTCGAATATACCGTAATGATCTGGGCGCCCCTGTGGGGCTATCTGATTTTCGCCGAGACGCCGCGGCTGACGACGCTGGCCGGCATGGCGTTCATCCTGGCCGCCGGCCTCTATGGCGCGGGATTCCCCGGTCGCCTGCAAAGGCTCGCGGAGCCCGCGTCAGGGACGCTCTGAGGCGCGCCGCCTATTTCATCTCGTTCGGCGTGAACCAGGTCATCGTCAACACCTTCTGCATCAGGTCGTGGTCGATGAACGGATAGATCGTCAGTTCGAAGGCGTGCCGCACGCGCTTATACTCGCCGACGCAGTCGCGGTCTTTCGGCAGCAGGTTCAGCTTGATGAAGTTGCCGTAGCGGGTGGGATCGCTGCCGTACATCAGGCAGATCGTGTTGTAGAACCGCTGTTCGTTCGATCCGTGGGTGTCCGAGAAATGGCAGAACGGATCCAACTGGCACTGCGCTTCCTCGTCCTTGGGATATTTCGGATCGTTCGTGTTCGGCGCCTGATCCGGCGACGGCGAGAACTTCGTGAACAGGATCCAGACGTCGGCATAAGAGTTCATGATGAGTTCGGCGACGCGGTGGTTGAACTGCAGCGCCACGACCGCCGCCATGTCGTCGGCGGCGTCCTCCTGCCGGCCGAACAACGGCGTGTCGAAATTGTCGAACAGCGCGTGGCCGGTTTCGTGCAGGATCACCCCCGCGAACAAGCCGGCGACGAAGCCGTCATGCGTGACGGGGAAGGGGAACGGGCTCTTGCCCTTCGCCTGGGCCTGGACGACCTGCGTGGCGATGTCCTCCATCGTCTTCATGAACTCGTAGCACATCACCAGCGCCCGCTCTTGCGGCTGATAAGCCGGCGAAGAGAACTCGCCGTGGCCGCATTCCTCCATCCGCACTTTGAGCGGCTTCAGCAGCTTCACCGGCGCCATAAACTGCGCATATTCCTCAAGCGGCTTGCGCTTGATCATTTGCAGACGAAACGCCGCGTAGTCTTTGGTTTTGACCGGCCGATAGCCGCCGTCGCCGTTGTCGTCGTCGAGGATGACCATGCTGTTGGTGGGCAGGTCGTCGGCGCGGGCGGGGTGCAGCGCCGCCAGGGGCAGCAGCGCGGCCAAAGCCGCCAGCGCCGCGATGAGGAACTTCATGTACGACCTCGTGAAATGCAAAGGGTTCATCGCCGATCCGCCGGGACGGTCACCAATCGGTGGCCCGGGCGCGGGTCAAGGCGTTGGGGTCGACGTACGGCATCAGGCGCAGATCGAAAGCCCTGCGGATTTCGTCGAACTCGGTCTTGGTTCCGAACAGGTCGCCGAAGCAAAAGCCGATGCGCGCCTTAGGCAGGTTCTGATTGGCGAGGTCCTCGAAGGTGAGAGGATCGGCGCCGGTGACGACGCAAAGCACGTCGTAGAAGCGCTGCGCTTGCGGCGAGTCGGCGGCGGAGAAGTCTTTGGAGCCCGGCGTCTGCGCCGACCAATTGAGATAGTTCAGCATGCCGCGCACCGTCGTCACCGCCGACTGCGCCCCAAACTGCGTCATCACGAACGCGGCGAGGCGGTCGGCGGCGTCGTCGACGCGGCCCCAGATCGGAACGTCGTAAATGTCGAACAGGCCGTATGCGGTTTCGTGCAACATGGTCCCGACAACGCCGCCGATGATGGCCTCGCGCTTCACGTCGTCGCCGACCTCGGTCTGCTGGCCGACGACGGCCAGAACCCTGGCGATCTCCTCGTAACAGATCGTCACCGTCTTGGTGTTCGCGTCATAGGGTTTGCGCAGCGCCCCGCATTCGGAGGCGCGGATGGTGAAGGTCGTCGGCAGCTTCAGGGGCGAGAGAAAATAGGCGAGCTCGTCGAGCGCTTTGTGGCTGACGAGGACGTCATGCGCGGCGGCGACCGACGCGTCGCCGCTCGTGGGCGCGCCGTACTCGATCAGGAGTTGCGGGAGCTCGTCAGCCTGGGCGAACCTGCCCGGAGCCAACAAGGTTCCGACCGCGACGGCCGCAGCCAAAAGAGCTTTCATCCCCGCGCCCCAATTGTCCTACCCTCGAGTTAACAGGGCGACTTTTGCAGGTTTTGTCAACTCACTCGCCTCGCCTGTGAGTTTGTGACGTGGCAGTGACGAAGGCGCGGTCCTGAGCCAGCGAAAAAGCCTCGTTCGCGGCGCTCTGTGCGGCGCCTCGCGAGAGCCATTCTCGTCACGGCGCCTTTGTAAGGCGAATCCGCACCGTCCACTCATGGCGGCCGTGCGGTTCCAGCCGCTTCTGTTCGCCGCGCTTTTCCGCGCCCGGCAGATCGTCCGCACGCGCCGTCGTCGGCTCGATCGCGAGTTGCGTCACGGGCCGCTCTTTCGTCCAGCCGCCGTAGCATAACCAAAGGCCGCAGGCTGCTGCGTCCTCCGGCCGCCATTCAAAGCGGATGCCGCCGTCGGGCCCGTCAACGCCGAGCGAGACCGGCTGCATGATTTTGGCATAGGCCTTCAAGGCGAATTTATCCTCGACAGAGCCGATCCGCTCCAGTGAGCGGCCGTAAAAGTCGGGCCAGGCAAAAGGCCCGCGCCCGCTTTCAAAGTCCCGCACGCCGTGCGCCACCAACCGATCGCTCGGGCCGGCCGCCAGCAGGCAATGCTGGCTCCAGAGATAGGGCAGGGTTTCATCACTCAAATTGGCGAGCGTATAGCGGCACTCGACCCAATCCTCGTGCAGAGCGAGGGTCCGGCCGAATTCAAATTGCGGCGTTGCGAAGCTTGCCTCAACCAAGTCGCTTTCGCTCCGTGCGACCCGCCACGCGCGGCCCCACAGCATCCCGTGGTCGCGTAGGCGACCGCCCCAAGTCGGATCCGCGCCGGCGGAGATCGTCGGAAAACACTCGTCCCATCCGCAGGCCTGCGCCACGCCGTAGCGCGCGTCTTCGCCGCAATCGTCGGAAAGCGCGCCGGGGATCAGCCACTGGCGGCCGCTCGAAAGATCATGCAATTCGACCACCCGGCCGTAGGCGGGCTCCATGACCAGGCGGATGCGGGCGTTAGCGAGGGTAATCAATGCGGCGGTCTCCATCGCCGCCGCAAGATTGCAACGGCCTTGACGACAAAGCGTTTGTCATCGCGCTCCCGCTTACACCGAGGACGCGCTCTGAAATAATCGCGCGGCGAGGAACTCAGTGCGGCCACCGGCGTTTTCCAATTCATCATCCCGAATGGAGGAAGACATGGACAAGGAACACATCAAAGGCGCCGCCGACAAAGTTAAGGGCGCCGTGAAGGAAACGGCCGGCAAAGTCGCCGGCGACAAGGAGCTTGAGGTCAAAGGCAAGATCGACAAGGCCAAAGGCGCCGCACACAATGCCGCCGGCGACGCCAAGGATGCCGTCAAGCGTGCCGCCAACGAATAGCGCGGGGAACCGCGGCGCAAGTCGCGGAGTTAAGCGTGTATTGCAATGTCCCCCCAAGGTTGCAATTCCCGCAAGACTGGAGCCGCCCTTCGCCGGGCGGCTCTTCTTGTGAGCGGAACACGTTATTGTCCGCCTGCGATAGGCAGCAGCGCCCCCGTGACCGCCTGAGCCTCCCTCGAAGCGAGGAACAGCATCACCTCGGCGAGCGCTTCGGAGGAAACCCACTGATCGAACGCCGCGCCGGGCATCGCCGCCCTGTTTGCAGGCGTGTCGATGATCGAAGGGAGAACGGCATTGACCGTCACGCCTCGGCCCTTCAATTCGTCCGCGAGACTTTCGGTCAACCGATGCACGGCGGATTTGCTCGCGGCGTAGGGGCCCATTCCAGCGCCTGCCTTTAGCGCGCTCAAAGCGCCGACGTTGACAATTCTGCCAGAGTCGCTCGCCAACAAATAACGAAGCGCCGCTTGCGTGGCATTCAGCGTCGTCGTCAGGTTCATTGCGAATAGGCGAGCCCAGGTTGCCGCTTGGCCGCCATCGATCTTCTCGACTTCAAAAACTCCCGCGACATTGATCAACGCGTCGAGCCGTCCATAGCGTGCGTTCACGCGCGCAAACGCCTCGTTGCAGCTCTTCGAATCCGTGAGATCGACGCCGTCCAGCAGCAGTGCGCTGGACCCAAGACGGCCCGCCAAATCGTTTGGAGGCGCAGATCGGCCCAAGGCTGTGACCGACGCGCCGCGCTTGGCGGCGACTTCGGCGACGACACGGCCCAGCGCTCCAAACCCGCCGGTGATAACAATCACGCGCCCGTCCATGCCGTTCTCCCATGCGCCTGACGCCAGCGTCCGCAAAGCGCGATGCGCCGCTCCGGGTGCGCCACTTTAGCAGCGCCGGGCGTCGTGGACGAACCCCGCCAATTTGCCTCGGCACAGGAGCCCGAGCGGATTGCTTCAACGTCTGCCTCGCTGCGTCAGTGGCTTCGCGATAACACGCGGCTGTCGAAGCGTCGTTACGCAGACATTCCTCTTGCGCCTCGTGGAACGTGACGCACGCCCAATCCTCAGGGGCGCTTTCGGCGGCGGAGTGCCGAGCTGCGGCAGCCAGTTCCCTTTTTCGTCGTGAGCTAAATTGGACTGGCTTTGTGCGGTCGAGACGGACAATCCCACTAACGACAACACAAAAGATGCGATGAACGCTCGCAGGGATTGCGTCATTTGCCCTCCGGACGACGCGTGCCGGCCGGTAGGTCAATTTGCAAATGCCACTAAGACGACCGGTGTCACCCCTGATAACTTCGCGCGTTGGCCGCCCAGTTGCGCTTCCCAACGCGCGACCTCGCTGCAATGGCTGTGCGCTGATTTCACTAGCGCTATCGAATTCCTAGAAACTGCGTCAATCACGCGTAGCTCGCGCCACCGTCCGCAGCTCCTCGACGAAAACCGGCCCTCAAACGACCTCCGTGGGGGTCAAAACTCTGTCGACCAATGTCTGCACCGGAGCAATTTCGCGGTTGGCAAAAAGAGAGACGAAAGCTTCTCTGAAATCGACTTCGAGCAGAGGGTCCACAGCTTTCAGCGCCCTCGGATTAGCCTTTCCCGAGGCGCTCCAACGGCTGCGTTAGCGTCTCGACCCAGACGCCAAGCTTCGGCGTTGGCTGTCCCAATGTTACAAAATGAAGACGGGCTTCCTTGCTAACATATTGATATAATTGTATATTACTAACTGACCTCGAGAGTTCAATCCTCTCTCACAGCACCACTTCATGTCAAGCATCGGTGGCGGCCACGTCTACACGGTCGAAGGTCCCCGGCAAATCGTCATGTTCATGCCATATTATTCCATCAATCTGGATATATGGATGAAATAGCAACGATCGCCGCTCTGGCCGCCTTGGCGCAACCGACGCGGCTTGAAACATTTCGCCTTCTCGTGCGCCAAGAACCCGATGGCGTCCCGGCGGGGGAATTGGCGCGCGCCCTCGACGTCCCGCAGAACACGCTGTCGGCGCATCTCAGCGTTCTCGCTCGTTGCGGTCTTGTCGTGGGCGAACGACATAGCCGGTCGATCGTCTACCGGGTCGATCTCGCTCGCTTCCGCGCCGTAGTGACGTTCCTGCTCAAGGATTGCTGCAACGGCAGCCCGGAAGTCTGTGCGCCGCTGATCGCCGATCTCGTTCCATGCTGCCCCGCCAGGGAGTCCGCCTGTGGCTGACCGCGTTTTCAATGTCCTTTTCCTCTGCACCGGCAACACGGCGCGCTCGATCTTGGCCGAAGCCATCTTGCGGAAGGACGGCATGGGCCGCTTCAATGCCTTCTCGGCGGGAAGTCATCCGAAAGGCGCGGTGAACCCGCTTACGCTCAAGACTCTTCACGCTTACGACTATGCGACCGCCGGTCTTCGCTCAAAGAGCTGGGACGAGTTCGCCACCGCCGGCATCCCCCAAATGGATTTCGTTTTCACGGTCTGCGACAACGCTGCCGGCGAAGCGTGTCCGGTTTGGCCAGGCCATCCCATCACGGCCCACTGGGGGATTGAAGACCCGGCCGCTGTCGAAGGTTCGAAAGTCGAGCGCGAGCGCGCCTTCAACGCAGCGTTCCGCTTCATGCGCAATCGGGTCGCCGCGTTCATTGCGTTGCCGCTCGCAAGCCTTGATGCGATGACGTTGGGTGCCCGCCTCAGGGAGATCGGCCGGCAGGCGGCGCGACACCAGCCGTTGACCGAGTAGCTTAGCGCCGTGCGGCCGACGATGGCGCAACGCCTCGCCGCTGAAACGCTCGGCACGGCGTTTCTGCTCGCGACCGTCGTCGGCTCGGGGATCATGGCGCAAAGACTGGCGGGCGGTAACGCGGCGCTGGCGCTCCTCGGCAACACTCTTCCGACGGGCGCAATCCTCACTGTGCTTATTCTCGTCTTCGGCCCTTTCTCCGGCGCACACATGAATCCCGCCGTGAGCATCGCAATGACGTTGCGTGGCCACTTGTCGCCACGCGATCTTGGGCCATTCATCGCGGCGCAGATGTTCGGGGGCTTCGTGGGCGTCCTGACGGCCCACGCGATGTTCGCTCTGCCGCTGTTGCAAGTCTCCTCGACAGTGCGTTCGGGCGTGCCGCAATGGTTTGCCGAAGCAGTAGCCACCTTTGGCCTGTCGCTGACCGTTGTGGGATGTTCGTCGCGCGCCGCGCTTGCAACGCCTTACGCGGTTGGCCTCTACATCACCGCGGCCTATTGGTTCACGTCCTCCACGTCTTTCGCGAACCCCGCCGTGACCATCGCGCGGGCGTTGTCGGACACCTTCGCGGGAATATCGCCTGGAGGGGTTCCAGCGTTTGTCATCGCTCAGCTCATCGGGATGCTTGCGGCGATCGGGATCGCCGCGTGGTTATGGCCGCCGCGAGACCGGGGCAGCGCGGTGGCCGGGAACACCTCTCCGCGACAAGGCGGCTAATAAGCGCGAGCGATGGCGATCGCGCGGTCACGAACGGGCCGTCAAAGCAACACAGATGCGCAAGGGCGGCGTTGTCCGAGCCTCTTGGCGCAAGAGGGTGAAAGCGGCGCTACAGCGCTGCGAGGCTCCCAGCCGGCACAGAATGGCTGAAACCTGGATTGGCTGGTAAACTGAGCCGAGCGAAGTGCGCACTTTATGCGATTTCATCGATAGCGAGCACCAAGCCGCTCACCACCAAGACGGCGGCGAATCGATCCGGCTTGCGGACGAGTTTCACCTTGTCCTGGCGCGGATGACCGGCAATCATCTGCTTATCCGCTACACCACCGAGGTCGTCTCTCGCTGTTCTCTTATTCTCGCGATGTATGGCCGTCCTCACTCAGCCACCTGCGGGGTGGACGGGCACCGCGAGATCTTCGCTGCGCTCGAAAAGAATGACTCGGCGAAAGCCTGCAAGCTGATGGATGAACATCTTGTCGCCGTCGCCGGGCGCGCGTTGCTGCAAGCAAAACCCGATCTCGACATCAAGGACGTGCTGGCGCCCTAGCCGCCAAACTGAGGGCGCTGCAATAGCGCGAGCCGCTATCGCGACTGAGTTCGCGTTGGAAGTGCATGCAATCTACCAGGCACTTGGCTGCATAGGCGCGACCAAAAAGGTAGCAATGCGCTGATCTTTGAGCAGAGCCGCGCCGTTATATCAAACATTTATTATATGTATAATTCTTCTAGCTCTATGTATTAGTGCGACTTATTCCTACGCATCCACATTGGCACGCGATTTGCGTATAAAGTTTCGCAAGAATATTGCATGCGCCTGTTGCACGGATTGTGGAGACTGTGGTGCCGACCAACTCATTGAGCCTCTCCGTCAAAGGGCTCTCCCACACCTACGCAGGGCAGCCAGCGATCGAAGGCGTAAGCTTCGAGGTGCCGGCGGGTGAGATCGCAGCGCTCCTCGGGCCCAGTGGCTGCGGCAAGTCGACTGTGCTGCGCGCCATCGCGGGCCTTCTGCCGGTAGCGCCCGGCGTCATTTCGCTTGATGGAAAAGACGTTTCGCCGCTCACCGGCCGTGAGCGCGGCATCGGCATGGTGTTTCAGAACTACGCGCTCTTTCCGCATATGACCGTCGCGGAGAACGTCGCCTATCCCCTCTCTTTCCGCGGTTGGGATCGCAAGCGCCGGCAGGCGCGCGTCGAGGAGTTGCTGGCGACCGTGCAATTGGCGGGGCTGGCGCGGCGGCTCCCCAAGCAGCTTTCGGGAGGGCAGCAGCAGCGTGTCGCCGTCGCGCGAGCGCTCGCCGTCGATCCGACGTTGCTGCTGCTCGACGAGCCGTTCGCCGCGCTCGACCGGGCGCTGCGCCTCGACCTGCAGATCGAGCTCGTCCGTCTCCAGCACACGCTTGGCATCACAACGATCATCGTCACGCACGACCAGGAGGAGGCGCAGGCGCTCGCCAGCCAACTCGTGGTGATGAACCGGGGCCAGGTCGAACAGACGGGAAGTCCGACCGAGATTTACGATCGCCCCGCAAGCGCTCTTCGTCAACAGCTTCGTCGGTCTTGCCGGCCAGATCCGCGCGACGGTCGAGACGGTCTCGGCTGCCGGCACGATCCTGCGCGTCTCGACCGGCGAAGCTTTGCGCCTGCCGCGGGCGCTCGCTTTTCTGCCGGGCTCGCCGATCGTCGTCACCGTCCGTCCCGAGCGCCTGGCGGTCGTCGACGCCGCCTCGGACACGACGCTCGCCGGCAAGCTTCTCGTCAGCACGCCGCTCGGGCCTAACGTCATTCACAGCTTCGAGCTCAACGACGGAACCGAGATCAAGATTTCCGAACCCCGCGACCGCCGAAGCGCGGCGCTCGACGCCTCGGTCCCCCACTTCATCGCGCTGGACGTCATGAACCTTCATGTCTTTCCGGCCGGTGAAGCCCCATGACCCCAACGGAGAGAAACGCACATGCCAGATTTCAAGATGAACCGCCGACAGATTCGGCCTCGGCCTTGCTGCCGCCGCCGCGCGCGCTGCCGCTTATCAGCCGTTCCGCCTTCGCCGCGGGATCGGTGACCGTCGCGACCTTCCCCAACGCGTGGGAGCAGGCCTATCGCAAGGTGATCGTCCCGATGCTCGCGGCCAAGGGCACATCTGGAAGTGGACCATGAGATGGCGGCCGATGAGCGGGTGCTCGATGCCCGACAGCATCAGCAGGCGGGGCGTCTCCACCGCACCGCCCGCCACCACCACGTAGCGGGCGTCCATGGAGTGCTCGACCCCGTCAGGGCCGATGAAGTCCACGCCGGTGGCCCGGTGGCCGTCGGTCCGGATTCGGGACACGAAGGTCTCGGGGCGCAGCTCGGCGTGGCCGCTCAACAGGGCCCGCTGCAGCATGGCCACCGGGTCGCCCTTGGCGTGGATGGGGCAGCCGAAGAAGGCGCAGAAACCGCAGTTGTTGCAGGCCGGACGCCCGTCGTACACCTCGGAGTTGGTGGCCCCGGGGGCGGGGTAGGGATGGAAGCCGAGGCGCTCGGCGGCCGACGACGACAGCACCGACCCGTACATGGACGGACCGGGGGGCATGGGGTAGGGGCCCGACCGCCACGCGGCGTAGGGGTTGGCGCCGGCCTGTCCCGACACGCCGATCATCCGCTCGGCCTCGGCGTAGAACGGTTCGAGGTCGGCGTAGCTCGATGGGCCAGTCGGCCACCGCCGCGTCCCGCTGGGGGCCGTACGTCGACAGGAGGGCGAAGTCCTCCTCCCGGAACCGGGGCACCTTGCCGTCGGCGTGGGTGCCGCCCCCACCCACGGTGGTCGGGATGGAGTTCACCTCGCCGACGAAGGCATGATCGCCGTCCTCGGGGCCGACCCGGAAGGTGCGCGGCTCGAGGTAGGGGTCGGGCCCGAGGAAGTGTCGCTCGATGAACTTGATCTCGTCGTTGGAGTAGTCGCCCAACAGCCGGCTCGGATCGTCCAGGTCGATGAGGTGGTTGCGTCCCTTCTCCAGGATGACCACCGACCAGCCCGCCGCGGTGAGCACGTCGGCGGCCGTCGAGCCGCCTGGGCCGGACCCGATGATGATGGCGTCCACGGTCATGGCTGCGACACCTCGGCATCGGTCCAACCCCGTGGTTGGACGTCACCGGCGAAGCCAATGTTGTACCACCCGACACCGTTGCGGTTGCCGCCGTACTCGGGGGCCCCGTACATGCCCTCGCAGGTGTGTTCGTAGGCCAGCGTGGTGAAGTCGCGGTTGGCCCGGAGCCGCTCGTCCTGCTCGACCCCGTCGCAGTCGGCGAAGTCGGACCCGAGCTCGGCCAGCCCGGCGCGGTAGCGCTCCTGCAGCCCCACCACCGGGCCGTTGAACTCGCGTTCGGGCAAGCCGAGCGACCCTTCGATCCGGGTGCGCCACGCCAGCTCGTCGAGGGCGGTGAGGGGATGGAAGTCGGCGAAGCCGTTCGACCCCCCGAAGCGCCCCGACGACGGGCCGCCGGCCCAGATGTGCGGTGGGTCGAAGCTGAAGGCGCCGAGGAGGCCGTCGATGTAGTCGGCCACACCGGCGTCGGTGGCCCCGGGGCTCTGGTCGGCGGGGATGAGGCGCTCGCACACCGCGACCAGGGTTCGATACTCCTCGTCGGTCAACCAGGTCGCCATAGCCAGTGGAAACTAACAGAACAGAACGGCGGGCGAACTTTTGATTAGTGTCCCCGCGATGTTCGCCAACGGTCCCGCCTTCCGCCTGCTGCCCCGCCTCGATCAGGAGAACGAGTTCTTCTGGACGGCGGGGAGGGAGGGGATCCTCCGCTTCCTGCGATGCCAGTCATGTCGCCAGTACATCCACCCGCCCACCCCGCGCTGCCCGGCCTGCCTCAGCACCGATGTGGCTCCCGAGGCGGTCAGCGGCCACGGCACGGTGCACTCCTTCACCGTCAACGAGCAGCAGTGGATCCCCGGCTCGGATCCTTACGTGGTCGGCCTGGTCTCCATCGACGAGCAGCCCGATATCCGCCTCATGACCAACCTGGTCGACTGCGAGCCCGATGACACCCTCATCGGCACACCGGTCGAAGTGACCTTCGAGGAGAACGACGACGTGTTCCTGCCCCTGTTCCGCCCACGGTCGGACGTCGGCTCGGCCAGGACCACCTCCGGGAGGGCGTCGTGAGTGCCGGCCCACCGCTTGAGCGACAGGCCGCCATCACCGGCATCGGGCAGTCCGACGTGGGCCGCAGGCTCGGCCGCAGCGACCTCGACCTGACCCTCGATGCCTGCCTCGACGCCATCGCCGACGCCGGCCTGACCCGGGACGACATCGACGGACTGGCCACCTACCCCGGGGCCGGGGTGGGCATGTCCGGCTTCTCCGGTCCGGGAACGCCCGAGGTGCAGGATGCCCTGCGCCTCCGCCTCAACTGGCACCAGGGCGGCGCCGAGGGCCCGGCGCAGATCCAAGCGGTGATCGCCGCCTGCCTGGCCGTCGGGGCCGGGTTGGCCCGCCACGTCCTGGTCTACCGAACCGTCACCGAGTCGACGGCCCAGGGGGAGGGGGGCCGACAGGGCATCGGCGGCTCGGGGGAGGGGCGGGCGGCGTGCCCCGCTTCTCGGGGTTCCTCCAGTGGTCGCTCCCCTTCGGTGCGGTGTCGGCCGTCAACTGGCTGGCACTGGTGGCCCAACGCCGGGTCCACGAGTTCGGGCTGACGGGTGAGCAGCTGGGGCAGATCGCGGTCAACGGTCGACGCAACGCCGGCCTCAACCCGAAGGCCATCTACCGCCAGGCCATGACGCTCGAGGACTATCTGGCCGCCCGCATGATCTCCACCCCGCTACGCCTGTTCGACTGCGACGCTCCGTGTGACGGCTCGACCGCCGTGGTCGTGTCCCACGCCGACTATGCCCCTGACGCGCCGCGCCCGGCCTGCCACGTGAATGCGGTGGGCACCGCCCTGCGGGGTCGGCCCAGTTGGGACCAGTTCGACGACATGACCACCATGGCGGCCCGGGACGCGGCGGCCAGCATGTGGGAGCGGACCGAGCTGCGACCGGAGGATGTCGACGTGGCCCAGCTCTACGACGGCTTCAGCATCCTGACCATGGTATGGCTCGAGGCCCTCGGGTTCTGCGGTCGGGGCGAGAGTGGGCCGTTCGTAGAGGGTGGCTCCCGCATCGCCCTGGACGGACCCCTCCCCCTCAACACGGCCGGAGGGCAGCTCTCCGCCGGGCGGCTCCACGGCTTCGGTCTGCTCCACGAGGCGTGCGTGCAGCTGCGGGGCGAAGGTGGTGACCGACAGGTGCCCGGGAAGCACGAAGTGGCCGTGGTGGCCAACGGTGGCGGCCCGATCGCCGGCACCATGCTGTTGACCCGCGGCGCGGGCTGAGAGCGGACGGATCGGCTCCCTCAGAACAGGCTGGGATCGGCGTCGCTCCGCCGGGCCAGCAGGGCGGCGACCCGTTCGCGGTGGAAGACGGCGTCACCCCAGCTCGATGCGTCGAGCTGGGCCCGCTTGACCAACAGGTGGAGGTCGTGCTCCCAGGTGAAGCCGATACCCCCGTGCGCCTGGAGGCAGATGGCCATGACCCGGTGCGAGGCGTCCGAGCACCACGACCTTGGCCGACGAGGCGGCCAAGGCGGCGTCGGGGTGTCCCGAGGCCAGGCACCAGGTGGCGTAGTAGACGCTCGAACGCATGCCCTCCACGTCCACCAGGGCGTCGGCCAACCGGTGCTTCACGGCCTGGAAGCTCCCGATGGGCTTCCCGAACTGCACCCGGTCCTTGGCGTAGGCCACGCTCATCTCGAGGGCCCGGCTGCGAGGCACCCAGCAGCTCGGCCGAGGCCGCCGTGGCAGCCCGGTCGAGCACCCGGGCGGCGGCCTCGGCACCGCCGATACGGCGGGCCGGCGTGCCGTCGAGTCGCAGCCAGGCCACCGAGCGGGACCGGTCCATGGCCGGCTCGGGGGCCGGGCGGTGCTCCGGGTCGAGCGTCACCTGGTAGACGGCGTCAGCGGTGACGACCACGACCACGTCGGCCACCGAGGCGAACACGGTCGGCTCGGTGGCGACCGACAACAGGCAGGTGCCGTCCGCGGCCGGAACGGTCGCTCCCCCGCCGGCCGGGGTGAAGGCCAGGCCGGCGACAGCCTGGCCTGCGGCCAGGCGACCGGCCCAGTGGGCCGAGGACTCTCTCGCCTCCGGGGACTGATCGAGGTCGGCCGCCGCCGCCCGGAAGGCCGCCTCGGCCACCACCGTCCCGAGGAAGGGGACGGGCGCCGCCCGGCGTCCCAGCTGCTCGCAGAGCAGGCCCACCTCGACCATGCCCAGGCCGAGCCCCCCATCGTCCTCGGCCTGCTCGACGGACAACCATCCCTGGTCCACCATGACCTGCCACAGATGGCGTTCGAAGTCCCCGTGGGCAGGCACCGGCTCGGCCAGGCCCACGAAGGCTCTCACCCGCTCGGACGAGGCGTGATCGTCGAGCACGCTGTCGGCCGCATCCCGCAGGTCCACCTGATCTGACGACAGCTCGAAGTCCACGAGCGGGCAGTCTACGGTCGCCCGGTCGGGCCTACCGGACCGGGCCGCCGTGGGGCTCGGAGCCACCGAGGGACGTTGTGCCAAGCTTGACCGCTATGGACCTGCGGATGACGCCGGAGCAGCAACAGCTCCGGGGCGATCTCCACCAGTGGCTGGTGGACAACCTGCCCTGGGAGTACGGCGTGGGGCTTCCGCCGCGCTCGGCCAGCCTCGACGAGGAGGTGGCCTTCGGCCGGTCGTGGCAGGCCGACCTTGCCGCGGCGCAGTGGGTCGGCATCACCTGGCCGGTCGAGCTGGGTGGGCGGGGCCTGGGGCCGACCGAGCACTTCGTGGTCACCGAGGAGCTGGCCCGGGCCCGGGCCCCCGAGCTGGTGGGCCGGATCGGCATCAACCTGGTCGGACCGACGCTGTTCACCCACGGCACCGATGGGCAACGCCAGCGGTGGTTGCCGCCCATCCTGGGGGCCGACGAGCTCTGGTGCCAGCTGTTCTCAGAGCCCGACGCCGGCAGCGACCTGGCCTCCCTCGCCACCCGGGCCGAGCGGGTGGATGGAGGGTGGTCGCTCACCGGCCGCAAGGTGTGGACGTCGTACGCCCAGTTCGCCGACTGGGGCCTGTGCCTGGCTCGCAGCCACCCCGACGCCCCCAAGCGCCAACAGGGCATGACCTGTCTGGTGGTGGACATGCACGCCCCCGGGGTGGACGTCCGACCGCTGGTGCAGATCACCGGCGAGGCCGAGTTCAACGAGGTGTTCCTCGATGAGGTGTTCGTCCCCGACGACCAGGTCATCGGCACCCCCGGCGAGGGGTGGACGGTGGCCAACTCCACGCTCTCCCACGAGCGGGGGGTCAACCCCCGCCAGCTGGGCATCCACTGCCAGCTCCTGCTGGGCCTGCTCGAGTTGGCCCGGGACAGCCCGTACGGGTTCGACGACTGGGGGATGCGCCAGCGGCTCGCCGAGGCCTACATCGAGGTGAAGCTGTTCCAGCTGCACAACTGGCGCACCCTGACCCGGTTGGAGCGCGGCGAGGCGCCCGGTCCCGAGGGCAGCACCCTCAAGCTGTACTGGAGCGAGATGTCCAAGCGCCTGCACGAGACGGTGCTGGCCGCCTTGGGCCCGAGTGCCGGCCTGTGGCAGGGGGCGACGGACAACCCCGGGGACGGCATGTGGCAACGGTCGTGGCTCTACTACCAGGCCTCGTCCATCTTCTCGGGAACGAATGCCGAACACCATTGTGGTCGCGCCGACAACAGCGGTGCCGATCAGCACCGGTTTGGCGGTGGCTTTGAAGGTGTTGCCCGCGCCATCCGCTTTTTCAGTTGGTATTTGGCGTTCTCAAAATCTGCAATGAAGCCAAAGTCCCGTTCGATTTCCGCGCTGATGTTTTTGCGCTGCTCGATCTGGCTTAATTCAAAGACTGATTGGGCGTTGTCGGTGACCTGGCTGTAGCTATCCACCGCGATAATCGTGACGGTTCCATTCCGAGAAAGCCGATAAGCCACCAGGCCGAATGCAAAGATCGGCGCCGCAAAGGCAAATTTGCCCGGCAGGAACGAATGCAAGGCGGCATTTTGGGAGAAGTAATACGAAGCTGCCATCAGCGCCATGATGCAAAGGCCCATCCAAAAGGCCGAGAAATTGCCGGCTACAAAACCGGACAAAATATTTCAGCGAAGCGCCGCCGTGCTTGGAGCAGTTGGTCACCTCGCGCACATGGCGCGATTTGACACTGACGAAAACCTTGGTGAATTCGGGAATAAGCGCCCCCGCCACCGTCCCGCAACTGATGATCACGGACAATACCCACCACAAGGCCGGCTGGGCCGCGCCCGCGCCGTCTTTGAAATCGCCCAATAGAAGTTTGCTGGCAACAAAGGTGACTGCGATGGAGACCGCCGAGGTCAGCCAAACCAGATGAGTCAATGGCGCTTCAAAATCGAAGTCTTTCTTGCCGCCGTAGAGGCTCTTGCTGGCGACTTCGTTGACACCGTAGGAAAAGAGCGAAGTGATGATCATCAATGCGCGCATGGCGAAGAGCCAGATAATCAGCGTCGCACAGGCTGGCTGGTTGATCTTGTCCGTCATGGCCAGCGCGAGGAATGCAATGAGCGCCACGCCGGTCACACCGTAAGTTTCTGAAACCATCCGCTGTCGGTCCCACGCTGTCGCCGGCATTCTCGAAGTTGC
>CAVSSV010000023.1:0-14645 GCA_963730695.1 uncultured Pseudomonadota bacterium
GCTTCGAGCGGAACAGGTCTTTTACTGAAGTTGCTCGTAAGGCATTTTTGCATTACTATCTTGTAGGAGCCTCTGAAAGACGCATCATGGCAATCCTTACTGTCACTGCCCGCGGCCAAGTTACCTTCAACAAGGATGTCCTCAAGCACCTAGGCATCAAGCCGGGCGAGAAGATCGAACTGGATTTACTGCCCGGGGGACAGGGCGCTTTGAGAGCCGCACGGCCCCAGGGCACAATCGACGACTTCATCGGCATGTTCTCCGGACGCTCGACAAAAGTCGCGACCTTGGAAGAGATCAATGAGGCTGCGGCGCGAGGTTGGGCCGGCGAACGGTGAGGGTCGCAGTCGACACCAACGTTCTCGTCCGTGCAATCATGCGCGACGATCGAACGCAAGCGGACGCCGCAATACGGCTCTTGAAGAGCGCTGAATTGGTCGCCGTGCCACTGCCCGCGCTTTGCGAGTTCGCATGGGTCCTCGGACGAACGTACGGTCTGAAGGCGACGGAAATCGCCACAGCCATCCGCGCACTGACCGGCGCGGCAAGTGTCGAAATCAACGAACCAGCCGTACAAGCAGGGCTCGCTGTCCTCGAAGCCGGAGGCGATTTTGCTGACGGAGTCATCGCCTATGAGGGCGCTTGGTTGGGGGGAGAACGTTTCGTCTCGTTCGATAGGAAAGCGGTCGCGCTCCTTCAAGAGCTCGGCCGTTCGGCGGAACTTTTATAAGGCGTCCCCCTCACATCCCAATCGGTATCCTAAAGACATACGGGTGCACCACCAGCACCACCAGCACCAGCACGACGATCCCGCCGATCACCGCCCTTAGATCATAGCGCCAATCCGGCGCTGGCATCGCGACCGGGCCGCGTGTCAGCACCGCGAAGGCGTCGATGATCACGTAGAGCAGAAACGCGCCGAACAGGATCAGGCCGCCCTGGTCGCCGTTCATCAGCAAATGCGCGATCGCCCACAGCGCTATGCCGGTCAGGAACGGGTGTTTGACGTAGCTCTTGATGTAGCCCGGCTTCATGTTCGCCGAGGCGATCAGGATGAAGGCCAGCAGCAGCAGCAACGGCCCGATGTGCCGGCCGAAATCCGGCGGCACGTACAGCGGCGTGAATTCGCTGCTGCGATAAATCGCAAAGCCCCAGACGATCAAGACCAAACCGACGAGGCTCACGGCGGAATACGCGCCCTTGTAAGGGCCTTCGCCAAGCCTTTGGATCATCCCGGCGCGGGCGCCGCGCGCCATCGTCGCGATATGCGCGGCGAAGAAGATCACCAGTCCGAGAATGAGCAGCGTCACGTTTGTCCCCTTACGGCGCCAGCGCGGTTTCGATCAGCGTCGTCCAGTACGCCATCCCGGGCGCCAGCGCTTCGTCGTTGAAGTCATATTCTGGGTGATGCAAGCCGGCGCTGTCGCCGTTGCCGATAAAGATGAAGGCGCCGGGCTTGGCCTCCAGCATGTAGGAAAAATCCTCTGCGCCCATCGAAGGCGCATAGTCGTGTTCGACGCCCTCAGGACCGGCGATTTTTTCTGCGACCGCAGCGGCGAAGTCCACCTCGCGGTCATGGTTCATCGTCGGGGGATAGCCCCTGATATAATCGACCGCCGCCTCGATCCTGTGGGCGCCGGCGATTCCCGCGACGATCTGCTTCAGCCGCGTCTCCAGATGGTCGCGCGTCGGCGCCTTCAGCGTACGCACCGTGCCGAGCATCGTCGCGGTCTGCGGCAACACGTTGAACACCGTCCCGGCCTCGAATTTCGACACGGAGACAACAGCCGAGTCCAGCGGATCGACCTCGCGCGACACCAGGCTTTGCAGCGCCAGCACGATTTCCGATCCCGCCACGATCACGTCGCGCGCGCGATGCGGCATCGCCGCGTGGCCGCCCTTGCCCTCGAGCGCGATAGCGAACTTGTCGGAGGCGGCGAGAAACGCGCCTTTGCGGATCGCGAAGGCGCCCAGCGGCAGCCCCGGCCAATTGTGCATGCCGAAAAACTGCGTCACGCCAAAGCGCTCGACGAGGCCGTCGTCCAGCATCGCCTTGGCGCCGGCTCCGCCTTCTTCCGCCGGTTGAAACACGATGACGGCGGTGCCGCGAAAGTCGCGCGTCTTGGCCAGATGGCGCGCCGCGCCGAGCAGCATCGCGGTATGGCCGTCGTGGCCGCAGGCGTGCATCTTGCCGGGATGGCTCGAGCGGTACGGCAGATTGGTGCGCTCCTCGATCGGCAACGCGTCCATGTCGGCGCGCAGCGCGATGGCGGGCCCGTCGCCGCGGCGCCCCTTGATGATGCCGACCACGCCGCTGCGGCCGATTCCCGTCTTCACTTCGTCGCAGCCGAACGCATGCAGCCGGTCGGCGACGAATTTCGCCGTTTGCACGACATCGTATTGCAACTCGGGCATCTTGTGCAGCTCGTGCCGCCATCGCCGTGCGTCGTCGACCAGCGCCTCGATCGCTTCGCTCATCGCCATCGGCGCGCTCCGCGTTGCAACGTCCTTGTCAAATCCAACCCGCGAGTTCGCGCGTCACCAGCGCCTCGATCACGCGCATGCCGTCGACGCTGTCGTTCAGGCAGGGGATGGCGGCGAAGCGCTCGCCGCCGGCCTCGCGAAAATAGCCGGCGTTCTCGACGCCGATTTCTTCGAGCGTCTCCAGGCAGTCCGCGGCGAAGCCGGGCGTGATCACCGCCAGCCGCTTCACGCCGCTCTTGCCCAACGCTTTGATCGTCTCGGCGGTCGCGGGCTCCAGCCATTTTGCGGGACCGAAGCGCGACTGAAACGTCATTGGCATCATCTCCGCGGAATAGCCGAGCGCCTCGCGCAAAAGCCGCGCGGTCTTCGCGCAATGGCAATAATAAGGATCGCCCTTGTCGAAATAAGCCTGCGGAATGCCGTGAAAAGACGCCAGCACCACTTCGGGCTGGAAGTCGAGACCAGCCAGCGCGCCGCGCACGGAATGGGCAAGCGAGGCGATATAGGTTGGGTCGTCGTAATAGGGCGCGGCGACGCGCAACGTGGGCTGCCAGCGCATGGTTTTAAGCGCGTCGAACGCCTTGTCGCACACCGTCGCCGTGGTCGCCGCGCAATATTGCGGATAGAGCGGCACCAGCAGGATGCGCTCGCACCCCGCCTGCTGCAGCGCTTCGAGGCGTTCGCGGATCGGCGGCTGGCCGTAGCGCATCGCCCAATCGACTTCGATGCGGGAATCGCGCAGCGACGCCGCAAGTTTTTCGCTTTGCGCGCGGGTAAAGGTCTTTAGCGGGCTTTCGTTGCGCTCTTTGTTCCAGATCGCGTCATAGTCGCGCCCTTTGGCGCGCGGACGCGTCGTCAAGATCCCAACATTGAGCACGAGCGTCCACAGCCAGCGCGGCGTTTCGATCACGCGCCGGTCGGACAGGAATTCGTGCAAGTATCGCCGCATCGACCAATAATCGGTCGCCTCGGGCGTGCCCAAATTCACCAGCAGCACGCCGATGCGGCCGCTGGGAACCGCGGGATGCCCAGGCGGCCGGGCGTCCCTGACGATTGTGAGCGGCGGCGCGGCGTTCATAGAACGTTTCTAAAGCCGCGCCGTGGGAAGCGCAAAGTCCTAAACGCCGCGGCCCTAAGCCGCCGCCGTGAAGTTCGTCGCTACGCCGTTGATGCAATAGCGCAAGCCGGTCGGCGGCGGCCCGTCGGGAAAGACGTGGCCGAGATGCGAGCCGCAACGCGCGCAATGCACTTCGGTGCGCGACATCCCAAAGCTGCGATCGGTCGTCGTCTCGATCGAGCCCGGCAAAGGCGTTGTGAAGCTCGGCCAGCCGGTGCCGCTCTCGAACTTCATCTTGGTCTCGAACAGCGGCTGGTCGCAGCCGGCGCAGGAAAACACGCCGGCGCGCTTTTCATAGTTGAGGGCGCATGAGCCGGCGCGCTCGGTGCCGTGGCCGCGCAGGATCGCATATTGCTCGGGGTTCAGGCGCTGGCGCCATTCGGCGTCGGTACGGGTGACAGGATAGGCGTGGCTGTCCATGAGAGGAACTCCTTCTTCTTTTCGCCTTGCTGAGGGGAGGAAAATCCCGGAAGGGCGAGCGCGTCAAGCTCGCTGTTTGGTCCGTCGCTCTTTCGCGAGGGAGGCGCCATTCGTTACCTAGGCGCCGCCGATCATGATTCGCGTGCTCCATCGCCTGCGCTGGCCCGTCACCTGGAAACGCCGCATTTTTGCGGCGATTCTCGGCTTTGCGTTGGTCTATTCCGCGCTGTCCTACGCGGTTTTGCCGACGTTTTGGAGTCACTATGAGGGGCACGAGCGCCTCGCCAAGCTGACCTTTATCACCACGACCTCGCTTGGCATTCCCGGCGATCCCCTCAACATCGCGCTCGAAGGCTCGGAAAGCGAAGTGCTTTGCGCCCTCAATCGTGCAGGCTGGATCCCGGCGGACGCCCGAACGTTTCGCTCGAGCCTCAAAATCGTCGGCAGCGTTTTGTTCGACACCCCCTATCTCCAGGCGCCCGTCAGCGATCTCTTCTATGGCGGCGAGCGGCAGGATTTCGCCTTCCAGAAGGCGGCGGGGCGCAGCGCCAGTTCGCGCCATCATGTGCGCTTTTGGCGCTCGCTCGAAGTAGATGAGGCCGGCCGCCCGCTTTGGGTCGGCTCCGTCACCTACGACCGCAGCGTAGGCTTCAGCTATTATACCGGCGCGATCACGCATCACATCGCCGCGGATGTCGACGCCGAGCGGGACGCTTTGACGCAAGACCTGCTCGCCGCCGGTCAGGCGCAGGCGGTGGCGAAAGTCTCCGGCGTCGGGCCGACGTTGTTTGCCCGCAACGGCGGCGGCGATTTCTACTTCACCGACGGCGAAATGTCGGTGGTGACGCTGACCAAAGACTGCAAACCCGCCGCGTCCCCTCCCGCGCCGCCCGCCCCGCCGCCGCGTATCGGCCTGAAGAACCAGCTCTTCGGGGCCTTTGGCGCATTTTGGCGCTGGCTTTAGCTTGAGCGACCGGCCCGCGCGCTCAATCGGAGAGCGTGTTTGGAAAGCCTGGGAAAATCTGGGGTAAGCCTGGGAAAATCTCCGCAAGCCAGCGAAAGCCTCAGAAAGTCTCAGACGCTTCTGGGAGCTCTCAGCGCTGGGCTTTCGCGACTCACATCTCATGATTTCAAAGGTTTATGCCGTCCGCCCCTGTCCTCGCCAACAAAAAATTTTCCCGGCAACTCAAGTCTGCGTCAGGCGCGGCGCCACCCGTAACGGGCGCGAGGGTTTTACCGATTTGCACGGGATAAAGGTCTTCCCAGTCCTCGCTGACCCGGCTAACCCAATCAAATCCGCGCACAGCCATCTACGTACGGCACTCGCCGCTTGGCAGAGAACCGCGCGACCCATCGGCACGTCTGCGCGCAGATCGTCAATTTCCATTCTTCAATTGTCAAACAGCGAAAATAGAACATATAGTGAACATTTGGCCTAGTCAAGTTTTTTCGTTTCTGTTTTCGGTAACCGACCGTCCAGAGCTTTGCTCGGCCAACCCCTTGAAAAGCCCAAACTCCCGGGACTGTCGGCGCTCTCTCTTACGGCCGATCGGCCGCCGCCCGACGCAGGCGGTCGTTCAGGGCGAGGCCTAGGCCCGTCTCGGGGATCGGCGCGACGGCGATGGCTGCGACGCCGAGCGCGTCGAGCGCGCGCAAGTGGGCGAACAAGTTGGTGGCGGCCTCCTTTAGGTCGCCTGCCGGCGAGAGATCGAGCACAGGCGCTCCCGCCAGTCGCTCAAGCGCGCCGGCGAAGTCGAGTCCGGCTTCGCCCGCGCGCAGCGCAGTGGCGCGAAGGCGAACCTGGGCCTTCGGCGCGTAGTGCGACGCCAGCGCCCCCGGTGCGAGCGGGGCGCCTGCGTGGTCCAGGCCCGCGCCGAGCGGCGCGCCGAGGAAGGTCTCGATCGCCTCGACAGGCAACGCACCCGGCCGCAACAGGCGCGGCGTCGCGTCGAGGCAAGCGACGATCGTCGACTCCAGCCCCAGCGGCGACGGGCCGTCGTCGAGCACCAGGTCGATCCGGCCGTCGAGATCGGCAAAGACGTGATCGGCGCGGGTGCCGCTCACCGAGCCTGAACGGTTGGCCGAGGGCGCCACCAGCGGCACGCCCGCGGCGGCGATCAGGGCCTGGGCGACCGGGTGCGCTGGCATCCGCACCGCGAGCGTCGGCAAACCGGCCCGGGCGAGCAGGCCGACGCGGCAGGTCGGCGCCGCGGGCGCGACGATCGTCAGCGGTCCCGGCCAGAATTTTTCGGCGAGCCGGCGCGCAGTTCCTTCAAGCACGATCTCGCGCGCCGCCCCCCGAGGGAGGCGACATGGGCGATCAGCGGGTTGAACTGCGGGCGGCCTTTGGCCGCATAGAGCGCGGCGACGGCGCGCTCATTGCTGGCGTCGGCGGCGAGGCCGTAGACGGTCTCGGTCGGCATCGCGACGAGGCCGCCGGCTCTGATGATCGTCGCGGCCTCGCGGATCGACGCCTCATTGGCGGTCAGAATCCGGGTCGGACGCGACGGCTCCGCTGCTTGTTTTGCCAACTGTCCCTCACTGGGGGCCGCTGCTACAAGCAAGCCGCCTATGTCTGTCAAGCGCGGCCGCCTTTCGGCCCGACGCTGGCGATCGGAGGAAGCGCCTGATGAGCTACCGTGCCCCTGTCGGCGACATCCTGTTTTCGCTCCGTCACGTCGCCGGCGCCGGCGAGGCGATCGCGGCGGGCCGGTTTGGCGATCTCGACGACGAGACGCTCGCGACGGTCGTGAGTGAAGCCGGCCGTTTCGCCGGCGACGCCATCGCCCCCTCAATCGCACCGGAGATCAGGAAGGGGCAAGACTCGAGAACGGCCGCGTCTTCGTGCCCACGGGCTTTGGCGAGGTTTACAAGCGCTGGGCGGAGGCCGGCTGGGGCGGCGTCACCGCGCCGGCCGAGGTCGGCGGCATGGAGCTGCCGCTGATCGTCGACGCCGCCTGCGGCGAGATGTGGGCCAGCGCTTCGATGGCGTTTTCGCTCTGCCCGTTGCTCACGGAAGGCGCGATCCGCGCGCTGCAGGCGGTGGGCTCGAAGAGTTGCAAGGGATCTATCTGCAAAAGCTCGTCTCGGGACAATGGACCGGCACGATGAACCTGACGGAGCCGCAGGCGGGCTCCGACCTCGCCGCCATCCGCACCCGCGCCGAACGCGCCGAGGACGGAACGTTTCGCCTGAAGGGACAGAAGATCTTCATCACCTTCGGCGATCACGACATGGCGGAGAACATCATCCATCTCGTGCTGGCGCGTGTGCCGGGCGCGCCGGAGGGCACGCGCGGCCTTTCGCTGTTCCTTGCGCCAAAGTTTCTGGTCGACGCCGACGGCCGCCCCGGTAAACGTAACGATCTTCGCTGCATCGGGCTGGAGCACAAGCTGGGCATCCATGCCTCGCCGACCTGCGTGATGGCCTATGGCGAGAACGAGGGCGCGACCGCCTGGCTGGTTGGCGAGGAGAACAAGGGCCTCGCCGCCATGTTCATCATGATGAACAGCGCGCGGCTCGGCGTCGGCTTGCAGGGCGTCGGCGTCGCCGAGCGCGCGCTGCAGATGGCGCTCGCCTATGCGCGCGAGCGCAAGCAGGGCCGCGCCGCCAGCGGCGCCGGTTCGGCGCCGATCATCGAGCACCCCGACGTCCATCGCATGCTGCTGACGATGAAAGCGCTGACGCAAGCGTCGCGCGCCATCTGTCATCTCACGGCGATGGCGCTGGATCGCGCACGCGTTTTGACGGGCGCGGAAGCTGCCGAAGCGGCGGATGACGCCGCGCTGCTGACGCCGCTGGCGAAAGCCTTCTCGACCGACGTCGGCGATGAGGTCGCTTCGCTCGGCGTGCAGGTGCACGGCGGCATGGGCTTCATCGAGGAGACCGGCGCCGCGCAGCTCATGCGCGACTCGCGCATCGCCGCGATCTATGAAGGCACCAACGGCATTCAGGCGATCGATCTGGTGACGCGAAAACTGCCGCTCGCCGGCGGCGCGGCAGTGAAAAGGCAGATCGCCAGCATGCAGGAGGTCGTCGGCATGGTGCGGCAAGCGCCTGGCGGCTTCGGCGCCACCGCCGATCGGCTCGAGCGAGGCGATTGAGGCGCTTGAGCGGGCAAGCGGCTATCTGTCGCAGGCGCTCGGCTCGGACGCTCTCGCCGCGTTGGCGGGGGCCACGGACTATCAAAAGCTGTTTTCCCTGACGCTGGGCGGCGCCTGTCTGGCCAAGGCGGGCCTGGCGGGGCTTGCCGACGGCGATGCTTCGCGCGCCGCGCTGGCGCGGTTCTTCGCGGAGAAACTGCTGGTGGCGGCGCCAGGACTGGCGACTGCCGTCAGCGCTGGCGGCGCGGCGCTGGAGCCTTATCGCGCCGTGTTGGCCGAAGCCTCGTGAGCGCCGACATCGTCGTCGAGAGCGCCGCCGGCGTTTCGACTGTCACCATCAACCGGCCCGCACAAAAAGAATGCGCTGACCAGCGCGATGTACGAAGCGATGATCGCCGCGCTTGACGCGGCGGAAGCGGACGAAGACATCGCCGCCGTCGTGCTCAGAGGCGCGGGCGGCGTCTTCACCGCCGGCAACGACATCGCCAATTTCCTTGAGGCCGCCAATGCCGACGAAAGCGGCGCGATGGCCGCCTTCGCCTTCATTCGCCGCCTCGCCGGCTTCGATAAGCCGCTGATCGCCGCGATCGAGGGCCTGGCGATCGGCATCGGCGCGACGCTGTGCCTGCATTGCGATTTTGTCTATGCGGCGCCGGGAACGCAATTCGCCATGCCGTTCGTCAAGCTCGGCATTCCGCCCGAAGGCGCGGCGACGCTGCTGATTCCGCAGCGTTTTGGCGCCCGAGCCGGGGAGATGCTGCTGCTGGGCGAGGGCTTCACGGCGGAGGCGGCCGCAGCGTTGGGGTTCATCACCGACGTCGTCCCCGCCGACCGCCTTTATGCCCATGCCGCCGAGCGCGCCGGGGCGCTGGCGCGCCAGCCTCGGCAGGCGCTGCTCGCCGCGCGCCGCCTGATGCGCGGCGACCGCGACGTGATCCTGGCGCGGATCGACGAAGAAGCGCGGCAGATTCGCCTTGCCGTACGCTCGCCAGAGGCGAAAGCGGCCTTCTCGGCGTTCATGGCGAGGTCGAAGGGGTAGCGCGACGCCGTCATTGCGAGGAGCGAAGCGACGAAGCAATCCAGCCTGCCCGCCGCCACTCAGTTCGGAAGCGGCGCCGCTGGATTGCTTCGCCGAGGGGAAACGCGAAGCGTTTCCCGGGGCTCGCAATGACGGACTTGATGCGCAATTTGTTAAGCCTTTCCGGACCGGAGACGACTCTTGTGCGCTTTCGGCA
Source organism: uncultured Pseudomonadota bacterium (assembly GCA_963730695.1). Taxonomy (GTDB): domain Bacteria; phylum Pseudomonadota; class Alphaproteobacteria; order Rhizobiales; family Beijerinckiaceae; genus Roseiarcus. Next base: position 9,360 of record CAVSSV010000023.1, read on the forward strand.
ACAGCTTTTTTACCGTCCTGGCCCCAGCAATGAGCCTCCGCATTCAAGGTTCGGTTCAGAGCATGCAACTCGGCTATCGCGCCAACGTCTTTGATGAAAGCACGTCCGCTTCGCTCGCCGACGGCGACGCCAAGCCGGCGTTCAAACCGGCGCCGACTTTCATCATCGATCTCGGGTTTACGCTCGCCTATCTCGTCGCCATCGCGCCGGCCTGGTTCAGCGCCGAGCGTTATCACGTGCGCATCCTGCCGAGCTTCCTGATCGCCGCGGTGTTCTGCGCTTGCTACGTCGGCAAGATTCTCGTGGTGCGCTGGCTCGACCGCCGCGGCGGCGACGCGCGCGCCTATGTGAAGTCTGACGCGCTGGTGGTCGACGGCCCGTTCGCCTATTCGCGCCATCCGACCTACACGCTGGCGTTCGTGCAATTCCTGGCGTGGTCGGCTTTGGCGTTTTATCTGCAGGCGTTCGAACCCTGGCGGCCGCTGATGCTGATTGCGGCTATCGCGCTGCCCGTCGGCTTCTATGTCTTGAACGATTGGATCGTTATGCCGAGCGAAGAAGCGATGCTCGCCGACCTCCACCCCGAGGCGTATCGGGCCTACAAAGCGACGGTCAACCGCTGGCTCGGCCGAAAGAAATCCTGACCTATCGGCCGTAGCGGTCCGAGATCGTCGTCGCGATCGTATCGGCTTCAGCGAGAAAACTCTGGATCGCCGCGTGCGCGTTCGGCGTGCAGTTGGCGTAGGTCAGCCGATAGTCCTCAAAACTCTGATTGAAAGCGCCCGCCCAGGCGCTTTTGCGCGCCGGCGTCGTCGCTTCCGCATCCAACAGCGCCGCAAACTTGGCGCGGTATTGCGCCCCGTCGCCGTCGCCGCAGAGGTCGCGCAACAACGATAGCGCGCCCATGATCTCAGCCAGCCGCAGCATCTGCGACTCATAGGGCGGAAGCGAGTCCTGCGCGGAGGGCGTGGCCGAGGGCTGCGGCGCAGGCGCGGCTTTCTGCGCGAAGGCTGGGCCTGCTGCGAGCAGCGCGAGGATGAGCGGCAGCGCGCGCTTCACTCAATGCGCCTTCATCAGGGCTGCGGCGCGTAGCAGCAGAGCGGGTAGGCCCGGCGTGGTTTTCATGCTGGCGGCTGCCTCAGGCTCGACCCAGCGGCAATCCGAGGCCTCGTCGCTCACGTGCGGCTCACCGGCGCGCCAGGCGGCGACGAAACAGGCGATGACGTAATGCGAACGCACGCCATCGGCGGTGGCCTCGATGGATTGGATGAAATCGTTGAAGGCGACGATATCCGCCTCCACCCCGACCTCTTCGCGCAACTCCCGCAAGGCCGCCGCCTCAAGCCGCTCGCCAATCTCCACGACCCCGCCCGGGCACGAATAATAACCCTGAAACGGCGCCCGCGCGCGTTGGGCGAGCAGCACCTTGCCGTTGCGGAAGACGGCGACGGAGACGCTGAGAATCGGGCGCGGCGGAAACAGGCGGTCGCGCGCTTCGCTCACGGATACAGCCGTTCGCGCGACCACGGCGCCGAGGCCGTGCCCCTGAAAAACCGAATGCGATCGTGCAGCCGATGAGCGCCGTCGCGCCAAAACTCGATCGATGCCGGCGTCAGCCGGTAGCCATGCCAATGCGGCGGCCTGGGCGCCTCCTGCCCGGCATAGCGACGATCCAGCGCCTCGACGGCCCGCTCCAGCGTGGCGCGGCTGTCGAGCGGGCGCGACTGCAGGCTGGCGGCCGCGCCAAGCTGGCTCTGCCGGGCGCGGGTGGCGAAATAGGCGTCCGACTCCGCGGCGCTCGCCGCGCTGATAGCGCCGCGAAACCGCACTTGCCGGCGTAGGCTCTTCCAGTGGAACAGGGCGGCCGCGCGGGGATTCTCCGCCAACTCTCGCCCTTTGGCGCTTTCGGAATTGGTGTAAAAGACGATGCCGCGCTCGTCGGCTCCTTTCAGGAGGACCATCCTGACGTCAGGCAACCCATCGGCGTCGACCGTCGCCAGGCTCATTGCCTCGGGATCGTTCGGCTCGAGGCCGCGCGCCTCGTCGAGCCAAGCCGCAAACAGGGCGGTCGGATCGCTCGCCTGGGTCCAGTCGTCTTGCATAGCGGCGGGGTTAGCAAGGGGAGGTCCGCGAGGCAAATAAAAGCCGGCGAGACTTGCAGGCTGGGGCCGTTGCGCCCACATAACGCCGAGACTGTAGCGGGCCCTGCCTATCTCAGGGGGGCCTCGCGTTTGGCTGGGCTCACGATGCGCGATCCATATGAAGTGCTTGGCGTCGCGAAAGGCGCGTCGCAAACCGACGTGAAATCCGCCTTTCGCAAGCTGGCGAAGAAGTACCATCCTGACCAGAGCAAGGAGAAGAACGCCAAGGAGCGTTTTTCCGAGGCCAATACTGCCTACGAGATTCTTGGCGACGAAAAGAAACGCGCCTCTTTTGACCGCGGCGAGATCGACGCCGAAGGCAAGCCGCGGGCGCCGCAGTTCGACGGCTTCCGCCCGGGCGGCGGCCGCGCCGGCGCCGGGCCGGGGGCGGGCTCGAGCTTTCGCGATTTCTCATTCGAATTTGGCGGCGACGGCGTCGAAGGCGATATCCTGTCAGAGCTTTTCTCCGGGCGGGCGGGACGCTCGCGCGCCTCGGCGGGCGCCAAGGGCGAGGATCTGCCAGCGAGCGTGAGCGTGCCGCTCGACACCGTCGCCAACGGCGGGGCGATGCGCGTGATCATGCCCAACGGCAAGTCGCTCGACATCAACATCCCCGTTGGCATCGAGGACGGCAAGGCGATCCGGCTGCGTGGGCAAGGGGCGCCCGGACGGCGCGCCGGCCAGGAAGGCGACGCCATCGTCACGGTGCACTATGAGCCGCACCCGATCTTCCGGGTCGACGGGCGCGACCTGCGCGCCGATCTGCCGATCACGCTCTATGACGCGGTGCTCGGCGGCAAAGTGCGCGCGCCGACGTTGCAGAACGAGGTCGAGGTTTCGATCGCGGCAGGCGCCAACAGCGGCAAAGTGTTGCGCCTGCGCGGCAAGGGCCTGCCGGCGGCCGGCGATCGCCCCCAGGGCGACATTTTGCTCACGCTGCGCTTGATGCTGCCGCAGCATCCCGATCCCGAACTGACGGGGCTGATGCGCCGCTGGCGGGATGAAAAACCGTACGATCCGAAGAAGTAGCGCGAGTCAGTCCGCCGCGCCGTTTTCGACGGCCTGCATTTTGGCAAGTTCTTGTTCTTCTTCGGCCGAGAGCGGCGACGGCCCGGCCGCGTCGGAGCTGCGCAAGCGCAACATCGCCAGAGCGGCGAGGACAAGCGCAAGCGGCGCCCCGAGCCAGAGCAGCAAGGTCGAGACGTTGAAGGGCGGCTTCAACAAAATGAAGTCGCCGTAGCGCGACACCAGGAAATCGCGGATCTGGTCGACGTTTTCGCCCTTCACCAGCCGCTCGCGGATCAGCACGCGGATGTCTTTGGCGAGCGGGGCGTCGGAATCGTCAATCGACTGGTTTTGGCAGACCATGCAGCGCAGTTGCGCCGACAGCACGCGCGCTTGCGCCTCCAGCGCGGGATCTTGCAGCACTTCGTCGGGCTGCACGGCGAAGGCGGGAGAGGCCAACGCGAGGAGCAGGATCGCCGCCCAAGCGCGCAGCAAAACCAGCGCCTTCCTCATGCCGGCGCCGCCGCGACGGCGCGCGCCGGCCGAGCGACGCCGACGCGCAATCGCCGGTCCGCGAGGGACAACACGCCGCCAAACGCCATGAACAGCCCACCGAGCCAGATGAACGTGATCATCGGCTTCCAATAGAGCCGGGCCGGAATGGCGCCGTTGGCGTCGGGGTCGCCGATCGAAACATAGATTTGGCCGAAGTCGAGCGTGACGATGCCGGCTTGGGTGGTCGAGGCGCCGCTGGCCACGAACTTGCGCCGCGCCGGGGAGAGTTGTGCGACCTCCGCGCCGCCGTAGCGCACGCTCATCTGCACTTCGGTCTGCTTGTAATTGTCGATGTTCCGCGTTTGCGTGGCCTGCGCGAGCACGAGGTAGGGGCCGACGGCGACCGGCTCGCCGATTGTCATCGACGCGATTTTCTCCGCGCCGAGCCCCGTCATGGCGAGCCCCAGCAGCCCGAGCCCGAAGCCCATGTGCGCCAGGCTCGCGCCCCAGAACGACAGGGGAAAGCCGAGCGCCCGGCTCAAGGCGTTGGCGGCGCCCGAACGAAACGCGCGCGTAAAAATCTCGACAGCGACGCCGATGAGGATGAAAACCGCAAGGCCCGCGGCGAGCGCGGCGAGCGGCGAGCCGCCGGAGGTGGACGCGAGCGTCAGGATCGCCGCCGCAACGCCGGCGCCCAGCGCGACGGTCATGCGTTGCGCCACGCCCAGGAGATCGCCGCGCTTCCACGCCAGGGCATTGCCGAACGGCAACGCGAACGCCGCCGCCAGCATCAGAACGCCGCCGCGCAAAAGACCATCGACGAGCTGACTGAACTCCTCGACGTGCGCGAAAAGCTCAACGTCATGGTCCGCGAACTCTCCCTCGGCGAGCGCATGAAGATGGAGCTGATCGCCGCGCTCCTGCACCGGCCCAAGGTCCTGTTCCTCGACGAGCCCACCATCGGCCTCGACGTCGTCTCCCAGAAGAAAGTCCGCGAGTTCCTGCGCGAATACACCGCGCGCCACCGCATCACCACGCTGCTCACCTCGCACTACATGCAGGACATCGAGGAGCTGTGCGACCGCGTCATCATCATCGACCACGGCCAGGTCTTCTTCGACGGCGCGCTGCAGGACATCATCGACCGGCTGGCCACGCACAAGATCATGACCCTCTCGCGGCGCAAGGCGCTTCCCGCGACCGATTTCACTCCCTATGGCGAGGTGCTGGAGAAAAGCGCCACGGAAGTGCGCCTGAAAATTCCGCGCAAGCAGAATCGTGGCCGCCAGCCGCGATCTGATCGCCGCGCTGGAAGTGGACGACTTCACTGTCGAGGATGTCCCGATCGAGGACATCATCCGCGAGGTCTTCCTGACCCAGGCGACGGCTTGATTACTCAGCCTTGCGCGGGAAAAACTCGCGAACGAGCTTTTGCATGTCCGCCGTCGTCGCCTGGCAACGTTCCGAGGCCGTCTGGATGCTCGTGGCAAATTTCTCGCTGCTCGCGAATCCTCCGGAAATTCGTTCGCGAGCAGATAGGCATAACCCAGCAACGGCGTGAGGTGATTATTCATATCATGGAGATGCTTGCGCAGCACCATGCCGGGACCGGGAAGCAATACCGAGAGTTTACCAGTAGGTTACA
>CAVSSV010000024.1:0-59363 GCA_963730695.1 uncultured Pseudomonadota bacterium
CGCGTGCGATCGGCGGCGCGGCGCTGCCCTTCATCAAGAGCTTTGCACGAGATCGCGAAGTGTTGTTTAAGGACGCGCCCTCGGGGCCGTCGTAAGCGCTTCACGCTTATTAGAAAAAGGGACGGCGCCATGAGCCCGCCCGCAAGCGGGAGCAAGCGTCCGAATTCCTTGCTTTGGAGCGTTAATGACCGCGAAGATTATCAAGGTCGAACCGTTCGATATCGTCGTGTTCGGCGGCATCGGGCGATCTTGCCTACCGCAAACTCTATCCCTCGCTGTTTCACCGCGACAGGTCTGAGCAATTCACCGAGCCGACCCGCATCATCGGCGTCTCGCGTCGCGGATTTGACGCGCGAGGACTTTCAGGCGGCGGTGAAGGCGGCGCTCGAAAAATTCAGCCCGAACGACCTCGGCGACAAGGCCGCCCTCGAACGCTTCCTCGGGCGCCTCGACTATGTCTCGGTCGACGTGACGGGCGAGGCCGGCTGGCCCGAGCTGCAGCAGCGCCTGGGCGCGGACGAACGCATTCGCGCGTTCTACCTCGCCACCGGCCCCGAACTGTTCGGGCCAATCGCCAAGAAACTCGGCGCGGCGGGACTGGTGACGATGCGCTCGCGCATCATCGTCGAGAAGCCGCTCGGCAAGGACGGCGCGAGCGCCGACGCGATCAACGACGCCATCGGCTCGGTGTTCAGCGAGAATAACGTCTTCCGCATCGACCACTATCTCGGCAAGGAGACGGTGCAGAACCTGTTGGCGCTTCGTTTCGCCAACGCGATGTTCGAGCCGGTGTGGAACAGCGCGCACATCGACCACGTGCAGATCACCGTCGCCGAAACGATCGGCGTCGAGGGACGCGGCGCCTACTACGACGGTTCCGGCGCCATGCGCGACATGGTGCAGAACCATATGCTTGCAGCTGCTGTGCCTGGTGGCGATGGAGCCGCCGGCCTCGCTCGACGCCGACGCGCTTCGCGACGAGAAGCTGAAGGTGCTGAAATCGCTGGCGCGAATCGACGAGACCAACGCCTCGGCGCTGACGGTGCGCGGGCAATATCGGGCCGGATTCGCCGAAGGCGCGCAAGCGCCGTCCTATGCCAAAGACATCGGCAAGGAAAGCAGCGACACCGAAACCTTCGTCGCCTTGAAGCTCGGCATCGCCAATTGGCGTTGGGCGGGCGTGCCGTTCTATTTGCGCACCGGCAAGCGGCTGCCGAACCGCTATTCCGAGATCGTCGTGCAGTTCCGCAGAGTCCCGCACAACATCTTCGAGGTGAACACGGACGATATCCCCGCCAATCGCCTGGTGATACGGGTGCAGCCGGACGAGGGCATAAAGCTCTGGCTGATGATCAAAGAGCCCGGCCCGGGCGGCATGCGGCTGCAGCATGTCCCGCTCGACATGAGCTTCGCCAAGGCTTTCTCCGGTCCCAGCTATGACGCCTACGAGCGGCTGTTGATGGATGCCGTGCGCGGCAACGCGTCGCTGTTCATGCGTCGCGACGAGGTGGAAGCGGCGTGGCGATTCGTCGACCCCATTCGCGCCGCTTGGGCGCTGTCGGGTGAGCCGCCGCGGCCCTACCCTGCGGGAAATTGGGGACCGCCGAGTGCGATCGCGCTCATCGAGCGGGACGGCCGCACTTGGCACGAGGACGAAGGATAGCATTGGCGCTTGGGAAAAACTTAAAATAAGAATGCGGCATGGAAACTCTCACCTTTGACGATTCCTCGGCGCTGGCCGCCGGCTTCGCCGCCTGGACCGCCGACCGCCTCAACGCCGGCTTGCGCGAGCGCGGCGCGGCGCTGCTGATCGTCTCGGGGGGGACGACGCCCCTCAGATTTTTCGAGGCCCTGAGCAATGCGGCCATCGATTGGTCACGGGTGGTGATCACGCTTGCGGACGAGCGGCGGGTCGCCGACGACAATCCGCGCTCCAACGCCAAGCTGCTGCGCGAGCATCTCCTGAAGAACGCCGCCGCTGCGGCGCGCTTCGTTCCGCTCGCCGATTCCCGGGTCTCGCCCGGCCAGGAGTTGCTGGCCGCGGCGGCGCGCATCGCGGCGCTGCCGATGCCCGCCGACGTCGTTGTGCTGGGCATGGGCGACGACGGCCATACCGCGTCGTGGTTTCCCGGCGCCGACAAGCTGGCGCAGGCCATCGACCTCGATAGTCGCGCGCTGGTGTTGCCGATCAAGGCGCCGGGGGTTCCGGAGCCGCGCCTCACGCTTACCGCGCATGTGCTGCTGAAAGCCCGCGCGATCGCTTTGCATATTGAGGGGCCGGCCAAGCGTGCGACGTTGGCCAAGGCCATGGATGTCGGCCCGATCGGCGAGATGCCGATCCGCGCGGCGCTGCGCGGCGCCGCCGACCGGCTGACGATCGTCTCGACCGGCTGAGCGACGCCGCTTTTCAAGCGGTCGTAGACATCGTAACCCTTGCGGCGGGCGCGTTCGGACAGCTTTGGCCATGGGGAATCGATTGCGCTTCACGTATGGAATCGTCGCAGTGTCGGCGGTGGCGACGCTTCTGGCGGCCAGCGTTGCGTTCGCGGCTTCGTGCCGGGAAGAGGCCGGCGCTGCGAAAGCCGCCGAGTACGTCAGGGAATGTCTTGACTTCTCGCCGGCGACGCATCCGCCTTGCAACGCGAGCAACCCCTGCGCGCTCATCATCGGCGAGATCCAGTGCGGCTGCGGCACGCTCGGCGCCGACACCCCGCGCTATTGCGCCGATTACAACCCGCAATAGTCGCATTGGCGGCGGCTGCGGCGGCGGTTAGAAGAGCGAGCTTGGCGCGCCGACGGCTGGCGAAGGCTCGATAAGGGAGACGGCGATGGCGACGGGACGCGAATGGTGGCGCGGCGGCGTGCTGTACCAGATCTATCCGCGCAGCTTCGCCGAACTCGAACGGCGACGGCGTAGGCGACTTGCCCGGCATCGTCGCCAAGCTCGATTACGTCGCCAAGCTCGGCGTCGACGGCATCTGGATTTCGCCGTTCTTCAAATCGCCGATGAAGGACATGGGCTATGACGTCTCGGACTATTGCGATGTCGACCCGTCCTTTGGCGCCCTGCGCGACTTCGACAATCTGATCGGACGCGCCCACGAACTCGGGCTCCGCGTGATGATCGACCTTGTGCTGTCGCACACGTCGATCGAACATCCCTGGTTCGTCGAAAGCCGCGCCAGCCGCACCAATCCGAAATCCGATTGGTATGTCTGGGCCGAGCCGCAAGCCGACGGCTCGCCGCCGAACAATTGGCTGTCGATCTTCGGCGGCTCGTCCTGGCAGTGGGACACGCGGCGACGGCAGTATTACTTGCACAACTTCCTGGTCGAGCAGCCCGACCTCAACTTTCACAATCCCGACGTCCGCACCGCGCTGCTTGGCGTCGCAAAATTCTGGCTGGAGCGCGGGGTCGACGGCTTCCGGCTCGACACCGTCAATTTCTACTTTCACGATCAGCTGCTGCGCTCGAACCCGCCCTCGCAGCTGCGCGAAGCGCCCGACGTACCGGCTTCCAACCCCTACGTCTTTCAGAACCACGTCTACGACAAGACGCGGCCGGAAAACCTTGGCTTCTTGCACGACCTGCGCGCGCTGTTGGACACCTATACCGACAAGACGACGGTCGGCGAGGTCGGCGCCAGCGAGCGCGGCCTGGAGGTGATGGCGGAATACACCGCGGGCGGCGACAAGCTGCACATGTGCTACGCCTTCGATCTGCTCAACGAGAAATTCGGCGCGCGCTACATCCGCGAACGGCTCGAAGTCTACGAGAGGATCGTCACCGAGGGCTGGGGCTGCTGGGCCTTCACCAACCACGACGTCATGCGCTCGATCTCGCGCTGGGGGTTCGACGACGTCGCCGACCAGGCGGCGCCGCTGCTGCTTGCGATGCAGCTGTCGCTGCGCGGGACGCCCTGCATCTATGAAGGCGAAGAGCTCGGGCTGTCCGAGGCGGTGCTGTCTTACGACGAAATCCAGGACCCCTACGGCAAGACGTTTTGGCCCGACTTCAAAGGGCGCGACGGTTGCCGTACGCCGATCCCCTGGGATTCCTCGCCGGGCGCCGGCTTCACTACGGGAAAACCGTGGCTGCCGATCCCTGAGGCGCAGCGGCAGCGGTCGGTGGCGAGCCAGGAAGAGCAGCCTCATTCGACGCTGAACCGGGCGCGGGCGCTGCTGCATTGGCGGCGCGCCATCCCAGCGCTGGTGCGCGGCGACATGCATTTCCACGACGCGCCCGAGCCGATCCTGGCGCTCAGCCGCAAGCTCGAGGGCAAGGAGGTGCTGTGCGTGTTCAATCTTGGCCGGACGGCGCAGGCGTACGACACCACGCGCCTCGGCCGGGTGACCCCCCTCGGCGGCCATGGCTTCGCTTCGCGGCTTGAGGGCGCGAACGTGATCCTGCCGCCCTTCACCGCGTTCTTTGCCGACGTTGGATAGCCACGGCAGACGTCAGGGGTTTGCCGCGTTGGTGCGCTGGATCATCGCCAGCGCCTCGGCGAAGGCCTCGTCGGCGCTCATGTGCGTGGTGTCGAGCACGAAAGCGTCGTGCGCCGCTCTGAGCGGCGCCTCCGCCCGTTCGGAGTCGCGGGCGTCGCGCTTCACGATGTCCGCCAGCACGTCCTCGTAGGGCACGCGCTCGCCGCGCCGGGCGAGTTCCAGCGCACGGCGTTGCGCCCGCGTCGGCGCGGTGGCGGTGACAAACAGTTTGATGTCGGCGTCGGGGCAGATCGCGGTGCCGATGTCGCGGCCGTCGAGCACCGCGCCGCCGGGGCGGTGGGCGAAATCACGCTGCGCCTGGACAAGCGCGTGCCGCACGTCGGGAATGGCGGCGACGACCGAGGCGGCCTCGCCCATCTCGCGCTGGCGCAGGCGTTCCTCGTCAAAATCGGTCAGCGCCAGCCCGCGCGCCGCGGCCACTGCCGCCGCGACGTCATGCGGGGAGCGGTCGGCGTCGATCAGAGTTGCGGCAGTGGCGCGATAAAGCAGGCCGGTGTCGAGATGGGGGAGGGCGAAGTGAGCGGCGATGCGGCGCGCGAGCGTGCCCTTGCCGGAGGCCGCCGGCCCGTCGATGGCGATGATCATGCCGGGTTGAACGCCCCCCTGAAAGGCGCTCTTAAGCGGTGGCGGCGGGCCTGTCGACGGGTGGGAGCGCCCACGCGGTTGGCCCAGTGGATTTGCGCACGGCGGCGGGACCGGGGCGCGCGGCCAGCGAACGGAGTGGCAAAATTGCGCGAAATCGGGTGCGTTTTTCGCTTGTTTTTTGCGTAAGCCTTTGAAATCAAATGTACACCCCTTATTTGGGCCCATTGAGGAATTTCAAAGGCTTAGCTCGGCGCGGAAATTTGTGTGGGAATGCCTGAGTCCGTTATTTCAAGGGGTTAGACTGCAAAATATTTGGTTTAGAGCCCTCGCGAGGGGTGACAGGTGGTCGGAGACATGGGTGACAGTCGGCTTACGTGATCGGCCCGGCACATCTAGGTGACATTCTGAAAATTGTAAAGTGAAATCGTGCTGTTGCGTTTTGCGAAATAGTCTACCGTCGGTGCTTGCGCGTCCTCCCTCTCCCGGAGGCAGATGGGTTCTCCCGCGCCTTCCTTTTCCGGTATTGCGCTATAGGGGCATGCCGCGCCTTGGCCCCGGACGGGTGCTGACTTAAGGATAGCAAGGTTCGCTACCGCATCGGCGGACTCATCGGGGGCTAGACAATCCATGCTCATCTTTCATGTCCTCTTGAGCCTCGTTGCGATGCTTGCCGGCATTTTGCTGCTCGTCGAGCTGTTTCAGGGCCGGACGCCTTCGAACGTGGTCGCGACCTTCTTTGTGGTTTTGGGCCTGACCAGCCTCACCGGCTTCCCGCTGGCGCCGTTCGGCTTCGATCCGCCGCGGGCGGTGGGGCTGATTTCCCTCGCGCTGCTGATCGCCTCGGCGATCGGCTTTTACACGTTCCATCTCTCCGGCTTTTGGCGGCTTGTCTTCATCATTTGCGCGGTCGCGGCGCTCTATCTCGACGTGTTCGTCGGGATCATTCAAGCGTTCCAGAAGGTCGGGTTCCTTAACGCGCTCGCGCCGACGGGATCGGAGCCGCCGTTCATTGTCGTCCAGGCTTTCGCCTTGCTCGCCTTCGTCATCGTCGGCACGCTGGCGGTGATCCGGTTCAAGCCCGCCCCCCGCGTCGCTTAACGACGCGCGGCGCGGTCAGGCGGCGACGTTTCTCGATACGCGCTCGTCGCGCGGAATGGTTTTCTCCGCGCGCGTCGGGCCGAAGCCACGCACGCAGGCGCGTCCGGCGCGTTTGGCTTCATAGAGCGCCGCGTCCGCCCGCGCGAGAAAGCCGTCGGGATCAAACTGCACAGACGAGAGAGCGCCGCCGATCGACAAAGTGATGCTCGGCTGCGCGGCGTCGCCGATCGTGAGCTGCTGCATCTGGACACAGATGCGCTGGGCGATCGCCCCGGCCTCCTCCGCGCCGACGCCGGCCAGCAAGACCGCGAATTCATCGCCGCCGATCCGGGCGACGCTGTCGGCCGGCCGCAGCGACGTTTCGATGACGCGCGCGACGAGCTGCAAACACGCGTCGCCGGCGGGATGTCCGTGGCGATCGTTCAGCATCTTGAAATGATCGATGTCGACGAGCAGCAATGCGTGCTGAGCCCCGGCTGCGCCGGCAGCCTCCAAATCTCGCTCGAACCTCCGGCGGTTGCCGGCGCCCGTCAAGGGATCGCGCAGGGAGAGATCGTCGAGCGCGCGCACCGTCGAGGCGAGATCCTCCATCTTCAGCGTCTTGGCGAGATCGCGCAGATATTGATTGAGCGTCATCTGCTCGAGCTGCGCGATCGCGATCAGCGTCGGGACCGATGTCGAAACCAGCACCGCGAGCGGATAGAATTTTGCCTGCAAAGCCGCGTCCGTCCGCAGCGCAAGCGCCATAAGCAGGCCGAGCGTGGCCGCGACGACATAGGCCACGGAATAGAGCAGCGGCTGCCGGGTGACGACAATGGTGCCGCTGACGACGCAAGATACGAACATCAGGTTGAGCGCGACGGACTCGGCGGGGCCGGAGGCGAACACCGCCGTCATGCTGGCGGCGATCACGCCGCAAATCGTCAACGCCGCGCCTTCGCGCTGCAGGCTGGAAGCGTCGACGCGATAAAACAGCCGGGCGATCAGCAGAACCAGCGCCGGCACGGCGACATATTCGAGCGCCATGGTCCAGACCGCTGGGCGGCCGACCAGAAAGGCCTGAGCGAACGCGACGATCCCGACATAATTCAACGGGCCGAAAACGCCCAAGCGGCGAAGCTGGGCGGTGCGCGCCTCGGCCAGCGCCGCCTCCCGATGCCGACGGAGCGCCGGGGTTAGGCGCCAGCGGAACGTGTCGGTCGCCAGGGCGAGGGCCAATTCCTCACGAAGGGCGGCGTTTTCAGGCCCTTCACCACCACCGCCAGGCTCTGGCGTCATATCCGTTGCCACTCTTGAAAGTCCTCGGCGACGCCGGGCGCGTCGGAATTTGCACTTGCTTAGCGAGTGTTTTCCTAAGGTGAGGTTTATGGCGGAGCGGACGGGGAGGGACGACGGCGCTTAAGGCCGCTTCAGAGTCCGAGAATTTGCCGCACGGCGCTTTCAACCGCGGCCAATTCTGCGGCCGCCAGCGTGCCAATGGGGCCGCCGAGAAGGCGGCGCTTGTCGATGACGCGCAATTGTCCGCACAGCGCCGTCGAAGAGGGCAGGCCCGCTGAAGGCACGGCGACGATCAACGGCGGCAGCGGGCGAGGCGACGACGACAGCGGCACCACGCCAATCGTGCTCAAACGTTCGTTGAGCGTGGAGATCGACAGCACAAGGCACGGACGGGCTATGCCCTGCTGCTCGCCGCCAAGCGTCGGTTCCAAATTGACGCGGTAGATGTCGCCGCGCTCGATCATTTGCTCCGGCCTTCGAGGCCATCGGCGATCGTCACGTCGAACGCATTGGCGTCCGAACGCGCGTGGGCAAAATCGGCGTGCGTCTCGTATTCTTGGGCGAGCGCCGCCAGCGCCTCCTCACGCTCGGCGACCGCTTGCGCCATGAGGCGCTGGATCACTTGGCTACGCTCGCCGGAGGGCACGAGCGCGTTGAACTTGGTCAGAAGCTCAGGCTCGACGGTGTAGGACGCACGGAGGGCGGGCATGGGGTGCTCATACGTATGCAGTATTACTGAATATTATGCGAGGTGGAGGTCAAGATCAATCCTGCGCTCGTCGGCGCTCTGGGTCGTTGCCCGAGGCTTCTCGTCTCCCTAAATGCTCATTTCCCCTCGAGGAGAGCGCCTTATGGATATCGCCAATCACGTATTTGTCGTCACCGGCGCCTCAATGGGAATCGGGCTGGCCACCGCCGAAGCCTTGACCGCCAAGGGTGGCAAGGTGGCCTTGCTGGCGCGTAGCGAGGACGCGATCGCCTCGATTTCCGCGCGGCTGAAAGACAGCTTCGCCGTCGCCGGCGACATGACCGACTTCGACTCGGTGCGCGCCGCTTTCCGAGCAATTCTCAAGCATTACGGCCGTATCGACGGCCTCGTGAACAACGCCGGGCGCAGCTATGGCGCGAAGATCGAGGAGATCGACCCCGACCTATTCGAGGAAATCTACCGCCTCAACGTGCTGGGGCCGGTGGTGGCGATGCAGGCGGTGATTCCGGGGATGCGCGCCCAAGGCGGCGGCGCGATCGTCAACGTCAATTCCGGCACCGCCTTCATGAAAATCCCGGGCTACGGCGTCTATTCCTCGTCAAAACGCGCGCTTCTCGGCCTCACGCTGACGGCGCGGATGGAGCTGGAGGCGGACAAGATCGTCGTCAGCGAAGTCTATCCGTTCGTGACGGCCACCAACTTCGGCAAGAACCGCCTGGGGGCGACGGGGGCGGGGCCGGTGGGGGACTATGCGGCGGGGGATAGCCCGGAGTTCGTCGCTGGGCTGATCGTCGAGGCGATCGAGAAGGGCGCGGCGCAGGTGTTTGCGAATGAGCGGATCAGGGAGATGGCCAGCAAGGGAGGCTGAGCGCGAGCCACGCCGCCTCGTCGCCGCCAAGCGCTGCGCGCTCCTCCGCTTCGCTACGGCCCTTCGGGTGACTGCGCCGAGACGGCGCGGCATTGTCTCTCCATAGGCTTCGACGCCGCAAACCGGCCTTTCAGGCCGGATTTGTGCGTCGAAGCCTATGGTAGAAAAAAGGCCTGAGGCGCGCAGAGGGGTCAAGCTTCGCGAAGCGACCGCCGAAGGCGGCTTGAGCTTGACGCCGAGCACGTCTCAGGCAGGCGGCCGTTCAAGTTCGCAATCTCACCCCGCAGCTTCGATCTTCTCGCGCGCTGCGCTCGCCAAAAATCCCGACCGCGTGAGACCTGCGCGTTTGGCGGCCTCATCGATTGAGTCGAGCAGGCCACGATCAAGGGAAATGTTCGCCTTCACCGGCCGCCCCGTTTCGATCACAAGCGGCACCGATAGTAGAGCAGCGCCTTCGGCAAGAGCCTCAATGACTTCCGGATCTTCACGCAAGGCTTCCACGCCTCGTGCCTTCGGGGCTACGCCGGTTGCGCGGGCGTCGTGCATCCACTCTCCCAGCGCGGCCACCGCGTTTTGGTAAGCTTCGCCCTCGTCCGCGCCCATCGCCGTGCAACCGGGGCAATCGGGAAAGGCAACGCCGTAAGCGCCGGGTCCGCCGTCTAGAAGCGCGAAATATCGTTGCATATCGATCTCCGGCTACCAACCTGCCGCCTTGGCGATGCTTCGCGCGACGCCGAGCGAAAGCTCGACGTGCCTAGGCACCATGATCTTGACGCCCGGCTTTTGCGCGTGAGCGAATTTGTCGTGCTTGGTCCCGCCCTCGGAAACCCAACCTTCGCGCAACAGTCGCGCGGCGATCTTGGTGCGGTTTGTTTCAGACCTTGCCACGGCGGCCTTCTCAAGTACGCAAATATATGCGCATTTCTTCCGTCGTCAAGTGCGAACTATCTCCGTCCCCTCCTACCACCCCCACCCTTCGGCCTAGCCTCCCCGCCGCCCCAGTTATGCGGCCCCATATCCTCGTCCGTCGGCTTATGCGGCCGCCCGCGCGGCGCTCCTGGCGGCGTGCGTCCCTCGCCGCCGGCCATGCGCACGGCCTCCTGCCGCGCCATCGGATCGTCGCCGACGGCGAGTTCCACCGCCTGCAGGCGCTTGATCTCGTCGCGGTAGCGGGCGGCTTCTTCGAAATCGAGGTTGCCGGCGGCTTCTTTCATGCGCTTTTCGAGATCGGCGATGGTCGCCTGCAGATTGTGGCCGATGCGGGGGCCGTCGGCGAGGCCGATGTCGACGGTGACGTGGTCGCCTTCGGCGACAGAGCCCATGATGTCCTGGATGCCGCGCTTGATCGTCTGTGGCGTGATGCCGTGCTCGACATTATACGCCTGCTGCTTCTCGCGGCGGCGCGTCGTTTCGTCCATCGCGCGCTGCATCGAGCCGGTGACGCTGTCGGCGTAGAGAATGACCTTGCCGTCGACGTTGCGCGCGGCGCGGCCGATGGTTTGCACCAGCGCGGTCTCGGAGCGCAGAAAGCCCTCCTTGTCGGCGTCGAGCACGGCGACCAGCGCGCATTCCGGTATGTCGAGGCCCTCGCGCAGCAGGTTGATGCCGACCAGCACGTCGAAGGCGCCGAGGCGCAAATCCCTGATGATCTCGATGCGCTCGAGCGTCTCGACGTCGGAGTGCATGTAGCGCACGCGCACGCCGTTCTCGTGCAGGTACTCCGTGAGATCCTCGGCCATGCGCTTGGTCAGCGTCGTCGCCAGGATGCGATAGCCGGCCTGCGCGACGCGGCGCACTTCGCCGAGGAGATCGTCGACCTGGTTGCGCGCCGAACGCACTTCCACCGGCGGATCGATCAGTCCGGTCGGGCGGATCACCTGCTCGACGAAAACGCCTTGCGCCCGCTCCAGCTCCCATTTGCCTGGGGTGGCCGAGACCGAGACGGTCTGCGGCCGCATGGCGTCCCACTCTTCGAAGCGCAGCGGCCGGTTGTCCATGCACGAGGGCAGGCGGAAGCCGTATTCGGCCAGCGTCGCCTTGCGGCGGAAGTCGCCTTTGTACATCGCGCCGATTTGCGGCACGGTGACGTGGCTCTCGTCGGCGAAGACGATGGCGTTGTCGGGCAGATATTCGAACAACGTCGGCGGCGGCTCGCCCGGCAAGCGGCCCGTGAGATAGCGCGAATAGTTCTCGACGCCGGCGCACGAGCCGGTGGCCTCAAGCATCTCGAGATCGAACGTCGTGCGCTGCTCCAGGCGTTGCGCCTCCAGCAGCCGGTTCGCCTTTTGCAGCACGTCGAGCCGCTCGCGCAGCTCGTTCTTGATCGCTTTGGTCGACTGCACCAGCGTCGGGCGCGGCGTCACATAGTGCGAATTGGCGTAGACCTTCACGAACTCAAGGTCCTGCACCTTCTGGCCCGTGAGCGGGTCGAACTCGACGAGGCTTTCGACTTCGTCGCCGAACAGGTTGATGCGCCAGGCGCGGTCTTCGTAGTGCGCCGGAAACAGTTCGATGGTGTCGCCGCGCACGCGGAACATGCCGCGGGCGAACTCGAGCGGCGAGCGTTTGTATTGCAGCGACACCAGATTGCCGATCAGGCTGCGCTGGTCGACCTTGTCGCCGACGCCGAGCGAGAAGGTCATGGCGGTGTAGGTCTCGACCGAGCCGATGCCGTAAATGCAAGACACCGAGGCGACGATGATGACGTCGTCGCGCTCGAGCAGCGAGCGCGTCGCCGAATGGCGCATGCGATCGATCTGTTCGTTGATCGTGCTTTCTTTCTCGATGTAGGTGTCGGTACGCGGGACGTAGGCTTCGGGCTGATAATAGTCGTAGTAGGAGACGAAATACTCCACGGCGTTGTCGGGAAAGAAGCTCTTGAACTCGCCGTAGAGCTGCGCGGCCAGCGTCTTGTTCGGCGCGAGAATCAGCGCCGGGCGCTGGGTGCGCTCGATCACCTGCGCCATGGTGAAGGTCTTGCCGGAGCCGGTGACGCCGAGCAGCACCTGATCGCGCTCCTGCGCGGCGACGCCCTCGACAAGCTGCCGGATCGCCTCGGGCTGATCGCCCTTGGGCGAATACTCCGAGACGAGCTTGAATTTGCGGCCGCCTTCCGACTTTTGCGGCCGCTCCGGGCGATGCGGCGTCCACGGCGGACGGTCGCGGATGTTGGGATCGCCCTTGAGCAGCAGGTCTTCCAGCGTCGACGACGTGCCGGCCGAGCCGACGATGCCGCCAGGGCCGGCCGGCTCGAAACGCGCCGGCGCCTCGGCGACGCCGGGGATCTCGTTCAGCGCGGGATTGAGCAGTTCGGCGAGATAGGGCGCGAGCGGCTGTGTATCCGGCCGCGAGGCTTTGGGTCGGGCGCTGCGTTGCGTGGGTTTGCCTGAGGTGGCCATGGCCCTGTTATGAGCGAGGATGGGGGTCAGGGGAAGATAGGCGCGTTTTGGCCGGGGGCAAGCGCGCGCCGCGCCGCGATCACGCACATCTTTCTTCCCAAAAGGACGCCGCGCGATAGGATCGTTAGCGGAGAATCAACGCCGGCAGGGCAGGAGCAACTGATGACGACGTTGCGGCCGCTCGTTTGCGGTCTTTTATTGCTTCTCGCCAGCGGACCGGCTGGCGCCGCGCCGACGGAGAGCCCCGCCGACGCGCTGGCGATCGCGGCGGGCGCGGGCGATGCGGCGCAGGTCGCGACGCTGCTGAAGCTGGGCGCCGACGTCAAAGCCAAGAGCTCGACCGGCGCCGACGCGCTGGTGCTGGCGGCGTGGAACGGCCATGCCGATGTGGTGACGGAGCTGCTCGCCGCCAAGGCCGACGTCAACGGCCGCGACGCCGCGCATTACACCGCATTGATGGCCGCTGCGCAGCACGGTCACCTCGACATCGTCCAGCTTTTGCTGAGCGCGAAGGCCGAAGTCGGCGCGCAATTGCCGAACGGCGCCAGTGCGCTGATGCTGGCGACGCAAGCCGACGAGCTGGAGGTCGCACAAGCGCTGCTGCGGGCGCATGCCGCGGTCAACCAGGCCAATGCCGAGGGCGATACGCCGCTGATGCTGGCCGCCCTCGCGAGGAACCTGCCGCTCGTGCAGACGCTGCTCGCCGCCAGCGCCGAGGTCAACGCCAAGAACAAGAAGGGCGCCGCGGCGCTCGCTATGGCGGCGCAGGGCGGGCGGCTCGACGTCGTGCAGGCCTGATCGCGGCGAAGGCCGACGTCAACGCGCGGGAAGCGGACGGCGCTAACGCCCTGCTGTATGCCGCCGCCTATGGCCGCGACGACGTGGTGAAGGCGTTGATCGCCGCGAAGGCGGACGTGAACGTCAAACGCGCCGACAGCAGCACGGCGCTGATGCTGGCGGCGCTGAACGGCCATCCGGCGCGGCTGCAATCGCTGATCGCCGCCAACGCGGACGTCAACGGCCGCACGAGCTCCGGCGTGACCGCCTTGATGAACGCCGCGACCGACGGCGACCTTGGCGTGGTGCAGGCGTTGCTCGCGGCGAAAGCTGAGGTGAACGCACAAAGCGCCGACGGCTTCACCGCGTTGATTCGCGCGGCGGCGAACGGCGGCGCCGGCGTCGTGGAGGCGTTGCTCGCGGCGAAGGCGGACGTGAAGATCAAGGCGGCCAACGGCGTGACGGCCCTGATGGCCGCGGCGCAAAACGGCCATCTCCAAGCCGTGCAGGCCTTGCTGGCCGCCGGCGCGGACGTCAACGCGAAAGGGCCGGGGGGCAACAATGCGTTGATCTTCGCGGCCTCTGGCGGTTCTGCCGAGATCGTGCAAGCGCTGCTGGCGGCGGGTGCCGCCGTCGATGCGGCGGACGGAGGCGGCGCGACGCCGCTTTTTGCCGCGTCCGCAGGCGGCCATGCGGACATCCTGCGCCTGCTGCTCGTGGCCAAGGCGAACGTGAACGCTGAGGATGCCGCCGGCGCCAGCTCGCTTTACGCGGCCGCGGCCAACGGCCGGCTTGAGGCGATCAAGACGCTGATCGACGCCGGCGCCGCGGTCAACGCCAAGACCGGCAAAGGCATGAATGCGCTGATGGCGGCGATCGACACGGCGCAGCGACGGCGGCGCTGGCGCTGATCGCCGCCCACGCCGACGTCAACGCCAAGGCGGCCTCCGGCGACACGCCGCTGATTTACGCGGCGCAGCGGGGGCTCCTCGACGTGACGCAGGCATTGCTCGCCGCAAAGGCCGAGGTCAACGCCGCGCGAGGCAACGGCGACACCGCGCTGATGGTCGCCAGCGCCTTCGACCAGGTCGAAGTCGTGGCCGCGCTGCTCGCGGCCAAGGCGGACGTCGACGCGAAGGCGCACGACGGATCGACCGCTCTGATCTATGCGTCAGGCGGCGGCGACATCGCCATCGTGCAGGCGCTGCTGGCGGCCGGCGCCAATCCGGCGATCAAGCGCGCCGACGGCCTCGCCGCTGCGGGCGTCGCGTTGCAGGCCCGCCATCCCGACATGGTCCAGGCGCGCTCGCTGTCCCAGGCGCGGGGAAGGGCAAGGCGACGTCCACGCCGACGCCATCGCAAAGCGCCGACAGCGTGACGATCGAAGCCAACCGCTACGGGCATTTTTACGTCGACGTTCAGATCAATGGCCACGCCGTGAAAATGGAGGTCGATCCGTCGTCGACCTCGTCACGCTTTCCAGCGAGACCGCCAAGGCGCTCGGCGTCAGCGTTGCCCCGTCCGACTACAACGGCACGACGGAGACGGACGGCGGGACCGTCAAAACGGCCACAATGACCCTGCCCGACGTCCGTGTGGGCGGGATCGCCATGACGGACGTCCGCGGGCTTGTGATCAACAACGGCGACGAGGAGCCCAATCTGCTGGGTCAGAGTTTTTTGAGCCGGCTAAGCGCGTTTGAGCGCAAGCCGGGACAGCTCATTTTGAAGCGGTGACGAACCTTACTGAATCGCGCCGAAATGCAGATAACTATCCGTCATTGCTTCGCTTCGTTCGCAATGACGATGAACGCGCTGCCAGACCGCTTTCTAGTGCCGGAAGTGACGCATGCCGGTGAACACCATCGCGATGCCGGCCTTGTCGGCGGCGGCGACGACATCGGCGTCGCGCATCGAGCCGCCCGGTTGAATGATCGCCGTCGCGCCGGCCGCCGCCGCGGCTTCGACGCCGTCGGCGAAGGGAAAGAAGGCGTCCGAGGCGAGCGCTGAGCCGATCAGCGGCGAGGTCGCCTCGCCGCGTTCCTTGGCGACGTCATGCGCCTTGGCGACCGCGATGCGCGTGGAATCGACGCGCGACATCTGGCCGGCGCCGACGCCCACGGTCTTGCCGTCGCGCGCGAACACGATGGCGTTCGATTTGACGTGCTTGCACACCTTCCAGGCGAAACGCAGGTCGTCCATCTCGTGCGCCGTCGGCGCGCGCTTGGTGACGACCTTCAGCGTCGCCTCGTCGAGCGCGCCGCTGTCGCGCTCCTGCACCAACAGGCCGCCGGCGACGCTGCGCACCGTGACGCCAGCCGCCTTGGGATCCGGCAAACCGCCGCCAAGCAGCAGACGCAAGTTCTTCTTGGCCGCCACGATCGCCATCGCCTCCTCGTCGGCGTCGGGCGCGATGATCACCTCGGTGAAAATCTCGACGATTTTTCGCGCAGCCGCCGCATCGAGCTTGCGGTTGAGCGCGACCACGCCGCCGAAAGCCGAGACCGGATCGCATTGCAGCGCCTTCTCGTAGGCTTCCAGGAGACTTCCGCCGACGGCGACGCCGCACGGGTTGGCGTGCTTGATGATAGCGACCGCGGCGGCGTTGGCCGGGTCGAACTCCGCCGCCAGCTCGTAGGCGGCGTCGGTGTCGTTGATGTTGTTGTAGGAAAGCTCTTTGCCCTGCGCCTGCCGCGCGGTCGCGACGCCGGCGCGCGCCTCCGGGGAGACGTAGAAGCCGGCGGTCTGGTGCGGGTTCTCGCCATAGCGCAGCGCGTTGACGAGTTTGCCGCCAAACGCCCGCCACGCCGGGCGCGGTTCGCCGATTTCGCCGGCCAGCCAATTCGAGATCGCGGCATCATAGGCCGCCGTGCGCGCATAGGCCTTTTGCGCCATCGCCCGGCGGAAGGCGAGGCTCGTCGCGCCGTCGTGCGCCTCAAGCTCGCCGATCAACCGCGCATAGTCCTCCGACTCGACGATGACGACGACGTCGTCGTGATTTTTCGCCGCGCCGCGAATCATCGCGGGGCCACCGATGTCGATGTTCTCGATGCGCTCCTCGAAGGGGGCCTGGCGCCTCAGCGTCGCTTCGAACGGATAGAGATTGACCACCAGCAGATCGATCGGCCGGATGCCGTTGGCGATCATCGCCGCCTGGTGCGTCGGGTCGGCGCGCACCGCCAGCAGGCCGCCGTGCACGGCCGGGTGCAAGGTCTTGAGGCGGCCGTCCATCATCTCGGGAAAGCCGGTGACTTCGGCGACGTCGAGCACTTTGGCGCCGGTCTTCTTGAGCGCCGCCGCAGTGCCGCCGGTCGAGAGAATCTCGATGTCGCGCGCCTTCAGCGCCGCCGCCAGCGCCTCCAACCCGCTCTTGTCGGAGACGGAAACCAGCGCGCGGGCGATGGGGACGAGATCAAGGGCCATGACGCTCGCTTAGGTCGAGAAGGAAAAGTGGTGGAGCGCGCGAAACGCGTCACTCCGCGTCGGGAGCTTTCGGCGCCTTCTTGGCGAACACGCTGGCGACGTCGATCTTTTCTTCCTCGTCGGCGGCTGGCTTGGTCTTGAAGGTCGCAAACACCGCCGCGTGCTCGCGCGCCGCGGGCTTGGCGGTGGTGATCTCCGCGGAGACCAGGGTCTGCGCGCGCTCTTCCTCAACCTTCGGCTTTTCCTTCGCCGCGCGGGCGATCTCGAAGTCGAGATCGATCTGCGAGCACAGGCCCAAAGTCACGGGGTCGAGCGGCTGCAGGTTCGCGGAATTCCAATGGTTGCGGTCGCGGATCGCCGCCAAGGTGTGCTTGGTGGTGCCGACCAGACGCATGATCTGCGCGTCCTTCAACTCGGCGTGGTTGCGCAGCAGCCACAGGATGGCGTTGGGGCGATCCTGGCGGCGCGAAAGCGGGGTGTAGCGGGAGCCGCGCACCTTTTTCAGTTCGGGCGTGCGCACCTTCGATTCGGCCAATTGCAGCTTGGAGTCTCGAATCCTTCTCGGCCTTGGCGATCGCCTCGCGCGTCAATTGTCCTGTCGAAATCGGATCGTAGCCCTTGATCCCGGTGGCGACTTCGCCGTCGGCGATGCCTTTGACCTCAAGAGGATGCAGTTTGCAGAATTCCGCAATCTGATCGAAGGTCAGGGAGGTGTTTTCGACCAGCCAAACGGCGGTCGCTTTGGGCATCAACGGCGCTTCGCTCATCGCTCGGCATAACTCCAGGGGGTCGCCTCGTCCGCCGCCTCCGTGAAAGAGGCCGCCGACCACACAAGTACGACGTCAAAATAGGGAAGGCCGTCCTATAGGCGCAGCCCCTCAAGAAAGCAATCGCCGCGTCAGGCGACGTCGGGACGGATGATGCCCTTTTTCAGAATGATATTGCCGTAGAGACGC
The DNA here is from genome assembly GCA_963730695.1 of uncultured Pseudomonadota bacterium. Classification (GTDB taxonomy): domain Bacteria; phylum Pseudomonadota; class Alphaproteobacteria; order Rhizobiales; family Beijerinckiaceae; genus Roseiarcus. The sequence goes on from CAVSSV010000024.1 coordinate 17,598, forward strand.
CGCTCGCCGCTATGAATGATGGCGTAAGCCGCCTTGGCGCGTTCGTAGAAAGCGAAGCGCTCGACGGCCTCGATCGACACTTTGCGGCCTTCGGCGGCGTCGCACTCGGCTTGGAACTCGCCAAAAATGGCGCTGGCGTCCTTGGGGTCGCCCGGCTTCATCGTCGCCGCCGGCTGGTCGACAAAAGTGTCGAGCGGCATCAGCGACAACACCGCCTTGAGCACGCGCGTGGCGCTAAGGCCCGGCATGTGGATCACCTCGAACGTCGAAGCGTTCGCATAGGCCGGGAAATTGGTGTCGACGATGACGATCTTGTCGCCATGGCCCATTTCCTTGAGGGCGGTCAGCAGTGGGGCGGTGATGATTGGGTCGATGTTTTTGAGCATTGGTCTTCCTGGGTGTTGGATAATTTCGGTGAGGCCTGTGCGACCCCTCTCCCTAACCCTCCCCCGTAAGGGGGGAGGGAATTCGCTGGCCTTCCGACAGACAATCGTTGCTGCCGCTTGCGCTTTTCTCTGGCGCGGGAGACGCGTCCCCTCCCCCTTGTGGGGGAGGGTTAGGGAGGGGGGTCTCGCTGTCCTTTGAGGGTTTGCTCGTGTTCGCGTGGTCTGAGTTCGAGAAGTTTGAATCTTATCGTTTCAACCACGCCGTCTAGATTTCGATAAATCTCCTCGTTTTGAAACCTCAGGACCGAGAAGCCTCGCGCGGCCATCGCTCGATCTCGTCGCACATCGCGGGCGGCCTCCTCCTCCGACGAATACGTCGCGCCATCGACTTCGATCACCAGTCTGGCGTCAAAGCTCGCGAAGTCGACGATGCAGTCCTCGAACGCAACTTGGCGGCGGAATTTGAAGCCTTCGATTTGTTCGCGGCGAAGGGCGCTCCACAGCTGGCGCTCGGCCGAGGTCGCGTGAGACCGCAGGCTTTGCGCCAGCGGAAGCAAGCGGTGAGGCATGGTGCGACCCCCCTCCCTAACCCTCCCCCGCAAGGGGGGAGGGGATTGTCTTACTTCCCCCAGCGCAGCGCGATAGGCTGCAGTTCCTCGGCCAGCTCCAGCAGGCCCGCCCGCGTCGCGGGGTGCAGGCCTTTCAGGGGATGGCGGACGAAGTCGCTTTTGATCACGCCGCCGGCCATCATCACCGTCTTGGTGGCGCGCAAGCCGCACTGCCGGTTTTCGAAATTGATGAGCGGCAGAATGCGCCGGTAAAGCTCGGCCGCTTTCTTTCGGTCGCCTTCGCGATGCGCTGTCACCACTGGGCGGATTAGGTCGGGGATCACGGCGCTCGACATCGTGCCGACCGCGCCGGCGTCGAGATCCGCCATTAGCGTAATCGCTTCCTCGCCGTCGAACGGCCCGAGAATGGCGTCGCCGCCGGCGGCGATGAGCTCGCGCAGCTTGGCCGCGGCGAACGCCGTCTCGATCTTGAAATGGTTCACGGCGGGCACTTCGTGCGCAAGCTTGACGAGAAATGCGACCGAAAGTTTCACCCCGCTCAACGGCGCGTCCTGCAACATGATCGGCAGACCTGACGCCTCGGCGACGGCCGAAAAGTGCTCGATCACGCTTCCCTCGTCCGCCTGCAACGTCGCGCCGTGATAGGGCGGCATCAGCATCAGCATCGCGGCGCCCGCGTCAGCCGCGCGTTTGGCCCGTGCGGCGGCGATGCCGGTGCTGAAATGGCTTGTCGTGACAATGACCGGTACGCGGCCGGCGGCGTGGTCGAGGCAGGCGTCCTGCACCGCAAGCCGTTCGTCGTCGGTCAACAAAAACTGTTCCGAGAAATTGGCGAGAATGCAGATGCCGTCGACGCCCTGGTCGATCATGCAGTCGATCACGCGTCGCTGCCCCTCAAGATCGAGCGAGCCATCGGCCTGGAACACGGTAGGCGCGACCGGGGTCACCCCTTTCAACGCCAAACGAGGGTTTTGTGCCGCCATGTGTTCCTCCCGCCGCGGTGCATAGAGGCCGGGCGGCTCTGCGGCAATCGGCTTTTTGCCGATCCGTCAAAACCGCTGACGCGCGCTTAGAACTTGGTTATGGAGAGCGGAACGGGAGGACCTATGCGCATTCTCATCACCGGCGCCGCCGGCATGATCGGCCAAAAGCTGATCGCTCGCCTCGTCGCGGACAAGACGCTGGCGGGCAAGCCGATCGATAGCCTCGATCTTCACGACATCGTGCCGCCACGCGCCCCCCCTGGCACGGCCAAAGTGACGGCGCATACGGGCGACCTCGCCGCGCCCGGCGCCGCCGAAGCGCTGGTCGCAGCCAAGCCTGACGTCGTCTTCCACCTAGCGGGGATCGTCTCCGGCGAAGCGGAGGCGAATTTCGATCTTGGCTATCGCGTCAATCTCGACGGCACGCGCGCCTTATTCGACGCGATCCGGTTAGCGAAAATTTCGCCTCGCGTAGTGTTCACCTCGTCGATCGCGGTGTTCGGCGCGCCGTTCCCCGACGTGATCCCCGACGAGTTTCATCTCACGCCGCTCACCTCCTACGGCACGCAGAAGATGATGGGCGAGGCGCTGCTTGCCGACTACACTCGCAAGGGCATTTTCGACGGCATCGGCATTCGTCTGCCGACGATTTGCGTGCGGCCGGGCAAGCCCAACAAGGCGGCGTCGGGCTTCTTCTCCGGTATTATCCGCGAGCCGCTCAACGGCGTTCCGGCCGACCTGCCGGTGTCGCGCGACGTCGTGCACACGCACGCCAGCCCGCGCGCCGCCATCGGTTTTCTCGTCCACGCGGCGGGGCTCGACGGCGCGCTTGTCGGCCCGCGCCGCAATCTGACGATGCCCGGCGTCGGCGTGACCGTGGGCGAGCAGATCGAAGCGTTGCGCAAGATCGGCGGCGACAAGGCGGTCGCGCTCATCCGCGAGGCGCCGGACGCGACGATCGCCAAGATCGTGTCGGGCTGGCCGACGCGGTTTACGGCCAAGCGCTCGCGGGATCTCGGCTTTCGCGCGGAGACGAGCTTTGAGGAGATTGTGCGGGTGTATGTCGACGAGGAGTTGGGTGGGAAGGCGCCGTAGAGCGGGACCAGAAGCGCCGGCCCGTCTTGAGGCCCACGCCCCTTCGCCAGCGAAGCTGGAGAAGGGGGCGGCCTCTTCGAAGCGCTTCACGCAAAGTTCAACTGCACCTTCGTATGCGCCGTGCGGTCTCCGGCCATCTCAAAAGCCTCGACCGCCTTGTCCAGCGGCATCTCCGCCGTAATGATCGGGCGCACGTCGATGCGGCGGTCGCGGATTAGCCGCGCCGCCAACGCGAACTCCTCGTGGAAGCGGAACGAGCCCTGCAAGCTGATCTCTTTGCCGACGATCGGCCCGATCGGCAGCACGACTTCGCCGCCCTGGCCGACCTGCACCACGGTTCCGCGCGGCCGCACGACGGCCAAGACGTCCGGCAGGACGGCGGATGAACCGGTGCATTCGACGACGACGTCGAAATAGCCTTTGTCGGCCGTGAACTCCTCGGTCTTTAGGCCCGGCGCCGCGCCGACATTCAGCGTGCGCGTCGCGCCCATTTTGACCGCCATCGCCAGCGCGGTGGCGTGCAAATCGGTAGCGACGATCTCAAGCGCGCCAGCATAGCGCAACGCGGCGGCGACAAACACGCCGATCGGCCCCGATCCGGTGACCAGCGCGCGCTTGCCTGCGACCACGCCGGCCCGCGACACCGCGTGCAGCGCCACCGCCAACGGCTCGGCGCAGGCCGCCTCGCCGAGCGAGACATCGTCCCCCACCGGCTCGCACTGAAATTCCTCGACGACGATCCGGTCGCGGAACGCGCCCTGACTATGCGGCATGCGCATCGCGCTGCCGTAGAACCACATGTCGAGGCAATGCATCTGCAGGCCCTGGCGGCAGAACTTGCAATGCCCGCAAGGCCGGCTTGGATTGAGGGCGATGCGGTCGCCCACCTTGACAGACGTGACCTTCGCGCCGGTCGCTTCGACGGCGCCGGCGACTTCATGGCCCAGCACGATTGGCTGTTTTACACGCACCACGCCGAAGCCGCCGTGCTGGTAATAGTGGAGATCGGACCCGCAGATGCCGCCCGCGCCGACGCGCACCAGAACCTGCGTATCCGCCATCGCCGCCAAAGCGAACGGCTCCACGCGCAGATCCCTTTCCTTGTGCAGGACGCAAGCGCGGTTTTCCATGGCGAAGCCTTCGTTCGATGTGCGGACGGGCGATTTTCCCGGCGTGAAAAGGCTCTTAGCAGCGCCCGCGGGCCGATGCGACCTCAGGCGGCCAAGTCGCCACCGCGCCTTGGCTTGGTCCGCCCTGACGGGCTACAGCGGCTGCATCGCCCCGCGCTCCTTGCGCCGGGGCCTTGTGAGCACGAGAGAACCTATGGCCCTCCCCTCCGGCAGCAACCGCCGCATGACCGCAATCGTCTGCCACGGGCCCGAAGATTATCGCGTCGAGCAGGTGGAGCGCCCGATCGCCGGCCCAGGCGAGCTGGTGATCAAGATCACCGCCTGCGGCATCTGCGCCAGCGACTGCAAGTGCTACACCGGCGCCAAGATGTTTTGGGGCGGCGACAAGCCCTATGTGAAGCCGCCGGTCATTCCCGGCCATGAGTTCTTCGGCGTCGTCGCCGAGGTCGGCGAGGGCGCCACGGCCATGCCGGCAAGTTCGCCGTGGGCGAGCGCGTCATCGCCGAGCAGATCGTGCCGTGCTGGAACTGCCGCTATTGCAACAGCGGCAAGTACTGGATGTGCGAGGTGCACAACATCTTCGGCTTTCAGCGCCAGGTCGCCGACGGCGGCATGGCCGACTATATGCGCCTTTCGACCCGCGCGGTCGTGCACAAGATCCCGGCTGCGATCTCGCTCGAAGACGCCGCGATCATCGAGCCGCTGAGCTGCGCCATCCACACCGTCAATCGCGGCGACATCCAGCTCGACGACGTCGTGGTGATCGCCGGCGCCGGGCCGTTCGGCCTGATGATGACGCAGGTCGCGCATCTGAAAACGCCGAAGAAGCTGATCGTCGTCGACCCGCTGAATGACCGGCTGGCGCTTGGCCAAACGCTTTGGCGCCGACGTGACGATCAACCCGGCCGAAGAGAACGCGGCAGCGCGGGTCAAGGCACTCACCGAGGGCTACGGCTGCGACGTCTATATCGAGACGACCGGCGCGCCGATCGGCGTCACCCAGGGCCTCGAGATGATCCGCAAACTCGGCCGCTTCGTCGAGTTTTCGGTGTTCGGCAAGGAGACCTCGGCGGATTGGTCGATCATCGGCGACCGCAAGGAACTCGACGTGCGCGGCTCGCACTTGGGGCCCTATTGCTACCCGATCGCCATCGACCTGCTGGGGCGCGGTCTCGTGACGTCGAAGGGCATCGTCACCCACAATTATGGGCTGAACGACTGGGACACGGCGATCAAGATGGCGATCTCGCCGGAGTCGGTGAAAGTGCTGCTGCGGCCGGAGGGCTGAGCGCTGCGGCGGCGTTCAGACAAAAAGCGGCCGCGAGGCGCAGAGGTCGGCGATGATGCAGGCCTCGCAGTTCGGCTTGCGTGCGGTGCAGACATAGCGCCCGTGCAGAATCAGCCAATGGTGCGCGTGGCGCATGAAGCGCTGGGGGATGATTTTCAGCAGCCCCAGCTCGACGTCGAGCGGCGTCTTGCCCGTGGCGAGCGGGATGCGGTTGGAAACGCGGAACACATGCGTGTCGACCGCCAGCGTTTCCTCGCCGAAGGCGATGTTGAGCACGACATTGGCAGTCTTGCGCCCGACGCCGGGTAACGCCTCCAGCTCTTCGCGGAGCTTTGGCACCGCGCCGCCGTGATTGTCGACGAGCAGCTTGGACAGCGCGATCACGTTTTTCGCCTTGGCGCGGAACAGGCCGATCGTCTTGATCTTCTCGGTCAGGGCCGCCTCGCCGAGTTCGAGCATCGCCTCGGGCGTGTGAACCTTGGCGAACAGCGCCCGCGTCGCCTTGTTGACGCCTGCGTCAGTCGCCTGCGCCGACAGAACGACAGCGACGAGCAGTTGATAGGGGTTGGAATGCTCCAGCTCGCCCTTCGGCTCCGGGTTGGCCTTTTGCAGGCGGGCGAACACCTCTTCCGCCAGAGCTTTGCGCGCGGCGAGGTTCCGCGCGGGCTTGGGGGCGGCAATCGGAGGTTTGTCTTGATCCATGGCGGGGTTATAGTCGACAGCCGATTGTTTGCGGAAGGATCGCCTTGGCCGACGTCGAAACTCCCGACCCGCCGCTGCTCGACCTCACCTTGAGGCCGCGCCGTTCGCTGACGCCGCGCGGTTTCCGCTTCTTGATGCTTGCCATGGCGGTCGCTAGCACAATCTACAGCCTACCGTTCTACTTGATCGGCGCATGGCCGGTGGTGGGCTTTCTCGGGCTCGACGTGCTTCTGGTCTACTGGGCGTTCCGCGTGAATTTCAACGGCGCCCGCGCCTTCGAACGTCTGCGCATCGGCTATCACGAGATGTCGTTCGCGCGCGTCAGTGCGAAGGGCCAGCGCAACGAATGGCGCTTCAATCCGCTATGGGTGAAGCTCGAGCGCTTCGCCGACGAAGATTTCGGCCTGCTTCGCCTTTGGCTCCGAAGCCGCGAGCGCCGCTGGGAAATTGGCGGCTTTCTCGGACCGGAGCAGCGCGCGGAGGCGGAGAAGGCGCTTACGCGCGCCCTCGCCGACGCCCGCCGCGGACCGCGGTTTGAGCCCTAGGCGGCTTCGTTGAGGTCACAGCAAAAAGAGTTTGCGGTCTTTCGCGACCCGTTCGGCGAGAAATTCGGAGAGCGCCCGCACGCGACCGAGCCCGCGGGTGTCCTCATGCGTCACCAACCAATAGGTGCGGGTCGCGCGCCGCTCGGGCAGGACGCGCTTGAGATCCTTGAATCGCCGCGCGATATAGTCATGAACGACGCCGATCCCGACTCCGGCGCGCACCGCCTCAAGCTGCGTCACCGCGCTCGCGCATTCGAACTGCGTCGGCGCGCCCGCGAACAGTTCGCCGACATAGCTGAGCGCTGTTGAGAAGGCGTGCTCCTCGACATAGCCGATCAGCCGATGGTTCTTGAGCGCGTCGATATTTTCGGGAGCGGGATGCACTTCGAGGTAGGATTGGCAGGCGTAGACGCCAAGCGAATAGTCCGTGAGCTTGCGCGCAAGAAATCGGCCGCTTTCGGGCTTGTCGAGCGATACGACGAGATCGACCTCGCGGCGCGCCAGGGGCGTGAGTTGCGGCAATGGCGCAAGCTGCAAGCGCAGGTTCGGGTGCCGCTCGACGAACGGTTTTAGCGCGGCGGCGAGGTAGTAGGTGGAGAAGCCATCGGGCGCACCGATGCGCACGTCGCCAGCGAGCTCGACGTCGATGTCCGAGACCTCGCCTTGCGCATGCAAGAAGGCGCTCTCCATCTCCTCGGCGGCCTTCAGGAAGCGCTCGCCCGCGCTGGTGAGCTTCGCCCCGCTGGTGCGCCGCTCAAACAGCTTGGCCCTGAGCGCGCCTTCAAGCGCAGCAATGCGGCGGCTGACGGTCGCGTGGTCGAGCTTAAGAGTCCGCGCCGCGGCCACGAACTGCCCGGCGCGGGCGACGGCGAGGAAGACGCGGACGTTGTCCCAATCCATTGGGCGGGCTTAGCATGATCGGGGCTGGGCGAAGGGCCGGTGCGGGTTGAGACATTGACGAACCAAAGTGGTTCATAGAGAATGCTTGCGAACCGAAGGATGCACCATGACCGCCTTCACCGTGCGCGTGCCTGACGCCACCGCCGATAAACTCGATCAATTGGCCGGGAAACTCGACCGCTCGCGCTCCTATCTCGCCACCCAGGCGATAAAAGACTTTGTGGCGCGCGAAGCTTGGCAACTCGAAGAAATTGCAGCGGGCATCGCCGAGGCCGATCGGGGCGATTTCGCAAGCGAGGCCGACGTCGCCCATCTCGCGTCTAAATATACCTCAGGCCCCGCCAAGGCGTGACCGATCGCGCAATCCGGTGGACTACGCGCGCGCTCAAGCGTCTCGACGCGATCGGCGCACATATCGCAACCGACAATCCGCCGGCGGCCGCACGGGTGGTCGGGAGGATCGTCGCCGCTGTCGAGCGGCTGCGCGCGTTTCCGGCGTCAGGTCGGCCGGGACGCATTCCGGGGACGCGAGAGCTGGTTTTTCCCGACGTTCCCTACATCGTGGCCTATCGGGTCGGAGCGGCAGCAATCGAGGTGTTGACGGTGATGCATACATCGCAGCGATGGCCGACGGATCTATAGATGAGTTTGTTGACGTTGGGCGGCGGCGAGCACGCCGAAGACTTCTAAATTTTTACCGCCCCTTATGGGCCTCTACATACGCTCGCAACACAGCGTTCATTCGCGTCAGGTGGCCTTTGCCGCGGGCCTTAAACCATTCGACCACCTCGGTGTCGATCCTTAGATGGACTGACGTCTTTCCAGTCGGCATCACGACGCGCGCTTGCCGCCAAAAAGCCTCGCCGAGATCTTCCGCTTCCGGAGCGGCGGCGTGAGCGACATCGTCTCCGCGCGCACGAGTCGCGAGGACATCGCTAAGCGAAATTTTGACGGAAGTAGATTTCGCGCTCATTTTTGCTCGCCTTCTGCGCGCTGATGATCCGGACGAGGTCGTCTTCTGGTCGCGAGTAGTGCCGTGTCCTGCACCAGAACACCTTCTCTAGGCACGCGATTGTGTACACAAACTCAACACATCATCCTTCTTGAGCCCATCTACGCACACATGTAGCGCAAACACGCTTCTTGCTGTGCAAATTTTCTAAGCGATAATAGAGGCAACCGGCTACGAGCGACCTTACCCGCAAGAGGAAACCCCATGATCCAGTACGGCCATTTCGTCGGCGGCAAGCCTGTCGCGGGAAACTCAGGACGCACCGGCGAGGTGTTCCAACCGATGGACGGCGCGGTCCGCGCCTCGGTGGCGCTCGCCTCCGCCGAAGAAGTGCGCGCCGTCGTGCTCAACGCCAAGACGGCGCAACCGGCCTGGGGCGCGACCAACCCGCAGCGCCGCGCGCGCGTGATGATGAAATTCTACGAATTGATCGTGAAGCACACCGAAGAACTCGCCGACATCCTTTCGCGCGAGCACGGCAAGACCATCGCCGACGCCAAGGGCGACATCCAGCGCGGCATCGAAGTGCTGGAATTCTCGTTCGGCGTGCCGCACTTGATGAAGGGCGAATTCACCGACCAGGCCGGCCCCGGCATCGACACCTATTCGATGCGCCAGCCGCTCGGCGTCGTCGCCGGCATCACGCCGTTCAACTTTCCCGCGATGATCCCGCTGTGGAAGCTGGCGCCCGCCATCGCCTGCGGCAACGCCTTCATCCTCAAGCCGAGCGAGCGTGACCCCGGCGTGCCGATGCGGCTCGCCGAGTTGTTCATCGAAGCCGGCGGGCCTCCCGGCATCCTCAACGTCGTCAATGGCGACAAGGTCGCCGTCGACGCCATCCTTGACGATCCCGATATCGCCGCCATCGGCTTCGTCGGCTCGACGCCGATCGCGCAATACATTTACGCGCGCGGCACGGCGTCGGGAAAGCGCGTGCACTGCTTCGGCGGCGCCAAGAACCACATGGTGGTGATGCCCGACGCCGACATGGACCAGACGGTCGATGCGTTGATCGGCGCGGGCTATGGCTCAGCGGGCGAACGCTGCATGGCGATTTCCGTCGCAGTGCCGGTCGGCGAGCAGGCCGCCAATGAACTGATGCGCCGCCTCATCCCGCGCGTGGAATCGTTGAAGATCGGGCCCTCCACCGATTCTTCCGCGGATTACGGCCCGCTGGTGAGCAAGGCGCATCTTGAGAAGGTGAAGTCCTACATCGATCTGGGGCTCAAGGAAGGCGCCAAGCTCGCGGTCGACGGCCGCGGCTTCAAGATGCAGGGCTACGAAAACGGCTTCTATCTCGGCGGCTCGCTGTTCGACGGCGTCACCAAGGACATGCGCATCTACAAGGAAGAAATCTTTGGTCCCGTGCTCAGCGTCGTGCGCGCCAAGGGCTACGAAGAGGCTCTGGCGTTGTGCAACGACCATGAATACGGCAACGGCACCGCCATCTTCACCCGCGACGGCGATGCCGCGCGCGACTTCGCCAGCCGCGTGCAGGTCGGCATGGTCGGCATCAACGTGCCGATCCCGGTGCCGGTGTCATACTACACCTTCGGGGGCTGGAAGCGCTCCGGCTTCGGCGATCTCAACCAGCACGGCCCGGACTCGATCCGCTTCTACACCAAGACCAAGACCGTCACCTCGCGTTGGCCGTCGGGCATCAAGGAGGGCGCGAGTTTTTCGATCCCGACGATGAATTGAGGCCGTGGTAGCGGCGGCTTCGCCGGTCGGGTAAACTGGGCTGCGCCAGCTTTGGAGCAGCCCTTGTCAAACGCCCTCGCCGAGAAAATGGACGCTGACGCTTTCCTCGCGGCCTTCGAGGATCGCGGCGGGAAGTGGGAGCTGCGGGACGGCCGACCGATGGCGATGTCACCCGAGCGCGCAGGCCACGCGAGGACCAAAGCGGCAGCGCATTCGGCGCTTGCGGAGGCGCTCGGGCGGCATCGCGCACCTTGCGAGGCGTTTCCGGACGGTATGATGGTGCGCATCGACGCCGGCAACGCTTATGAACCCGACGTCGTCGTGAATTGCGGTCCTCCGCTTTCAGCCGACGCTGTTGAGGTCCGCAACCCAACTACAACTGTCGAAGTGCTCTCGCCGTCGACGGCGGCGCTCGACCACGGCCGTAAGCTTTCTGACTACTTCTCGCTGCCGAGCGTCGAACATTATCTGATCCTCGACCTCGACCGGCGCGTGGCGATCCATCACAAACTGCGGCGGAAGGCGCCATTGAAACGCGCGTGCTGGCAGACGGCTTTTTGAGGTTCGATCCGCCTGGCTTCGAAGTCGTTGTGAACGATTTATTCGCGCCGATTCCGCCCGCGGAGCGCTGACGCATCGCAAAGCCAGGTTAAGCAAGATATTTTTATTTCGCCGTCGACCCCTAGTGAGACGCAGCCGCACGCGCGTCTTGGGAATTTTCTGGAATGGCGCTAGGAGCGAATCGGTCTCTCGACGAGGAAGCAATGGCGCGCGGCGTGTTCAGCAATTCGGCGGCCCGCCCCGCGCCGGAAGCCCCGGACGTCATAAGCGACGTATCCGGGCTCAACTTCCTCGCCATTGATTTCGAGACGGCGAGTTACGCGGCGAACAGCGCCTGCTCCGTCGGCCTTGTTAAGGTGGTCGGCGGAAGGATCGTCGAGACAGTCGTTCACCTGATCAAGCCGCCGAGTCGGCAATTCACCTTCACCTATATCCACGGCCTCACCTGGAAGGATGTTGAGGCCGCCGAGGATTTTGGACTGCTTTGGCCAAAAATTGAGCCGTTGCTCGAAGGCGCTGCGTTCCTCGCGGCGCATAACGCCTCCTTCGACCGCGGCGTGCTCAGGGCCTGCTGCGCCTCCTACGGGATCGCAGCCCCGCCGCATCCCTTTCGTTGCACGGTTGAGATTGCACGGCGGGAATGGAACATCCGCCCGACGCGCCTTTCCGATGTTTGTCGGGAGTTGGTGATTCCGCTGAACCACCACGAGGCGCTGTCGGACGCGCTGGCCTGCGCGAAGATCGTGCTCGCGGCGCATGGGGTTTGAGAGCACGCGAAGGCTCCGGAGCCTGGGCCTTAGAGCGGTGCTAAACTGCAGTTCGATTTCCGGGACCAGTCAGCGCTCTTGCGGAGGTCGCTCAACATTCGACGAGAGGTAAGACCCCAAACACTCAGACGATGCATTTCATTCCCATTGAAATGACAGTCAGTCCCCGTCATTGCCGGGCTTGACCCGGCCATCCACGCGGTCGTGAGATGACCAGTGGGCCGGCGGAGCAACGTACCGATAACGTGCAAGTCCGCTGCGACCCCTCGGCGTGGATGGCCGGGTCAAGCCCGGCCATGACGGGCAGAGGGAGCGAAAATGCCGGGCCGTATTAAACGCCCCGGCTCCCGGCCCGCTACCCCGCCCGCCGCAGCCTCGAACAGAAATCGTCAAGCTGCTCGAAATCGCGGAATGCGACTTTCAGCGAGCCGCGCCCGTCCTTGTGGCGAATGACGACTTCTGCGCCGAGGGCCCGCGACAGGCTGTGCTCCAGCGCGCGGGTGTCGGCGCTTGGCTCGGCCTTCGCCGCCCGCGGCTTTTTCGCCTCAACGGGTTCCGCCAGACGTTCGACATCGCGCACGGTCAGCCCTTCCGCCACGATGCGGTCGGCGACTTTGTCGGGGTCGCCTAACGCAAGGAGGGCTCGGGCATGGCCCGCGCTCAATTGGCCCGAGGCGAGCAATGTGCGTGAATGAGCCGGCAGCTTCAGCAACCGCATCATGTTGGCGACATGCGGGCGGCTTTTGCCGACGATGCGGGCGATGTCCTGCGCGGAATAGCTGTAATCAGCGCCGAGGCGCTCGTAGCCCTCCGCCTCTTCAAGGGCGTTGAGGTCGGAGCGCTGCACGTTCTCGATGATCGCAAGCTCCAACGCCTCGCGATCGCCCGCTTCGGTCACGACAATCGGGATCTCGTGCAGCCCGGCGCGCTGCGCCGCCCGCCACCGCCGCTCGCCGGCGATGATCTCGTACGCGTCGGCCAGCTTAGGCACCGCGCGCACCAGCACCGGCTGCAACACGCCGCGCTGCTTGATGGAGTCGGCGAGCTCCTGCAGCTCTTCGTCGGCAAAAGTCTTGCGCGGATTGCGCGGGTTGGGCCGCAAGAACTCAATCGGCGCTTTGCGCGGCGGCCCCTTCGACTCGCTCGCGGGCTCTGAGGCTTCGCCGAGCAGAGCGGCGAGGCCGCGCCCCAGACGCGGGCGATGGTCTCCTGAAGAAGCGTCTTCGCTCATGACAATCAGGCTCCGGCCGAGGGACTGGGAGAGGCGAGACGGTCGGCGCGCGGCGGCCAGCGGCCCTCCCGCTGAATGACCTCCGACGCCAAGCGAAGATACGCCTGACTGCCGGCGCATTTGATGTCGTAAAGCAGAGCAGGCTTGCCATGGCTCGGCGCCTCGGAAAGCCTCACATTGCGGGGAATTGTCGTTTCGTAGACCTTGTCGCCCATATAGGCGCGAACGTCCGCCGCGACCTGATTGGCCAGACTGTTGCGCGAGTCCATCATCGTTAGGACGACGCCGTGAATCGCCAGATGCGGGTTGAGCGAGCGGCGCACCTGTTCGATGGTTTTCAGCAGCTGCGACAGGCCTTCAAGCGCGAAGAATTCGCACTGCATGGGAACGATTACGGCGTCCGCGGCGGCCATCGCGTTGATGGTGAGCAGGTTGAGGGAGGGAGGGCAGTCGACGAGAATATAGGTCGTTGCGTTGTCGCCTTGCTGCCGGGCGGCATAGCGGGCGATTGCACTCTTCAGCTTCTGCGCACGATCGGAGTCGGAAGCGATCTCCAACTCAACGCCGAGCAGGTCCATCGTCGACGGCGCCAGCGCCAGGCGGGGAACCGCCGTCGCCAAGCTCACTTCGGACAGCTCCCGCTCGCCGAGGAGCACGTGATAGGTCGAGGCGTGACGATCCTTCTGGCTGATGCCAAGGCCGGTTGACGCATTGCCTTGCGGGTCGAGGTCAATCAGCAGCACGTTCTCGCCGATTGAGGCCAGCGCAGTTGCGAGATTGATCGCCGTGGTGGTCTTTCCGACCCCGCCCTTTTGATTGGCGAGCACCAGAACGCGCGGGGCGGTCGACTCATCCATCATGGACATTACTATTATCTTTCAATGACTTAACAATAAAAATGTTGCCGTTTGCCTCGACTCGGCTGGGCTTTGACGTGATTTCATAGGAGCGAGCGGCCTCGGCGTCGAGGGTTAAAGCGTCGTCCGACACGCCGCGCGGAAACAAACCCACAGCTCCTGTTTCAAGCCAAGGTTTGGCCTGATCCAGCAAGCGCGGTAGCGGCGAAAGCGCGCGAGCGGAGACGATTTTTACGGCTTCGATCTCCGTCGGAGCTAGCGCCTCGATCCGTACGGGGTGAACGACGGCAGGCGCTCCGCACGTTCGCGCGGCCTCCCGGAGGAAGCCGCATTTGCGCTTGTCGGCCTCGACGCAGTGGATCTGCACGCCTTTGGACTCGCGCAGCAGGATGGCGACGATCAGGCCAGGAAACCCGGCCCCGGAGCCGAGGTCGAGCCAGCGACGTTCCTCGGCCGCGCTGCCGGAACGCCAGCCGGCCAGCCCAACCAATTGTGCGCTATCGGCGATGTGGCGGGTCCATACGGTTTGGAACGTTGAATCGCCGATGAGATTGGTGATCTTGCGCCAACGGTCGAGCAAGTCGACGAACGCTTGGAGCGGCTCCTGGAAGCCTACGATTTCAGGGACCAGGGCGAACGCCCGCGCCCGATCCGCGTCGAGAGCCGCACGCTCTGTTTCACGTGAAACAGCTGCCAAGCTTAAGCCGCTGCGGTTGCGCGCCGTGGCTTCCGGCGGACATGGGCGGCGAGTAACGCCAAGGCGGCCGGCGTGACCCCTTCAATCCGGCCGGCTTGACCGAGGGTCGCCGGCCGAACGGCTGTGAATTTCGCCCGCAATTCGTTCGAGAGGCCAGACAACGCCGCGTAGTCAAAATCGGCGGGAACATCGAGCTGCTCGGAACGGCGAAAGAGGTCGACGTCCTCCTGCTGCCGGTCGACATAGACCGCGTATTTGGCGTCCGCTTCCAGACGCGGGACCAACTTGGCCGGGATATCCGCCAGTTCGGGCCACACCGTCGCCAGACGCTTTATGGAATTCTCCGATTGGGCGGCCAGTTCGAAGGCGCTTCGCTTCACGCCGTCCTGGTTCACCTCGATGCCTTGCGCTGCAAGTGCTTTGGGAGAGGCAATGGCGCCGCGCAGCGCCTGCCTCGCCCGCTCGAGCGCGGTGTGGACCCCGGCGAAATGCGCGGCCCGCTCCGCTCCGACGCAACCCAAATCCACGCCCTTCCGCGTCAGCCGCTCGTCTGCATTGTCGGCCCTGAGCGACAGCCGGAACTCGGCGCGCGAGGTAAACATGCGATACGGCTCGCTGACGCCACGGGTCGTCAGATCGTCGACCATAACGCCGAGGTAGGATTCCGCGCGGTCGAAGGAAGCCGCCGTGGCGCCAGAGGCGCGCCGGGCGGCATTGATCCCGGCGACGAGGCCCTGGGCCCCCGCTTCTTCATAGCCTGTCGTTCCGTTGATCTGTCCGGCGAGAAACAGCCTGGGAACGCGGCGGGTCTCCAGCGAGGGATCGAGTTCCTGCGGGTCGACGTAGTCATATTCTATGGCGTAGCCGGGCCTGATAATCCGAGCGTTCTCCAGGCCTGGAATCGTCGCGATGAAAGCGGCCTGCACCTCCGCCGGCAAAGAGGTCGAGATCCCGTTGGGATACACGGTGTTGTCGTCGAGGCCTTCCGGCTCGAGGAAAATCTGGTGGCTGTCGCGATCGGCGAAGCGCAGCACCTTATCTTCTATAGAGGGGCAATAGCGCGGGCCGCGGCCTGAAATGGCGCCGGAATAGACCGCCGTCCGATGCGCATTGGCCCGCACGATGGCGTGGCCCTCTTCTGTCGTCCGCGTAATGGCGCAGTTGATTTGAGGAACGCGGATAGCGTCCGTGAGGCTTGAGAACGGCTCCGGCGGGTTGTCTCCGGCTTGCGCCTCAAGACGATCCCAGGCGATCGTCGTTCCATCGAGACGGGCTGGCGTTCCCGTCTTCAGCCGCCCGAGCGAGAACCCGGCGGCGAGCAGGCTCTCCGCAAGCTCAATCGACGCCTTGTCGCCAACCCGGCCGGCCGGCGTCCGCTGCTCGCCGAGATGGATGACGCCGCGCAGAAAGGTTCCCGTCGTCAGCACGAGCGCGCCGCAATCAAACGCACGTCCGTCGCTTAGCGCGAGGCCGGCGATTGCGCCATCCTTCATAAGCAGGCGGCTGGCTTCGCCTTCGACAATGCTCAAATTGGCGGTCTCGGCGAGCAGCCGCTGCATCGCTTGCCGATAGAGCTTTCGGTCGGCCTGAGCGCGCGGGCCCTGCACCGCCGGCCCTTTGCGCCGGTTGAGGACGCGAAACTGAATGCCGGCGGCATCGGCGGCGCGCGCCATCAAGCCGTCCAGCGCATCGATCTCGCGCACGAGATGGCCTTTGCCGAGGCCCCCGATCGCGGGATTGCAGCTCATGACGCCGATGGTGTCGCGGCGTTGGGTCACCAGCGCTGTCTTCGCCCCGCAGCGCGCCGCCGCAGCCGCGGCTTCGCAGCCGGCGTGGCCGCCGCCAACGACGATCACGTCAAAGACGTCGTCGAAATTGGCCGGTCCCTGTTTCACGTGAAACATCCTCACTTGCCGACGCACAATCGGCCGAATACCTGGTCCAGCACATCCTCGACGTCGATGCGGCCGGCGATACGTTGCAGGGCCTGGCTCGCCATGCGGACATCCTCGGCGACCAGTTCCGGCTCGCTTTGCCCTGAGTCCAGCGCACGTTCAAGCGCTTTCAGCGATTCGGCGAAGGCCGAACGGTGGCGCTCATGCGCGATCAATGACTCTCCCTCGCCTCCCCCCTCCCGCGCCGCGGCAGCGATCGCGGCAAGCAACTCCGTGACCCCCTCGCCCGTACTTGCGGAGACGAACAGTCCTTCTTCGCGTTTGGGCGCAGAGACGAGATCGACTTTCGTTGCCACACTCAAGGCCGTCCCCTCAGCGGGCTCCTCGGCTGTAAGCAGGGGTGGCTGATCGGAGGCATGTAGCCAGAGCGTCAGGTCGGCGTCCTTTAAATGGGCGCGCGTACGACGCGCGCCTTCGCGCTCGATGGCGTCGTCGCTTTCGCGCAGACCGGCGGTGTCGACCAACGTAACGGCGAAGCCTTCGATGTCCAAAAGCACTTCGATCGCGTCCCGCGTAGTGCCCGCCTGAGGGGATACGATGGCCACCTCACGCTTAGCTAAGGTATTGACAAGCGTGGACTTTCCGGCATTCGGAGGACCGGCGACGACGACGCGAAAGCCCTCGCGCACCCGCCGCGCTGCGGCCGCGCCTCGGAGCGCCGCCCGCAACCCCTCAGCGGCCCGTTTGATAACGACGCGAACTTCGCCAAGCGACAGATCTTCGGCATCTTCGACATCTGAGAAATCGATCAGCCCGGCGAGAATGGCGCTTGCCTCGATCAGGTCGCCGCGAATGGCGTCTGCGAGCCGCCGCAACTCCCCGCCGGCAAGCCGCAAAGCCTGGCGACGCTGCAGGGCCGTCTCCGCCTCAACAAGATCCGCCAGACCCTCCACTGACGACAGGTCCAGCTTGCCATTCAGGAAGGCGCGCCAGGCGAACTCCCCCGGCTCCGCCGGTCTCAGCCCGAGATGGCCCAAGGCTTCAAACAACGCGCGAACCACCGCCCGCCCGCCGGTGACCTGCAGCTCCACCATCGGCTCGCCGGTGAAACTCCGCGGCGCGGGAAAGGTGAACACCAGTCCGGTATCCAGGACGTCGCCCGAGATCGGATCTCGCAGCTTCCGTAAGGTCGCTTCGCGCGGCTTGAACGCATGTCCCGGGGCGATCACGGCCAAAACGTCCAGCGCCTGCGCGCCGGAAATCCTGACGACGGCGACCGCCGCGCGGCCAGCGCCTGAAGCGAGCGCAAATATCGTATCGTTGCGGTTGTTGCTTAGCGACATTATCTCATGGCTCAAAGGCGGTAGCGGCCCAACGCCTTAGCGATCGTTCGTCGAGGTTGCGCCCAAGAACGACTGACCCTATAGAGCCGCACTTTCCAGAACTCTTCCGGATATGACCAGCCCCTTACCCCTTCACCTGAAACGACTTGAAGCGGAATCAATTCACATAATTCGTGAGGTGGTTTCAGAGTTTAGCAATCCTGTCATGTTGTACTCGATTGGCAAAGACTCCGGGGTCATGTTGCACTTGGCGATGAAGGCGTTTGCGCCGGCCAAGCCGCCCTTCCCGCTGCTGCATGTCGACACGACGTGGAAGTTCAAGGAGATGATCGCCTTTCGCGACGCGACGGCCAAGCGCCTCGGGCTAGAGCTGATCGTCCATATCAATCAGGACGGCCTGCGGCGCGGCATTTCTCCGATCGCCTCCGGCAGTCAGGTCCACACGCAGGTGATGAAGACCGAGTCGCTGCGCCAGGCCCTCGACAAGGGCCACTATGACGCGGCGTTTGGCGGCGCGCGGCGCGACGAGGAAAAGAGCCGCGCCAAGGAGCGCATTTTTTCCCATCGTTCGGCGACCCATAGTTGGGACCCGCGCAATCAGCGCCCGGAGCTATGGCGGCTCTACAATACGCGGTTGAAAACCGGCGAATCGATGCGCGTGTTTCCGCTGTCGAATTGGACCGAGCTTGACGTCTGGGATTATATTAAAGCCGAGGACATTCCGGTGGTCCCGCTCTATTTCGCCAAGCCGCGTCCGGTGGTGAAGCGTTCCGGCACGCTGATCATGGTCGACGACGATCGGCTGCCGCTCGAGCCCGGCGAGACGCCGGAAATGCTCAGCGTACGCTTTCGCACGCTCGGCTGTTACCCTCTTAGCGGCGCGGTGCCTTCGACGGCCGCCACGCTCGATGAAATCATCGCCGAAATGCACGCCTCTTCAACCTCGGAGCGGCAAGGCCGCCTGATCGATTCCGACGAATCTGCATCGATGGAAAAGAAAAAGCGCGAGGGCTATTTCTAGGATGTCCGCTGCTTCTCTTCCCACGCTTCGCTTTCTCACCTGCGGTTCGGTCGACGACGGCAAGTCGACCCTCATTGGGCGTCTGCTCTATGAGCAAAAGCTGATCATGGACGACCAGCTGTCGTCGCTCACCAAGGATTCCAAAAAATTCGGCACCGTTGGCGAAGAGATCGATTTCGCGCTGCTGGTCGACGGCTTGGAGGACGAGCGCGCGCAGGGCATCACCATCGATGTCGCCTACCGCTATTTCGCCACGCCCAAACGCTCGTTTATTGTCGCCGATACGCCGGGCCATGAGCAATACACCCGCAACATGGCGACCGGCGCCTCCAATTGCGATCTGGCGATCCTGCTGGTCGACGCGCGCAAGGGCCTGCTGACGCAAACCCGGCGTCACGCCATCATCGCTTCGCTGCTCGGCATCCGCCATGTCGTGCTCGCGGTGAACAAGTTCGACCTCGTCGGCTACGATCGCGCGATCTACGACGGCATTGTTGCCGCCTTCGCCGCCTTCGCCGCGCCGTTGAAATTCCTCACGGTCACGCCGATCCCGATGTCAGCGCGCTTCGGCGACAATGTCTCCGTGCGCAGCGAAAAAACGCCGTGGTTCGACGGCCCTCTGCTGATTTCCCATCTCGAGACGATCAAGGTCGAAGGCGAGGAGACGCAAGGCGCTTTCCGTTTGCCGGTGCAATGGATCAACCGGCCGCACCTTGATTTCCGCGGCTTCACCGGCACCGTGTCCGCGGGCTCCATCAAGGTCGGGGATCCCATCGTCGTCGCCAATTCCGGCAAGGCCAGCCGCGTGAAGGGTATTCTGGTCGCCGATCGCGCCGCAGACGAGGCCGCGGCGGGCGACGCTGTCACGCTCACGCTGGAAGATGAGATCGACGCCGCGCGCGGCGACGTTTTCGCCAAGCCGGACGCCCGTCCTGAAGTGGCCGATCAGTTCACCGCTCATCTCATCTGGATGAGCGCCGAGCCGATGCTGCCCGGCCGGCCCTATTGGTTGAAGATCGGCGCCAAGACTGTACCGGCTTCCGTCTCCGACCTGAAGCACCGCATCGACGTCAACACGCTTGATCATCACGCAGCCAAGACCCTTGCCCTCAACGAGGTTGGGTTCTGCAACATCGCGACAACCGCTCCGGTGGCGTTCAATTCTTACGAGTCCAATCGCGACGGCGGCGCCTTCATCCTGATCGACCGTCTCACCAATGAGACCGCGGCCGCGGGCATGGTCGCCCACGGGCTCAGGCGCGCCACCAACATCCACCGCCAGGGGCTGACGGTGACGCGCGAAACCCGCGCCGCCATCAAGGCGCAAAAGCCAGCAATTCTTTGGTTCACCGGGCTTTCTGGCGCGGGCAAGTCGACCATCGCCAATATCGTCGACGCGAAACTTCACGCCCGCGGCGCGCACACCGTCATGCTCGACGGCGACAATGTGCGCCATGGCCTCAACAAGGATCTCGGCTTCACCGCCGCCGATCGCGTTGAGAACATTCGCCGCGTCGCCGAGGTCGCGAGGCTGATGTCCGACGCGGGGCTGATCGTGCTGTGTTCGTTCATTTCGCCCTTCCGCTCGGAGCGGCAATTGGCGCGCGACATCGCGGCTCCCGGCGAGTTCATCGAAATCTTTGTCGATACGCCGTTCGAAGACGTCGTCAAACGCGACCCGAAAGGCCTCTACAAACGCGCGCTGGCGGGGGAGATCAAGAATTTCACCGGAGTCGACCAGCCCTACGAGGCGCCAACCTCGCCCGAACTGCGGCTCGACACCGCCGCAAGCAGCGCAGAAGCCCTGGCCGACGACGTTCTCGCGGCGCTCGAAAGCGGCGGTCACGTACCCTCCTTGTGATTGCCGCAACGACAGGATTTACGCCCAAGACGAATTCGTATTATGGCGCGTGAGGGGCGCCCGACGCCTCGCACTGACGGAAAGCGCCCAATGAAACTAGCTCTCGCCGCCCTCACGCTTACGCTCGGCCTCGCCGGCGCGCCGACATTTGCCTTTGCGGTCGACTCCTGCACCGACCAAGCTGCCGCCAAGAGCCTAGCCGGCGCGGCCGCCAACAGCTTCATCAAGAAATGCGACGCCGACGCTACTGCCGCCACGGCGAAATCCTGCACGGATCAGGCGACCGAGAAGAAGCTGGCAGGCGCCGCAAAGACCAGCTTCATCAAGAAGTGCGACGCCGACATGGCCGACGCCTGCGACCTGCAAGCGGCCAATAAGAAGCTCGCCGGCGCGGCGAAGGATTCCTTCTCCAAGAAATGCGTCAAGGACGCCACGGGCGGCTAGCCCCGCGATTTAGCGCCGCGCCCCAGGCCCTCCCCATTGCCTGGGGCCGCAAAAAGCGCTTTGCTTAGGTTCAGCGCTGAACGGCCGCGCACCTAGTCAATGGGGAAACGCATGAAAACGAAAACCTGGTTGGGCCTCGCTTTGACGGCGGCGCTGCTCGCCTCTACTGCCGTATCGGCGAAAACGCTGGTCTATTGCTCCGAAGGCAGCCCGGAGAACTTCACCCCCGCGATCAACACCACCGGCACCAGCTTTGACGCCGCCCGCCCGGTTTACAGCCGCCTCGTCGAATTCAAGCGCGGCACCACCGAAGTCGTCCCCGGGCTTGCCGAGAGCTGGGACATCACCGACGGCGGCAAGACGATCACCTTCCATCTGCGCAAGGGCGTCAAGTTCCACACCATCAAAGGTTTCACGCCGACGCGCGATTTCAACGCCGACGACGTGATCTGGTCGTTCAACCGCATGTGGAAGGAAGACAGCCCGTACTTCAAGGTCTCCGGCGGCAAGTACGACTACTTCAACGACATGGATATGCCGACGCTTCTCGACACCATCGAGAAGAAGGACGATTACACAGTCATCTTCCATCTGAAGACGCCCAACGTCGCCATCCTCGCCAATCTGGCGATGGACTTCGCCGCGATCGGCTCGGCGGAATACGCCGCCAAGCTGCTGAAGGACGGCCACCCCGAACAGTTCGACCAGGTTCCTGTCGGCACCGGCCCGTTCTCGTTTGTGTCGTATCAAAAGGACGCGGTCATCCGCTACAAGGCTAACAAGGACTATTTTGGCGAGAAGGCTCTAGTCGACGATCTCGTGTTCGCGATCACCCCAGATTCCACCGCCCGCTACGCCAAGCTGAAGGCCGGCGAGTGCCAGGTCAACGGCTATCCTGCGCCGACCGATCTTGCCGAGATCAAGAAGGATCCCTCGCTTAAGGTCGTCAACGCCTCCGGCCTCAACATCGCGTTCTGGGCGTTCAACGTTAACAAGCCGCCGATGGACAAGAAGGAAGTCCGTCAGGCGCTCGCCATGGCGATCGACCGCGACGCGATCATCCGCGACGTGTTCCTGGGCAACGGCGAAAAAGCGAAGACGCTGATCCCGCGCACGATGTGGTCCTATGACGACTCGATCCCGGACGTCGCCTACGATCCGGAAAAGGCCAAGGCGATGCTGGCGGCCGCCGGCGTCAAGACGCCGATCGATATCGACCTCTGGTACCAGCCGGTGGCGCGCCCCTATAACCCCAACGGCAAGCAAATCGGCGAGATGATGCAAGCCGACCTCGCCAAGATCGGCGTCAACGCAAAGCTCGTCACCTTTGAATGGGGCGAGTATCGCAAGCGCGCGCAGGCCGGCGAGCACACCACGGCGCAGCTTGGCTGGACCGGCGACAATGGCGATCCGGACAATTTCTTCTTCCTGGACTCCTGCAACGACGGCAAGCCGATCAGCAACAACATCCCGAAGTGGTGCAACAAGGAATTCGACGACTTGCTGCAAAAGGCGCGCCTTGTGCCCGATCAGGCCGAACGCGCGAAACTCTACCAGCGCATGCAGCAGATCGAGCATGACGAGCAGCCGGAACTGCTCGTGGCGCATTCGATCGTTTCCGAGGCGATGAGCGCCAAGGTGACGGGCTACAAGCAGAGCCCGCTGGGCACGCACGCGTTCGAAGGCGTCGATTTGCAGTAAAGGACGCCCTCTCCCCGCAAAGGCGCGAGGGCGGCGCGAAGGCCGGGCACGAGATTCTGGCGGCGGCGCGTGTCGCCGCCAAATCTCGCCCCGCCTTCGGGCGCCTTCTCCTCCTGAGCGGCCAAGGGAGAGGCGACATTCATGCTGGGGTTCGCCCTCCGCCGTCTCGCGCTGACCATCCCGACTTTCCTCGGGCTGATGTTCGTGACCTTCGTCGCCATCCGGCTGGTGCCGGGCGATCCGGTCGAGGTGCGGGTCGGCGAGCACGGCATTTCCGCCGAGCGGCTGGTCTATTTCCGCCACCAGCTCGGGCTCGATCTACCGCTGTGGCGGCAGTTTCTCGCTTATGTCTGGCAATTGCTGCAGGGCGACTTCGGCGTGTCGCTGTCGACGCAGCAAAAGGTGCTGACCGAGTTTCTCACGCTGTTTCCCGCCACGGTAGAACTCTCGTTCTTTGCGATCCTGTTCGCCGTGGGGCTCGGCGTGCCGCTTGGCGCGCTGGCCGCCATCCGTCGCGGCACGCTGGTCGATCAGGGGCTGATGACGGTGGCGCTGGTCGGCTATTCCATGCCGATCTTCTGGTGGGGCCTCGTGCTCGTCATGCTGGTGTCGGTGCAGTGGGGGCTGCTGCCCGTCTCTGGACGCATCGACCTCATCCAGTATGACATCGATCCGGTCACCGGATTCATGACTATCGACGCTTGGCTCTCAGGCCAGGGCGGCGCGGTGCTCGATGCGCTCAGGCATCTCGTGCTGCCGGCGATCGTGCTCGGCACGGTGCCGCTCGGCTTCATCGCGCGCATGACGCGCTCGTCGATGCTCGAGGTGTTGAGCGAGGACTACGTGCGGACGGCGCGGGCCAAAGGTCTGTCGTCCTTCCGCGTAATCGGCCTGCACGCGCTGCGCAATGCGCTGCTGCCTGTGATCACCGCCGTCGGGCTTTCGGTCTCCGGACTGATGGCCGGCGCGGTGCTGACCGAGACCATCTTCTCGTGGCCAGGGGTTGGAAAATGGCTGATCGACTCCATCAGCCGCCGCGACTACCCCGCATTGCAGGGCGGCATTCTGCTGGTCTCGATCATTGTCGTCCTCATCAACATGCTCGTCGACGTGCTTTACGGCGTCGCCGATCCGAGAATCCGCCATGTCCGCTGACGCCGTCGCCAGCGCGCCGATCGCGCCGCCGTCGCGCCTCCAGGCGTTCTGGTCCGCGTTCTGCGAAAACCGCGGCGCCGTGTTCGGGCTGGTGCTGCTGGGGACCGTGATTGTGCTGGCGCTGTTCGCCAACCTCATCGCGCCGTATTCGCCGATCGAAGGTTTTCGCGACGCGGTCAAAATTCCCCCGATCTGGGACGCCAAGGGCGACTGGCGCTTTCTGCTCGGCACCGACGCCATCGGCCGCGACGCGCTTTCCCGGCTGATCTTTGGCGCGCGAGTCTCGCTGTTCATCGGCCTCTCCGTGATGAGCGTCTCGTTCTCGATCGGCGTCGCGCTCGGGCTGATCGCGGCGATGTCCGGCGCCGTGGTCGACACCGTCATCACCCGCGTGGTCGACCTGATTTACGCGATGCCCAGCCTGGTGCTCGCCATTCTCGTGGTCGCCATTCTCGGGCCGAGCCTGCCCAACACGATCGTCGCGGTCACCATCGTCTATATGCCGCGCTACGTCCGCCTGATGCGGGCGGCGGCGATGGGCGAGCTCAATAAGGATTATGTCACCGCTGCGCGGGTGGCCGGCGCGTCGACGCTGCAGTTGGCGCTCTTCACCATCCTGCCCAATTGCCTCGCGCCGTTGGTCGTCCAGGCGGCGCTGGGCGTCTCCGACGCCATCCTCGAAGCCGCCGGCCTTGGCTTCCTCTCGCTTGGCGCGCAGCCGCCGACCCCGGAATGGGGCGCGATGCTGGCGGACGCGCGCAACATTATCCGCTCCGATCCTTGGATCGTGGCGTTGCCGGGCTTGGCCATCCTCGTCACGGTCGTCGCCATCAATCTTGTCGGCGACGGTCTGCGCGATGCGCTCGATCCCAAGCTCAGGCGCGGCTAGATGGCCCTCCTCGACATCAAGAATCTCTCGGTCGACTTCGCCACCCGGCGTGGCGCGTTCCGCGCGGTCAGCGGCTTCAACCTCGACGTCGACGCCAATGAGGCGATCGCCATCGTCGGCGAGTTCGGGCTCGGGCAAATCCGTCGCCATGCTGGCGCTGATGGGCTTGCTGCCGCCGACGGCGAAAGTCACCGCCGACCGCATGGCCTTCGCCGGCGTCGACGTACGGACGCTGTCGCGCGCCGAACGGCGCCGGCTGGTCGGCAAGGACATGGCGATGATCTTTCAGGAGCCGATGTCCTCGCTCAATCCCTGCTTCACCGTCGGTTTCCAGATCGGTGAAGCGTTGCGCCGTTCGGAAGCCGCCGGCCGCAAGGCGCGGCGGGCGCGCGTCGTTGACCTGCTGGCGCAAGTCGGCATCCCCGATCCCGATCAGCGGGCGCGCGCGTTCCCACACCAGCTTTCCGGCGGGATGAACCAGCGCGCGATGATCGCGATGGCGCTGGCCGGGCGGCCGAAACTGCTGATCGCGGACGAGCCCACGACGGCGCTCGACGTCACCATCCAGGCGCAGATTCTCGAACTCTTGCTCGGCCTGCGCCGCGAGACGGGAATGGCGCTGATCCTCATCACCCACGACATGGGCGTCGTCGCGGAAACGGCCGAGCGGGTCGTCGTTCAATATGCGGGCGAGCAGGTGGAAGCGAGCGCGACCTCGGCGCTATTCGCTGACCCGCATCATCCCTACACGGCCGCGCTGCTGGCGGCGTTGCCCGAGCGAGCGGCGGTGGGCGCGCGTCTCCCTGCGATCCCCGGCATGGTGCCCGGCCAGTATGACCGGCCGGCCGGCTGCGTGTTCTCGCCGCGCTGCGCCCATGTCTTCGACCTCTGCCGCACGACGGCCCCCGTGCCGGCGGCCCCGGCGCTCGGCTCGGCGCTGTGCCACACGCCGCTGGTCAACGGCGCCCCGACTGCGGTCATTCCGGCATGACCGCCGCTCTCGAAGCCAGGGACCTGCGCCGTCACTATGCCGTGGCGCGCGGCCTGTTCCGCGGCATCGGCACGGTGAAGGCGCTCAATGGCGTCTCGTTCTCACTCGAGCGCGGCAAGACGCTCGCCGTCGTCGGCGAGTTCGGATCGGGCAAATCGACGCTGGCGCGGCTGCTCACCCTCATCGAGAAGCCGACGGAAGGCGCGCTGCTGATCGACGGCGAGGACGTCGCCAACGCCAGCGCGCAAAAAGCCCGCGACCTGCGACGCGACATTCAGATCGTGTTCCAGAACCCCTATGGCTCGCTCAACCCGCGCCAGCGGATCGGCAAGGCGATCCAGGATCCAATGCGTCTTGATCCCGACATGCCGCCGTCGGGACGGGAGGCTGCAGCGCGAATGCTGCTGGCGAAAGTCGGCCTTCGCCCGGAATATTTCGACCGCTACCCCCACATGTTCTCCGGCGGCCAGCGCCAGCGCATCGCCATCGCGCGCGCCCTCGCGCCGAAGCCGAAAATCCTGGTGCTCGACGAGCCGGTGTCGGCGCTCGATATCTCCATCCGCGCCCAGGTGCTCAACATCCTCGCGGATCTGCAGCGCGAGTTCGCGCTCGCCTATGTCTTCATCTCGCACGATCTTTCCGTCGTCCGGCATATCGCCGACGAAGTGCTAGTGATCTATCTCGGCCAGACGGTCGAACACGGCGACGCCAAAACGATCTTCGCGGCGCCGCAGCACCCCTATACGCAGGCGCTGCTCTCGGCGACGCCGGTCGCCGAACCCGGCGCCAAGCACGAGCGCATCTTGCTCAAGGGCGAGCCGCCGTCGCCGTTCGCGCCGCCGCCGGGCTGCCCGTTCGCGCCGCGTTGCGTGAAGGCGATGCCGCGTTGCTCGGTCGAGAAACCGCCGCTGGAGAAAAAGCAGGGCCGCGATGTCGCCTGCTGGGCGGTCGAGCCGTGAGGCAAGTGAGGCCGAGAGCCCGGCCTTGCCAAGGCGGCAGAAATGGCGTCGCTTGCGATGGACGCTGACAAAGCCGCCAGCACGGAACTCATGTCCTCAAGGATCGCGCGCGGGGTCCGCCGCTATCTGCGCGCGCTCGGCTATTCTACGGTGACGGAATTGAGCTTGCTCGACGGCCGCCGGGCCGACGTCGCCGGCGTCAACGACCAGGGCGAGATCCTGATCGTCGAGATAAAGTCGTCGGTCGCGGACTTCCGCGCCGATCAAAAATGGCGCGACTACCGCGCGCATTGCGACCGCCTGTTCTTCGCCATCCCCGAGGCAATTCCCGCTGAGATCATGCCCGAAGACGCCGGGCTCATGATCGCGGATGGCTTTGGCGCGTTCGTCGTGCGCGAGGCGGCCACGCTCAAGATCGCCCCCGCGACGCGGCGCGCCGTGCTGCTGCGCTTTGCGCAAACCGCGGCGGATCGGCTGCATCGCGTCGCCGACCCCGCGGCGACGTGGGACTTTTAGGGCGTGCTGAGCCTGGCCAGAGGTTGCAAAAAAGAGAATACGCCAGCGACCCTTGCTAAGGTCACTTAAGGGCCAAACGCCCTTAATTAAGGACCTGAGGACCTCAATTAGCGACTAAAGGACCTTAATAACGGTCGCCCATTCAATGATTTCATAGCGTTATCCGCTAATTCGCACTTTTCTTTTTTGCCCGAAGCTGTCGCACCTGTTCCTACCGAATGTGCGAACACCCTGACACGTTTTCTGATAATTGTAAAGAGAAAAGTTTGTTCGTGTGCGCCCTCCCTCTCCCGGAGGGAGAGGGATTCTGCCGTGCCTTCCTCAGCTCTTCTGCTTATAAAGCTCGTGGCAGCCGCCGCAGTTCTTCAGCACCGCCGGGAGATTGGCCTTCAGACTGGCCTGATCGGTGACGGCCGCCGAGGCGGCCTTGGCGTCGGCGCCGAACTTGGCGAAGCGCCCATCGAAATCCGCTTTATTGTCCCAGATCGCGGGCAGGGCGTTGGTGTCGCCGGTCTTGCTGTCCGGCGGGAACAGCGCGGGGGCTTTGGCGGCGATGTCCTCGAAGCCGGCGAAGGCCTTTTGCGCCGCCGCGAGATCGAACGTCGTCTTGCCCTGCATCATGTCGAGAAGCACGCGGAGATCGGCGCCGTCCGCCTTCATCAAGGCGCGCCGCGTCCCGATGGCCTCGCTATCCGCCAATGCCACTCCCGCTCCAACGGCGAGAATCAACCCAAGCATAACTATTCGCTTCATTTCACTCTCCCTAAATCTCAAACTTGTTTTGTGTTTGATTAAAGGGCCGCGTTCAGCCTGCGGCCGCGCCGGTGGACTTTGCCGATCGAATCGCCCGAAACACCCGCATCGGCGTCGCCGGCATATCGATATCCTCAACGCCAAAGCCCCGATACAAAGCGTCGGCCACCGCATTGACCACCGCCGGCGTCGAGCCGATCGAGCCTGCTTCGCCCGCCCCTTTCAGCCCCATCGGGTTGGTCGTCGAGGGAATATTGCGCGTTTCGAACTCGATCTCCGGCATGGAGTCGGCGCGCGGCAGCGCATAGTCCATCAACGTCGCCGCCATGAGCTGGCCGTCGCTGCCATAGACGGCCTCCTCAAGCAGCGCCTGCCCCACGCCCTGGACGACCCCGCCATGAACCTGACCCGCCAGCAGCAACGGGTTCAACGTCATGCCGAAATCGTCGACGATGCAATAGCGCGCCACCTGCGTCGCGCCGGTGTCCGGGTCGACCTCGACTTCGACAATATGCGTGCCGTTCGGATAGGTCGCCTCGGGCGGATCGAAACTGTCGACGCCTTTCAGATTGGCGGCGCCGGGCAGCGCGGCGAGCTCGGCATAGGAGATCGAACGGTCGGTGCCGGCGATGCGGATCCCGCCGTCGGCGACCTCAAGATCCTGCACCGCCGCCTCGAGCTTGTCCGAGGCCAGATCCTTGAGCGAAGCGACCAGTTTTCGCGATGCGCCCTGGAGCATGACGGCGCCGATCGGGATCGAACGCGAACCGCCGGTGCCGCCGCCGGTCTTCATCCGGTCGGAATCGCCTTGCACGACTTTGACGCGCTCCAGCGGCACGTCGAGATATTCCGCGACGACCTGGGCATAGGCGGTCTCGTGGCCCTGGCCGTTCGATTGGGTGCCGATCAGGACGGTAAAATCGCCGTTCTTTTCAATCGCCACCGAGCCTTGCTCGCCGTCGCCCCAGGCGGTGCATTCGATGTAGCTGGAAAAGCCGATGCCGCGCAGCCGTCCTTTGGCCTTGGACGCCGCGGCGCGCGCCGAAAAGCCTTTAACATCGGCCTTAGCGGCGCAAGCGCGCATCGCCCCCTCGAAGTCGCCGACGTCGTAGGTGCGCTCCGTCTTGGTCGCGAACGGCATTTGCGATGGCTTGACGAAATTGCGCGCTCGGATTTCCTCTTGGCTCAGGCCCATCGCGCGGGCGCACTTGTCGACAAGGCGCTCAAGGACATAGGCGGCTTCGGGACGGCCGGCGCCGCGATAGGCGTCGACAGGAACCGTGTGCGTGTAGACGCCGCGCACGCGCGCGTGCAGCGCGCCGACGTCGTAAGCCCCCGTCGCCATCGAGGCGCCCAGCCACGGGATATACGGCGCAAATTGCATGAGATAGGCGCCGAGATTGCCGAGAATATCGACCTTCATCCCGAGAAAACGGCCGTTCTTGTCGAGCGCCATCTGAGCCGTCGTCACATTGTCGCGGCCATGCGCGCAGGCCAGGAAATGCTCGGAGCGGTCGCTGGTCCACCGCACCGGACGCTTGAGCCTTTTTGCGGCCTCCATGATCACGGGATATTCGCGGTAAGTGAAACCCTTGGTGCCAAAACCGCCGCCGACGTCGCCGTTCACGACATGTATGCGCTCTTTGTCGATGGCGAACATCTCGGCCAGAATGGCCCGCATATTGTGGACGCCTTGCGTGCCAGTGTTCAGCCAGTACCGGCCCGTTTCCTCATTGTATTTGGCCAAGGCCGACCGCGGCTCCATGTAGTTTGAGACCACGCGCGGATTGACGATTTTAATCGAGACGATCTTGTGCGCGGCCTTGAAGGCGGCCTCGGTCGCTTTGGGGTCGCCGACATAGGTGTCGTAGGCAATGTTGTTCGCCGCCGGGGCGAACAAGGCCGGCGCGCCTGGCTTGATCGCCTCTTCCATATCGACCACGGCCGGCAGCGCGTTCCAATCGACCGCCGCCGCGTCGAGCGCGTCCTTCGCCTCCTCCTCGCTGTCCGCCACCACCATCGCGATGGCGTCGCCGACGTGCTGGACCACGCCATGGGAAAGCACGGGATAAGGCTTGAGTTCGGTGAGCGAGCCGTCGGCGTTATCGACCGACGCATTGCAGGGAATGCCCTTGATGTCGGGGAAATCGGCCGCAAGATAGACCGCGTGAACGCCCGGCATCGCGCGGATCTCGGCGAGGTTGCCCACCTTGAAGTGCGCATGCGCGTGCGGCGAACGTAAAAACACCGCGATCAGCGCCGCGGGCTCCCGCACGTCCGCCGCGTACTGCCCAGCGCCCGTGACCAGCCGGATGTCCTCAACCCGCTTCAGGGGCTGTCCAATTCCAAATTTTCTAACGACCGTCATCGGTTCCTCGAGCCTGTCCTAATGCGCGCAATACTACAGCCCTGGCGAATTTCGTCCATGGTCAACGAATCCTTAATCGCTTGCGGACAAGCTGACGAAACGCGCATGCAAGGTTGCAGAATTCATGAGTCACGACGACGAGCCCGTCTTTTCCCCGCCCTTTTCCTTCGACGCGGCGCGCCGTCCGCAGACCGACGGACAGGCGAGCGGCGGCGCCGAAGCGCCGGCCGTGGCGCCCGAGCGACGGCTCGGCGCGCGTTCGCTGACGATTCTGACCGCGCTTGAATCCAAAAAATTCGCCCCGGGCGCCGGGGAGCCGGTGGGCGCCAAAGCCGCGAGCGGTTCGGGCGGCGGCATGCGCAACGTCGCCGGTCTGGCCTTGGCCCTCGCCCTGGGCGCCGGCCTTACCCTGCTATGGACTGGCCATCGCGACGCTGCCGCCGAGGCTCAGGCGAACGTCGAAACCCTCAAACACCTCTCCGCCCGGCTCGACCTGCTCGAAAGCAAGCCGCGCGGCGACGACACGGACACCCGCAAACTCGCCGCCGACATGAAATCGACGATCGCCGCCAACCGCGATCTCAGCGCCGCGCTGGCGCAAATGAGCACGCGGCTCGACAAAGTCGATCGCGACCAGAACGCCAAACTCGACAAGCTCAGCCAGCGCTTCGACAAGGATTCGACCGGCCGCATCGCCGACACCTCGGCGAACAAGCCGGAAAAACAGGCCGGCCTTGAAGTCACGCCGGCTCCGCCGCAACCGGCCGGGGCGACCCCGCAGCCGCCTGCGCGCAGCGCTGCGCCGGTCGCGGCGACCAAGCCCGATGTCGGCGTCTCCACCGATACGACGGGCTCAATCGAACGCCCGCGCACCCCCATGGCAGGTTACGCCGTCATTGACGTGCGCGACGGCGTCGCGCTGCTGCAAACCCCTGCCGGTCCTCAGGAAGTTTCGCCGGGTGACTATTTGCCGGGGATCGGCCGCGTCCAGCGCATCGAAAAGCACGGCAAGGAATGGTCCGTCGTCACCTCGCTCGGCGTCGTCCAGAGCGAGTAGACCCCTCGGCGCGGTCGCTTAAGCGGCTGGCCCGCCGCGCTTGCGCAGGCGGACGATGACCTCGAAGCCCGAGGCGACAAACCCCTGAGGGGCTTCGGGCAATTTCTCGACCGTCACTTCGCCCCTGGGAATATCGACCAGTTCGTTGGTGTCTTCGATCAAGAAGTGATGGTGCGGGCTGATGTTGGTGTCAAAGAACACCCGGGCCGATTCGATGGTGACCTGGGCGAGCAGGCCGGCCTCGGTGAACTGGTGCAGCGTATTGTAAACGGTGGCGACCGACACCGGAACCTTGGCGGCGCGCGCCTCGTCGGTCAGCATTTCCGCCGTCACATGCCGATCGCCTTTGGCGAATAGAAGCCAGCCCAGCGCCACGCGTTGCCGGGTCGGGCGCAAATTCGCCTTGCGAAGCCGCTCCCTCAGGCTGTGCACCGGGCAGCGGTCCATCAGGTTCGGCGCAATCGAAGGGGTCGGAAAACGGGACATTACCGCCCCATAGCACGAGCCAGACGATTTCGTCAGCGCTAAGTGACGCATGCCGCATCCCAGGCTGCGGCCAGTCCTTTGAAGCAACAAGGCCTTTGAAGCCCATTAGCCTTATGTTACCACCCGGCGAACACCTCCAGCAAAGCGCACGTCTGCCCATGACTGACCGTCGATCAAGTTTCGCTTACGAGGACCTTCTGGCCTGCGGCCGGGGCGAATTGTTCGGCGCCGGCAACGCCCAATTGCCCTTGCCGCCCATGCTGATGGTCGACCGCGTAACCTCGATCAGCGAAACCGGCGGCGCGAATGGCAAGGGCGGCGTGTTGGCCGAACTCGACGTGAAGCCCGACCTTTGGTTTTTCAGCTGCCATTTCAAGAACGATCCGGTCATGCCGGGCTGCCTCGGCCTGGACGCCCTCTGGCAATTGACCGGCTTCTTCCTGGGTTGGCTCGGCCTGCCCGGCAAGGGCCGCGCCTTGGGCGTCGGCGAGGTGAAGTTCATCGATCAGGTGCTGCCAAGCGTGAAGCGCGTGGTCTACGGCGTCGATATCAAGCGCGTTTTCAAGGGCAAACTGGTTTTGGGCATCGCCGACGGCTGGCTCGAAGCGGACGGCAAGAAAATATATGAAGTCAAAGACATGCGCGTGGGCCTGTTCGGCGCGCAGACGCCAGCCTAAATAAGCGCAGTTGTTCATTTGGAGCCTGCGATGAGACGCGTCGTCGTCACCGGCATGGGAATCGTGTCGTCTATCGGCAATAACACCCAAGAGGTGATCGACAGCCTGTATTCGGCGCGCTCGGGCATCTCGCGCGCCGAAGACTACGCCGCCCTTGGCTTCCGCTCCCAGGTCGCGGGCGCCCCGACCCTCAAGCCGGAGGAGTTCGTCGACCGTCGCGCCATGCGCTTTCACGGCGGCGGCACGGCCTGGAACCACGTCGCGATGGATCAGGCGATCCGCGACAGCGGCCTGGAGCCCGCCGACATCTCCAACGAACGCACCGGCCTGATCATGGGATCGGGCGGTCCGTCGACGCGCACCATCGTCGAATCCGCCCTCATCACCAAAGAGAAGGGCCCCAAGCGCGTCGGCCCGTTCGCCGTGCCCAAGTCGATGTGCTCGACCGCCTCGGCGACGCTCTCGACCTGGTTCAAGATCAAGGGCGTCAACTATTCGATCTCCTCGGCCTGCGCGACGTCGAACCATTGCATCGGCAACGCCTATGAAATGATCCAATGGGGCAAGCAGGACGTCATGTTCGCCGGCGGATGCGAAGAGCTCGACTGGACGCTCTCGGTGCTGTTCGACGCCATGGGGGCGATGTCCTCGTCCTACAACGACACGCCCTTCCCGAGCCTCCCGCGCTTACGACAAAAACCGCGACGGCTTCGTCATCTCGGCCGGCGCCGGCGTGGTGGTGCTGGAAGAATACGAGCACGCTCGGGCGCGCGGCGCCAAGATCTATGCCGAAATCGTCGGCTACGGCGCGACCTCCGACGGCGCCGACATGGTGGCCCCATCGGGCGAGGGCGCGGCGCGCTGCATCCGGCAGGCGCTATCGACCGTGAACGCCGAAGATCGACTACATCAACCCGCACGCGACCTCGACGCCGGTCGGCGACCTCAAAGAGATCGAGGCTCTACGCGCCGTGTTCGGCGCGGGCGACAAATGCCCGCCGATCTCCGCCACCAAGTCGCTGACCGGCCACAGCCAGGGCGCGACCGGGGTGCATGAGGCGATCTATACGATGCTGATGATGCAGAACGGCTTCATCTGCGAGAGCGCGCATATCGAGGAGCTTGATCCGGCGTTCGCCGACATGCCGATCGTGCGCAAGCGCATCGACAATGCGCGCATCGGCGCGGCGATCTCCAACTCCTTCGGCTTTGGCGGGACAAACGCCACGATCGTGCTCAAGCACGTCGACGCGTAGACCCCAGCTCGAGATTTTCATGTCCAAGTCCTTGATGCACGGCAAGCGCGGTCTGATCATGGGCGTCGCCAATGATCACTCGATCGCCTGGGGCATCGCCAAAGCCCTCGCCGATCATGGCGCGGAGCTGGCCTTCACCTATCAGGGCGAGGCATTGGGCAAACGCGTGACGCCGCTGGCGCAGAGCGTCGGATCGAACATCGTGCTGCCATGCGACGTCGAGGATCTCGCTTCCGTCGACGCCGCCTTCGCCGACCTCGCGCGGCAATGGCCGCAAATCGACTTTCTCGTCCATTGCATCGGCTATTCCGACAAGAACGAATTGAAGGGCCGCTACGCCGACACGACGCGCGAGAATTTTTCGCGCACGATGGTGATCTCGGCGTTTTCCTTCACCGAATTGACCAAGCGCGCCGCGGCGATGATGCCCAAGGGCGGCGCGTCGCTGACCCTCACTTACGGCGGCTCGACGCGGGTGATGCCCAACTACAACGTCATGGGTGTCGCCAAGGCGGCGCTCGAAGCCAGCGTGCGCTATCTCGCCGCCGACTACGGGCCGTCGGGCGTGCGGGTGAACGCGATCTCCGCCGGGCCGATCCGCACGCTCGCCGGCGCCGGCATCGCCGACGCCCGCTTCATGTTCAATTTTCAAGGCGACCACGCCCCGCTCCGCCGCAACGTGACCATCGAAGACGTCGGCGGCGCCGCGCTTTATCTGCTCTCCGACCTTGCCGCCGGCGTGACGGGGGAGATCCATTATGTCGATGCGGGCTATAACGTGATCTCCATGCCGCACCCGCAGGACTTCAAAGGGGCGTCGTAAATCATGCGCTTGTCCGGCACGCTGCGCAGTCTCGCCTTTGCTGGCGCGCTCCTTGCGGCCGGGGCCGCGCGCGGCCAAGCCGGACTCGGCAGGCTTTGACAAGTTCATCGCCGGGCTTTGGCCGCTGGCGCAGGAGCGCGGCATTTCGCGCTCGACCTTCGACACGGCGTTTTCCGGCGTCACGTTCGATGCGGCGATCGTCGCCCGCACCAAGGGCCAAACCGAGTTCACTCGGCCGATCTGGGAATATCTGTCCGCCGCGGTGAACGCGCGCCGGGTGGCGGAGGGACAGCGGCTTGCCGAGGAGCAAGGCTCCTGGCTCGACAAGGCCGAGTCGACCTACGGCGTCGACAAAGGCGTGATCATGGGCATCTGGGCGCTGGAGACCGATTTCGGCTCGTTCCAGGGCTCCAGCTACGTCGTGCGCGAGCTTGCGAGCCTCGCCTACATTCGTTTTCGCGGCGATTATTTCCGCGATGAGTTGATCTCGGCGCTGGAGATCTTGCAGGCGGGCGACGTCACGCCGGCCAACATGAAAGGCTCCTGGGCGGGAGCGATGGGGCAAACCCAGTTCATGCCGTCGAGCTTTCTGACCGACGCGGTCGACTTCACCGGCGACGGCAAGCGCGACATCTGGCGCTCGCCCGCCGACGCCATCGGCTCGACCGCGAACTATCTCAAGCACCACGGCTGGATCGCCGGGCAGCCCTGGGGCCTTGAGGTGCGCTTGCCGCAAGGCTTCGACTTGAAGAGCTCCGACTCTGACGAGCCCGCCTCGTTCGCGTCCTTCGCCGCGCGCGGCGTGACGCGCGCGGACGGGCGGCCTTTGCCGGGGTCGGGCGAGGCGCAACTGCTGTTTCTGGCGGGATTGAAGGGGCCGGCGCTGCTGGTCACGCCCAATTTCGCCGTCATCAAGACCTACAACAATTCGAGTTCCTACGCCCTCGCGGTCGCCCTGATCGGCGATGAAATCTTTAACCGCGGCGGGCTAAAAACGCCTTGGCCGTCCCACGACAAGATTTTGAGCGGACCTCAGTTGAAGCAGATGCAGGCCAAACTCGCAGCGCTCGGTTACAAGGTCGGCACGATCGACGGCCGCATCGGCGAGCAGATGCGCTCTGCCGTGCGCGCCTATCAGACCAGCCGCGGTGAGGTTCCCGACGGCTATCCCACGCTGGCGATGTTCGCGGCGATGAACGGAAAGCGCTGAGCCATGGCTTCGCGTCGGCCTTCGCCGTCGCGCCTTGAGCCTGACAACGGCGCTTACCGTCGGCCTCGCCATGACGTTCGCCGCGCCCGCCATCGGGCAAGACAACGGCCTTGGCGGCTTTCTCTTGCATTTGTTCGGAGGGCGCGGGCGACCGCCCCCGGGCACATACTACGCGCCACCGCCGCCGCCCGCGCCGCTGGCGCGCCGTCCTAAGAAGAAGCCGAGGGATTTTGTGCCCTCAAGCCAGACCCGCGAGCCCGGCGCTTCGGGCGATATCGCCCCGACGCCCGCGCCGACGGCCACGGCGCTCAGGCCGCGCCGCCGCCGCCGCCCGTTGCGCCCACGTTCTTCGTCGACGTCATCGGCGACAGTCTCGCCGGCCAGCTCGCGCTGGGCCTCGCCGACGACTTCACGGACCACCCGGAGATCGCGGCGCAAAACAAGGCCAAGGAATCCTCCGGCCTGGTGCGCGACGACTTCTATGATTGGGGCAAGGCGGTCACGGATTTGGCGGCGGCGCCCGAGCGGATCGATTTCGTCGTCGTCATGATCGGCAGCAACGATTCGCAGCCGTTGCGCAATGGCGCCGACGTGCTCGATCCGCTCAGCGATGCCTGGGCGCAACAATATCAAGCCCGCGTCAGCGCGCTGCTCGCGCCGTTCAGGGCCAAGAAGATCCCGATCGCCTGGGTCGGGCTGCCGCCAATGCGCTCGGACCGGCTGAGCCAGGACATCACCAAGATCAACGCCCTCGCCCGCGAGGCCGCGGAGAAGGAAGGGGCGGTCTACATCGACCTCTGGGACGTTTTCGCCAATCAATCCGGCGGGTTCGACCCCACGGGGCCCGACATGAACGGCGTCGACCAAAAGCTGCGCGGCGTCGACGGCGTCCACTTCACCAAGGCGGGTTACGACAAGGCGGCCAGTTTCGTCGCCGCGGAAATCAAGCGCGCCTTCGACAAGAACAAGCCGGCCAACGACGTCGCGGCGCTGCCGCCGGACATCGAGAAAGCGGCCAAGGACATCAACGCCGAGATCAAGCAGGACAATGCGCCCTCGTCCGATACGGCGGCGCCGGCCGAGCGCCCGCTCGCGGGGCCGATCCTTTCCTTGACCACGCAGCCGTTGGCGCAAGACGGCGTGCTCGTCTCCAAGACCACCAATCCGCCCGCCGAGAGCGAAGCCGTGAAAAAGACGCTGCGCGCCGGCCTGCCGCCGACGCCGGTGCCTGGCCGCGCCGACGACTACAGCCTGCCGCGGTGATTTCCGCTTCTTGTCGCGTGTTAGGGCCTATGCTAGGCGGGCGCCCTCGCGGCGCGGCCGGATTTTTGCAACTCTTTAGGTGATTGATGGCGGATGAGACGAACACGGGCGCGAATGGCGCGGCGCCGACCGGTCCCCGCTTCTCGGTCCTGGTGCAGTTCGCCAAGGACTTCTCCTTCGAGAATCCCAACGCCCCGCGCACCCTCGGCGCGCAGACCCAAGCGCCGGCGATTTCGGTGCAGATCAACGTCAACGCCCGGCAAGTCGGCCCCGCCGAATATGAGGCGGCCCTGGTGCTCGAAGGCGGCGCCGGCACGGGCGCGGACGCCCTGTTCAAGTTCGAGCTGACCTATTGCGGCGTCTTCCGCCTCGAGAACATTCCGCCCGAGCAGATCCAGCCGATCGTCATGATCGAGGGCCCGCGGCTGCTGTTCCCGTTCG
Source organism: uncultured Pseudomonadota bacterium (assembly GCA_963730695.1). Classification (GTDB taxonomy): domain Bacteria; phylum Pseudomonadota; class Alphaproteobacteria; order Rhizobiales; family Beijerinckiaceae; genus Roseiarcus. The sequence goes on from CAVSSV010000024.1 coordinate 55,131, forward strand.
CTCGGCAGATGATCGCCGAAGCGGTTCGCGCCGGCGGCTATCCCCCGCTCTATATCGATCCGATCGATTTTCAGGCGCTCTACCTGCAACGCCTCGCCACGCAGCAGGCGGCCGGCGGAGCGATCGCGCAGGCTTAGGCCTGCGGCTCCTCGGCCGCGTATTTGCGCCAGATCGCCGCCTCGCCCAGCGTTTGAATGAAAGCCGCGTGCGCCGCGCGTTCGCCCTCCACAAGGAGGGACGGCAGCGGCGCCGGGCGCTGCGCCGCCTTGGCGTTGCGCCGCCGTTGCGCGCGCTTGCCCTCAAAGCCCTCTTCGAACACCAGCGCGCGTTGGCGGCCGCCGCTCAACTCGCCATAGATCTCGACGAGAATTTCGGCATCCAGCAGCGCGCCGTGCTTCACCCGCTTGCTGCGATCGATGCGAAAGCGGTCGGCGAGCGCATCCAGCGAGTTGGGAACGCCGGGATACCGCCGCCGCGCCAACGCCAAGGTGTCGAGCACTCGATCCATCCCGATCGCCGGACGGCTCGCGCGGGTAAGCTCGGCGTTGATGAAACGCATGTCGAATTCGGCGTTGTGGATCACCAGCCGATCCTCGCCGATGAAAGCGAGAAACTCCTCGACGAGTTCGGCAAAGCGCGGCTTGCCGCGCAACATCTGCGTCGTATGGCCATGCACGCGCGCGGCGTCCTCGGGCACGTCGCGCTCGGGGTCGATCAAATAGTGAAAGACCACGCCGGTCGCCATTTGATTGACGATCTCAACCGCGCCGATTTCGACCAGGCGATGGCCCTGCGCCGGCTCCAACCCTGTCGTCTCGGTGTCGAGCACGATCTCACGCATGACGGGATCTCCCGGGGACGGCGGCGAGCGCGCGCAGGAACGCCGACACTTGCGCCTGGGTGTTCTCGATCGCGCCGACGGCGTCAACGATGAAATGCGCACGCCGCCGCTTTTCCGCAGGCAGCATCTGGCGCGCTTCGATGGCGTCGAACTTCTCGCTCGTCATCCGCGTACGCCGCAGCGCGCGCGCGCGGCGCTCTTGGACGGGCGCATCGACGACCAGCACGACGTCGACCTCCGCTTCCCCTCGGGTCTCGAACAGCAGCGGGATTTCGGCGGCGACGATCCTCACGCCCTTCGCCTCGGCGGCGGCGAGAAATTTCCGTCGGCGCGCGGCGACCTCGGGATGCGCGAGCGCTTCGAGCGCCTTCAGAGCGCCGCGGTCTTCGGCGGCGAGGGCCGACAGCTGCGCCCGATCGACCTGGCCGTCGACAACGGCGCTCGGAAACAGCGCCTGCATGCGGGCAAGCCCTTCGCCCTGATAAAACGCCCAGACTTCCGCGTCCGCGTCAAACACCGCGGCGCCGGAGGCGGCAAAGGCTTTGGCGACGGTCGACTTTCCCGCAGCGATCGAGCCGGTGACGCCGACCACGATCACTGCGAGCGCCGGACGTCGGCCTCGACCAGCGCCCGCAATTCGGTGTCGACCTTCGGGCGCACGCCGAACCACCGCTCAAAGCCGTCGACCGCCTGATGCAGCAGCATGCCGAGGCCGCCGACCGCTCGTAGGCCGCGCCGCTGCGCCGCCACGATGAGGTCGGTCTCGAGCGGCACATAAACAAGATCGGTGACCACGGCGCTCGCGCGCGCCGGCGCGAGGTCGAGGAACAGCTTGGGCTGGCCGACCATGCCTAGGGAAGTCGTGTTGACGATGACATCGGCGGCCGCGACGTCGTCTGCACTGGGCTCGCGCCCCAGCGCGACGACACGCTCGCCAAAATGGTTCGCCAGATCCTGCGCGTTGGCCAACGTCCGGTTGGCGAGGACAACGCGAAACCCGCGTTGCAGCAGGCCGAAGCAAATCGCCCGCGCCGCGCCGCCGGCGCCGAGCACCAACGCGTTGCCGCCCGCTTTGTCCCAGCCCGGCGTGCCCTCGTCGCAATTGGCGAGGAAACCGGCGACGTCGGTGTTGTCGCCATGCAAACGCCCGCCTTCCCGCCAAAGCGTATTGACGGCGCCCAGGCTCTTGGCGACGTCCGTCGTCACGTCGCAGGCCGCGAACGCCGCCTGCTTGTGGGGCAAGGTGACATTGGCGCCGACGATGCCGTTCTGCCCGACGCTGGCGGCGAATTCGGCAAATGCGCCGGGCTCGACCGCAAGCCGCTCGTAGCTTCCCTCGATGCCAAAAGTCTTCAGCCAGTGGCCATGGATGATCGGCGACCGCGAATGCTTGATGGGCCAGCCCACCACAAAGGCGCGCTTCACGGATTTCTCGCTCATGGTCCGATCATATCCTGCTCGCGCAGCCACGCCACGAGCGGCAGCAGCGGCATCCCCAGTATGGTCGCCTGTGTGCCGACGACACGGCTGAAAAGATGCACGCCGACGCCCTCGATCTGATAGGCGCCGACGCTTTGCAGCGCCGCTTCGCCCGCCACATCGAGATAGCGCTCAATGGCGGCGGCGTCGAGCGTCCGCATCGTCAGATCGGCAAAGTCCACGAATTCCCACAACGCGCGGCCGTTCTCGGCAACCGCGACCGCCGAGCTCAGGCGATGCCGGCGCCCGGCGAGCCGCCGCAACTTCGCGGCGGCGTCCGCGCGCGTTGCGGCTTTATGAAGGAGTTCGTTCTTCAGGCTGAGCGTCTGATCCGCTGCGATCACCAGCGCGTTCGGGCGCAAACGGCTGACGGCAAGGGCCTTCTCTAGCGCCAGTTTGCCCGCCAACGCGCCGACCGTGCCGCCAGCGCCAAGAAACGCCGCCTCGATCGCGCGCTCATCGACATCAGGGGCGACGGGCTCAACCGGCAAGGCCGCCGCACGCAGCATGGCGAGCCGTGTCGCGCTTTTCGAAGCGAGGATTTTTGCGCCCGGCCGGCGCCAGAGATTTGCGGCTTCCGTCATGGAGAAGAAGTTAGGCCTCGACAGGGAGGCTTCGCTCTTGGCGGCAGAGACGCCGCGACGCAAGGCGGGAGAACGCCTGTACAACCTGTGGACAAAAAAGCCCGCGCCTCCCCACACGGGAAAACGCTCGAGTCTTCGACAGACTTATCCACGCCCCAGCCGCGAGGGACATCGAAACCGCGTTTGTAAAACTTTTAGCGAACTTCTTGGACGGCGCCTTAGGAGTTAACAAAAAGTTAACGGCGCAACGCGCTGATGAATCAGGATTCATCCAAAATTGTCCCCGCCGGTATAACCGCCCGCCGCGACGAGAAGTTAACGAAAAGTTAACGCGTCCCTGTGGAGGACGAGTCCGCGACGGATTCGAGTCGGTCAAGAAAGAACGATAAAAAAGATTCTTCTCTCTTTTCTTATTTATGCCCATCCCCCATCGTTCGTGTCTGTTTCGCACACGGGCGACCGCGCATGTATCTCTGGCTGAAGGTCTTCCACATCGTTGCCGTCATCGCCTTCATGGCGGGCATGCTCTATCTCCCGCGATTGTTCGTCTATCATGTCGGGGCGACGCCTGGCGGCGAGCTGTCGGAAACGCTGAAAGTGATGGAGCGTCGCCTCTACAAGGCGATCCTGACTCCCGCGATCGTCGCCGTGTGGATCAGCGGCCCCTGGCTCGCCTACGAAGCTGGCGCATGGACTTCGGGGTGGCTGCACGCCAAAGTGACGCTCGTCGTTCTCTTGAGCGCGCTGCACGGCTTTTTCGGCCGGACCGTCAAAACTTTCGCAGCGGATCAAAACACGCGCAGCGCGCGCTTCTACCAAATCCTCAATGAGGTCCCGGCCGGCGTGATGGTTCTCATTGTCGGCCTGGTCGTGCTGAAGCCGTTCTAAAGCCTTCGAAAAATGCCGGGAGTTGCATCGCGCCCCAGAAAACACTATGGAGCGCCATCCTCCTCAATGAGCGGATCCCAGGTCAGGCGTTCGAGTCCCCATTAGGGTTCGTCGTCAGTCGGGATCAGCCGGCGCCCGCCGGTCATGCGCTCACCCCTCCCCCACGCTGGCCCCTAATTCAAGCGGGCCGTGTTTCAGGAAAGTCCCGATGCGGGAAGTCAAACTTAAAGACCTCAAGAAAAAATCTCCTGTCGAATTGCTGGCGTTCGCCGAAGAAAACGAGGTCGAAAACGCCTCGACCATGCGCAAGCAAGAGCTGATGTTCGCCATCCTCAAGCAGCTTGCAAACCTGGAAGTTGAAATCATCGGCGAAGGCGTCGTCGAAATCCTCCAGGACGGCTTTGCCTTCCTTCGCTCCGCCGACGCCAATTATCTGCCCGG
>CAVSSV010000025.1:0-54107 GCA_963730695.1 uncultured Pseudomonadota bacterium
GACTAAATGTTGGAATTGATGATTTCGACGCCGGTGCCGACCCGCGCCGAAGTGTCCGATGTCGCCACGGCGGTGTTTGAAGGCGCCGACGCGATCATGCTTTCCGCCGAAAGCGCCTCCGGCCAATATCCGCGCGAAGCGGTGTCGACAATGAACCGCATCGCCGAAGCGGTCGAGAGCGAAGAGATCTATCCCGGCATCCTGGCCTCGCAGCGCTACAAGCCGGAACCCACCGCCGCCGACGCCATCGCCGAGGCGACGCGCGACGTCGCCGAGACGCTGAACTGCGGCGTCATCTGCGCCTGGTCGGCGTCGGGCAAAACCGGCTTGCGCATCTCTCGCGAGCGGCCCCGCTCGGCGATTTTGGCGCTGACCCCGATTGTCGCCACCGCGCGTCGGCTTGCGCTCGCCTGGGGCGTTCATTCGGTGGTCACGGACGACGCGCGCGATGAGACGGATATGGCCGAGCGCGCCGCGCGGCACGCCTATATCGAAGGGTTCGCGCGCGCCGGTGACCGGGTCCTGGTGGTGGCCGGCGTGCCCTTTGGCCAGTCGGGCGGCACCAACAATCTCCGCATCGCCGTGGTCCGCGACGAAGCCGGCGCTGCGCCCTGAAGCCCCGCCGAGGCGGGGCCCGCGATCGGCTAAAACCGCAGCAGGCCGGTCGCGAGGTTCTTCAGGAAGTCAGGCTCTTGGCCGCCGGTGGGCGTCGTGCGCGAGACATAGTCGAACACCTGGCCGTCTTTCAGTCCGTAGTTGGCGATACGCGAGACCTTGCCGCCCTTGTCGAAGTAGATCGCGAACACCGTTTGATCGGTGACGGTTGGGTTGAGGAACATCACGCTCCGCGACATTTTTTGGCCGATGTAGTACCAGGCGTCGCCGCCGACCGTGGAGGTTGTGGACGGCGTGCCCAAAATCTGCAGCGCCTCGGTCTTGCTCGTTGCGCCGATCTTGATCTGCGCAATCGTGTCTTCATCCATATGGTAGCCGCGATTGAAACCTTGATCGCCGCCGATGCTACAGCCGGCCATGCCGAGGCAAAGAGCGAGCGCGACGCCGCAATGAAGGGACCGACGAGAGTTCCGGGACAGCGGCATGCACCCTCGGTTGAGATTGACAAGGCGGAAAGTCGGAGCCCTATAGACTTTTCGTTTAGGCGGGCAGGATGCCTAACCCGCCACTTCTGGCAAAAGCAAGGCAATCATGGTTTTTATGGCGTGGCGCGCGCGGCGCGCACGAAAGGAACTCGCTTCGTCCATCGCGGAGCAAACCATTCAGGCGGCCCGGCGGGAAGTCCTCTTTACGAGCCTTGGCGTCGCCGACACGCTGGAGGGGCGTTTCGAAATGGTCGCGCTGCATGCCGGTCTGGTCATGCGGCGGCTCACGGCGCTTGGCGTCGACGGGGGCGATCTGGCGCAGGTCTACGTCGACCAAATCTTTACGGGCTTTGACGATGCTCTTCGCGAGATGGCGATTGGCGACGTCGGCGTCCTCAAACGGATGAGACGCTACGTCGAGGCGTTTTACGGCCGCCTGACGGCCTACGATTTCGCGCTGCAACGTTCGGAGCCGGAGCCTTTCTTCGAGGCGCTGGCGCGGAACGTGTATGGCAAGACCTCGCTTGACGATGCGCCGTACGCCTTCGCTCTTGCCGAATACGCGCAAGACATTGCTCAGGCGCTACAGGGCGTCACCTTCGACGATTTCGCCGGTGGGCGGTTCGTATTTCCCGTAGGGCAGTTTGCGGAGCGAACGCGATGAAAGAGCCATTTGCGGCGCCGTTAAGCCGCCTCATCCGCGTCGATCCTTTGCCGCGCGACGGAATGGACGTTAACGTCGTCGCCGATGCCGATGAACTCGCCCGCATCGCAAAATTCAACGATCTCATCGACCTCAAAAGTCTCAGCGCGGCGCTGCATCTCGCGCCGCGCGCAAAAGGGCGGATCGCCGTGAGCGGCCGGCTGAGCGCCAGCGCGACGCAAACCTGCGTGGTGACGCTCGAGCCCATTCCAGCCGAGATCGACGCTTCCGTCGACGCTACGTTTGCCCCCAGCCACGGTAGCGCGGAAGCGCCCGATACGGAGGATGAAGACCCGCCGGAGCCGATCGTGAACGGCATGGCGGATATCGGGGCGGTGGTGAGCGAATTCTTGACGCTCAATCTCGACCCTTATCCGCGCAAAGCGGGCGTCGCGTTCACGTCCGATGAAGAGGATGAAAAGGCGTCGCCGTTTGCGGCGCTCAGCGAGATGCCGCCGAAGAAGTATGGGGGGGCGTCGAGGCGAGGCGCTTTTCCGACCCCTCCCCGCGCCAAGCGCGGGGAGACCAGATAAAGCCTCTTAGCTCGCGATGCGCACGACCACTGAGTCCGTTTCGCTCGGGTGTTGCTCGGGGCCGATTTGCCCTTCCGCCGCGGCCTCGGCCAACTCGACGATCTCGGTGCGCGGCGCCTTGAGCGAAACCAGCTCGCGCTGCATCGCCAGGCGATCCCGTCGCGCCGATTGCAGCGCGCCCTCGGCGTAGGCCCGAGCGGCGGAATCGGTCTGCGCCTGCTCGCCAAGCTGCGAGATCTTGGCCTCAAGCTGCGTGCGCTGGCTTTGAAAGCTCTTCCGGATTCGGACAAGCGCGCCTCGAGCGCCGCGATTTTCTCCTCGGCGCGCTGCATCGCATTGTCCTTGGCCTTGGCGGCTTTGGCCAGCGAACTTGAACGTTCGAGCAGCAGCGCGCGGGACGCCTCGACCTCGGCGATCCGTGATTTCGCCACCGCGATCTCGCGATTGAATTCGGTCTGCTTCTTGGCCTGGTTTTGCGTCGCGGCTTCCGAATCGATGATCCGTCGCTCCAGCGCGCGCGCGTCCTGCGCCTTGTCGCGCAGCTCGACGCGGGCCTCGGCGAGGAGCCGTTCGGCGGTCTCGGCACGCGCGCGCGCGGCGGACAATTCGCCGGTCGCGGCGCTGAGTTGCGTGCGGTGCGTCTCGCTTTCGTCCTGGCGCAGCGCCTTGAGTTTGCCGTGCGCGTTGGACTCGACCGCGAGCTGGTTTTCAAGGTCGACGGCGCGGCGCGCAAGCTCCCCGCGTTGCGCGTCGACATCGCCATGGAGCCGCGCCATTTTCGACGTTTCCTGGCTCTGCTCTTCAAGCTGCTTGCGCAGCGCCCGCGCCTCTTCCTGCGAGAGCTCATATTGATGCGAAAGCCGCGCCTGCTTTTGCTCGGCTTCCGCCAAAGTGGTCTCGCGCTGGTCCATCGCCATACGCAAAGCCCCGTTGGTCTCTTCCAGGCCCTTCATGTTTTGCATCGCGGCGTCGAGCGAACGCTCCAAGCTGCCAATGCGGATTTTTGCCTCGTGGCCGTCGGTCTGCGCCTCGCCGAGGGCGTCCTCCGCCTCGTGCAGGCTGCTTTGCATCTGGCGATTTTCGGTTTGCAGCGAATCCCGCTGTTCGGCGAGCCCGTTGCGTTCATCGAGCAGCCCCACGTGCGCACGCTTCAAATCGTCATGGGCGGCGCTCAAAGTGAAATGACGCTCGCGCGACTCTGCGACCGCGGCGCGTGTTTCCTCGAGGTCGCGCAGCAGCCGTGCGATCGGCGAGACGACGCTTTCGAACTGGCCGCGAATGGCTTCGATCCCGCGGAAGGAATCGGCGATGCCATCGAGTTGATTGCGCAACGCCTCATTGCGCTGGCCGATCGCGTCGAAGGACTCCTCCAGTGCGCTCGTCGGCGCTGGCGCTTTTATCGGAGCCGCCTTCGGCGCAGGCGCGTTTGCATCGGCCGCTGCGGCCTCGATTGGCTTGGGAAAAGAGCGCGAGGAGAGGGGCGCGGGGTCGACTTGGCGGGCCAAAGCCCCTTCTTCAGCCGGGGATATGAACGTCGCGGCACGGTTGTCGTCTTCGTTCGCGGCGGCAGGCGCGTTGCCGAACAGCTTGTTCCAAACCGTGCTCATAACTGCTCCCTGCGGCGGCTTAATTCGCCAATTGATTGGACCACGGTGTTAACCCGCGATTAATCAAACTTAAAGCGTTTACCGGTGTAAAATACCAGCTATCACTTTGACGTAGCGTAACATATACCTTGATTGTGTGACAAATATTCTCGTCTCTTACCCTGCGGCAAGGCGGCGCTTGACAGGTTGGCCGGTGCTTTGCCGTTGCCTAGACCTGAACCCGCGCCAGCGGATTTTGTTGCGTTTCATCATTCCGGCTGTTAGAGGCCGCGCGCGCCTACGGGGCAACCTTTAGGCGCACGCACTAGACTTTTGCCGCCGGCCTTCGCCGGCCCGCTTACAGCGGTAGGGTTCGCTCCTGACGGGGCGCACCCAGATCGGCGACGAAAGTCTCCCGCAACGCAAACCAGCCGGCGTCAGCCCGATAAGGGCAATTCAGGAGAAACAATGTCCGTATCTACCGCCTCGGCGCCGACGCGCGAGGATTTTACTGCTTTGCTCGATGAAGCCTACGGGTCTGAAGAAGCCCTCGAAGGTTCCGTAATCAAAGGCCGTGTCGTCGGCATCGAAAAAGACATGGCCGTCATCGATCTCGGCCTCAAGACCGAAGGCCGCGTGGCCTTGCGCGAATTCACCAACCACGGGCGCGACCCCGAGCCGAAGGTCGGCGACGAAGTCGAAGTTTATCTCGAGCGCATCGAGAACGCGCTCGGCGAAGCCGTCATCTCGCGCGACAAGGCGCGCCGTGAGGAGAGCTGGGTCAAGCTCGAGCAGGCGTTCGAAGCCAAGCTGAAGGTTGACGGCGTGATCTTCAATCAAGTCAAGGGCGGCTACACCGTCGATCTCGACGGCGCCGTGGCCTTCCTGCCGCGCAGCCAGGTCGACATTCGCCCGGTGCGCGACATGGGCCCGCTGATGAATACGCCCATGCCGTTCGAAATCCTGAAGATGGACCGCCGCCGCGGCAACATCGTCGTTTCCAGGCGCACGGTGCTCGAAGAGAGCCGCGCCGAACAGCGCAACGAAATCGTCTCCAACCTGGTCGAAGGCCAGGTGATCGATGGCACGGTCAAGAACATCACCGATTACGGCGCGTTCGTGGATCTCGGCGGCATCGACGGCCTGCTGCATGTCACCGACATCGCCTGGCGCCGCGTCAACCATCCGTCGGAAGTCTTGAACATCGGGCAGACCGTCAAGGTCCGCATCATCAAGATAAACCACGAGACGCACCGCATCTCGCTCGGCATGAAGCAGTTGCTCGACGATCCGTGGGGCGCGATCGAAGCGCGCTACACCGTCGGCCAGAAGCTCAAGGGCCGTGTGACCAACATCACCGACTACGGCGCGTTCGTGGAGCTGGAGCCGGGCGTCGAAGGCCTGATCCACGTCTCCGAAATGTCCTGGACGAAAAAGAACGTCCATCCCGGCAAGATCGTCTCGACGAGCCAGGAAGTCGAAGTGCAAGTGCTCGAGGTTGATCCCTCTAAACGCCGCATCTCGCTGGGCCTCAAGCAGACCCTGCAGAACCCGTGGGAAGCGTTCATCGCCGCTTACCCCGTCGGCTCGATCGTCGACGGCGAAGTCAAGAACAAGACCGAGTTCGGTCTGTTTCTCGGCCTCGAAGGCGACGTCGACGGCATGGTCCATCTCTCCGATCTCGATTGGACGAAGCCGGGCGAGCAGGCCATGGAAGACTTCAAGAAGGGCGATCACGTCAGGGCAAAGGTGCTTGACGTCGACGTCGAGAAAGAGCGCATCGCGCTCGGCGTCAAACAGGCGCTCGGCGAAGACGGCACGGCGAAGCCAGCGGGTTCTGCCGCAGCGGCTGGCGGCGCCCCGGAAGAAAGCGGCGACGACATCCGTAAGGGCGCCGTCGTGACCTGCGAAGTGCTCTCGGTGAAGGAAGGCGGCATCGACGTCCGGATTTCGGGCACCGATCTCACCGCCTTCATCAAGCGCGCGGAACTCGCGCGCGACCGCGGCGATCAACGCCCCGACCGTTTCTCGGTCGGCGAGAAGGTCGACGCCCGCGTGCTCACCTACGAGCGCCGCGCTCACAAGATCACGGTGTCGATCAAGGCGCTGCAGGTCGCCGAAGAGAAGGAGGCGATCGCGCAGTACGGCTCGGCCAACTCGGGCGCTTCGCTCGGCGACATCCTCGGCGCCGCCCTCAAAGCGCGCGACAAGGGCGCCAAGAAGGGCGAGTAAGCTTTTCCTTCCTAGAGGAAATGCACGACGCCGCGCTCTTTCGAGAGCGCGGCGTTTCTTTTTGCGGGGCGCGCGTCTGTCGCCGGTCTCAAACAAGATCATCCAAGGCAACGTTTCCATTGTCCGCTTCCGCCTTCACCTTCGAAGTTCTCAATCGCGACGGCGCAGCGCGGCGGGGCGAGGTCCGTCTGCCGCGCGGAACCATCCGCACGCCGGCGTTCATGCCGGTGGGGACCGCGGCCACGGTGAAGGCGATGCGGGCCCATGAGGTCCGCGCGCTTGGCGCCGACATCGTGCTTTCCAACACCTATCATCTGATGATCGCGCCCGGCGCGGAACGCATCGCGGCGCTCGGCGGTCTGCATAAGTTCATGCGCTGGGACCATCCGATCCTCACGGACTCCGGCGGCTTTCAGGTGATGAGCCTCGGCAAGATCAGGAAGGTCACGGAGCAGGGCGTGACGTTCGCTTCGCATCTCGACGGCTCGCGCCACGAGCTCACGCCTGAGCGCGCCATGGAGATCCAGCGGCTGCTGGGCTCCGACATCCAGATGCAGCTCGACGAGTGCGTGCGCCTGCCAGCGCCGCGTGCGGAGGTGGAGCGGGCGATGCAGCTATCGCTGCGTTGGGGCGAGCGCTCGAAGGCGGCGTTTGGCGAGCAGCCGGGACACGCGGTGTTCGGCATCGTGCAAGGCGGAACGGACGTATCGTTACGCGAGCAGAGCGCAGTCGCGCTCGCCGGCATCGGCTTTCACGGCTACGCGCTGGGCGGGCTCGCGGTCGGCGAACCGCAAGCGGAAATGCTGGCGACGATCGAAGCGAGCGAGCCGCATCTGCCCGCCGACAAGCCGCGCTATTTGATGGGCGTCGGCTCGCCGGACGATCTCTTGAAATGCGTCGCGCGCGGCATCGACATGTTCGATTGCGTGATGCCAACGCGGGCCGGGCGACACGGCACCGTTTTCACCCGCTTCGGCCGCATGAACCTGCGCAACGCAAAATTTGCCGACGATCCCAGGCCGATTGACGAAGCGTCCAGCTCGCCGGCGGCGCGCGATTATTCCCGCGCGTATCTCCGCCATCTCGTGAAGAACGGCGAGATTTTAGGCATGATGGCGCTGACGGAAATCAATCTGGGATATTACCAAGATCTCATGGCCGGAATGCGCGCAGCGATCGAGCAGGGCCGCTTCGCCGACTATGCCGCCGAGGTTACCGAGGGCTGGCGGCGCGGCGAAAACGCATCGGGCGACACAAAACTGTCGTAAGCCCAGGATAGTTCCCCACAAACAACAAGGCCGGGCTCAAAAGCCCGGCCTTGCCGTTTAAACCGTCCCTGATGCGAACCGAGGGTTTCCGTCGCTTTACCGCTTGCAGCTCTAGGCCGCCGGATTACCCCAACGAACGCCCCTTCCTCCCAAGACTTACAAACGCCAACGCCAATCCGGAGCGCGGCCTCCTTTTCAGGGAAGAACTGCGTAGCTCAATTTTTGGCCTCTGTCACGCCCGATTGCAGGGCAGGCATGCGAAAAATTCATCATTTATTAACCATTTGAAAAATGTGGTTAAGGCCGTCGAAATGACGAATGCGAGAGGGGTTCTTTCACTCGTTAAAACCTTCGCCTATGAAGCGGCGCGTTCCTTCAATTTCCAGGAGTTTTCATGACCGCGATCGTCGACATCGTCGCCCGCGAAATTCTAGACAGCCGCGGCAACCCGACCGTCGAAGTCGACGTTACCCTCGAGGACGGTTCGTTCGGCCGCGCCGCGGTGCCGTCGGGCGCCTCGACGGGTGCGCATGAGGCCGTTGAACTGCGCGACGGTGACAAGAAACGCTACCTCGGCAAGGGCGTGCAGAAGGCGGTCGATGCCGTCAACCGCGACATTTTTGACGCCATCTCCGGCTTCGACGCCGAGGATCAGGTGAAGGTCGACGAGGCGATGATCGCGCTCGACGGCACGCCGAACAAGGCGCGCCTGGGCGCCAACGCCATCCTCGGTGTGTCGCTCGCCACCGCCAAGGCCGCGGCGGACGCCTCCAGCCTGCCGCTCTACCGTTACGTAGGCGGCGTGCAGGCCCGCGTGCTGCCGACGCCGATGATGAACATCGTCAACGGCGGCGTCCACGCCGACAACCCCATCGACTTCCAGGAATTCATGGTGATGCCGGTGGGCGCGCCGAGCCTCAAAGAGGCGGTGCGCTGGGGCGCGGAAATCTTCCACACGCTCAAAGCTGCGCTCAAGAAGGCCGGCCTCAACACCAATGTCGGCGACGAGGGCGGCTTCGCCCCGAACTTGCCGTCGGCGGAAGCTGCGCTGGATTTCTGCATGAAGGCGATTGAAGCGGCCGGCTTCAAGCCTGGCGTCGACGTCGGCCTCGGTCTCGATTGCGCCGCCACCGAATTCTTCAAGGACGGCAACTACGTCTACGAAGGCGAAGGCAAGACCCGCTCGAGCGACGAGCAGGCCAAATACCTCGCCAAGCTCGCCACAGATTATCCGATCCTGTCGATCGAAGACGGCATGTCGGAAGACGATTGGGCGGGTTGGAAGGCGCTGACCGACCTGATCGGCACGAAGCGGCAGCTGGTGGGCGACGACCTGTTCGTCACCAACGTCAAGCGCCTCAGCGACGGCATTTCCAAGGGCATCGCCAACTCGATCCTAGTGAAGGTCAACCAGATCGGCTCGCTCACCGAAACGCTCGCCGCCGTCGATATGGCGCAGCGCGCCGGCTATAGCGCGGTAATGAGCCACCGCTCAGGCGAAACCGAGGATTCCACGATTGCCGATCTCGCCGTCGCCACCAACTGTGGGCAGATCAAGACCGGCTCGCTCGCCCGCTCGGACCGCAACGCCAAATACAATCAGTTGCTGCGCATCGAGCAGGAGCTGGGCGAGACCGCGCGCTACGCCGGCCGCTCAAGCATAAAGGCGAAATAAGGGGCGCGGCCTCAACGCTTCCTTAACCAAGCGCGGGCAATTATTTTCGTCGAAATGATCGTCCGCAGTCGCCTCCGCGCCGCCTCCCAGGCGCTCGTCGTTTACGCCGTTCTCGGCTCGGCGAGCGCCTATCTCGTCATGGGCGCCAGCCAGGGCGACCACGGCCTGAAGGCCATGGCGCTCTATCAAGTCCAACTCGCCGATTTGAACACGCAGCTTGCGGCGCTCAAGACCGAGCATGACACTTGGCAACGCCGCGTCCAGCAAATGAGCCAGCAGTCCGTGAGCCGCGATCTGCTTGAAGAAGAAGCGCACACCAAGCTCAATCGCCTCAGCAAGAACGAAGTCGTGGTGCTGCTCGCTCAGCAACCGCCGGAGTCGCGCTAAGCCGCCCCCGGTCTAGGCGTCAAACGTCCCCTCAACCTTTACCTCGCCCTTAAAGCTGTTGGCGATGTAGCAGTGGTCGTGCGCCTTGTGATGCAGCGCCTCGATCTCGGCGGCGCTCGGCCGCTTCTCGCCGTCGAACGTGATCTTCGGTCGCAGCGTGACGAGGCTCATCCATTCCCGCTGGCGCGCGTCCTTCGTCATCTCGCCGACGGCTTCGTCGCGATAAGCGGCGACGGCGAAACCGGCGCGCGAGGCGAAATCGAGAAAAAACAGCATGTGGCAACTCGCCAGCGAGGCGACCAGCGCTTCCTCGGGATCGACCCCGGCGGGGTCGGAGAGGGGCACGCGAACCACCATGGGCGACGATGACGCGACGACTCGCTGCCCGCCGTCAAAGGCCCATTCGTGGCGACGGGAATAGCGGCGGTCGGTAAAGGCTTCGCCGGGCTGGCGTAACCAGGCGACGGAGGCGGAATAGGCGGACATTGCAGTTTTCCGGAGAGAAAGAGACCATCTTACCGGCGCGAGCCTGGCCTTCCTAGCCGAGGCGCTACCCCCAGACTCCCCCCGCGCGCCAACTGTGTTAACGGCGCGCGCAACCCTCCGCTCAAGAGTTGCCCATGGACATGTCGAACACGGCCTCGCCGATTCGCTCGAATTCGTTTTTCTCCGCTTCGCTCGCCGACGCGGATCCCGAAATCGCGCGCGCGTGCGATCTCGAACTCAATCGCCAACGCGATGAGATCGAACTGATCGCCTCGGAAAACATCGTCTCCAAAGCGGTGCTTGAGGCGCAAGGTTCCGTGCTGACGAACAAATACGCCGAGGGCTATCCCGGCCGGCGCTATTACGGCGGCTGCCAGTACGTCGACATCGTGGAGAGGCTGGCGATCGAGCGCGCCTGCAAGCTGTTCGACTGCAAGTTCGCCAACGTTCAGCCCAACTCCGGCTCGCAAGCCAATCAGGGCGTGTTTCTCGCGCTGATGAAGCCTGGCGACACATTCATGGGGCTCGACCTCGCCGCCGGCGGCCATCTGACGCATGGCTCGCCCGTGAACATGTCGGGCAAGTGGTTCAAGGCGGTCTCGTACGGCGTCGCCCGCGAGACTGGGCGGATCGACATGGAAGAGGTGCGCAAGCTTGCGCTGGAGCATCGCCCGAAGGCTGATCATCGCGGGCGGCTCGGCCTATGCCCGCCACTGGGACTTTGCAAAATTCCGCGAGATCGCCGACGAGATCGAGGCGGTCTTCTTCGTCGACATGGCGCACTTTGCCGGGCTGGTCGCGGGCGGCGCGCATCCTTCGCCGTTTCCCCATGCCCATGTCGTCACGACCACGACGCACAAGACGCTGCGCGGCCCGCGCGGCGGCATGATCCTGACCAACGACGAAGCGATCGCCAAGAAGATCAATTCGGCGATCTTCCCCGGCCTGCAGGGCGGTCCGCTGATGCATGTGATCGCCGCCAAGGCGGTGTCGTTCCACGAGGCGTTGACGCCGGAGTTCAAAGCCTACGCGCATGCCGTCGTCGCCAACGCCAAAGCCTTGGCCGCGCCGATCGTCGCGGGCGGCTATGCCCTTGTGACCGACGGCACCGACAACCATCTGATGCTGGTCGATCTCCGGCCGAAGGGCCTGACCGGCAAGGCGGCGGAGATCGCGCTCGGGCGCGCGCACATCACCATCCAACAAGAACGGCGTGCCGTACGATCCGGCGCCGCCGATGATGACCTCGGGCATTCGCCTCGGCTCGCCCGCGGCGACATCGCGCGGCTTTGGCGTCGCGGAGTTCAGCCGCGTCGGCGAACTGATCGTCGAGACGCTCGATGGGCTGGCGGCGCATGGCGACGCGGGCAATGCGGCCGTCGAGGCCAAGGTGCGCGGCGATGTGGCGGCGCTGACGCGGCGCTTCCCGATCTACTAGAAGCCGCGCTCTCTCCTCACGGCGGGGCGAGGGAAAAGGCGAAGGAAAGCGAACCTATGCGTTGTCCTTACTGCGGCGGCCTCGAGACGCAAGTGAAGGACTCGCGCCCGACCGAAGACGCCTCCTCCATCCGCCGCCGGCGCATCTGTCCGGATTGCGGCGGCCGGTTCACCACGTTCGAGCGCGTGCAATTGCGCGAGATGATGGTGCTCAAAAAGAGCGGCCGCCGCGTGCCCTTCGATCGCGACAAGCTGCAGCGCTCGGTCGACGTCGCGCTGCGCAAGCGCTCGGCGACGCCTGAGCGCATCGAGCGCCTGATGAACGGCATCGTGCGCCAGCTCGAAAGTCTGGGTGACGGCGACATTACGACGGAGAAGATCGGCGAGTTGGTGATGGAGGGCCTGAAGGCGCTCGACGACGTCGCCTATGTCCGTTTCGCCTCGGTCTATCGCAATTTCCGCGAGGCGCGCGACTTCTCGAACCTTGTCGGTCAGCTCGAGAGCGATCCCGAGCCGGAGCCCACGCCCGAGGGCGGCGCAAGGGCGCCACGGCCGCGATGAGCGGCGACGCCGAGGTCGATGCAAGATACATGGATGAGGCGCTGGCGCTGGGGCGCCGCGGGCTAGGCACGGCGGCGCCCAATCCTTCGGTTGGGGCCGTTCTGGTCAAGGACGGTGAGATCGTCGGCTCCGGTTTCACTGCCCCCGGAGGGCGCCCGCATGGCGAGCGCATTGCGCTTGATCAGGCTGGCGATCGAGCGCGCGGCGCAACGCTCTATGTGACGCTGGAGCCCTGTGCGCACGAGAGCCACAGAGGCCTATCCTGCACGTCGGGGCTCATCGCCGCCGGCGTCGCCCGCGTCGTCAGCGCGCTTGAAGATCCCGATCCCAGAACGGCCGGGCAGGGGCACGCAAAGCTGCGCGCGGCGGGAATCGCCGTCGACGTCGGCCTGCGCGCCGAACAGGCGCGGCACACGCACCTCGGACACATCCTGCGCGTCACGCGCGGCCGGCCGATGGTGACGCTCAAACTCGCCATGACCGCCGACGGCTATGCCGCGGGCCTCGATCACGATCCGCGTCTGGCCATCACCGGCGAGGCGTCCAACCGGCGGGTGCATCAAATGCGCGCCGAGCACGACGCCATCATGATCGGTTCGGGCACGCTGCGCGAGGACGATCCGCTGCTGACGGTGCGGCTCGAGGGCGTCACGCGAAAGCCGTTGCGCGTCGTGCTCGATTCCCGCCTCACGTTGAGCCTGCGTTCGCGCATCGCCGCGACTGCGCACGAATTCCCCACGCTCGTCATCGGCGTCGAATCCGCGCTCGACGCACGGGCGAGCGCCCTCGTCGCTGCGGGCATCGCGGTCGAGCGCGTCGCCGAGGACGCGGGCGGCCACGTCGATCTTGGCGCGGCGCTACAGCGGCTTGCAAGCCTCGGCGTCACCAGGGTGTTCAGCGAAGGCGGCCCGCAGGTCGGTGGCCGGCTGATCGCGTTGCGGCTCGCCGACGAGGTCGCGCTGTTCACCGGCTTCAAGCCGTTGGGACGGCCCGGTTTGCCGGCGCTTTCCAGCGAGTCGCGCGCCGCGCTCGCCGCGCCCGATCGCTACGTGCGAAGCGAACGCGACCGCTATGGACGCGATGAATTCGAGCTCTATCTCAGCCAGGATTTTGGCTGAGGCGAAGGTTGAGGAGAGGCCATGTTCACAGGCATCGTCACCGAGATCGGCGAAGTCGTCGAGGTCGAGGACTTCGCGGACCGGCGCCGCTTGCGCGTGGCGCTCGCGCCGCCGAAGGAGCCGATCGCCATCGGGGCCTCGATCGCGATGTCGGGCGTTTGCCTCACCGCGACCGAGGTGAGCGTCGGCAACCGCGCGTTGGTCGATTTCGACATGGCGGCCGAGACGCTCGCCGTGACTACGGCCAAGCAATGGCGCGTGGGCGACGGGCTCAATATCGAGCGGGCGCTCAAGATCGGCGACGAGCTCGGCGGCCATATCGTCAGCGGCCACGTCGACGGGCTGGCGACCATCGTGTCGCTCCGCGCCTTTAACGAGATGACCCATGTCCGGCTCAAGGCGCCGGCGGCGCTGGCGCCGTTCATCGCAAAGAAGGGGTCGGTGGCGCTCGACGGCGTGTCGCTGACGGTGAACGAGGTCGACGGCGACGAGTTCGAAATCCTGCTCATTCCGCACACCCTGGCGGTGACAACTTGGGGGGAGCGCAAGGTGTCGGACGTGCTGAACCTCGAGGTCGACACGATGGCGCGCTACGCCGAGCGCATCCTGAGCTATCGGAACGAGGCGGCTTCCCCCTCTCCCCGTTGAAAACGGGGAGAGGGTCGGGGTGAGGGCCCTGGTGATTTGCACTGCCGTCTGAGCGAACTCACCCAGCCCCTCACCCTAACCCTCTCCCCGCGCTTCGCGCAGGGGGAGGGGACCCTAAGGCAAGCGTCGCGTCGCTTAATCAGCACCAAAATGCGCTGGTGCGACGCCTATTAAGCGTCGTTTAACGCTTATTAAGCGCCGTTTGACGCTTAATAAGCATCGTAGATTCAATAATTTCAGTGGGTTAACGCTTAAACGGCCGACTTTTTCTTGGCCCCCGCTTTATCGATCTCCTGAGTGCGACTTCTGTTCAGCCAGAACCCTGCTCAGGAGTGGGTAGCACGGTTTCTGAAAAATGTAAAGAGAAAAGTGAGAGGAGGACGGTTAAGCCCCCAACCCCGCGCGCATCGCCTGTCGGCGCAGCGGCGGCAGGGCGCGGATGGCCGCGAGCGCGACGGCGCGGGCGCCGTCGACGGGGAGGAAATCGGCGAGCAGGGAGCGGTTCAGAGCATCGACCGCGAAGGCGCGGAGGGCGGCGTCGGGTTCGCGCCGCGCGGCGTAGCGGGAAAGCACGTCATCCATCCCAAAATCAGCATCGCGCACCCGCGCCTCGCTCACGACCTCGACCAGCGCGGCGATGTCCTTCACGCTGAGATTAAAGCCTTGCGCGCCGATTGGCGGCAGAGCGTGCGCGGCTTCGCCGACCAGGGCGACGCGGCGGCCGGCGAAATGCCGCGCCTTGACGCGGCTCAGAGGGAACATCCCACGCCCGGAAATCAGCCGCATCGCGCCGAAAATGGCGTGCGCCTCCTTTTCCACCCGCAACGTCCAATCCGCGTCGGGTAGAGCCGCCAGCGCCTCCGCCGAGCGCTGCGCCTGCGCCCAGACCAGGCTCGAACAATGCTCGTCGGCGCGCGCGGGCAGGGGCACCAGCGTGAACGGGCCGCCGCGCTTGTGGAATTCCACCGATCGCCCCTCGTGCGGGCGCCGGTGCGCGAATACCGCAGTGAGCGCGCTTTGGCCGTAAGGGACGACAGTTTCGTCGATGCCCGCCGCGCGCCGGGTCGGCGAAGAACGGCCATCGGCGCCGACGACAAGCGGCGCGCCGATGCGGAGGCCGTCGGCGGCGCCAACCTCGGCGTACGCGTCAAAAAATGAAAAGGCGGTCGCTGGCGCAACCACGCGGCGGATCGCCGGCGTCGCCAAAACCCGCGCTTCCAGCATCTCCGCCAGCGCGGCGTTTTCAATATTCCAGCCAAACGCTTCCAGATCGAGTTCGCTCGCCTCGAAAGCGAGCGTTGGCGCGCGGACGAGCGAACCAGCGTCATCGACGATGCTGAGCGTCTTAAGCGGCGCTGCAGCGGCCTTAATCTCCCGGTCAAGCCCGAGCGTCGCGAAAAACCGCATTGACGGATCGAGCAGGGCGACCGTCCGCCCGGCGGCGATCCGCTCGGACGGGCCGACCAGCGCGACCTGAAGCTCCGTTCGCGCCAGGGCGAGCGCAAGGCTGAGGCCGGCAAGACCGGCGCCGACGATAACGACGTCAACAGAAAGTTCTGGGGCTTGGCGAGGCTCGGCCATGACGCCGCTTTGCCTCTCGCGCTCGCCGCTGTAAAGCTCGGCCCCCGCGGCAATGGCAATGGCGCCAAAGCGAGAGAGCGGCCGAATCCGGGCGGGCGGGCTGTGTTGGCGACCCAAAACCTTCGAAATCGCAAAGGCGATGGCCGGCTTCGCCGTCCATGCTTTCACGGCCTCAGGTGCTGCGGTCGCCGTGCTGGCGCTCAACGCCGCTTATCAAGGCCAATTCCCGGCGTGCTTCGCCTGGCTTGGCGTCGCGCTTTTCATCGACGGTATCGATGGTTCGCTCGCCAGGGCCGCAAAAGTGCGCGAAACCGCGCCGATCATCGACGGCGCGACCCTCGATCTCGTGGTCGACTACCTTACCTATGTGCTTGCGCCGCTGGTCGCCCTGGCGCGATCCGATCTGCTGCCCGACGGCGTCGGCCTTTACCTCACGAGCGCCGTCGCCGTTGCCTCGGCGCTGTATTTCTCCGATACGCGGATGAAGACCCGGGACAATTGGTTTCGCGGCTTTCCCGCGCTGTGGAACGTCGCCGCGCTGTACTTTTTTGTGCTGCGGATGCCCCCGGCGCTGAACGCGTTGCTGCTTTGCGCCTTCGCCGTGATGATGTTCGCGCCTGTGGTGTTCGTTCATCCGATGCGGGTGGTGCGGCACCGGATGCTGACGATCGTCGTGACGATGGCCTGGTTCGGCTTGGCTGGCTACGCCATCAACGCCGATTTCCGGCCGGAAGCCTGGGTGCGGTTCGGCTTCGTCGCCATCGCCTGCTATTTCTTCGCGTTGCCGTTCACGCGGAAAACGCCGTGGGCGGATAGTTGACGGACGGGACCTTGCCGCTTGGCGAAAGGCTCTGCTATAGGCCGCGCGTTCGCGAAACGAGGGCGGTTCGCGGGTTGAGGCCTCGTGGCGGAGTGGCTACGCAGAGGACTGCAAATCCTTGCACCCCGGTTCGATTCCGGGCGAGGCCTCCAAAACATCCAACACACCAGACGATGAACCATTGAGGGGAATGCCGGATGTCGATTCAAAGCGCCAATGCGGGTAAATCGAGCGAGCGGCGGCAGAAGCTGGTCGACGGCCAATTGCGCACCGGCGGCGTCAATGAGGCCGCGGTGCTCGCAGCGTTCCTGGCGGTTCGCCGCGAGGACTATGTCGCCGGCCAGTCTTTGAGCCTTATCTATTCCGATGGCGCCCAGCGCGCGCGCTCAGGCGGCGAAAGTCTGTTGCCGCCGATGGTTCTGGGGCGGCTGCTGCAAGCCCTGAACGTCGTCCCCGGCGAAACCGTGCTCGATGTCGCCGGCGGCGGTTATTCCAGCGCGCTACTGCGCGCGATGGGCGCCGACGTCGACGCAATCGGCGCCGATTTGGCTCCTGCCGCTGCGCCGGCGCACGGAAGATACCAGGCGATTCTGGTCAACGGCGGCTTTGAAGTGGATCCGACCTCGCTGACCGACAGGCTCGCCCCCGGCGGCCGATTGGTCGGCGTGCGGCTATCGCAAAGCGGCGGCCACGCCGTCCTGATCGAGCGCGGGGCCGCCGGATTGTCCGCGGAATCCGTGCTCTTTGAGTGCTCCGCGCCGCTGCTCGCAGCCTTCGCCAAACCGCCCGCCTTCGCTTTTTAGCCGTCGTGTTGTCGCCACAAGCGGTCGCTAAACCTGTGGTTAAGTCATTGCGGCAACGCGCGAAGGCGCTGGTTCGCCTGTCCTAGCGTCGGACCGGAGCGATATATTCGCACACAAGAAAGAGATTCGTTTTTCGTTGTTTCAAGTGCGCACTGTTGCTTTCGCGTGTTCGCGTGACCGTCGGTTTTGTCAGCAATAGGCGAAGAAAATATGTGGCGTCGAAACTCCTCAAACGGCCGTGCCGTGCGCACGCTGAGTTGTGTATTTACGTTTTCGTTGATGGCCTCCGGCGCCGGGAGCGCCTTTGCCGAGACGATGAACAACGCGCTGGCCAAGGCCTATCTGAGCAACCCGAACATCAACCAGCAGCGGGCGGGCGTTCGCGCGACGGACGAAGGCGTGCCGAAGGCCGTTTCGGGGTATTTTCCGACGGTGAACGGCGAAGCCGACATCGGCGTTGCGGCGCTCAGGTCCAACCTCAACCCTTTCAACTCCAACACCGTGCCGCACGGCGTCGGCCTCACGGTGCAGCAGACGCTGTGGAACGGAAACCGGACCGAGAACGGCGTTAAGCAGGCCGAGAGCACGGTGCTGGAATCGCGCGAGCAATTGCGCTCGACCGAGGAATCGGTGCTGCTCAACGCCGCGACCGCCTACATGAACGTGATCCAGGACGCGGCGCTGCTGTCGCTCAACCAAAACAACGTCGACGTGCTGCAGGAGCAATTGCGGCAGACCAAGGACCGCTTTGACGTCGGCGAAGTCACGCGCACCGACGTGGCGCAGGCGGAATCGAGCCTGGCCGGCGCGCAGGCGCAGGTGTTGACGGCCAACACAACCTTGCAGGCGGCGATCGCCACCTACCGCCAATATGTCGGCGACGAGCCGAAGGATCTCGCGCCCACCGGGCCGGTCAGCAAGGGCCTGCCGAAGTCGGTGCAGGACGCCATCCGTATCTCGGAATTGGAGCATCCTTCGGTGGTCGGCGCGCTGCACGCGGTCGACGTCGCCGCGCTCGCGGTGAAGCTCGCCGAGGGCGCGCTCTATCCGACGCTGGGCCTGGCCGGCAACGTGTCGCAGCGCTACGAGCCGGACAACATCACCAACGCGCACGCGTTCACCGCCTCGGCGGTGGCGCAGTTGAACGTGCCGATTTATCAAGGCGGCGAGGAATACGCTTCGATCCGCCAGGCCAAGGAATCGCTGTCGCAAGCCGAGTTGCAAGCCGATCAGGCGCGCGATCAGGTCCGGGCCGCCGTCGTCGCCGCTTGGAACGCCAACATCCAGTCGCCGGGCGTGCTGCGCGCCGCCAAGGCGCAAGTGGACGCGGCGGAAGTGGCGCTGGCGGGCACGCGCGAAGAAGCCAAAGTCGGCCAGCGCACCACGCTCGATGTCTTGAATGCGCAGCAAACGCTGCTGACGGCGCGCAGCCAGTTGGTTGGCGCGCAGCACGATGCGGTGGTCAACTCATACAACCTGGTGGCCTCGATCGGGCGGCTATCGCCCGAAGTGCTCGGCTTGCACGTCGCCGCCTACGACCCGACCACGCACTTCGATCAGGTCAAGAACCTGCACTTCGGCGTGCGCACGCCTGACGGTAAGTAACGAAGCGCGTCGTGAATTGAGCGTCGCTGAACCGTTGTAATGGCTTGTCAGCGTCGCGCACGTTTGCGATGATTAAAGCTGCAAGCGTCCCAGCGATGCTCGCCGTCGTTGGGTCTTGGAGCATTTGCAATGAGCGGTTTGATGCGTTCGCCGAACGCAGAGGCGCCAGTCTCCGAGGCGAACGCCAGCGCCGAGCCGACGATGGAAGAAATTCTCGCCTCGATCCGCAGCCTGATCGCGGATGAGGGCGAGGCGGCCCCCGACGACGAGACGGCCTTCGCGGCCGGCGGCGTCGAGACGCCGCTGAGCGCCGAGCCCGAAGCGACGGCCGTTCCGCGCGTGGTCTGGAGCCGTCCGGATCTTGTCGCGCCGCCGCCGCCCGCGCCTTCGCCGTTTCCAAAGGCGATCCCCGCGCCCGAGCCGGCGCGCGCCGCCCGCCCGGCCCCGGCGTTGGAGACCTCCTGGCCGTCGCCGGCTGCGCAGCCCGAACAATCCCTGTTGTCCCAGGAAGCGGGCGACGCGGCCACCTCGTCTTTCGACGTGCTGAACGTGGCGCTGCGGCTGCAAAGCTCCGACATCGCCGAGCGCATGATCGGGGAGATGCTCAGGCCGATCCTGAAATCCTGGCTCGATGAAAACCTGCCGAGCATCGTCGAGAAACTGGTGCGAGCCGAGATCCAGCGCGTGGCGCGCGGGCACGGCTGAGGGCTTGCCGGGGTCCGCGGCAGCCATTATCGGCTGCGGTTCGACATTAAACGCGCGTCGGACCTAAGCGGACGGAATTCTAAGGCATGGACAAGACTTTTGACGCGCGCGCCGCCGAAGCGCGCGCCGCCAACGCATGGGACGACGCCGGCGCCTTCAAGGCCGGGCGCGCCGACCGCGCCGCCGCCGAGCCGCGCTCGATCGTCATCCCCCCGCCGAACGTCACCGGCAACCTGCACATGGGCCACGCGCTCAACAACACGCTGCAGGACATCCTTGCACGCTATTGGCGCATGAAGGGCTTTGACGTGCTCTGGCAGCCTGGCACCGACCATGCGGGCATCGCCACGCAGATGGTGGTCGAGCGGCAGTTGATGGAGCGCCAGGAGCCCGACCGGCGGACGATGGGCCGCGACAAGTTTCTCGAACGCGTGTGGGCCTGGAAGGCCGAGTCCGGCGGCGCCATCGTCAATCAGTTGAAGCGCCTGGGCGCCTCCTGCGACTGGTTGCGCGAGCGCTTTACGATGGACGAGGGTCTGTCGAAGGCCGTGCGGAAAGTGTTCGTGCAGCTTCATCGCGAGGGGCTGATTTATAAGGACAAGCGCCTCGTCAATTGGGACCCGAAATTCCAGACCGCGATCTCCGATCTCGAGGTGGTCCAGGTCGAGCAGAAAGGCGCGTTCAAATGGACGCGCGGCGAAAGCGATTTTGACGCCGCCGCGCTCGAGAAAGCGCTGAAGAGGAACCCGAACGGTCACCTCTATTATTTCGACTACCCTATCGTCGACGCGTCAGGCGCGCCGATGGGCGAGATCGTCACGGTCGCAACGACGCGGCCGGAGACGATGCTCGGCGATACGGGCGTCGCCATCCATCCAGAGAATGAGAAGCTTAAAGGCCTGATCGGCAAGCGCGCGCGGCTGCCGCTGGTTGGCCGGCTGATCCCGATCTTCGGCGACGACTACGCCGACCCGGCAAAGGGTACCGGCGCGGTGAAGATCACCCCGGCGCACGACTTCAACGACTTTGAAGTCGGCAGGCGGCATAGCCTTGCCATGATCAACATTTTCGACGCCGAGGCGCGGCTGACGCTCACGGGCAACTCTGCGTTCCTCGATGGCGTGGCGGCGAGCGCCGAGCTTGAGGAAACGTTGCGCCTCAATGGCGACGACCGTTTCCTCGCCCGTACGCGGGTCGTCGCGCGCATGGCCGCGGCGGGGCTGCTGGCGAACGTCGAACCGCACGCGCACGCCGTGCCGCACGGCGACCGCTCCGATGTCGTGATCGAGCCGTTGCTGACCGACCAATGGTACGTCGACGCGAAGACGCTCGCACAGCCGGCGCTGAAAGCCGTGCGCGAAGGCAAGACGGTCATCGTGCCGAAGAGCCAGGAGAAGACTTATTTCGACTGGCTGGAGAACATCCAGCCGTGGTGCGTGTCGCGGCAGCTTTGGTGGGGACATCAGATCCCGGCGTGGTACGGGCCGAATGCCAAGGACGGCAAAGTCGTTGCCTCATTCGCCGAGAAGATTTTTACCGGCGAATCCGAAGCAGAGGCGATTGCCGCCGCAAAAAGTTACTACGGCTCGCAGGTTGAGATCGAGGTCGTTGGATCACGGACTGAAGCTTTCAGACATTTGAAGGGAGTTCGGTGATGATCCACATTGCGCTATTTTGTATCGCGACGAGGACGTCCTCGACACCTGGTTCTCCTCTGCGCTCTGGCCATTCTCGACGCTCGGCTGGCCCGACGCGACGCCCGAGCTGAAGCGCTTTTATCCCACCACGACGCTGGTCACCGGCTTCGACATCATCTTCTTCTGGGTCGCCCGCATGATGATGATGGGGATCCACTTCATGGAGGAGATCCCGTTCCACGACGTCTACATCCACGCGCTCGTCCGCGACGAGAAGGGCGCCAAGATGTCGAAGTCGAAGGGCAACGTCATCGACCCGCTGACGCTGGTCGACAAATACGGCGCCGACGCGCTGCGCTTCACGCTCGCGGCGATGGCGGCGCAGGGGCGCGACGTGAAGCTCGCGGAGTCAGCGCGTCGAGGGCTACCGCAATTTCGCGACCAAGCTGTGGAACGCCGCGCGCTTTGCCGAGATGAACGGCTGCGTGCGCGTCGAAGGCTTCGATCCCGCCTCGGTGAAATTGCCGCTCAGCCGCTGGATCCTCAGCGAGACCCGCAAGGCGGTCGCCGAGACGGCGGCGGCGATCGAGGCCTATCGCTTCAACGACGCCGCCAACGCCGCTTACAGGTTCGTCTGGAGCCTGTTCTGCGATTGGCATCTGGAGCTCGCCAAGCCCGTGCTGCAGGGAGGGGCGGAGGAGGCCGATAAGCGCGAGACGCAAGCGACCATCGCCTTCGTGCTCGATGCGATCTTTGCGCTGCTGCATCCCTTCATGCCCTTCCTCACCGAGGAGCTTTGGGGTCTGACCGGCGAGGCCGGGCCGAAGCGCACGAGCCTGCTTGCGCTTGCGTCCTGGCCGGGGGCGGAACAGGGCAGCGACGCCGAGGCGGGCAGCGAGATCGGCTGGCTGGTCGATCTGATCCAGGAAATCCGCTCGGCGCGTTCGGAGGTCGGCGTGCCCGTCGCCGCGCAAACGCCGCTGGTGTTTGTCGGCGCCAGCCCTGCCGCCAAAGAAAAGGCCTTGCGCGCGGAAGAGGCGCTGAAGCGCCTCGCGCGCGTTCACGAACTCGTGTTCGCCGACGCGGCGCCCACAGGCGCGCTGCAGATCGCCGTCCGCGGCGATCTTGTCGCCGTGCCCGTCGCCGGGCTGATCGATGTCGCCGCCGAGCGCGCGCGGCTGACGAAGGAGTTGGCGAAGGACGCCAGCGAGATCGCCAAGATCGACGGCAAGTTCGCCAACGCCGATTTCATGGCGCGCGCGCCCGAAGACGTAATCGAAGAAAACAAGGAACGGCGCGAAGCCTTCTTCGCCCACGCCGAGAAAATGGAAGCGGCGCTTAAGCGGCTCGAGGGGATCTAAGCGGCGCGCGCTCTATTCTGCGCGCGCGCATGGTTAAATGTTTGCTGCGGGCTGCGCCGGGTTTCGCGTGGCATTTGCGCAACAGCCGCAAGTGATCTTTTCGGCGCCCCCGACCGTGCGCTTCCGTGCCCAGATTGCGCCATAAACCCAGCGCTTCGATGCGACCGACATGGTGCATATCGTAGCGTCCAAATTTGTTGCGCTGAGGTGGGCTTCCGCTTTCGGGATCGGCTACATGGCCGTCGTCGCCGGCGGTCAGGCGTACGCCCTTGACGGCAACGCCCCCAACGGCCCGGACAAGCTTCCGCCTCACGTATTCGCGAGCCCGGGCGAAGCGCTGGCGGACGGCATAAACGACCTCCAGGCCGGAAACATGCCGGCGTCGCTTCAGGCGCTGAACTACGCCGCTGACGGCGGCGAACCGCTGGCGCTTTGGCGTCTTGGCCGCATTTATTCGCGCGGCGAAGGCGGCGTCTCGCAGGATGACATTAAGGCGTACCGCTATTTCGATACGCTGGTCAGGAATTTTGACGAAGACAAGTACGACACTCGCTTCGCCAGCGCGATCGCCAACGCCTTTATCATGGTGGCTCAATATCAGCTCACCGGCATCGCCGGAACGGACGTGCGCGTCGACACCGAGCGGGCGCTGACGCTGCTCCAGTTCGCCGCGACCGAGTTCAAATCCACCGACGCCCAGTTCGCCCTGGGACGACTTTATCTCGCGGGCACGGCGACGACGACGCGCGATCCCGTGCGCGCCGCGCGCTGGCTCTCGCTGGCCGCGAACAAAGGGCACAAGGGAGCCGCCGCGACCTTTGGCCATCTGCTGTTCACGGGCGACGGCGTTCCGGCGCAACGCGCGCGCGGCCTCAAGTTGGAGCTTGTCGCCCTGAAGGGCGCGCAGTCCCCGCACGACGACTGGATCCGCGATCTCTACGCGCGCGATTGGGCGGCCGCTGATGAAGACGACCGCGAAATGACGCTTGCCAATATCGCGATCGACAAGCTCGCCGATAGCGCTACCCAGCCCGGCAAGCTGCATGCGCCGATGGAGATTAGCCCCCTGGCGCCGGCGCCGGCCGCGGCCGCAACCGTGGCGGCGCAACCCAATGGGGCCAAGGGCGGCGCGGCGCCGCCGACGGCCGACGTTGCCGCCAAGACGGCCGGTCCCGCGGAAGTGTCGGCCGCCGCAGCCCCGCAGCCCGCTAACGTGATTTCCAACCCCTGACGGCGGCGTTGGCGGCTAGCGCGGCCAATCCTGCCACGAATAGGCCCAACGCCACGGCGTTGATCGTGTCTGCCCAAGTCTGGATCGTCGAACGCTCGAACGGGAAAGGCCGGTAGGTCGCGAAGGCGGCCGCTCGCTCGCGATCCTCAGCCTCGAACGGGTCGCCCGGCCAGCAGGCGTTTGCGTCGGGAAAGACATAGCAGGCCGGGTTCTTTAGGTTGAGCGGCCCCAGCGCCGTTGCGACCGGGCCGACGCGCAGCTCCTCGCGCGGGAACACCTCGCCCTGATAGCCGAACAAAGGCTGGTAACAGGACAGGATCGACAGGCCCTTCGCCGGTCCGTCGCCATCCTCGCCGATGGCGGTCACCGCAGGCAGGCTTCCGCCCGCTCTGACCTTGGCGGCAGCCGCCTCGATGCCGGAGGGGTCATAGGCGGTCGCGGCGTAGTAGGCGCGCGGCGTGAGCCCGTTCTGCACGAGCATCACGGCGATGCCAACGGCGGCGAGCGCAGCGGCGCTGCGCCATCGCGGGCCCTCGGGCGGCGCGAGATAGTCGAGCGCAAGCCCGGCGCCGACAGTGGCGGGCAGGATGTAGGCGCTGAGGAAGCGCAGCAGCGTGTTGGAATTGCCGAAGTACGGCAGCGACTTTAGAAACGCGTTCCAGGCCGGCGTGTACAGATTGAGCGCCGTGGGGATGGCCAGCAGCAGCGCCAACGCGGCCAGCGCGGCGAGCGTCGAGCGGGTGGGGCGAGGCTTTCCCTTCTTAAGGCCCCGGCGGACGAGAGCGCCCGCAAACAGCAGGAACGGCGCGACCGAGACGCCATATTCCCATTCGTGCCGGTCGATCAGCCAAACGGTGTTGACCAGCCAATGCGGCTTCTCGGGGGCGTAGCCGAGCAGGGTCAGGGGGCCGATCAGCAACGCCACCGGCAGGTTGGCGATGCCGGGGAGGGGGTAGAGTTCCCTGGGGAATTGATGCAGCCAGGCAAGCTCGGCGCTGAGCTTGGAGGCCGAGAGCGCCAGCGCCCCCACGCCGCCGAGCCCCAGGATAAGAAGAGGGCGCCAAGCGAAGCCGAACGCCAGCCCGTGCATAAGCATAAGGACGAGCAGAGACAGCACCAGCGGCGGGATGCCATGCACCATGCCGGTCTGGAAGGCATAAGCGAACAGCGCCGCCGTCCCCAGGCTCCGGGCCACCAGCGACGTCCACGGCGCCGCCGCCGCCCTCGGCGCCGGCAACAGCAGCGCGGCCATCAGCGGCGCCAGCATGAAGGCGTGAAACGTCAGATGCCCCGCCATCATGCGCGCGGCGAAAAAGCCGTTGAACAGAAACAGCGCCGCGGTGAGCAACGCGGCGGCACGCGATGCCGCGAAAGCGACGCGCATCAAGAGGTAGGCGCCGACCAGCCCCAGCGCGGCCAAAGCCGCCACGGTCAGGCGAATCGCCGAGCCGATCGGCAGCACAAGGGCGAGCGCCTGCGGCAGCGAGTAATACGCGACGTTTGGGTCGGCGAAATAGGGCACGCCGCCGCATTGCGACGGATTGAACCACGGCGCGACAAGCAGCCCGTTGGCGCGCTCCCAAGCCAGGCCCACCAGCAGGTTGGGGAAGTGGAGATAATAGTCAGGCGCCCAATGGCCCTCGGCATTGGGCAGATAGGGCAGGATCAGCCTGAGGTAGAAAGCCCACAAAAGGACGCCGGCCGCCAGGATGGGAGCTTCGTCTTGAAGGGCGCGGCGCATGAACGCTTTGTGTCACATGGTCGCGCCGCGAAGAAGTGGGCTGACGCAGAGATGACAGCCAGCGCCGCGCACGTTACCTTCGCTGCGGGGGGTTATGGAGTTTTGTCATGTCGAACGACCACCCCATCGTTATCCGCCCCGTCGAGGGCAAAATCGTCGTGCGCTGGCGCGGACAGACCATCGTCGAGACCAACAAGGCGCTGGAACTTTTTGAAGCGAATTATCCCGGCGTGATCTACGTGCCGCGGGAGGACGCCAAGGCCTCGGTGCTGGCGCGCAGCCAACACACCACGACCTGCCCGTATAAGGGCGAGGCCAACTACTTCTCTCTGAGCGACGGGGCCGAGCGCGACGACAACGCGGTCTGGACCTACGAGCGTCCGAAAGCGGGCGTCGAAGCCATCGGCAGCTATCTCGCGTTCTATCCGAACAAGGTCTCGATCGCGCGCGAGCGGGCATAAAAAAGCCCCTCGCCGCTTGGGGGAGCGGCGAGGGGCGTCCGGGCGCTACAAGTCGGGGGACGAGCGCCCGAAACTTTGCAAATTACATCTCCGACAGCGTGCCGTGGCCAGCCGGGGTCTTCATCCCTTCGCAGGTGCCCTTGGCGACATATTTCCAAGCCTTCGGATTGTAGTCGATCGTCGAGGTGCCCGCGCACGTGGTGCCGGCGCCGGCGGCGCAATCGTTCTTGCCGGCGAGCGCGACGCCATAGCACTTGTCAGCGCCCGGCTGAGCGGGAGCAGGACCGGCCTTGGCGGCGCTGGCGAGGGCGAGAGCGGTGGCGAGCGAGCCGGCGATGGCGGCGCTGGTGAAGACGAGCTTGGCGTTCATTGGGGGTTCCTTCAATGCACAATGATTTCTCACGAGGCGCCTTGCGCCGCCCCGCCGCGCTTGCCTTGATGACCCGCGCGATGACCTATACGGGCGCGATGGAGAGGCTGTTACAGCGGCTCCGCTTTTTCTCCCTGTCCCCGTTGAAAACGGAGGAGAGGGCCGGGTGCGGGCCGGATGAGTTCGCACCGTCGATCGACGCGCACACCCAGGCCCTCACCCTAACCCTCTCCCCGCGCTTCGCGCAGGGAGAGGGAACGGCGGCTTGATCGGTGTGTCGAGGCTTGTTATTACAATGTTATAACAAGCCATAGGGCAGGCCATGAAAAGCGCCGTGCGCAAAATGGGAAACTCATCCGGCGTGATCATCCCGCAGCCCTTGCTGCGGGAGGTTGGCGCGAAGCTTGGCGACATCGTCGAGGTTCAAGTCAAAGGCGGCGCCATTGTCATCATCCCGACCGCGGCGTCGTCGCGGGAAGGGTGGGCGGAGGACGCCAAGAAGATTGCGGCGGCCGAGAAGGATGCGCTCGCATGGCGGGAGTTCGCCAACGCCGACGACAGCAAACCGAAATGGTGAAGCGGGGCGAGGTCTGGCTGGTCGCCCTCGACCCAACGCTCGGCAGCGAGATTCAAATCATGCGGCCGTGCGTCATTGTCTCGCCGCCGGAGATGCACGACCACCTCCACACGGTGCTGGTTGCGCCGATGACGACGGGAAGCCATCCCGCCGGCTTTCGCGTGGGCGTCCGGTTCCAGGGCAAGATCGGCCTCATCCTCGTCGATCAGATGCGCGCGCTCGACAAGCGCCGCCTTGTGAAGGCGTTGGGCAAGGTCTCGCCCGCGACGTTGCGGGCGACGCTTGACGTGCTACGGACGACTTTCATGGAATAGCCGCCCCCGCCCAGTCTTGCCCAAGGCCGCGGGCTTAGGCCAATAGAGCCCCCGGTCACGGGCTCCGTCGATTCGTCAAGGTTTCAGGGCCCATCGAGGTTTCCTTCTATGCGTTTGAGCCGGTACTTTCTGCCCATTAGCCGCGAGACTCCCAAGGAAGCGGAGATTGTCTCGCACCGCTTGATGCTGCGCGCCGGCATGATCCGGCAGGAGGGCGCCGGCATTTACGCCTTCCTGCCGCTGGGCCTGCGGGTGCTGCAGAAGATCTGCGCCATCGTCCGCGAAGAACAGAACCGCACGGGCGCGCTCGAATTGTTAATGCCGACGCTGCAGTCCGCCGATCTCTGGCGCGAGTCCGGGCGCTACGACGCCTATGGCAAGGAGATGCTGCGCATTAAAGACCGCCACGAGCGCGACATGCTCTATGGCCCCACCAACGAAGAGATGGTGACGGAGATCTTTCGCGCCTACGTGCGCTCGTACAAAGATCTGCCGCTCAACCTCTATCACATCCAGACCAAGTTCCGCGACGAGGTGCGTCCCCGTTTCGGTCTGATGCGCGGCCGCGAATTCCTGATGAAGGACGCCTATTCCTTCGACCTCGACCAGAAGGGCGCGCGGCATGCCTACAACAAGATGTTCGCCGCCTATTTGCGCACGTTCGCGCGGCTCGGCCTGACCGCCATTCCCATGCGCGCCGACACCGGACCGATCGGCGGCGACCTCAGCCACGAGTTCATCGTGCTGGCTTCGACCGGCGAAAGCGAAGTGTTCTGCCACAAGGATTATCTAAGCTTCGCCACGCCCGCCGAGGACGTCGAATTTCGACAGCTACGAGGCCATGCAGGGCCTGTTCGACAAATGGACGTCGCTCTATGCCGCGACTTCGGAGATGCACGACGCCGCGGCTTTCGCCGCCGTGCCCGCCGAAGCGCAAGTGACCGCGCGCGGCATCGAGGTCGGCCATATCTTCTACTTCGGCACAAAATATTCCGCGCCGATGAAGGCGGTGGTGAACGGCCCCGATGGCAAGGACCACGACGTGCATATGGGCTCCTACGGCATCGGCCCGAGCCGCTTGGTCGCGGCGATCATCGAGGCGAGTCATGACGAGGCCGGCATGATCTGGCCGCGCTCGGTCGCGCCGTTCGAAGTCGGCATCGCCAATCTGAAGGTCGGCGATTCCGCCTGCGACGCCGCTTGCGAGACGCTCTATCGCGGCCTCGCCGCCAAAGGCGTAGATGCGCTCTATGACGATCGCGACGAGCGCGCCGGCGCGAAATTCGCCACGCTCGATTTGATTGGTCTGCCCAAGCAGGTGTTAGTCGGCCCCAAGAGCCTTGCCGAAGGCAAGGTCGAGGTGAAGGATCGCAAGACCGGCGCGCGAGAGACGATGGGGCTCGACGCCGCGCTCGCGCATCTGAGCGAGCGCGGATGAGCGGGAGCGACGCGCCGATCCCCGCCACGCGTCCGTTTTCGCCCTTCGAATTCTGGGTGGCGTTTCGCTATCTGCGCGCGCGCCGCCGGCAAGGTTCGATCTCGGTGATCGCCGCCTTCTCGTTTCTCGGCATCGTCGTCGGCGTCGCCGCGCTGATCGTGGTGATGGCGGTGATGAACGGCTTCCACCACGACCTTCGCGAGAAGATGATCGGCTTCAACGGTCATCTGTTTCTGCAAGGGGTGGAGACGCCGTTCACCGACTACGCCGCCGTTTCCGACCGTGTCGCCAAGGCGCCAGGCGTGACGCTGTCGGTGCCGCTGATCGAGGCGCAGGCGTTCGTCTCCTCGCCGGTGAATTCCTCCGGCGCGTTCGTGCGCGGCGTGCGCGAGGCGGACTTGCGGCGCCTGCCCGGCGTCGGCGATCACATCACGCAAGGCACGCTCGATGGCTTCGACGGCGGGCAGGGCGTGGTGGTGGGGGCCAAGCTCGCGGAGAAGCTCGGCCTCAGGATCGGCGACCAGCTCACGATGATCTCCCCGCGCGGCGCGGAGACGCCGTTTGGCGTCGCGCCGCGGCTGAAGAGCTATCCCGTGGCGGCGCTGTTTCAGGTCGGCATGTCGATTTACGACGCCGGCTACATCTTTATGCCGCTGACCGAGGCGCAGGCCTATTTCAACCTCGAAGGACAGGCGAACCTCCTCGAGGTCTATGTTGACAGGCCCGACGACATCGACGCGCTGAAGCCGGCGATCGAACTCGCCGAGCAGCGCCCGATGATCGCCACCGACTGGCGGGAGTTCAACAAGAGCTTCTTCGACGTGCTCACCGTCGAATCCAACGTGATGTTCGCCATTCTCATGCTGATCGTGCTGGTGGCGGCGCTCAACATCGTTTCCGGCCTGATCATGCTCGTGCAGGACAAGGGCCGCGCCATCGCGATTTTTCGCACCATGGGCGCGACGCGTGGCGCGATCCAGCGCATCTTCCTGCTCACGGGCTCCGCCATCGGCGTCGCCGGCACGCTGGTCGGCCTCGGCCTCGGGTTGCTGATCGCAACGCACGTTGAGACCATCCGGCATTGGCTCAACGCCGTGTTCGGCCTCAACATCTTTCCCGCGGACTTCTACTACCTGTCGGCGTTGCCTTCGCTGGTCGAGCCTCGAGACGTCATGGTGGTCGTCGGGCTCTCGCTGTTCTTGTCGTTCGCCGCGACCATCTATCCGTCCTGGCGCGCCGCGCGGCTCGATCCGGTCGAGGCGCTGCGTTATGAGTGAGCCGGCGTTGCGCCTCAGCGCGGTCGTCAGGCGCTACGACGGCGACAGCGCCGCGCTGACCGTGCTCGACGGCGCGGATTTGAGCATCGACGCCGGCCAAATGGTGGCGCTGGTCGCGCCCTCGGGCGCCGGCAAGTCGACGCTGCTGCATATCGCCGGCCTGTTGGAACAGCCGACCTCGGGCGAAGTGTTCATCGCGGGGCGGGCGACCTCGACGATGGGCGATTTTGAGCGCACGGCGTTGCGCCGGCGCGACATCGGTTTCGTCTATCAGTTCCATCATCTGCTGCCGGAATTCTCGGCGTTGGAGAATCTCGTGCTGCCGCAGATGATCGCGGGGCTTGCGAGCGCCGAGGCGAAGAAGCGGGGACGCGAACTGCTCGGCTATCTCGGCCTTGAGGCGCGCGCCACGCACCGGCCGGCCGAGCTGTCGGGCGGCGAACAGCAGCGCGTCGCCATCGCGAGAGCGGTCGTCAACGCGCCAAAGCTGCTGCTGGCGGACGAGCCGACCGGCAACCTCGACCCGAAAACCGCCGACGGCGTGTTTGACACCTTGCGCGCCCTGGTCGGCGCCAGCGGCGTCTCCGCGCTGATCGTCACGCATAATCTTGAGCTGGCGAGCCGGATGGATCGGCGGGTCACGCTTCGCGAGGGGCGCATCGAGGAGATGGCGTAAGGCCCCTTCTCCAGCGAAGCTGGAGAAGGGTCGGAACTCCCTTACGCCGCCAAGCTCGGATAGTCCGTGTAGCCCACCGCCCCGTCACCGTAGATCGTCGCGCCGTTGAGCGCGTTCAGCGGCGCTTTTTGCGCGAACCGCTCCACCAGGTCCGGGTTGGCGATGTAGGGCCGGCCGAAGGCGAAGGCGTCGCCGCGGCCCTCGGACAGCGCGATCTCCGCGGAGGCCAGCGTGAGCCCTTCGTTGGCGACGAAGGCGCCGCCGAACGCCTTGCGCGCCTTGTCGGCAAAGCCCGGCTTGGCGAGATCGTCGCGGCCGAGCAGGAACGCCAGCTTGCGCCGCCCCACTTCGCTCGCGACATACATGAAAATGGCCTCGGGGTTGGAGTCCGACATCGAATGCGAACTCGACATCAGGTTGAGATGCAGGCCGACGCGATCCGCGCCCCAGACTTTTATGCAGGCGTCGACGACTTCGAGCATCAGCTTGGCGCGGTTCTCGAGGCTGCCGCCGTAGCTGTCGGTGCGCTTGTTCGAGCCATCGTGCAGGAACTGGTCGAGTAGATAGCCGTTGGCGCCATGGATGTGCACGGCGTCAAAGCCCGCGCGCTTGGCGTTGACGGCGCCCTTGACGTAGTCGGCGACGACAACGGGCAGTTCTTCGGTCAGCAGCGCGCGCGGCGTCACGAACGGCTTTTCCGGGCGGATCTGGCTGACATGGCCGCCGGGCGCGATCGCCGAGGGGGCGACGGGCAGCGCGCCGTCAAGAAAGCTCGGATCGGAGATGCGGCCGACATGCCAGAGCTGCAGCGCCATCAGGCCGCCTTTGGCGTGCACCGCGTCGGTAATCTTGCGCCAGCCATTGACCTGCGCGTCGGTCCAGATGCCCGGGGTGTCGCGATAGCCGACGCCCATCGGCGTGACGGCGGTCGCCTCGGTGATGATCAGGCCGGCGCTGGCGCGCTGCACGTAGTGCTCGCGCATCAGGTCGTTGGGCACGCGGCCGGGATCGGCCTTGCAACGCGTCAGCGGGGCCATGACGAAGCGATTGCGCAGGGAAAGCGCGCCCAGGCGCACGGGATCAAGCAAGGAAGGCATGGGGGAGAGAGCTCCGGAGGGATGTTCAGGTCGCTGAGATAAAGGTCTGCCGGGCAAGCGCAAGCCCTTGCGGCGAAGGGGCGCAGCGTTCAAAAAACAATCCTGTTCGCTCGACCGTTTTGGATAGAAAGTATGGCCTCCTCCCGCCATTGGATCAAAGACCCCCTGGCGATCTTCGCCCTGGGCGCCGAGCGCGGAATCGTCGTCGAGGACGGTTTCATCGTCGAACTTGTGGCGGCGGGAAAGACGCCGGCCGCGTCGTGTTCGGCGTACCTTCGACGCCGCACGCCACGTCGTCATCCCCGGCCTCGTCAACGCCCATCATCATTTCTACCAGACCCTCACGCGCGCCCACCCGCAGGCGATCAACAAGTCGCTGTTTCCCTGGCTGGTCGCGCTCTATCCGATCTGGGCGCGACTGACGCCGAGAGCCACTTGCGCATCGCCGTGCGGCTGGCGCTCACCGAACTCTTGCTGTCCGGCTGCACGACGGCGGCCGATCATCATTACCTCTATCCCGCGCGGGCTCGAGCACGCCGTCGACGTCGAGGTCGAGGAGGCGCAAAAAACTCGGCATCCGCATCACCGCGACGCGCGGCTCGATGAACCGCTCGCAGAAGGACGGCGGCCTGCCGCCGGACTGCGTGGTGCAAGACGACGACACCATCCTCGCCGATTCCGAGCGCGTGCTGAAGCTGTTTCACGATCCCAAGCCAGGGGCGATGACCAAGATCGCGCTGGCGCCGTGTTCGCCGTTCTCCGTGACGCCGGCGCTGATGGCCGAGACGGCAAAACTCGCCGACACATACGATTGCCAATTGCACACGCATCTGGCCGAGACGGCCGACGAGGATCGCTACTGCCAAGAGGTCTACGGCAAGCGCCCGCTCGACCTCCTGGAAGAAGTCGGCTGGATGTCGCCGCGCACCTGGCTGGCGCATGGCGTGCACTTCGAAGCGGCAGAAGATGGCGCGGCTCGGCAAAGCCGGCGTCGGCGTCTGCCATTGCGCGGCGTCGAACATGGTGCTGGCGTCGGGCGTCTGCAAATCCTGCGAACTCGACGCCGCAGGCGTGCCGCTTGGCCTGGGCGTCGACGGCTCGGCCTCCAACGATTCCTCCAACATGATGGAGGCGGTGCGGCATGCGTTGATGCTCGGCCGGCTGCGCTATCCCGCTGAGCGCATCACGCACAACGAGGTTTTGCGGTGGGGCTCCGAGGGCTCCGCGCTCTGTCTGGGGCGGCGCGACATCGGCAAGATCGAAGTGGGGCGCTGCGCCGATCTGGCGCTGTTCACGCTCGATGAGCCGCGCTTTTCGGGCGCGCACGATCCGCTCGCAGCGCTGGTGCTGTGCGGCGCGCACCGCGCCGATCGCGTCATGGTCGGCGGGCAATGGCGCGTCGTCGACGGCGCGCCCGTCGGCGTCGACGTGAAGGCGCTGGTGGCTGCGCACCGCGCCATGGCGCGCGCTTTCGCGTGAGATTTTGCGCTTGAAGGTTTTGGCTTGCGCCGCGCGGCGCGAGCGGGCAGGGCTCTGACATGCTGGCGACGTTCGTGCTCTTTCTGGCCGCGATATGGGCAGGCGCGCAAAATGCGCTCGCCGGCGGCGGCTCGTTCGTCACGCTGCCCTCGCTGATGTTCACCGGCATGGACGCGCGCGCGGCGAACATGACCTCGACCGTGGCGCTATTCCCGGCGCAGCTCGTGACCGGCTACACCGGGCGGCGCAACGCCTCGGGCACGCCAGCGCTGAGCTTTCGTTGGCTGTTCGGCATCTCGGTGGTGGGCGGCGCGATCGGCGCCTTGATCCTGCTGTGGACGCCGCCGACGATCTTCGCCCATCTCGTGCCTTGGCTGGTGCTGTTCGCCACGCTCGCCTTCGCCTGGGGCGGCTTCTTTCGCAAGCCGCCGAAGGAGGGTGAAGTGGCTTTGAATCCGCGAGGCGCGATTTTCGCACAGTTCTGCATCGCCATCTACGGCGGCTATTTCGGCGGCGGCATCGGCCTCTTGATGATGGCGGCGCTGACGATGGCCGGGCTCGCCGTGCGCAACGCCGGCGCCACCAAGAACGTGCTCGCTGGCGTCATCAACACCGCGGCGGTGGCGATCTTCGCCTTCTCGGGCTACGTTCGCTGGCCGCAAGTTTTGGTGACGGCGATCGGCGCTTCGATCGGCGGCTGGCTTGGCGCGCTGGCGTTGCAACACGTCAACGAGCGCGCATTGAAAATCGGCGTCGTGGCGATCGGCGCGCTGCTGACGATCGGGCTGTTTTGGCGCGGGTGACTTTGCGATGAGCGACAATCCCATTCTAGTCGAAGTGACGCGCGGAAACGCGGTGGAATCCATTCATCGCGGCGCGGCGGCGGTGGTGAACGGCGACGGCGACGTGCTGTTTTCTTGCGGCGACATCGGCCGACCGGTGTTTCCGCGCTCGGCGATCAAGCCGATCCAGGCGCTGCCGTTGGTGGAGAGTGGCGCGGCGGATCGGCTCGGCCTTTCCGACGAGGAACTTGCGCTTTGTTGCGCCTCGCACGGCGGCGAGCCGCGCCATGTCGCGATTGCCGCGGACATGCTGGCGAAGGTCGGCTTGAGTTACGAAGCGCTTGCGTGCGGGGTGCATTGGCCCTCGCATGAGCCCAGCGCGCGGGCGCTGGCGCGCGCCGGCGAAGCGCCGACGGCGCTGCACAACAATTGCTCGGGCAAGCACGCCGGCTTCCTGTGCCTCGCCTGCGACGCGGGCGATCCGCCTGCGGGCTATCAACTCGCTGAGCATAACGTGCAAATGCAGGTGAAAGAGGCGCTTGAAGGCGTGCTGCGCGTGTCGCTTGACGACGCCCCCGCCGGCATCGACGGCTGCGCCATTCCCGCTTACGCGGTGCCGCTGCGTTCGCTCGCTGAGGGCTATGCGCGGCTGGTCTCGGGCCAGGGCGTCGGCAAGAAACGCGCGGCCGCCGCGGCCCGTCTGCTTGAGGCCGCGATGGCGCATCCCGACCTTGTCTCCGCCGACGGTCGCTTCGATCAGAAGTTTATGGCCGCCTTTCCCGGTAAGGTCTTCACCAAGACCGGCGCCGAAGGCGTCTATTGCGCCGCCGTCCCAGGGCAGGGCGTCGGTATCGCCGTCAAGATCGACGACGGCGCCGCCCGGGCGGCTGAAGTTGCGGTTGCTGCGTTGCTCGGCCGCTTCGCGGGGATCGACCCGGAGAAAGCGGCGCCTTTCCGGAGCAAGACGCTGCGCAACTGGAGCGGGACGGAAGTCGGGGAAATCAGGGCAGCGGGACCGCTGGCGCTTTTTCCTTGACGCAGAGCGACTGTTCTCGTTATGTTCTACATCAGCACGCCATGGCCCGGCTTGTGCCACACTGCGCCGACGAGGTGACCTTTCTACAATGCGAACTGGATGAAAATGACAAGGGAAAAAATCAAACCACCATGTAGGTATCGGATAAGCGCTTGAAATCATTACGCTGATGACCTCAAAACCGGCTCTGATATCTTCTGAGGCTTTCCCAGGCTTTCGCACGCTTTCTGAGGTTTTCCCACGCTGCCTCCTCATTTTCCCAGGCAGATCTCTGGTTTGCGCAAGAGCGCAACAAGCGACAACCACAGAACGACGCTTAATGAGCGGAATTGCCCGCCTATGACGCCACCCAGCGCCTCCGCGCCGCGGTCGCCGCCATCCGCTTCCCCTCCCGGTGATTCTGGGCTAAAGACCCGCGCCCTCCAGCGAGGGGAAAGGCTCGGTCGACGGGCCTTGTTTTTTATTTAGCGCGAGGATTCGCAGCGTCTGGGGTCTTTCAGGCCCGCCCGCGCTGCGCAAGCGCGTCCTTTGGGGTGTCATGCCGAAGCGGACGGACATATCGACGATCCTGATCATCGGCGCGGGGCCGATCGTCATCGGCCAGGCCTGCGAGTTCGACTATTCCGGCACGCAGGCCTGCAAGGCGCTGCGCGACGAGGGCTATCGCGTCGTCCTGGTCAATTCCAATCCGGCGACGATCATGACCGACCCGGAACTGGCCGACCGCACCTATGTCGAGCCGATCACGCCCGAGATCGTCGCCAAGATCATCGAGAAAGAGCGCCACGCCGTTCCCGGCGGCTTCGCCTTGCTGCCGACCATGGGCGGCCAGACGGCGCTGAACTGCGCGCTGTCGCTCGAAGAAGATGGGCATGCTGGAGAAGTTCGACGTCGAGATGATCGGCGCCACCGCCGACGCCATCGACAAGGCCGAGGACCGCGAGCTGTTCCGCGAGGCGATGACCAAGATCGGCCTGGCGACGCCGCGCTCGCATCACATCAAAACGCTTGCCGCAGGCGCTGCGGCGTGCTCGACGACATCGGCCTGCCCGCGATCATCCGCCCGTGCTTCACGCTGGGCGGCACCGGCGGCGGCATCGCCTACAACCAAGAGCGAATTCATCGAGATCGTCGAGCGCGGCATCGACGCCTCGCCCACGCACGAGGTGCTGATCGAGGAGAGCGTGCTCGGCTGGAAAGAGTTCGAGATGGAGGTGGTCCGCGACAAGGCGGACAATTGCATCATCGTCTGCTCGATCGAGAATCTCGATCCGATGGGCGTGCACACCGGCGATTCCATCACCGTCGCTCCGGCGCTGACGCTGACCGACAAAGAATACCAGATCATGCGCGACGCCTCGCTCGCGGTGCTGCGCGAGATCGGCGTCGAGACCGGCGGCTCGAACGTGCAGTTCGCCGTCAATCCCGCCAACGGCCAGATGGTCGTCATCGAGATGAACCCGCGCGTGTCGCGCTCCTCGGCGCTTGCCTCGAAGGCGACCGGCTTTCCCATCGCTAAAGTCGCCGCCAAGCTGGCGGTCGGTTACACGCTCGACGAGATCGCCAACGACATCACGGGCGGCGCGACGCCGGCTTCGTTCGAGCCGACGATCGACTACGTCGTCACGAAAATCCCGCGCTTCGCCTTCGAGAAATTTCCCGGCGCCGAGCCGACGCTGACGACGTCGATGAAGTCGGTCGGCGAAGCCATGGCGATCGGCCGCACCTTCGCCGAAGTCGCTGCAGAAGGCGCTGCGCTCGCTGGAGACGGGCCTCACCGGCCTCGACGAGATCGACATCGAGGGCCTCGGCAAGGGCGACGATCGCAACGCCATCCGCGCCGCGATCTCGACCGCCGACGCCGGATCGTCTGCTCAAGGTCGCGCAGGCGCTGCGTCTGGGCATGAGCGTCGAGGAGGCGCACGACGCCACCAAGATCGACCCGTGGTTCCTGAGCCGCATGCAGGAGATCGTCGCGCTCGAGGCGAAGGTCCGGCAGTTCGGCCTGCCGGCCGACGCGCAGAATTTCCGCGCGCTGAAGGCCGCCGGCTTTTCCGACTCGCGGCTCAGCGCGCTTGGCGTCCGCTCGAGGAGGCCGAGGTGCTGCGGCAGCGCCTCGCGCTCGACGTCAGGCCCGTCTACAAGCGCATCGACACCTGCGCCGCGGAATTCCGCGTCGCCGACCGCCTACATGTATTCGACCTACGAGGCGCCGTTCGGCGACGCGCCGGCCTGCGAAGCGCAACCCTTCGAACCGCGAGAAGATCGTCATCCTCGGCGGCGGCCCGAACCGGATCGGGCAGGGCATCGAGTTCGATTATTGCTGCTGCCACGCCTCCTTCGCGCTGCGCGAGGCGGGCTTCGAAGCCATCATGATCAATTGCAATCCGGAGACGGTGTCGACCGACTACGACACGTCGGACCGGCTGTATTTCGAGCCGCTGACCGCCGAGGACGTGCTCGCGGTGCTCGAAAAGGAAAAGCAGAACGGCACGCTGAAAGGCGTCATCGTGCAGTTCGGCGGCCAGACGCCGCTGAAGCTCGCGCACGCCGCTCGAGCAAGTCCGGCGCGCCGATCCTGGGCACTTCGGTCGACTCGATCGACCTCGCCGAGGATCGCGACCGCTTCAAGCGGCTGCTCGACAAGCTCGGCCTGAAGCAGCCCAAGAACGGCATCGCCTATTCCGTCGAACAGGCCCGGCTGATCGCCGGCGAACTCGGCCTGCCGCTGGTCGTGCGCCCCTCCTACGTGCTCGGCGGCCGCGCGATGGCGATCATCCACGACACCAGCGCGCTCGACGACTATTTGCTCGGCGTGTTGCCGAGCCTGGTGCCCGCCGACGTCAAGGCGCGCTACCCCAACGACAAGACCGGTCAGATCAACACGGTGCTCGGCAAGAATCCGCTGCTGTTCGACCGCTATCTCTCCGACGCCATCGAGGTCGACGTTGACGCGCTGTGTGACGGCAAGACGGTGTTCGTCGCCGGGGTGATGGAACATATCGAAGAAGCCGGCATCCATTCCGGCGACA
The DNA here is from genome assembly GCA_963730695.1 of uncultured Pseudomonadota bacterium. Classification (GTDB taxonomy): domain Bacteria; phylum Pseudomonadota; class Alphaproteobacteria; order Rhizobiales; family Beijerinckiaceae; genus Roseiarcus. Next base: position 37,758 of record CAVSSV010000025.1, read on the forward strand.
GCGCCTGTTCGCTGCCGCCCAGGACCCTGAGCGCCGACATGGTCGCGGCGCTCGAAGAGCAGACCAAGAAGCTCGCCTTGGCGCTCGACGTCGGCGGCCTGATGAACGTGCAATTCGCGCTGAAGGCCGGCGAGATTTTCGTGCTTGAGGTCAATCCGCGCGCTTCGCGCACAGTGCCCTTCGTCGCCAAGGTGATCGGCAAGCCGATCGCGAAGATCGCCAGCCGCATCATGGCCGGAGAGAGCTTGGCTTCGTTCGGCCTGCGCAAGGAACGACTTGACCACGTCGGCGTTAAAGAGGCCGTGTTTCCTTTCGCGCGCTTTCCCGGTGTCGATACGGTGCTGGGGCCTGAGATGCGCTCGACGGGCGAGGTCATCGGCCTCGACCGCTCGTTCGACGTCGCCTTCGTTAAGAGCCAGCTCGGCGCGGGCGCTGCGTTGCCGCGGTCGGGCGTGGTGTTCGTCTCGCTGCGCGATAGCGACAAGCCGCGGATCGTCGAGTCGCTGCGCACCTTGCACAGTCTGGGCTTCAAGATCCTGGCGACCGGCGGCACGCAGCGCTACCTGGAATCCCAGGGGATCAAGGCCGAGCGGGTCAACAAGGTCTCCGAGGGGCGGCCGAACGCGGCGGACGCCGTGCGCAACGGCGGCGTGCACCTGATGTTCAACACCACGGAGGGCGCGACGTCGCTCACCGATTCCAAGCCTTTGCGCCGGGCCGCGCTCTTGCAAAAGACGCCCTATTTTACCACCTTGGCCGGGTCCATCGCGGCTGCGGAGGGCATCCGGGCCAATCTGGCGGGGGAACTCGAAGTGCGCGCGCTGCAGGACTATTTTCCAAAGCCCTGAACCCCTTCCTCGCTAACTTCCCAATCAAGGTCTGTTCGATGACGCCGAATAAATTTCCGATCACTCCCGCAGGGCATGCCGCGCTTGAGGCCGAGTTCAAGCGGCGGCAGCAAGAGGAGCGGCCGCGCATCGTGGCGGCGATCTCGGAAGCGCGCGCGCACGGCGACCTCTCTGAAAACGCTGAATATCATTCGGCGAAGGAGCAGCAGTCGCTTAACGAGGGGCGCATCGTCCAGCTCGAAGACCTGCTCCAGCGCGCCGAAGTGATCGACGTGTCCAAGCTCACCGGCAACTCGATCAAGTTCGGCGCCACGGTGACGCTGATCGACGAGGACACCGAACAGCAGCGCGTGTTCCAGATCGTCGGCGACACCGAAGCGGACGTGAAGAGCGGCAAGGTTTCAATCACCTCGCCGACCGCGCGGGCGTTGATCGGCAAGCACGTCGGCGACACCGTCGAAGTCAATGCGCCGGGGGGCGGCAAGAGCTACGAAATCACGAAAGTGGCCTTTATCTAGTTGTAAGGAACAAGCGGGCTGCGGGGGTCTTAGCGGCGTGGAGCAAAGCCATGAATGACCTGATTTCCCGCCGAACCTTTGGTGGCGTCCTTGCGGCGGCGCTGGGCGGCGCGGCGAGCCCCGCCTTGGCGCAGACTCCGGTGGCGATCGGGGCGATCAAGCTCGACCTTTTCGAGCTGCGTGACAACGGCAGCACGCTGTTCGCCGACTGGGTGCAGCAGTTCCTTCCCGGAATGTTGCATCAGTCCTTCCAGCGCTATTTCACCGGCGGGCGCGGCGCGGAGACCCTTCACGCTTCCATTCGCCAAGTGCTCATCTCCTCGAGCCCGTCGAACTACGGCGGACGGGGCGGCTACTTTTTGCCGGGCTTCAACACCAACGACACCATCGAGGGCGAAGTCTGGCTCACCGATTCGCGGGGCCAGGAACTCGGCCGCAGCTATCTTCTGGCCACCGCGCCGGAATGGGGCGGCAGCTTTGGCGATCCCAAATCGACGCGGCTGCGTGTGGGCCGACTGTGCCAGCAGTTCGCCTATTGGGCGCCGAGCAAGCTGGGCCTTTGACCGAAGGCGTGCCGGCAATCGCAACCCTCGTCATCGGGTCGCACAAGGCAGGGCACGAGGCCAACGCCCTCGGCGTCGCGGAGGCGCTGGGCGCGCCTTACCGCGTCGAGCGGACGGAGGCCTCGCGGGTGTTCGACGCGCTTGCGCCCTATGGCCCCGTCGACCCCGCGGCGTGGCGACGGCTGGCGGCGGCAGCGGCGGGCGCCACCGTCGCCATCGCTTGCGGCAGAGCGACCGTGCCGTATCTGCGGCGGCTCAAGCGCGAACGCGGCGCGGATCTGTTCGCGGTGTTTCTGCAGGATCCCCGCACGTCTCGCGACGTCTTCGATCTGATCTGGGTGCCGCAACACGATTCCCTGCGCGGACCCAAAGTCATCACCACGCTGACCTCGCCGCATCCGGTGACGGCCGTCAAACTGGCCGCATTGCGCGCGTCGCCCAGCCCGCTGCTTGAGCGCCTTCCGGCGCCGCGCGCGGCCGTGGTGCTCGGCGGGCCGAGCCGTGGTTCCGACTATTCCGGTGCGGACCTTCAGCGCTTGGCGCAGGCGGTGTCGACGCTGTCCGCTGGAGGTTACAGCGTCATGGCGACGCCCTCGCGCCGCACGCCGCCGGATATGCTCAACGTCGTGCGCGCGGCGGTCGAGGGCAAGCCGTCGTTCGTCTGGGACCGCACGGGCGACAACCCCTACGCCGCCATGCTCGCGCTCGCCGACATGATCCTCGTCACCGCCGACAGCGCCAATATGGTCGGCGAGGCGACGGCGACCGGCGCGCCGGTCTACGTTTTCTCGCCCCAGGCGGGTGGCGATTCCAAATTGCGGACGATGATCGACGGGCTTAAGGCGCAAGGCGCGGTGCGCGATTTCCAGGGCACGTTCGAGCGGTTTTCCTATGCGCCGATCGACAGCAGCGCGACGATCGCGCGCGAGATCAAAACGCGCATGGCGGCGAAAGGTCTTTAGCGGGCATGGTCGGCGCGGGAACGGACAGCACGCGCGCATCGATCGCGGACGGACCGGCGATCATTCTGGTGCGCCCGCAGCTCGCCGTGAACATCGGCATGTGCGCGCGCGCGATGGCGAACTTCGGCCTCTCCGACTTGCGCCTCGTCGCCCCTCGCGAGGGCTGGCCGCGCGAAGGGCAATATCGCGAGGTGGCCTACGCCGCCGCGGCCGGAGCGGCGCATCTCCTCGACGCGGCAAAGGTCTTTGAACGGCTCGAGGACGCGGTGGCGGACCTGCAGTTTCTTTCAGCCGCCACGGCGCGCGAGCGCGGGCAGATGAAGCGGGTCGTCGCGCCCTCGACCGCGATGTCCGAGGCGGCCGCCGCTCCGACCCAAGCGCGCGGCGTGTTGTTCGGACCCGAGCGCACCGGCCTCGAAAACGACGAAGTGGCGCTCGCGGACGAGATCGTCACCTTTCCCGCCAATCCCGCCTACGCCTCGCTGAACCTGGCGCAAGCCGTGCTGCTCGTCGGCTACGAATGGTTCAAGGCCAAACACGGCGACGCGCCGCCGCAGCCCGCCGTGTTGCGCACGAGCTCGCCGCTCGCTTCGCGCGAGACGATGATCGGCTTCTTCGAATTCCTTGAGGGGCACCTTGATCGCAACGGCTTCTTCCGGCCGACGACGAAGGTCGAGGGCATGCGCCGCAACCTGCGCAACATCTTCCATCGCATGGCGATGACCGAGCAGGATGTGCGCACGCTATGGGGCGCGGTCGTCCGACTGGTGGAAGGTCCGCGCGCCGAGCCTGGCAATGGCAACGCCAAGCGAACCCGCGAAAATCCGCCGCCTTCCGGTTCGTAATCGTCGCCGCCTTCCAGTTGTAAATTTGTCACAAGCGCGGACTTCAAGGGTATGCTCGGCGGTCAACCGTATATTTTTAGGCTTTTTTGTGATTACCTGAATCGTCAGCGAGCGCTGGCAAACAAATCTTCCGCTTGCGGGAAGTGGGGCAGGAAATGAGCCTTCAAAACGGTTTGTTGAAAGCGATCATCCCCACGGCGTTGTTGGCGATGTCGTGCTGCGCGGCGAGCGCCGCGGATTTGCCGACGATGAAAGCGCCGCCTCCGCCGCCGCCCGCTCTCGTGTCGCCTCTCAGCTTTTTCGTGCGCTTGGGCGTTACCTACGCCATCAACCAGAGCTCTTCCTCGGTTACGGTCGTTCCGCCCGGCGGCCCGGCCACCACCATCCCGGGCGCGAGCGCCAAGATCGGCGACATCGTGACCCTCGGCGTCGAGGCCGGCTACTTCTTCACGCCGGAGATTTCCGCCGATATCGGCGCGGGCGTACCGATGTGGGCGCATGACACGCTTTCGAACCCGCTGGCGCCCCCGGGCACGCCTCCAGGCGGGACGATCCTTGCGAAGGTCAGCCCGTCGGCGGTGCCGATCACGCTGAACTATCATTTCATGAATTTCGGCGCGTTCCAGCCCTACCTCGGCGCGGGTATCGCGCCTTTGTTTTCGGCGCGCACGAGCGATTACTTCGTCACCGGCGTATCGGTGCAACCCACGATCGGGGCGGTGCTCGTCGCCGGCGCCGACGTGATGATCGACCGCCACTGGGGCGTGAACCTGAACGTCAAGAAGATCTTCGCGACGGTAAGCTCAACAGGCACCGGCACGGTGGTTGCGCCGGTGGGCGTCAACCAGAAGACTGAATTCCAGCCCTGGATCCTCTCGACGGGCGTCACCTATAGGTTCTGAGCCTCGCCAAGCCGGGGGCCGAGCGAGGTTCGAAAGGCCGCTGCAGATTGCAGCGGCCTTTCTTTTTGCATTCCGTCGCGCTTTAGTCGTCCAAATCCGTTCGGATAGGCGTCGTCGCGGCGTACGCCTGTCATGCGCGATGCGCGGGAACGGCCGTAGACCGTAAGGCGAGATGATGGTGGGGCTTGGCCGAACGCGGTGGGTTGTCGTAGCGGCCTTGTCCCCTTGCGCCCCTGCGTTCGCCGCGGCGGCGCTACCAGACCCCAAAAAGATTGCGCAGTCGCTGATCGATTCCGAGGCGATGCAGACGGCGATCCCGCGGCGGCTGGATGAACCGATCCCGTCTTGGAACCTGCACCTGCCGCGGAACCTGTCGGAGGCCATTCTTTGGGCCCTGGTCATTCTGGGCGTTCTGGCGATCGCTTATGCCTTGCGCAACAGCTTGCCGGCATGGGACCGCACGAGCCGGCTGGCGGCCGAAGGCGAGGATGAGGGCGGTCTCGGCGACGGCAGGTCGAGCCTGCAAGACGTGCGCCGCGAGGCCGAAGACCTCGCGCGCCTGGGCCGCTTCGACGAAGCCATGCACGTGCTGCTGCTTCGGGCGGTCGGCGAACTCAGGGACAAACTGAAGCTGACCATCGCCGATTCGCTGACCGCTCGAGAAATCGAGCGCCGCGCGCCGCTCGATGACTCCGGAAAATCGGCGTTTGGCCGCATGGTGCACGCCGTCGAGCACGTCGTCTTCGGGCGCGAAGCGGCGGATGTCGGCGCCTACGAAGCGTGCCGCGGCGACTTTGAGACGTTCGCGGCCTCCCTCATTCCCGGTGCGGCCCGATGAGCGCCGAGTTGGGCGAGGGCGGGTTTTCGCCGCGCCTCGCCGCCGGCCTCGGCGGACTGGCGATGGCGCTGTTTGCGCTGGCCCTAGTGTTCACCGGCGGCGGCGACGCCGACACGGAGAACACGTCGGGCGCCAACTCTTATTCCCGATCCGCGATCGGCCATCGCGCGCTGTTTGAAACTTTGGCGAAGCTCGGCCGCAACGTCGTCCGCGCCGACGTCGATCCTTTGGGCAAGCTTGGCGATCGCGGCGTGCTGGTGCTGATCGAGCCGACGTCCGCCGCGAACGACCCCACGTTGGCCACGAAGATTCGCGCGGCGCAGCGCGTGCTGCTGGTGCTGCCCAAAACCTTCGCCGCCCCCGATCCGGAACATCCCGGCTGGGTGCGCGACGCGTTCGTGTTGCCGAACTCGGAGCCCGAGGCGAGCCTGCTTCTGGTCGAACCGAAAGTCCGCGTCGCTGTGAACGCAAAGCCAAAGCCTTCCACGATCAATGTCTTCAACCCGGCGCCGACGGTCGCCCAGGACGCGCAAAGCGTGACCAGCGACCAATTCAAGGTACTGCTGGGCGACAAGGACGGCTTCGTCGTCGGGGAACGCGTGGTCGGCGGCCGGCGCATCGTCGTGCTCGCCGATCCCGACCCGATCGAGAACCTTGGCATTTTGCAGGGCGACAATGCCGCGTTCGCTTTGGCGCTATTCGACTTCGTCGGCGGTCCCAACGACAAATTCGTGTTCGACGAGACCATCCACGGCTTCACCGCGAAGGCCTCGACGCAATCGCCGCTGCGCCGCCTGTTGGCTTTCCCCGGCAACCTATTGGCCGCACTCGGCCTTGCAGCCCTCGCGCTGCTCATCGGCGCGACCGTCGGGCGCTTCGGGCCGCCGCTGCCGGCGCCGCGGGAGCGCGAGACTGGCAAGCGCGCGCTGATCGACAACATCGCCTCGTTGATGGATTTCGGCGGCCGCCACGCCTTCGCTCTGCGCCGTTACGTCGAGGGCGAGATTCGCGAAACGGCGCAAGGACTGCGAGCGCCCGCCGGCGCGAATTTCGCCGCGACGCTGCGATGGCTCGATAAGGCGGCGAAGGAGCGAGGCGTACCTCGCTCCGCGAGCGAGCTGATCGACAGCGCCCGCCGCGCCGGTCCCGGCGAGGTCAAGGCGCTGTTCGCGCTCGCGGCCGCCGCCCATGCTTTCAAGAAGGAGATGTTGCATGAACCTGGCTGAAGTCCGCGGCGCTGCGGATGCGATCCTCATGCAAGTGCGCAAGGCCGTGGTCGGGCAGGACGAAGCGATCGCGCTGTTGCTCAACGCCTTGTTCTGCGGCGGCCATGTGCTGATCGAAGGCGTTCCAGGCACGGCGAAGACGCTGCTGGCGCAGAGCTTCGCCGCGAGCCTGGCGCTGCGGTTCGGGCGCGTGCAATTCACGCCGGACCTGATGCCCGGCGATCTGCTCGGCGCCAACCTCTTCAACTTCCAGACCAACGCCTTCACTCTCACCCAGGGACCGATCTTCACCGACATCCTGCTGGCTGACGAAATCAACCGCACGCCGCCCAAGACCCAGGCCGCGCTGCTGCAGGCGATGAACGAGCGCGCCGCGACCATCGACGGCGTGACCCATCCGCTCGGCGACGACTTCATGGTCGTGGCGACGCAAAACCCAATCGAGCAGCAGGGCACTTATCCCCTGCCGGAAGCGCAACTTGACCGCTTCCTGTTCAAGATCGTCATCGGCTACCCCCAGCGCGACGAGGAACGCGCGATTGTCGCGCGGCACGGCCATCGCGCGCTGATGCCGCGCTTGCAGGAGTTCGGCCTGGAGGCCGCGATGAACCCGGCCGCGCTGGGAGAAGCGCGCGCTCTCGTCGAGACGGTGAAGCTTGAGAGCCCGCTCGTCGACTATATCGTCGATCTTATCCGGGCGACGCGCGAGAACCCCAACCTGGAAACGGGCGCCTCGCCGCGCGCCGCGACCATGCTGGCCTCCGCGGCGCGCGCCCATGCCGCGCTCGAGGGCCGCGACTTCGTCATTCCCGACGACGTGAAAATCCTCGCGCCGCCGTTGCTGCGCCATCGGGTTGTGCTGTCGCCGGCGGCGGAGATCGAAGGCTTGAGCGCCGACCAGGTCGCGCGTGACGTCGTCGCGCAAGTCGCCGCGCCCCGATGATCCGCCCGACGCTGCGCGCCGTCTTCGGCTTCGCGGCGTTGTTGCCGCTGGCTTTCGTCGCGCTGAGCTTGGCGCCGAACGCTTGGCCCCTTGTTGTCGCTCTGGCCGCGTTCGCCTTGCTCTGTGTCGGGCTCGACGCTCTGCTCGCGCCGTCGGCCCGGCGATTTTCGCTGAGACTAAGCGCGCCGGCGCGCGTCAGCGTCGGCGAGAACGTGCCGCTGGCGTTTTCGCTCAGCGGCGCGGGCGGCGCGCCAAGGGTCGAGGTCGTGCTCGACGCGGTCGGCCCGATTGCGCCGCCGCAACCGCTCGTCGCCAAAGTCGGCGACGGCGGGCAGGCCGGCATCCGCTTCGACCTTCCCGCCGAGCGGCGCGGCGTCGTGCGAGTCGCCGCGCTGTGGCTGCGTTGGCGCGGGCCGCTGGGGCTCGCCGCACGGTTCAAGCGCTTCGCCCAGGAGCGCAGCGTCGACGTCGTGCCGGACATCCGTTCGATCCAGAGCAACGCCATCCGCTTCAATGAGCGCGAGGCGGCCCATGGCATGAAGGTGGAGATCGAAAAAGGCGAAGGCGCCGAATACGATTCGCTACGCGACCACACGTCGGGCATGGACAACCGCTTTATCGACTGGAAGCATTCGGCGCGCCATCGCAAGCTGCTGTCGAAGGAATTCCGCATCGAGCGCAATCATCAGATCGTGCTCGCCTTCGACACCGGCCACTTGATGGCGGAGCCGATCGGCAAGCTCACGCGGCTCGACCACGCCATTCACGCCGGTCTTCAGCTTGGCTGGGTGGCGCTGCGGACGGGCGATTTCGTCGGGGAGTTCGGCTTTGACGCCCGCGTGCGGCATTATTCATCGCCTCAGCGCGGGGTGCGCTCGTTCATCGGCCTGCAGCGCGGCGCTTCGCATCTTGGCTATTTCGCGGAGGAGACGAACTACACGCTCGGCCTCGCCGAACTGAACGCCCGGCTGAAGCGGCGCGCGCTCGTGGTGCTGTTCACCGAGTTCGTCGACACGACGACGGCGCAGCTTATGCTCGACGGGGTGAAGCGGATGTCCAATCGGCATGCCGTGATTTTCGTCACCTTCTCCGACCCGCTGCTGGCGGAAACCGCGCAGGCGGCGCCGAAGGATTTCCCGGATGTCGCCCGCGCGCTGGTGGCGTCGCGACTTCCTGCGCGAGCGGGCGCTGGTGTTCGAGAAGCTGCAACGCATGGGCGTGCATTGCCTGGAGACGCCGGCGCGCGGTCTCGCGGTGTCGCTGGTGAACCGCTACCTCGAAATCAAGGGCAGGGGGCTGCTGTGAGCGAGGCCAGGCTAGACCTGCAACCGCGATGCGCCGCGCGCGCTCGTGGTGCTGCAAAGCGCGGAATTCAGGAAGGGCAGGGAAGGCGCATGGCGCGACCTCGAGCGCATGATCGGCGTCGCCGAACGGAAGGGCGTACAGTCGCTCGGCGCCGACGAGTTGCAGCGCTTGCCTTCTCTCTACCGCACGGCGATCTCCTCGCTCTCGGTGGCGCGGGCGATCGCGCTCGACCGCAATCTCATTCTCTACCTCGAGGGCTTGGCGCTCCGCGCCTACTTCATCGTCTATGGGCCGCGCGTCGGCGTGCGGCGCCAGCCTGAAGGGGTTTCTGCTTGGCGGCTTTCCGCGAGCCGTCCGGGCGAATCTCGGGCCGATTGCGCTGTCCTTTTTGGTCATTCTCGGGGGGACGATCGCCGGCTTCGTGCTGGCGCATCAGAGCGAAGAATGGGTCACTTTGCTCACGCCGCAAGACCTAGCGGGCGGGCGGGGCGCGAAGAGCACGGCGGAGGAACTGCGCGCCCACGAAATCTTCGCGCCATGGCCGGGCTTCGTCGAGAGCTTTGTGGTGTTCGCCAATTTTTTGTTCCGCAACAACACCGGCGTCGCCATCCTCACGTTCGCGCTCGGGGTCGCCGGCGGCGCGCCGACTTTTGTGCTGCTGCTCTATCAGGGCGTGATCTTCGGCGCGTTCATCGCGCTGCACTACGATCGCGGCCTGTTCTGGGACTTCATGGGCTGGGTGTCGATTCACGGCGTCACGGAGTTTGGCGCGATCATACTCTGCGGCGCTGGCGGCCTCGCCATCGCCCAGACGGTCCTGGCGCCCGGCCAATATTCGCGTCTGGACAATCTCGCGCGGCGAGGGCGGGAAGTCTCAAGCCTCGTCGGCGGCGCCGTCCTGATGTTGTTCCTCGCGGGATTGATCGAGGGCGGTCTTCGGCAGTTGATCGCCAGCACGCCTTGGCGCTTCGCCTTCGCCGCCGCGACCGCGCTGCTGTGGTTCAGCTACTTCGCCTTCGCAGGACGGAGGCGCGCCGATGGCCGCTAGACTGGAGCGCATCAACGCCTTCCTCGACGGCTCGCGCCGCACCAAGCGCGCGATCGAGACGCCCGAAGGCGTGACGCTCGAGGTTGAGGTCGCAAGCGTCGGCGAACGTCTGCTGGCCTTTGTCGTCGACCTCTGTTTCTGGGCGCTGGCGATGGTGTTTCTGGTGCTGGTGTTCGTGGCGCTGTTGTACAGCCAGATCAATGGCGCCGTGGTGACGACACTGATCGTGTTTTCGGCGTTCCTGCTGCGCAATTTCTACTTCATCCATTTCGAGCTGACGATGCAGGGCGCGACGCCGGGCAAGCGTTTCGCGGGACTCAAGGTGATCGACCGCAAGGGCGGGGCGTTGACGCCGAGCGCCGTCGTCGCGCGCAATCTCACGCGTGAAGTCGAGACGTTTCTCCCCTTAGGCTTAGCGCTGACGCTGGCGAGCCAAGCGGGGAGCCATTTCTGGACGCAGCTCGCCTATCTCGGCTGGCTCCTTGTCGTCACCAGCCTGCCGTTCCTCAACGCCGAACATCGCCGCGCGGGCGACCTCATCGCTGGCACGCTTGTCATCGCGGTCCCGAAACCGAACTTGCTTGCCGAGTTGGGGAAGGCGCAGAACCGCTATCGCTTCACCCGGGCGCAGCTTGAAGCTTACGGCGCGTTCGAGCTGCAAGTGCTTGAGGAGATCTTGCGCCGCCCAGCGAGCGCTGAGACCAACGCGATCTATCGCGATGTCTGCGAGAAGATCGCTACGAAGATCGCCTGGACCGGGCCGGCGCCGGTCAACGACGCCCAGGCTTTTTTGAACGAGTTCTACGTCGCCGAGCGCGCGCATCTGGAGCGCGAGCAATTGTTCGGGAAGTACAAGGCGGACAAGACGAGCGCGCCGACGGCGGTATAGTCACTCGAACACGCCGGCCAGCACGTCGGCTCCTACGCCCTCTTTGGCGCGACGCAGGTCGCGATAGACGACCGTCGTCAACACGGCGATGAACGCGGAGAACACGATCGAAGGCGGGATCGAGCCGAGCTGATAGCCGATCAGGCCGCCGAGGGCAGCGCCCGCGCCTCCGAGCACTGCGGCCGAGACAAAGAGCGCGAGATAGGTGAGCCCGATCGCGCCCAGGCATTTCCAGCGCGCGCCTTTCGTCAACTGGCGGCTGCGGGCGAGGGCAGTGAGCGGGCCGGCCTGCTCGATAACGACGACCGGAGAGGTGACGAAAAACATTGCCAGGGCGATGAAGCTGGGGACGATGAGAAGCGCTAATCCCACCGCCATCGCCAGCAGCATGAGAAACGAGGCGCCGAGCGCGGACGGCAATCGCTGCAACGCCTGTCTCAAAGCTTCGACGAGCGAGAAGTCCCCTCCGCGCAGGATTTGGTGCGCGCCGGCGATGCAGGTCGTCGAGGAGAATACGGAAAGCACAATGAGAACTCCGTATCGGACAGCGGCCGTGGCGAAATAGCCGCCGGTGCTTATCGTTCCCGTTTGCGCGTCGCGTAGCGTGCTCGTTCCGACAAGGAGGATGTAAAGGTAATACGGCGCCATCGGGAGCAGGGTGATCAGGATGAACTTCCACCAGCCCTGCGCGAAAACGCGCACGGCGGTATTGATGGACGCGCCGACCCTCAGGGCCGACGGCGCAAACTCCGGCGCCGCTACGATCGTCGTCATTGGTTTGAACGCCCTGCCTTAAGCGAAAACGTCCGCGAGCCGTTCGACGTCGACGCCTTCCTTGGCGACGCGCAGGTCGTGATAAATCACCGCCGACAGGACGGCCGAGAACGCCTGGGCGACGACCGTTCCCGCAAACACGCAAATGACGGTGATGATCGCCATAACCGGGCCCAGACCTGCGGTCAGCGCGGTGAGAAAGGCGACGATGCCGGTCGCGATGCCGACCGTTATCGCGGTGATGATGCCCGCGAGAATGATCAGGCCGAAGATCGCCCAACGATGGCCCGACGTGAGCGCCCGGCTGCGCCGCATCGCCGCTCGCGCGCCAAGCCGCTCGACGACGACGGCGGGCAGAACGACGGTCCAAGCGACCATCAGCATCACGCCGGGAACGATCAGAAGAAGAAACGCCAGACCTGTCAGCAACCCGACCAGCAACGTCGCGCCGAGCAGCGACGCCATGCGGCCGCTCGCGACTTTGAAGGATTCCGAGATGGAAAACGGCCGATTGCGCATGATCTGATAGGCGCCGAAGAGGCAGGTGCCGGTCGCTAGCGAGCCGAGCACAAACTGCAAGATCGAGCCGAACCCGTTCAGGCCCTGTTCGACGTTGGTGGAGGTCTGCGTCGCGATGATGTCAATGAGCAGCACCGGCGCTAGCGGAATGGCCGCGAGCACGACAAACTTGCGGAAGCCGGAAATAAAGACGCTGAAGGTTCGGTTCAGCGCATCGCCAACGCGAAATTCGGCGCCGCCTGCACCTGCGACCGCTGAAATGGCGCTCATCAAAGGTCTCCTTCCAAAGGCGCATCACAGACTGCGCGGAACCAAGTGTTACGGTCTGCAACCAACGCTTCGTGGCGCCCCGCAAGGGAGGCGCCCGCGGCCGGAAAGGGCGGCCGTGAACGATGGGCGCCAAACTGCAATAGCACCCTCCGGCGACGGTACGATGTACGAAGCCGCCCCGCCGAGACATCGGCGCTCTAGGTGAAAATGCCGGTAAGGGTCTCGATGTCGACCCCTTCCTTCACGACGCACAGGTCATGGTGGATCACCGCCGACAGGACGGCCGTGAAAGCTTGCGCGACCACCGTTGCGGCGAATCGAGTCAGAATGTCGAAGTCGCTCAAGTAAGCGGCGACGCTGGCCGAAATTCTCACGATGCCGGCGAAGAGTCCTGCTGCGAGGACGACGATGAACACCGCAATAATTCCGACCAGAAGGTACAACCAGAAGATCGGCCAACGATAACCTGATGTCAGGGACTGGCTCCGGCGCATCGCGGCTCCCACTCCAAGCCGTTCGATAACAATAGCGGGAAACACAACGGCCCACGATACCAGGAGCATCCGGCAAAGGACGGCAAAAACAACGAAAGCGACGAGCGCAGCCACGCCCGTGAAGGCGGTGCCGCCCAAAAGAGGCGCCAAGATCAAGACTGGACCGAAGATCGCCATGAGCCCCAGAGCGAACGACAAGCCGATTGCCAAGGCCGCGACGATCAGCGTCAACAGCCGACCGCGCGCAGCTTTGAAAGAGTCCGAAATCGAAAACCGCTGTCCGCGCATGATTTGAAAGGCGCCGAACAGACAGGTCCCAGTCGCCGCAGATCCAAGAAGAGATTGCAACAGCACTCCGGCCAAGGCGAGGCCGCCCTTTGCGCTGAGCGGAGCCTGTGTCGCGAAAAGGTTGAGGAGGAGCACGGGCGCCAACGGGACAGCGGAAAGCACGGCGAACTTCCGCCAACCGGCGAAGAAAACTCTAAGAGTGCGGTTCAGCGCACAGCCGACGCGAAAGCTGGCGCCGCCTGCACTTGCGGCCGATGTCGGAATAGCGCTCATATCGGTTCGCCCCCGTTTGCAGTCGATCGCCGCGAATAGCCGCTCTGAACGACCCACGCCGAGCGGCGTTCTGGCGGCAGATCAAAAAGCGACCTGCGGGAGCGGGAGTCGCGCAATTTGACCCCATCCCGATTCCCTACAGCCCCGTGACACGGGATTACTGTCCGCAAAATTTGCGCAACCGCGCGAATAACGAGAGACAGACATTCCTTTTTCGCCGCGCGCTTTTGGGTAAATCTCACACCTACCTGGGCAAACCACGCGCTAGTCTCAGCAAATCTGCGAAAGCCAGCGAAAGCCTCAGAAAATTTCAGCGCCCGCCTTCGAAATTTAAATCAATTACTTCAGTGGCTTATACGATTGCTCCATCGTGGGCGGACTTTTTCTCGATTTTCGCGCCCCTGTCATGGCCCAGCTCTCCCGGCCATCCACGTCGTTGTGCGACGCAAGGCGCATACGGGGCTGCAGACGAGTTCCAATCCTAGCACGCGGGCCGTCGGCACGGCGTGGATGGTCGGGCCAATCCCCGGATCAAGTCCGGGATCGTCCATGACGGAGACAACTGTCATCACTCGAACATATCATGAACGAACTGCTTTCGTCAACATTTTTCGACCTCCTTTTCCGAGGGGTCGAAAATGCCTGCGGGCGCTGTTTGATCGACGCGACAGGAGGCCCCGCGGTTCAGCCGCTTGCTAGCGCGGGCCCGCGCTATCCCCGGTCAGGTAGGTGACGGGTACGATCTCCTGGATCGGCTGGGGCGGGACGGTGTTCTCCTTGCGCGCGGTTTTGGACGCGATCGATTGCAGCAGGGCATCGCCCAGCCGGGCGCCAATCGTCGACCAGTCCGTCTCAAAACGAGCGAGCGTTGGCTGCAGCGTGGAGGCCGGCGCCTCGGGCAAGACGCCGATGATCGAAAAATCGCGCCCGGGGACGCCGCCGGTTCGAGCGAGCGCGGCATAAAGCCCGGCGGCTTGCCTGGGGTCGGCGACCAAGGCTGCGGTGGGCGGTTTTTTTGCGACCTGCCAAGCCTCGAACGCGGCGATGCCGCCGGCCTCTGTCGGGTCAACGCTGGATAGCCATGCGGCGTCGATCGCAAGGCCTCTCTGGGCCATCGCTTTTCGGTATGCCTTGCGGGTCAACTGCACATAGTTGGCCCGATTATTCGAGGTGAGGAAGGCGATATGCTTGTGTCCCAGCGCGGCGAGCTCGGCGATCGCGCCCGCGACGGCGGCGTCAAAATCCGGATCAACCCAGGCGTGAGTGCCGCCCGAACGACTGCGGCCGAAAGCGACGAAGGGACGATCCATTTTGACGAGGTATTCAATGCGCGGATCGTCGGGCAGGGTATTGGAGATCACCAGGCCATCCACCAACCCGCGTTCGGCGATGCGGCGGAGCGCGCCAAAAATCTCTTCATCGCGCCCCTGAAGAAAAATGGCGAGATCGTAATTGCGCTCGCTGAGCCGGCGGCGGAGCGCGTCGAGCACTGCGTTGAAGACGTTGTCGATCGGCCGGTCGCCGACGGCGGTGGTGACGATGATGCCGACAAGATCGGTCTGGCCGCGCCGCAGGCTGCGCCCGGATTGATTGGGCGAATAGCCCAGCGCCGCGGCGGCGTCGCGGACGCGCTGTCGCGTTAGCGGATTGACGTCGGCCTTGTCGTTGAGCGCGCGCGAAACGGTGCCGATCGACACGTTCAAACGCTCCGCGAGATCGCGAATGCTGACCAAAAACGGTCCCTCCCAGCATCGGCCCTATTGGCGCGGCCCACGACTGTCTTGACAGAATAACGCGGGACAGCCTACACCGTAAACGTTTACGGCGTCACGAAGCAAGAGCCGGAACTTGGGGAGGGTATTCGTTGGCCCTACGTGCAGTGTTGATCGGATGCGGAGCGATGAGCCGCGCCTGGCTTGAGGCTGCGGGCAAGCACGCGGACGTTGAAATCGTCGGCCTCGCCGACATCGACACGGCGCGAGCCGCCGGCCGCGCCAAGGAATTTTCTCTCGGTTCCGCCGTTGTTGCCGCCGACGCGCCCTCGCTGCTCGCCCAGACCAAGCCGGACATTCTGTTTGACGTCGTCGTGCCCGCGGCGCGTCACGGCGTGGTGCGCGCGGCGCTTGAGGCGGGCTGTCACGTGCTCTCGGAAAAGCCGATGGCGGAGAGCCTCGCCGAGGCGCGCGATCTCTTGCGCGTTGCCAGGGAAAAGAAGCGCATCCACGCCGTCATCCAAAATCGCCGTTACCTGCCGAGCCTGCGCCGCATCGCCCGGGCCGTGAAGGACGGGCTGATCGGCGACGTCAGCAGCCTGCACGCCGACTTCTTCCTCGCGCCGCATTTCGGCGGCTTTCGCGAGGAGATGGCGCATGTGCTGCTGCTCGACATGGCGATCCACACGTTCGACGCTGCGCGCTGCATGTCCGGCCTCAATGCGACGGGGGTCTACGCCCAGGAATGGAACCCGGTGAATTCCTGGTATCGCCAGGGCCCGTGCGCCGCCGCCATCTTCGACATGGAGAAGGGCGCCGTGTTCACCTATCGCGGCTCGTGGTGCGCCGAGGGCCTGCAGACCTCGTGGGAAAGCGCGTGGCGCCTCATCGGCTCCAAGGGCACGCTGACCTGGGACGGCGGTACGGATATCCGCATCGAGGTGGGCGCCGGGCCGCCGCGCGAGCGTCTGTTCGACAGCGTGAAGACGGTTGAGGTCCCCGCGCTCGCGCCGGACGACGCGATCGATGGCCATGCCGGCGTGTTGTCGGCGTTCGTCGCAGCGGTGAAATCCGGCGGGCGGCCGGAGACATCAAGCGAAGACAACATCCATAGTTTGGCGATGTGGATGCGT